>DAAP01000031.1 GCA_001701165.1 Bacteroidales bacterium H4 | reverse complement strand
TTTATTTAGGACAATATTGGGTATAGAAAGAGTTTCTGATATGCTAGCGACGGAATTGGCGCATCGAGGGCACAATGTTTCGGCGCTAATACTCATTGCAGATAAGGCGAGTATGGTTGATACAGCGTATAAGGTAATCCATATGCCTGCGTCCTTACAGACGGATGACGAAAAAAAACGCTTTATAACGAAGGTGATTAGTGACAACAGAATCGAAATAGTCATCAATCAATATGCATTGTGTTATCCGGAGACTTCGTTGATTCCATACGGATTGAATAATTGTGCGTTTGTCAGTGTCTTGCATTCTAATCCGAAGCTGATGTTAGCAAATTTCAACGATATGAATAAATTGCTTGCCAGAAATAAGGCTGAGCGTTTTGTGCGAATACTATTGAACCCGTTGTTGCGTCTTAGGTATTATAATAAGCGTGCCCGATATTATCAATGGCTTTCATCCAATTCTGACGCGGTTGTTTTGCTGTCCAGTGGTTATCGTCATCAATTTAAGGCTCTCGGCAATGCGATTGCGATACCTAATCCTGCGGTCGTAGAGACATATGGCGATTTCGGAGAAAAAGAACATATAGTGTTATATGTCGGTAGGATGGATCTTCCTCAAAAAAGAATGGATAAACTTCTGCGTGTGTGGGCGTGCCTTCAAAATGATAGTAGAGCAAAAGGTTGGCGTTTGATACTTGTAGGAGATGGCCCGGATTTGTCCGCGATTAAGAAAATTGCCAAAGACTTGAAGTTGAAAGATGTCAGCTTCGAGGGTCGCCAAAACCCAACTCCATATTATAAAAAGGCAGCTTTTGTATGCTTAACCTCAAATTATGAAGGATTTCCTATGGTTTTGGCTGAAGCAATATCTCATAAGTGTATTCCAGTGTCTTTTGATAGCTACGAGGCGGCATCGGACATTATTAACGATGGCGTTGATGGCGTTCTTGTTAAGCCCTTTAATATCAATGGATATGCAGAACGGCTTGCGCAACTAATGGGAAATGAGCCCAAACGAGTTGCTATGGCCGAAAACAGCTATAAAAAATCAAACCAATTTGATTTATCGACTATTGCCGATAAGTGGGAGCAACTATTTCGTCAGTTGTCTAAACTGGGAAAGCGATAAGTAGCTAAAATCGTATTCCCGTTTTTTTGAGGGGGGAGGAGGATTTTTTGCGGTGGACGGAAATTCGGAGAATGGGATGCATCCGTATCAATATGTTTGACTGAGCGGCAGAAAGGCGGCACACATGCCGCAAAGCAGCGTATCAGGCTGACATAACGGTTTTTGTGTCGAATGGCACGACGATTATTCTTCCGAAAAAAAGTGAAAAAGCGTGTCGATTGCTTGGTGCAAAAATACTATCTTTGCCGTATAGGCTGACGGGCGTTGTCCCGTTCTGGCCGGAGAGAGGTCTTCGCTTAACTTTAGGCCGCTCCGCCATATTCGCTACGGACGCGTCCGTGAAAGAATTTGGCAAAACACATAGCTGCAAGACGTAAAAAGCATAAACACAAGACGTCAGATGCAGAAATGCAAGGCGTAAAAGCAGAAATGCAAGGCGTCAGATGCAGAGGCAGCCGTAGAGACGACAGAACGCAGAAACACAAAAAACATAAAGACACGATTAACCTTATGAGAGAAAGACGATTGCTGCTGGGCGACGAGGCCATAGCCTTGGGCGCCGTACATGCCGGGCTTTCGGGGTGCTATGCATATCCCGGAACACCTTCGACCGAAATCACCGAGTTTGTACAGGGCGATGCGACGGCCCGGGCTCGCGGCATTCATTGCCGCTGGTCGTCCAACGAGAAAACCGCCATGGAGGAAGCCCTCGGAATGTCGTATATGGGCAAACGCGCCATAGTGTGCATGAAGCACGTAGGTATGAATGTCTGCGCCGATGCATTTGTGAATTCGGCCATGACCGGCACCAACGGCGGACTTGTCGTAGTGGCTGCCGATGACCCGTCGATGCACTCGTCGCAGAACGAGCAGGACTCGCGCTTTTACGGCAAATTTGCCATGGTGCCCGTGTTCGAGCCGTCATCGCAGCAGGAAGCTTATGATATGATGAAAGACGCTTTTTGCATGTCCGAGGAATACAAAATACCGGTGCTGCTGCGCATAGTGACACGCATGGCCCACTCGCGTGCCGTAGTCGAGACCGGCGAGATACGCGAGCCCAACCCGATGCGCTATCCCGACAATCCCAAAGAATGGGTGCTGCTTCCGGCTGTGGCACGCCGTCGCAACGAGCGACTGACCGGTATGCAGAAAGATTTAGAGCGCCGATCCGAGGAATCCGAGTACAATAAATATATCGACGGGGCCGACACATCGGTGGGCATCATCGCCTGCGGCATAGCATACAATTACCTCATGGAAAGCTTCAAGGACGGATGCCCGCATCCGGTGCTGAAGGTCTCACAATATCCGCTGCCGGTGAATGCCGTAAGGCGACTGGCCTCCAAGTGCCAATCGCTGCTTGTGCTCGAAGACGGCCAGCCGGTGGTGGAGGAGATGCTGCTCGGCGTCCTGGAGCAGAGCGTCCGTATCAAGGGACGTCTTTCGGGCGCCGTACCACGCACCGGCGAACTGACACCCGACAATGTCGCCTCCGCCCTCGGGCTCAAGAATGAAGAAGTGTTTGCGCCGTCCGAATTGGTGATGCCGCGTCCGCCCGCCTTGTGCCGGGGCTGCGGACACCGCGACATGTTTGCGGCACTAAACAATGTTCTGAGCGAGTACGCCAATCCGCGCGTCTTCGGCGATATAGGCTGCTATACACTCGGCTATCTGCCTCCATATCAAGCACTACACTCCGTGGTGGACATGGGCGCCTCAATCACGATGGCCAAAGGCGCTGCCGATGCGGGCCAGTGGCCGTCGGTGGCCGTCATCGGCGACTCCACTTTCACCCACTCGGGTATGACCGGGCTGCTCGATGCCGTCAACAGCAAGTCAAACATCGTGATAATAATCTCCGACAATCTCACCACCGGGATGACCGGAGGACAGGACTCGGCCGGAACGGGCCGCATAGAGAGCATCTGCCTCGGCATAGGCGTCGAGCCGGAGCACGTGCGCACGGTCATCCCTCTGCCTAAGAATATGGCCGAGATGGAAGATATTATCCGACAAGAAATCGAGTACCAAGGAGTGAGTGTCATCGTACCGCGTCGCGAGTGCATACAGACAGCTCGCCGCCACGCTAAACAAACCAAATAAATCGGGAGGACGACCCATGAATACAGACATAATACTTTCGGGAGTAGGAGGCCAAGGCATCCTCTCGATAGCCACAATAATCGGTGCCGCCGCTATCAACGACAACCTTTATATCAAGCAGGCCGAGGTGCACGGCATGAGCCAGCGCGGCGGCGACGTGCAGTCCAACCTGCGCATCAGCTCTACGCCCATAGCTTCCGACCTCATACCCTTGGGTAAGGCCGACCTCATCATCTCGCTCGAACCCATGGAGGCTATGCGCTACCTGCCGTACCTCAAAAAGGACGGATGGGTGATTACAAATACCGAACCTTTTGTCAATATTCCCGACTACCCCGACCTTGACACGCTGATGCAGCGCATCGAAGCGTTGCCCCACCACGTGGCGCTTGATGTGGCCGCGATTGCAAGCGAGGCCACCTCGCCGCGTGCCGCCAATATCGTATTGTTGGGCGCCGCAGCGCCTTTCCTCGGTATCGACATCGCTAAAATCGAAGACGGCATACACTCGGTGTTCGCACGCAAAGGAGATGACATCGTCGAGATGAACATCAAGGCCTTCCGCGCCGGGCTCAAGGTGGCACACACCCACATCAACGGGAACAATTGAGCACACTTCCACGAAAAACAACTATAACGTATGGAAATACCTTTTGACCGAAAGACTGTCGGCGAGGTGCTGCACAAGATGCACATCGCTCATGCCGGCGATGCCACCATCCGGCAGACCCTTGCCCTTGCCGAGGAACTGGAGAGAATTACGGGGCGTAAATTCGTACATCTCGAGTTAGGTTCGCCCGGACTTCCGGCATCTCAAATAGGCATCGAGGCCCAAAAACAGGCTCTCGACGCCGGAGTGGCAAACAAGTATCCCAATATAGCCGGCATCACCCCGCTCAAACAGCAAGCCTCGCGATTTGTCAAGGCCTTCCTCGGCATAGACGTAAGGCCGGAAAGTTGCGTGCCCACCGTGGGGTCCATGATGGGCACCTTTGCATCATTTATCCTGAGCACACACCTGCACGCCGACAAGGACACCATATTGTTTATCAATCCGGGGTTCTCGGTACAGCCGTTGCAAGCCAAAGTGCTGGGATACAAGACAGACGAATTTGATGTCCACGACTTCCGCGGCGATAAGCTGGCCCGGAAGCTCGAAAGCCGCCTTGCAAAAGGCAATATCGCCGCAATCATATATTCCAATCCCAACAATCCGGCGTGGATATGCTTCACCGATAGCGAGTTGGAACACATCGGCCGCCTGGCCACACAATACGACACGATAGTCCTTGAAGACCTCGCATATTTTGGTATGGACTCGCGCAAAAACATAGGACATCCTTTCGAGCCGCCGTACCAGAGCACCGTAGCGCGATATACCGACAACTACATACTACTTCTCTCCGCCTCCAAGATATTCAGCTATGCCGGCGAGCGTGTGGCCACGGCTGTGATCTCCGACGCATTGTTCGACCGCGAGTATCCCCATCTGAAAGAGACTCTCGGTATGGACACGCCCGGACGCACCTTTGTACACACCATACTGTACACCTTGTCCTCGGGCGTGTGCCACTCGGCACAGTATGCTCTGGCGGCAATGTACGAGGCCGCATGCGACGGAAAACTCGATTTCGTGACCGAAAACCGCGAATACGCCCGACGCGCTGCACGGCTGAAATCTATATTCGTGCGCAACGGCTTTCACATCGTATACGACAAGGACCTCGACCGGGACGTCAGTGACGGCTTCTTCTTCACAATAGGCCGCAAGGGCTTTACGGGTGACGACCTCGTCGACGAGCTCATCCACTACGGCATCGCCGCCATCTCGCTGCGTACCACCGGCAGCGAACAGCAGGGGCTGCGCATATGCACATCGATGCTCGGCGACGACGATTATCCACTCCTTGAAGAACGTCTCGCAGCCTTCAACCGTAATTTCCCACAGACATAATACACCATATATAATATAATACGCCACAGACACAATACGCCACAGACATGAAAGCGAACTATATGACTGCCGCCGAGGCGGCCAAACTGGTCAAAAGCCACGACCGCGTGTACATCCAAGGCAGCACGTCCATACCGGAGGTATTGTTGGATGCCATAACGGCACGCCACGCCGAGCTGCAAGGCGTGGAGATGTATTCGGCCTTTGCTGTCGGCCGCCGTGACGCCCCGTATGCCAAGACCGAGTATCGAGATATATTCATCCCACGCAGCCTGTTCATTTCCAACAGCATACGCAAGGCCGTAGACCGTGGCGAAGCACAAATCATCCCATGCTTCCTCGGCGAAGTCCCGGCGTTGTTCCGCGAGGGATACCTGCCGCTGGATGTCACCCTGCTCAACGTCTCGCCCCCCGACAAGGACGGCTATTGCAGCTACGGCGTGTCGGCCGACCTGGCATTCTCGGCCGTCGAATGTTCCAAGACTATCATCGCGCAGGTGAACAAGCAGATGCCCTACTCTTACGGCGACCCGCTCATACATATCAGCCGCTTCGATGCCTGTGTCGAAGTCGATGACCCGCTGGTCGAAGTGCCTACGGCCGTACCCAATGATGCCGAGCGCCGAATCGGCGGGCATATTGCCGAACTGATACCCGACGGCGCCACGCTGCAAATAGGCGTGGGCGGCATTCCCAATGCCGTGCTCGGGCGGCTGCGCGACCACCGGCATCTCGGCTTGCACACCGAGGCAATGACCGACGGCGTGCTGCCGCTCATCCAAAGCGGAGTGATAGACAACTCTCAGAAGGTGGTCATGCCCGGAAAGAGCGTGGCCAGCCTTGCCTTGGGCTCAAGGGCACTATACGACTTCATGGACTACAACCCGGACATTATATTCAAAGACGTAGCGTGGACCAACTACCCCTTCCGCATATGCCAAAACCCCAAGGTGATGTCCATCAATTCGGCCATCGAAGTGGACCTTACCGGACAAGTATGTGCCGATTCGATAGGCACGCGACTGTTCTCCGGCGTCGGCGGACAGCACGACTTCATGTACGGCGGCGCGCTCTCCGAGGGCGGCAAGACCTTTATAGCCATGACTGCGACCTCCGGCAAGGGCATCTCCAAGATCAAGCCGGTGCTCACCGAGGGCGCCGGAGTTGTCACCACCCGATTCCAGACCCAGTATGTGGTGACCGAATACGGCGCCGCCTTCCTCAAAGGCAAGGACTGCGCTCAGCGTGCCCGCGCCCTCATCGCCATCGCCGCTCCCGAGGCCCGCGAAGACCTCGAACGCGCCGCATGCCGGCGCTTCGGCTACCGCTTCCTCCGCGAAAAATAGCAGACACAAGTCCCGGCGGCAAATCCTCGCATGTAGCGCCGCCGGACGCCGGTGCCAAAATAACACCATATAGCCGTATTGCCACACCGTTTGGCGCATTTCGGCTTGACAATATATCCGATTGGACGCATTAAAAAAAAATAATGACACATTGCACATCCGGGTAAAAAATATACGTATATTTGCGACATACAATCCGACGGGCTGACCCCGAGGAAATAAACCAAATCTATCCTTTCTATAAACAAAACCAAAGTTCGTATGAAAAAATTCTACGCAACGCTTGCCATGGCCCTCGCCACCGTAATAGGGGCGTCGGCCGCGCCGGTCATCTATGCCTACCAGACCTGGCAGCATGGCAACGACAACTCCGTGACCGGGCCCATAAAGTTTGACCCGGAGACCGATCCTATCAATGTAACGCTGATAGCGGACCAGTCAAGACTGGGACAGTGCTACAGCGGCTTCTACTACAACTACAAGTGGTATGTGCAAGTGACACTCCCCGGCACACAGTCCTCCATCGAGAGCTTCAGCACCATCGACACCGAGACCGGTGAGCGCACGCCCATATCGCTCACCAGCACCAATTGCATCGACCTGACCTACGACTACACCACGAACAACGTCTACGGCATCTACAAGGGCAACGGCGCCCTGGCGACGCTGGACATAAACACCGGCGCAGTCAAGAAAGTAGGCGATTTCGCCGACTTGGCAGGCAACAAGTTTACCATGATTGCCCTTGCCTGCGACTTGGACGGACAGATCTACGCAGTGAGCACCAACAACTCGTTCTACAAGGTCAATAAGACCAATGGTCGCGTGACCCTGGTAGGCGAATTGGGCGTCGATGCGGCCTTCGACCAGTCTATGACCTTCGATTACTCCACCGGCGTGCTATACTGGTACAACAACGGCAAATACGCCTTGTACACCATCGATACCAAGACAGGCAAAGCCAAAGGCATCAACAACATCCTGTACAACGGCGAATTCGACAGCCTCAACACGCTGATGATACCATATATCAATGTAGCCAAGGGAGCCCCCGACCGCGTCACCGGCCGCAGCGCCACCGTCTCGGGAACCTCTGTAAAACTTGCCTGGACTCTCCCCACCAAGGACGCCCAAGGCAACGCCCTGACCTCGCTCGAAGGCATCAAGGTGCTGCGCGACGGCACGCAAGTAGCCTCTTTGGGCGCCAAGCCACGGAATACACGGACAATAACGTCTCCGAAGGCGGCCACGACTACAAGCTCGTGCCCTTCAACGCTGCCGGCGACGGCGGCGTGGACACCGACCCGCTACACGTGGTAGTCGGCGCCGATGTCCCGGCAGCCGTGGCATCCTTCAGTGCCGTCCCGGGCGACAACAAGGCCGTACTTAGCTGGACAGCCCCCACCAAAGGCCTCAATGGCGGAAGCTTTGACCCGGCAGGACTTACCGGATACGTAATCAAACGACGCATCTACGGCTCGCCCGACCAGACCGAAATCAAAATTTCCGATCCCTCGCAGACATCCTACGAGGACACCCCCGGATACGGACGCTACATCTACAGCATCGCTGCTGTCAACGACAAGGGCGAAGGCGCATATACCGAGGCTCCCACTGTTCTGGTCAAACCGGCCGACTGGATTGTCATGGGACAAGGCGATGCAGTGGCAGTGGTCGAGGATGGCAAGACATACAAATTCTACGACAACGGCGGCGAAGGCAATTACACCAACAACGCCAACGATCTGCTGACCATCAAGCCCGCCAACCCCAACAGCTATATACGAGTGCAATTCACCGAATTCGAAATCGACTCCTTCGGTGATTACCTGATCATATACAACGGATTGGACGAAACCGCCCCCAAAATCGGCGAATTCAACAGCGAAGGCGGAGTGCCCGAGGCAATCAAAGACCTCCAAGCCACCAATGACAGCGGAGCCCTGACCTTCCACTTCACCAGCGACATCATGGACCGCCGCTTGGGTTGGGTCGCCACCGTCACCGCCGTGGAAGCCAAGGCCAATGACCTGGCAGCCGTCTCGGTAAGAGGCGAAAAATTCCCCACCACGAACAAGCTCGCAGAGTACTTCGTGAAAGTCACCAATAAGGGACGCAACGTGGCCAAGGATTACAAAGTGCAACTGCGCGATGCCGAAGGCAAGACCCTCGCAACAGTAGACGGAACCGAACTGGCACGCAACGCCGCGACCGAGTTCAAGCTGCAATACACCTTTACAGAAGCCAAGAATACCACCGTCTCCGGATATGTGGTCTACGATGCAGACGAAGACGTGTCCAACAACTCGACAGCCGCACTTGTACTGAACATTGTTCCGGAAGGCAGCGAGCTGGTAACCATCGGCGCCGCCTCTCCCGATGACGTATCTGTAGTACCTACCACATTCTTGGCCAATCAGTCCGTATTCGAGGGCATCTACTACGCTTCGGACCTGGGCGAAAACGCCGGCAAGAAGATTGCGATGATATCCTTCCCATACGGCACCCTCGAAAGCGAATTCACCAATGTACCCATGCGCGTATGGCTGGGCGAAACCGAAAAGGCTAATCTCGAAGACGGAATTATTCCCGTCGGCCAACTCACCAAAGTCTTTGAAGGAACCATCGACGTCAGACTCGACGATGAAGCCATGGCCTTCGCCCTCCAAAACGAGTACAAATACAACGGCAAGAACCTCGTGGTGATGGTCTACAAGACCGGAAAAGGAACCAACCTCGACGGCGTGGCATTCAAGGGCACCTACGGCAAGCCCGAGTCGCCGCTCAACACCCGCTTCGACAACAACGATGAAGTCGATGACGAAGAATACACCCTCGACCCCGAGAAGACCGATGAAACCTTCGGCTACGCAGCCACCTCTATAGTCCCGGACATTAACGTTCTCTTCATCCCCGGTGCCGGTGTCAACGACATCAGCGTGGACGGCTCCGCCTCCATCAAGGCCGCTGACGGCGCCATCATCGTGTCCGGCAACGCCGGTCAGGCATTGGCAGTCTATGCCGCTGACGGTAAGGCCGTATATGTCGGCGCCTCCGTCGCCGATGCCTCCGTGTCCGTAGTGCCCGGCGTATACATTGTACGTGCCGGCGCCACCACCGCCAAGGTCATCGTCAAGTAATCATCTACCGCTTGTAATAGCGATAGACAACTTCCCCTAATAACAGTGGCCGTCATCCCGCAACAGGATGACGGCCACTTCTATAATTTGGACTGTCACATGGGCTGTGGAAAACTCCGGAGTTGGGAACAATAGGAATAATGGGAACAATGAAAATAGTGCATTATTCTCATTATTCCCATTGCTCTTATGGTTCTTAGAGCTCCGGTCGAAGGGAACTCCGTGTGTGTCAGGCTATGGCTTATTTGCCGAGGGCGCAGCCTTTACATTTTTCGGCGATTTGGGTAAAGAAGTCGTTGCCCTTGTCGTCTACGAGGATAAATGCAGGGAAGTCTTCGACTTGGATTTTCCAGATGGCTTCCATGCCGAGTTCGGGGTATTCGAGGAGCTCGACTTTCTTGATGGAGTTCTGCGCGAGCACTGCGGCGGGGCCGCCGATGCTGCCCAGATAGAATCCGCCGTGCTTATGACATGCATCGGTGACTTGCTTGGAGCGGTTTCCTTTGGCAATCATGACCATAGAGCCGCCGGCGGCCTGGAATTGGTCGACGTAGCTGTCCATGCGTCCGGCGGTGGTGGGGCCGAAGCTGCCCGAGGGCATACCCTGCGGCGTCTTGGCCGGGCCGGCGTAGTATATGGGATGGTCTTTGAGGTACTGAGGCATGGGTTCGCCGCGGTCGAGGCGTTCCTTGATTTTGGCGTGGGCGATGTCGCGACCTACGATGATGGTGCCGCGCAAGGACAGGCGTGTCGATACGGGATATTTGGAGAGCTCGGCAAGTATTTCCGGCATGGGTCGGTCGAGGTCGATATTGACGACCTTGCCTTCGCCGGCTTGACGCATTTCTTCGGGGATGAGTTCGCCGGGGTTGGCATCGAGTTTCTCGATCCAGAGGCCTTGGCGGTTGATTTTGGCTTTGACGTTGCGGTCGGCGCTGCAGCTTACGCCGAGGCCTACGGGGCATGATGCGCCGTGGCGCGGCAGACGGATGACGCGTATGTCGTGGGCGAAGTATTTGCCGCCGAATTGTGCGCCGAGGCCTATTTTCTCGGAGGCTTCTTTGAGTTGTTTCTCGAGTTCGATGTCACGGAAAGCGTGTCCCAGCTCATTGCCCTCGGTGGGAAGGTTGTCATAATATTTGACGGAGGCTTTTTTGACGGTCTCGAGGTTTTTTTCGGCCGAAGTACCACCGATGACAAATGCTATGTGATATGGAGGACAGGCGGCGGTGCCGAGGGTCTTCATTTTCTCAACCAGGAAGGGGAGCAGTGTCTTGGGGTTGATCAGCGCCTTGGTCTCTTGATAGAGGTAAGTCTTGTTGGCCGAGCCGCCGCCTTTGGCCACGAATAGGAAGTGGTATTCGTCGTCGTCGCCGGCGTGTATGTCCACTTGGGCGGGGAGGTTGCACCCGGTGTTGACTTCGTCGTACATGTTCAGGGGCGCATTTTGGCTGTAGCGGAGGTTATCGGTGGTGTAAGTGTCATACACTCCGCGCGACAGGCGCTCGGCGTCATCGCATCCGGTGAACACGTACTGGCCTTTTTCGCCGTGCACGATGGCCGTACCGGTGTCTTGGCAGAAAGGCAGTTGGCCTTTGGCAGCGACTTCGGCGTTGCGCAGCATCGTCAAGGCAACGAATTTGTCGTTTTCGCTTGCTTCGGGGTCATGGAGGATCTTGGCGACCATGGCGTTGTGCTCGCGGCGCAGCATGAAAGCGTTGTCATGGGTGGCCTGACGTGCCAGTACGGTGAGTGCTTCGGGGTCGATGACGAGGAATTCGTGTCCGCCCCAGTTCTCGGTGTGGACGTATTTGTCTGTCAGCTTGTAATACTCGGTTGTATCCGGTCCCAACGGGAACATGGGCTGATACTTGAAAGGTTTGGTTGCCATAAATCGTGTTGTATATAGGGTGTAATACTTTGTGTCCTGCCTCTTTAAGGCCCTTAGGGGCTTTAAGGCCTCTAAGGTCATGCAAATTTACATAATTTTTGCGGATGGCGAGCCATAAAGTCCGGAGAAATGGGAAAAAGGGCGTATTGACGCGCAAACGTGTCATATTAAGGCGTATTATTTGCAGGGGCGAAATATATTGCGCCCGCGCAATACACGAGGATATAATATGTTGATTGTCGGATTATCGAACGGATTATGTCGCTGCGGACGCGATGTTTTACGCCCTACCGGTTTTACCGACACACCGCCCTACCGAATCCTTTATTTTGATATACGCAATTGTTACAAAAAATGCAGGCACGGCGGCGTTTGTCGTGTATATAGCAATATTTTTGCCGCAATATTTTACCTAAAGAAGCACGTATTTTGTGCGGACAATTGCCGCTTTTAACGTATATTTGCGCTGAGAAGCAGATATGGCTCTGACGCCACCACCACTACCCAAGTATACGCATAGCGCCTTGGTTGTGCAGCGTATATGGCATCACTGACAGGCATACCATAGTGTATGCGCTGCTTTCGGACTGCAGCCGCCCATCAGCGGACGCAATATTTTTGTAAAAGTCGGCCACAGCCACTTTCGGGATAAGGCCCGAACATCAGAATGCTTATTGTGGCAGATTGCTCCCCGAATTGGCGCGATGCGTCAATATCCTCTATAACAAGCCGTCCCATAGACCGTATGTCCCACCCTTTTGAACATCCGTGTACTATGACGACATCCCAACCCCTGCCACGGCGGACACCCCGCCACCGGAGGGTTAGTCAACAGCACCCTCGGCGACAGGCCTCCTCGCAACTGCGACAGCCGATGCCGACAACGCAACTCACGGGCGCGAAATCCGCCACAATACACCCTATACACGATAATAATAACCTAAAAACAATATTCTAACAAAATGAGACTTAAAAGGATACTCTTATCTCTTACGGCATTCGTGCTGGCGCTCTCCTCGGCCTTACCCGCCGGCGCCGAGGCGTTTACCATCCCGACCGGCAGCACTAAATCCTGCAGGAAGAACGAAGCCCCGGTCAATGCCTGGTGGCCTAACGGCGGAAATAGCAGCAACTCCTCGTCAGCCAAAGCAGTTGGCATAGCCGCCGTCAACGACAAGCTATGGGTGCTGACCGTAAACGGGTCAGTGACTAATCCGGCAAGCTACACGATGAACATACTTAACAGTACGACATTTGCACGCGAAGGAACCGCAAGCATGTCCGGCGTTACCGCAGGCACAAGTGATGCTGCTACGCTATATGGTTTGGTCCGTATGGGAAATGCTGTAATTTCTATAAACAGGCCATCTTCCTATTGGCAAAACTTTAAGGTTTACTGCTGGGAAGGAACCGGAGCACCTACGGTGATGTTTAACAATCACTTGAATACATACTTAAAGAAAAGTCTGGGACGAGGTTTAGGCGCTTCAGGAACACCCTCAAATGGCAAAATATATGTCCTTTCATCCGATAAGGGGAGTGTTGCAATCTTTACGGTTACCAACAAGAAAATAGAAGATGCCGCCGGCAAAGTTACGTTAGTAAACCTGGCAAAAGCCCCCGGCATGGAACTTGCTAATATAGAACCATTAAGTGATGGATCTTTCTGGGTTAAAGATGCATCAAACAACACCTATGGTATGCACTTTAGAGCAGATGGTACACTCATCGAAGAATTCTCCGGAGATGGTTTTGCCAATGCAAACGGCTCCGGTCAACGCCATTTTACATTCAAAGGACAAAAGCTCGCCTTATGCATGAACTTCACTTCCGGATGGGCAGACCCTCGTCTGTCTCTCATAGACTATACTGCAGGCGTTGGCTCCGGAAAACAGAAGAATATAATCAGCGGCACACAACCCCAATTGTCAAGTCACTCTCAAAGTTCTATTAACATTACCGGCTGTGACTACGAAATTAAGACAGCAGACAAGCACTTGGTTTTATACGGTCTGGACTGCGACGGTGGTATCGTGCGCGTAGAATATAAAGAAACATCGGCTCCCGGTATCGTTCAAAACTTCACGGCGACGGCACGCTGGGATGGTGCCGGACAGAAGGTAGACCTCACTTGGGCGAAAGACGGGAATGCCACCTCATACAAGGTATTTAAAAACTCCGATGACTTGGAATCGGCAACGGAGGTATGGAGCGGCACCGACACCAATTGCACCCTCGACCTGACTTTGGGCACAGGCTTAGCGCACAAATATAGCATCAAGGGCTACAATGAAAGCGGCGAAAGCGCACAAAGCGCATACGCAAGCACCTTCGATGCCGGCTTCGGCGCCGTCAAACTGGAAGGCACCATCGACCCCAACGATACGAAGAAGGCCAAGCTCTCATGGAATGCCCCCACCCACGGTACACTCCAAGGCTTCGAGGTGATTAAGCGCGAAACCAAGAACGGCAGCGACAACAGCAGCGTCACTACCGACGCCAAAATTGCCGACCTCGCACCGAATGTAACCACTTACGACTACCCCAACTATACCGCCCTCGTTACGACAATCGAAAACGGTATCACCTACAACACTTCGACCAGATTCTTAGTTCGCGCCAAGATGGCACAGACCATCACCACCGAAAAGGGCGAGCAAACCAACGAAGTACTCTCTAATGCGGTAGCTCCGAACGTTCCCAATACCCCCTATTTTACAAGCATAGTAACCTATAGGGGACGTCGCACCGTCGCTTTGACATGGGAAGTGAGCTCGACCACCAACCTCAAATATTATGAAGTATATCGCGACGGCATCAAGATTCTGAGCAACTACGAAGGCAGCTCCTATATCGATGCCGAACTCCCCGACGGCAACTATTCGTATGTTGTAAAGGCTTACTACGATGAAGGCGGAAAAACCGTGGTTAAGAGCTCCTTGCCCGGAGAAGCCTCGATTACATACTCTCCCGACGTCACCAACTACATCCTCGACTGCATCTATGACTATCCCATCATGACACAAGATGAATGGACAGCCGCCGGCAGTCCCGCAGATGCTGTCGTAGCCAAAGGCTGGTTCGCAAATGCAAAGACTCGTGTAGGTCCCTATGGTGCTCCCGGTGACGTATATCGTCAGGCTCAATTCTACAACGGCAAATGGTATATTGCTCAGCTGACTGCACGCACCGAGCTTGTAGACGGAACCAACTATATACCCAATAGTTACGTGGGGGGTGATGAAGCCGGAACTGGAGCGAACAAAGAATACAAAGACGGCAAATGGAAAGGTCATATCTATTCCATAGGCGCAGATGAAGCTACTATCAAGACCATCGGCAATGCCGGCGATGTAGTCAATGGAACCTATGGCTTGGAGAACCAGTCCATAGCAGTGGATGGCACCGGCAAATTCTGGCATCGCGTAACCAACGGAGGCCCACTTAACAGTACTAATCTGTACTATCGCCCGATAAAATACCTCAAAGGCAATATCGAGCTGACCTACGGAGGCCAAGACTTCTATTACTACGAAGAACAAGGCAAAGGCGCAAACGGAACTCAGTACTATCGTACTCATTATTTGGCTGCCGGCAACTATAACAACGGCAACCCCTACGTACTGCTTTCGATGAACTTGTCTGCCGACGTGTACAGAGTAGACCTTAACGCCGCCGGTACTGCAATGAATAATATCACGAAGTTTGTCGCACCTTACGAGGGCATGACAAACCCCAAGACGGGCGAAGCCTTGCACCCCAAAGGCTCTACCGAGAACTATTCGTTCCCCGTACCCGGGCGCAACGGAGCATTTATCCAAACCGTGCGCAGCATCGGTACATGGTATGTAGACCCCTCCGGCCACTACTCCCTGATGTATGATGCTACCGCCGACATCACCCAGTCGGGAGGCGTGGCTTTCACCTACAACAATGAGTTCTTCGTGCTGCACGCCTCTACGGTTCGCAGTAACAACCCCGGCTACTTCCGCATCGACGTAGCAGAATGCGGCGAAGGCGAAACAGCCGCCAACGTGGTACCCTCCAAGAACAACCTGATTCCCTGCGTAGGCAATAAGCTCGAAGAAGTTTCGCAATTCGTTGCCGGCAACTCGAACTGCTCGTGGTACGGCGCCGAGTTCAGCGAGGCAGACGACTGCATATACATCTATCAATATGTTCCCGGCATACGCTTCGCCAAGTATCGCCTGTACAAGCGCGATGTTTATCCCGACGTACCCGTCAACATCAATATTACGACCGGCTATGACGATGAAACCAACCTCTCCGACATCACACGCTTCGACTGCAAGATTACCTGGAATCGTCCCAGCAAGAAACCTACCGACCAAGACCACTCCTTCGGCCTGCCGGGAGCAGACATCGTGGTAAACCACTACGAAGTAGCCCTCAAAGACCAAAGCGGTACTGTACTCAATACATGGAAAGTAAATGACGTGGCTGACGTGAGCAATGTGTTCACCATCGACTACAATCAAAACGATGACGGTGAGTTCTTCATCAACGCCGACATGTACACCGCCGAAATCGTTCCTATCTACAAACGCGTAAACAACGGAACACTCATCCGTGGTGGTATGAACTACGAAGTTGACCAAAACGACTACCCGGCAGCCATAGGCGAAGCCAGAGCATACATCTATAGCGGAGATGGCGCTGCCGCCGGCATGTACCGCGTAGACCTCGACTTTGACCGTGCCACAGCCGCCAATTCAGACGAACCCGTGTCGTACTTCCTCGTGGAATACTCCACCGACGGAGGCGCCACCTTCAACACCCTTAACAAATTCAACCTGCTCAAGCAGGGCGAAGACTACCACCACTACCCCGTAGAAGTCACCAACGGCCAAGTGCCCGGCAACTACAAGTTCGGCGGGAGCGATACGTACAAATTCGGCATCGACACCCCCGGCGAAAAGGGCTACGCCTTGCGCGAAAAGCACAACCCCGCCACCGAACACAAGTGCGTGCTGTACTACTACACCAACACCGACCCGTCGGACTTCAAGTACCGCATCACGGCCGTGTACGCCTCCACCAATGCTCGCATACGCAAGACCGCCTCGACCAATGCCGAGAACGTCATCGGCGGAACAACCGGCATAGGTGACGCCACCGGCTACAGCCTGAGCGCCTACCCCGTGCCCGCCACCACTGCGGTAACCGTCACCAGCCCCGAGGCTATAGAAAGCGTACGCATCTTCTCGACAGCAGGCGCCGAAGTGGCACGCGTGGCCGGCGAAAAGGACTACACCCAAAGCGTGGACATCTCTACCCTGTCCCCGGGCGTGTATATGCTCGTAGTCAACGAGCAGACCCCCCTGCGCATCGTTAAGAAGTGATTGATACTTTGATATATGCGGCCGTGCCGACCGAGGTTGGCACGTGCTCGCAGGGCCACCGCTCGCTTGTGCGAGTGAAGCCCTAAGAAGCAAGTAATTAATAGAATTACTTAGTACTGCAGTGATGCAGCACGCATCTTAAAAAAAACCACTGAAAAAGTGATTGATTGATCAACCTGAAATGTAGAATGCAATATTGTTAAGGGCTCCGCCGACCGCCGAGGTTAGCGGAGCTCGTTTTTTTATTATTTTGGCACTTTTTGTGCTGTATATGCGGAATAATGCTTAACTTTGCAGGCCAAAAATCAGGCTCAATGCTTGATATAACATACCTTGACTTTATTGCATATGGGCACGGACGGCAAGAAACGTCCGCGAACCGATTATCAAAAAGCCTCCAAGCCGGAGGCCATTCTACAACCTCCCGGAGTATAGGCCCGAGGCACGCACGACCAAACGCCGCCACCGCTGCCACAAGACCGCCCCGCGGCACACCACACACATAAAAAGTTACAGAGCACGCATCCATCCACATTCGTGGCATCGCGGGCACAAGTCCTCGCATTTGCCCGGGCAAGACAACCGACATCGACTGACATCGACCGACATCGACTGACAAGACAGGACTAAGCACGCATGAAACACTATACAAAGCACTACGCTTCCCCTCGACAACCTATGGCTTAGAGCAGCTTGGACCGGTATAGAGCAGCTTGGACCGGAACAGCGTGAAAAACTCGGAACAAACATTAACTACATTTCATAATATGAGATTCAAAAATGCATTCTTAACACTGATGGCGTTTATCACGGCGCTCGGCTCCTCGGTGGGAGCCTCCGCCGAGGCTTTCACCATCCCCGCAGGGGCCACCACCTACTGCAAGAAAAACGCCTCCCCGGTCAACGCCTGGTGGCCGAACAACGGCAACACCACCGGCAACGGCAATGTTTGCGCCGCCGGTCTGACCGTTTTCAACAACCAATTGTGGGTGTTGACTCAAAACGGCAACATGGGCACGAAATCATCTTACAAGATTAAGGTGCTTAATAGCACTACTTTTGCCCAAGAAGGCGAAGCTAACATGAACGGCGTTGACAATACCATTGACTACAATGAAAAAGGGAGCTACTATGCCGCACTATTAGGTATGACCCGTATGGGCAATTCGGTCGTTGCTATGAATTGTCCAAGCAGCAGCAACCACAACACCAAGATATATTGCTGGAGTAGTGCCTCAAGCTCACCAATATACCTTTTCAATGACAATCTTGAGAACCGAGTAGACTGCTCAGGAAATCCAAGACTTAATCCATACCAAGGATTTGGTGCATGGGGTACACCCGATGACGGCAGGATATACATGATTGCAACGAAAGGAAACGCCATAGATCGATTGCTCGTCTTTACCATCAAGAACAAGCAGACGACCTCCGTCAAGGAAATCCAATTAGCCAAAAGCTTAGGCTCTGACTGGAATAACGTCAGCATAGACCCGATGGATGACGGCACAGTGTGGATTACGTCTTTCAACAACACATACGGCATCCACTTTAATGCCGATGGATCCGTAAAAGAAGAACTCTCCGCCAATGGTTTAGGTTCAATCCACGGCACCGGCCAAAAGTTCTTCACCTTCAAAGGCCGCAAATTGTCCTTGAATATGAACTGTTCAAGCGGCACCACTGCGCCCAAACTCTCCCTCATCGACTACACCGATGGCGTGGCCAACGGCAAGAACATTATCACCGACGCTCAGACTGTTTCGAATAACGATATAAGCAATGCAGGCTTCACCTTCTGCGATTACGACATCAAGGAAGCCGACCGACATCTGGTGCTCTACGGCATCGACCCCGATGGCGGCATCGTCCGTGTCGAGTACAAAGACGACCGCAGGCCTGCAACCGTTACCGGCTTCACCGCCACGGCAAAGTGGGAGGGCACGTCCCAGAAGGTCGACTTGAAATGGAACGCAGCCGACAAAGCCACTTCATATCAAGTGTACGACTGCACCAACTCGCCCGAAACCAAGGTATATGACGGCAATGCCACCTCGAAGACACTTGTTCTGACCACCGGTACGGGCAAGCAGCACAAATACCGCATCATAGCCGTCAACGCCGAAGGCACAAGCGCCACAAGCACCAATGCCTCGACTTACGATGCCGGCTTCGGCAACATCACCCTGACCGCCTCCATCGACCCGACAGACGCCACAGCCACGGCACACCTCGAATGGAGTACCCCGGCATACGGCACAATCAAGAACTTCACCGTGGTCAAGGTAATCAAAAAGACACCCGCCGGCGGCACCGCCACCACCACGACACAAGACCTCGCCACCATACCCGCCAACACCACCAAATACGATGTGGCCAACTACTCGCCCTTAGGGTCGGAAACCGAGAACGGCGTTGTAGTCACCGTGGAGACCTCGCTGATGGTACGCGCCACCATGAACCAAACCATCACCACCAAGGACGGCGAAAAGACCAATTCCGCCTCCTCCAACACCGTAGCGCCGAAGGCCTCCGCCGCACCCTACTTCACTTCCGTAGATACCTATAAGGGACGCCGCACCGCCGCCCTGGCATGGGAAGTGGCCTCGACGGAGAACCTCGACCACTACGAATTATTCCGCGACGGTATCAAGATTTTGGGCAAATACACCGGAGGTTCGTATATCGACTCCAACCTTCCCGACGGCACATACTCCTACGTGATTGTGGCTTATTGGAAAGACGGCAGCGTCACGCGCTCGACATCGGTATCCGCTACCATCAAGCACGCCGAAGACGTAGCATCGTACGTCCTCGACACCGTATACAACTATCCCATCATGACCGAGGACGAGTGGAACAAGGCCGGTAGGCCCGCCGATGCAGTATTGGCCAAAGGCCTGTTTGCCAACGCCAAGACGCCGGTAGGCGCATGGGGTGCCCCCGGCGACATATACCGTCAGGCCCAGTACTACAACGGCAAGTGGTACCTCGCACAGCTGACTGCACGCACCGAGCTGTCAGCCAACGGCAATTACATTCCCAACAACTATTTGGACGGAAAATCAGTAGGCACAAATATCACGAAAGAAGAAGCACAAGCCATTTACGCCAAATGGCGTGGTGACTGGTGCGGCGGCATCAAATCCATCGGCGCCGATGCCAAGACCATCAAGACCATCGGCGACAACCTCCACACCGAAGTCGTCACCTGGGGTCTTGAAAGCCAGTTTGTAGCCGTAGACGAAGGCGGTAATAAATGGCGTCGCGCCATCCACTCCGGCGCTTTCAGCTGGTATGACACTCCATATATCGACAACGAGGCCGATGGTGTCAAAGTCACCAATTCGCTGTATTACCGCCCGACAGCATTCGTACATGGCAACGAAACCGGCGAGACCGAACTCAGTTACAACGGCAAACACTTCTACAATCTGGAGCAAGACTTTTTTAATTCGGACGAAGGTAAGAAACGTATTGCCGATTACAACGAAGCTAATAAAAATGTCTCCGGGTTTATCCCTATCAAAAGTGGCGACGGTCTCCAGTACTATCGTACGCACTACATCTCGGCCGGCGGTAACGCCAAAAACGGCACAGGCTTCCTGCTGATGTCCATGAACCGCTCGGCTGATGTCTTCCGCATCAAGATGAACGGCGGCACCACCACAGAGGTGAAGAAATTCACCGCTCCCATCAGCGAAATCGCAGCCCTCGGTCGCAATGTAGATCCATGGGGCTCTACCGAGAACTACGCCTTCCCCGTACCCGGGCGCAACGGAGCATTTATCCAAACCGTACGCGGCATCGGCACATGGTACGTAGACGCCAACGGCAGGTACACCCAGATGTTCTCGAACACAGCCGATATCACCCAGTGCGGCGGCGTGACCTTCACGTACAACAACGAATTCTTTGTACTACACTCCACTACTATCAACAGCAACAGCCCCGGCAACTTCCGTATCGACATCGCACAATGCAAGAACGGCGAGAATTACACCACCGTCGTGCCCTCCAAGGACAACCTCATGCCCACGGTAGCCAACAAGTTGGACGAAAGCACCCGATTCGAAGCCGGCAACTCCAACGCAAGCTGGTACGGCGCCGAGTACAACAAGGAAGAGAAGTGCATATACATCTATCAGTACGTTCCGGGCGTGCGCTTTGCCAAGTACCGCCTGTACATCAGCGTGCAGTACCCCGATGTACCCCCGACATTGGACATCACCACCGGATACAATAAAGCCAAGACCGACATCACGCACTTTGACTCGAAGATTACATGGCGGCGTCCCGGCACCAACCACGATTACGGCCTGAGCGAAAACGCCGATGTCATAGTCGACCACTACGAAGTGTCGCTCAAGGACAAGTCCGGCAACATCATACAAGCATGGAACGAGCCCGACGTCAAGGATGCCAACCACACGTTCACCCTCGAGTACAGCAAGAACCTCGATTCGGAGAAATACACCGCCGAAATTGTGCCTATCTACAAGCGCAAGAAAGACAACTCCATCATCCACGGCGCCGCTAACTTTGCAGTGGACCAAAACGACTACCCGGCAGCCATAGGCGAAGCCAATGCCTACGCCTACGAAGGCTCGGGCAGCGCTAAGGGTGCCTACCGCGTAGACCTCGATTTCGATCGCGCACTGCCGGCTCAGTCCTCCGAACCCGTGTCGTACTTCCTCGTCGAAGTCTCCACCGACGGCGGCAACAGCTACAAGACGCTGAGCAACTTCGAGCTGCTCAAGCAGGGCGAAGACTACCACTACTATCCCGAAGAAATCACCAACGGCCAAGTGCCCGGACAATACAAATTCGGCACTACCGCCGCCGACAGCCCGAGTGAAAAAGGCTATGCCATGCGCGAAAAAGCCAACTACGCCACCGACCACAAGTGCGTGCTGTACTACTACACCAACGCCAACCCGTCGGGCTACAAGTACCGCATCACGGCCGTGTACGCCTCCACCAATGCACGCATAAGCAAGAGTGCGAACACCACCGCCACCGCTACCATCGCCGGGACAACCGGCATAAGTGACGCCACGGGCTACAGCCTGAGCGCCTACCCCGTACCGGCCACCACCGAGGTAACCGTCACCAGCCCCGAGGCTATACGCGACATCCGCGTATTCTCGAGCACCGGCGCCGAAGTGGCACGCGTAGCCGGCGAAGACAGCTACACCCAAAGCGTGGACGTCTCCACACTGGCCTCCGGCGTATATATGATTGTAATCAACGAACAAACGCCCATACGCATCGTCAAGAAGTAGCATGGGCATCCCACGCGACAGAGGCGCATACGGGTCGGCAAGTCCGGCCAAGCGCCCCTGCCCTTCTCCGAAAACAACTGATTGATTTTGATATGAAGGCGCAGTGATGCGCTGACGTGATTGACTAACCTGAAATGTAGAACAAAAGTAAGGGCTATCTCCGGCCTAAATGGCCGGATGTATAGAATTCGTACCTGAATTAGTTAAGAGTCCCGCCGACCGTTGAGGTTAGCGGGCTCTGTTTTTTTTAATGTGGGATGGGCTGCGCAACGCATGGGCGGAGGAGGACGGGACTTTAGGGACTTTAGGGTTCTTAGGGTCCTTAGGGTCCTTAGGACTCTTTCGGGGTCTCGCAAAAAAAGCGTACCTTTGCACTATCTAAAAATCACCGCTACATCATCCACAAAAAAGACGATGCCACAAAAAATCATTATTCTCGATTTCGGGTCGCAGACGACACAGCTTATAGGCCGCCGCCTGCGCGAACTCGACACTTACTGCGAAATCCTCCCCTACAACCGTATGCCTGCTGACGATCCCGATGTCATCGGCGTCATCCTCTCGGGCAGCCCCTTCTCGGTATACGATGACAAGGCCTTCAAAGTTGACACCGAGGCTCTTGTGTCGCGCTACCCGGTACTGGGCATATGCTACGGCGCCCAACTGATGGCCTATCAGCGCGGCGGACGCGTCGAACCGGCCTCCACTCGCGAATACGGCCGTGCCATCCTCAGCGAAGTGGACAGCTCCGATTCGCTGATGACCGGCATCGAGGTCGGCGCACAGGTATGGATGAGCCACGGCGACACCATCACCGCCGTCGGCGAAGGCATGGATATAGTAGCCTCCACCGACAAAGTACACGTGGCCGCCTATCGCCGCCGAGGCCTCCGATGCTGGGGCGTGCAATTCCATCCCGAGGTGTTCCACAGCACCTGCGGCATACAATTGCTGCAGAATTTCGTGGTGGACATCTGCGGCTCGCGTCGCGAATGGACTCCCGCATCGTACATAGACAGCACCGTGGAAAGCCTGCGCCGGACATTAGGCGACGACCGCGTGGTGCTCGGACTGAGCGGAGGCGTGGACTCGTCCGTGGCCGCCGTACTGCTCAACCGCGCCATCGGCGACCGCCTCACCTGCATATTCGTGGACCACGGAATGCTGCGCAAAAACGAGTACACCAACGTCTTACGCGACTACCAAGGGCTGGGCCTCAACGTCATAGGCGTCAATGCCTCGGCCAAATTCTTCGACGAACTGGCCGGAATTACCGACCCGGAGGCCAAGCGCAAAATCATCGGCAAGGGCTTCATCGACGTCTTCGATGAGGAAGCCCGCAAAATCAAGGATGTCAAATGGCTGGCGCAAGGCACAATATACCCCGACTGCATAGAGTCGCTGAGCATCACCGGCACCACCATCAAGAGCCACCACAACGTCGGCGGACTGCCCGAGAAAATGCACCTGAAGCTGTGCGAACCGCTGCGCGCGCTATTCAAGGACGAAGTACGCGCCGTCGGACGGCAACTGGGCATGCCCGAGCATCTGATACGCCGCCACCCCTTCCCGGGCCCCGGCCTGGCCGTGCGCATACTGGGCGAAGTCACCCCCGAGAAAGTGCGCATACTGCAAGACGCCGACGACATCTTCATCTCCAAGATGCGCCAATACGGCCTGTACGACGACATCTGGCAGGCCGGCGTGATACTGCTGCCGGTGCAAAGCGTCGGCGTCATGGGCGACGAACGCACCTACGAACAAGCCGTGGCTCTGCGTGCCGTTACCTCCACGGACGCCATGACCGCCGACTGGGCGCGCCTACCCTACGACTTCCTGGCCGATGTATCCAACACCATCATCAACAGCGTGCGCGGCGTTAACCGCGTATGCTACGATGTCTCCTCCAAGCCGCCGAGCACCATCGAATGGGAATGAAAATAATGTGGGATGTCAGAATTAAGGGAGTTATGGGAGCTATGAGAGCTATGAGAACAATGAGAGTTATGGGTGTATGACATCTTTCCCATTATTCCCATTAGCACAATAGTCCAAGCTCGCCACCAAGGGGCTGTGTCAAAATAGGC
>DAAP01000017.1 GCA_001701165.1 Bacteroidales bacterium H4 | reverse complement strand
GTTTTTGAGTGATAAAGTCAGGGCCTTGATTAGTTCTGAACTCGTAAGACTGATTTTTCCTTTGTTTAAGCGGTTGAAAACTTGTATGCTTTCAATGGCTTGCTTCTCTTCTGAAACTACATACCAAATAAACTTAACTTGCTTGTTGTTATTAGGAAGAAGTAAACAGTCCTTGATAGAGTTCACAACACCGTCATAAATGTGGTTCATAAACCAGTTCTCAATTACATTCTTGGCAACAGCCAAATAATAGCTGTCTATGTTGTCTAGAGGTTTTGGCTTTTCAAAATCCAACTGTGGACGATTGGTATAGGTCAGGTTGTAAATCTTATCAGGTGTAAAATTTTTCTTTTCAAAAGGCATCAAGCCATTCTCAAAGATGAACATCAATATCAATCTAAGGGTGGTTAAACGCTGTTGTCCATCCAAAACTTCCCAGGCGTCAATCTGCGGCGCACCATCAGAACCTGTCCACTTGCAGGGCTTTACGACGAGTGGTTGTAGGTAATAACTATTTTCTTTATCCTGTTTAGCAAACCCACAAATGTCTTCCAATAAGTCAACAACCTGCTTTTCCTCCCAACGATAACCGCGCTGGTAGGAAGGAATGACAAAGTGATGCTTTGTCGTGATTAACTCTGCTACAGGTTTGGGGCAGAAGTTCGAGTTTAATGTGTATTTAGTGTTACCCATAGCTATTCTATGTTTCTATAGAGTTGATTTAATGTCAAGCTATCCAACCATTTGAAGAACGACCGAGGCAAAATACTGCAGTTCCACTTGGTGATGGTATCACTTGGATCTGTTAAGTACGTTGGTGATTTTCTGTATCTATGGCAAAGTTAATATTTTTTTCTCAAAATCTCACTAGAAAGGTTCTTCTTTCTGGGCAACCGCATCAAAAAACGAGGAAGAGGTAGAGTCCAAAGGCAAATGCAATATTACGAAAAATGACTGAAGAATTCGGCAACCGGGGTTGAGAAATTTAATTTTTCGCGAGGCGTTTATTTAATTATCAGCGAAATATGGCTTGGATAGTCTTTTTAGTGTCTCCGTTTTTTATTGGCTACTTATTGGCTACTATCGGGCTACTTTTGAGGGGAGGGCGTGGTCAGAATTGTTGTGGGGCGATGATGGTGAGGTGGCGGCGGGCGCGGGTGACGGCGGTGTAGAGCCAGCGATAGAAGTCTTCCATGGGGGCGTCGGGGGCTATGCCGCACATGTCAACGAAGACGTGATCCCATTGGCCGCCTTGGGCTTTGTGGCAGGTGACGGTGTATCCGAATTTGACTTGCAACGCATCGAAGTACGGGTCGGCATTGAGTATGGTCATCTGTTGGCGCGGGCTCATGGATGCGGCGCCATCGTATGCCGCGAGTATGGCGGATGCGAGGTTGCCGAGCTTTTCGCGTGACAGTGCCGGGGTGTCGTCCACGAGTGTGTCGAGGGTGATTTTTGCGTCGAATTCGATGTTGCAGTCGGTCAGGGCCAGTCGTACATCCGCCCAGTGCATCCCATAGTGTGTCTCGGTGCTGTATATGTGCGAGACAATGGCCATATCGCCGTTGGCAACGAAATCGAGGCCTTTGACGGAGCGTGCACATCGGTAGTTGTTCTTGACCACGATGAGCGGCTCGCCCTTGGCGATGGCGGTGTCTATATATAGGACATCGGCGCGTATGGCGCGGTTGAAGGCGGAGGCGCGCATGTTTGAGCGCGTGATTACGAGCGTATGGTCGATGCCGTGGTCGCGATAGGCGCTTTCGATGGCTTCGGGCAGCTCTTCGGGCGAGGTGATGTCGATGTCGCTGAATCCGTTGGTGAGGAGTGTGGGCATACGCAGCTCGTCGCGTCCGGCGGCGGCATCGCGCATGGCGCGTCGCAGAATCGTGGCATTGGCCAGGATGCCGCTGTCGGCGCGTTGGCGTGCTATGGCGGTGAGTGTGGCGCGGCTTACGCGCAGTCCGTAGGCGTGCAGCACCTCCGGGTCCATAGCCGGCGAGCGGTCCATTCCCACCGGTGGCAGCTGTGCCGTATCGCCTATCAGGAGCATACGGCAGCCCTGTCCGGCATAGACGTATTGTATGAGGTCTCCGAGCAGGTCTTCGCGTCCCTGAGGGTCGCCGCCCGAAATCATGGAGGCTTCGTCGACAATGAATAGCGTGCCTACGGCTTTATTTTCCTGCAATCCCGGCACTTCGCCGCCGAGGCTGTGGCGGTATATCTTGCGGTGTATGGTATATGCTGTGTGGTGTGCGTAACCGGCAAAGACCTTGGCGGCGCGGCCTGTGGGCGCCATCAGTATCGAGGGGACTTTGATGTCGGCCAGAGCGCGTGTCAGTGCTGCCGTGAGCGACGTTTTGCCTGTGCCGGCATATCCGTTGAGTACGAATACGGCATCCACATCGGGTCCGGTCTGTGCTTGCGGGTGCGTCAGCGGTGCCACAAAACGCGCCAACGCATCGATGACGGCGCGTTGCTGGTCGTTGGGCTCGTACCCGAGAGCGGCAATGACACGTGCCGACAGAGCCTGAGGCTCGGAGGCTTCAGGCTCTGTCGAGATGTGTGTGTCCGTATTCATTGTCACAGACGTGGGTGGTAAGAGATATTGTTCGGCGTCAGTCCAGCGTCCACTCAAAGCCGTCCTTGGTGTCCTTGACGGTGAAGCCCAGGGCGGCCAGGCGGTCGCGTATTGCGTCGCTGGTGGCGAAGTTGCGGTTGCGCTTGGCGTTGAGGCGGATGTCCAGCAGCAGGTCTACAGCGCCGCGGAAGGGTGCGAGTGCATCCTTGCCTTCGGCGGAGTCTGCGCCTTGCACATCGGCACGCAGGCCCAGTATTTCGACCATGAAGGTGTCCATAAGTGCGCGGATGTCGGCGATATCATCGGCGGTGGCGCTGACGGTTCCGTCATTGATTTTGTTGATAAGTCCGGCGACTTCGAACAGTGTGGCCAGTACCATAGGCGTATTGAAATCGTCGTCCATGGCTTCGTAGCAGCGGCGGCGTAGTTCGGCGATGGTCTCGTCCAATGAGGGCGCGTCTGCCGTGGGGTGCAGCTCGGTCAGGCGTCCGTAGGCCTCGGTGAGGCGGCGCAGTGCGCGTTCGGCGCCTTGCAATGCCTCGTTGGAGAAGTCCACGGTGCCGCGGTAGTGCGCTTGCAGGATGAAGAAGCGGATGGTCATCGGCGTATATGCCTGCTGCAACAGCTCGTGGCTGCCGGTGAAGAATTGTTCGAGGGTGATGAAATTGCCCAACGATTTGCCCATCTTTTTGCCGTTGATGGTAATCATATTGTTGTGCATCCATACTTTGACGCTCGGATGTCCGTTGTGGGCTACGCTTTGCGCAATCTCGCACTCGTGGTGCGGGAATTTGAGGTCCATTCCGCCGCCGTGAATATCGAATTCCTCGCCGAGGTATTTCTCGCTCATGGTGCTGCACTCGAGGTGCCATCCGGGGAAGCCTTCGCTCCATGGTGACGGCCAGTGCATGATGTGCTCCGGCGCGGCTTTTTTCCAGAGGGCGAAGTCGGCGGGATTATGCTTGGACTCCTGCCCGTCGAGGGCGCGTGTGGTGGCCAGCAGCTCGTCGATATTGCGGCCGCTGAGGCGTCCGTATCCGTAGTCGCGGTTGAATTTGGGCACATCGAAATAGACGTTTCCGTCGCTGACGTAAGCGTATCCGGCCTCCAGAATTTTTTTGATATATTCGATTTGCTCGATGATGTGTCCCGAGGCGTGCGGCTCGATGCTCGGCGGCAGCACGTTGAGCGCTTCCATATCATGGTGATAGCGGTTGAGGTAGTATTGCACTACTTCCATGGGCTCGAGCTGTTCGAGGCGAGCCTTCTTTGCAATTTTGTCTTCGCCGTCGTCCGCGTCGTGTTCCAGGTGTCCGACGTCGGTGATATTGCGTACATAGCGCACCTTGTATCCCAAGTGTCGCAGATAGCGCAGTACGATGTCAAAAGTTATGGCGGGGCGGGCGTGTCCCAGATGCGCATCTCCGTACACTGTAGGGCCGCAGACGTACATGCCTACGAGAGGGGCGTGCAGGGGCTTGAAGGCCTCCTTGCCGCGGCTCATCGAGTTGTAGATGCACAGGTCGTTGGGGCGTATGCCCGATAGGTCGGTGCTCATCGGCTTAGGCGGTAAATCCGGATTTTTCCGGCGTATTGTTTTTGGGTACTATGCGTTCGATGTCTCCGAATACGCTCTCGTACTTGGCGATGTTGTCGCGCAGGGCAAACAGCAGGTTCTTGGCGTTTTCGGGGGTCATGATGACGCGTGTTTGCACCTTTGCCTGCTGCATATTGGGTGCCACGGCTATAAAGTCGAGGTAGAATTCGCCGGCGCCGTGGGCTATCACTGCGAGGTTGCTGTAGTGTCCCGATGCGACTTCGGCCGGAAGCTCTATCTTGATTTCGTTTGTATTGTTGTTCTTGTTGTCCATAAGGCGTTTGTCTATATAGTTTATATGTATTTTCAGGGAATTTGCCGATGCCGGCGGAGCCAGTCCGTCGACATCGGCAGCACGGTATGTATTCCGCAACCGATTACTCGGTGGGTGTGATTTGCGAGGCGTCCTTAATGAGGCTTACGCTCTTGGTGCCCTCTGTGGTGGCGTACTTGACGCGTATGCTCTTGCAGGTGGAAAGGCTCCAGATTTGCGAAATATCCCACGAGCCGTAGGTCACCTTGTAGGCGCCGTCGATGCTGTTGCTGTCGCCCTTGTATATCAGGTAAAGCACCGGCTCGGCATCGGCCATGGTGCTTTGGTCGCATATAAGGTCAAATTCTTTGGGCGCGTTGAGCATAAAGCAGCGAGCGGCCACGTTGACGTACTTGCCGGCACGCTGGCATATCTCGATGATGACGTCCTCGGAGGCAAATCCGCCGACGTCTTCGCTTTTCTTGACGGCCACGGGGTCGCCGCTGCCGTATATTGTCATATATCCTGTGGGGGTGATGTTGCCACTGGTATAGGGTCGTCCGTTGGCGGGGAAGTATCGCAGCAGTATGCGCTGGCCCACCTTGATGCCTTCGGAGAGTTTCTTGGACGTGATGAGTGTGGCCACGGGCGAGTCGCCTTCCTTCTGCACTTCGAAGGATGTGCCGGCATTGGTGATGGACTTGACTGTTACAAAGTCTACCTGGTTGCCGTCTTGCGTCGGGTCGTTATTGTTGTTATTGTTGCACGAGCAGACAAACAGCGCCATTGCCACAACCGGAATCATTCGGCATATTGTCTTGGTAATCATTGCAGTACTTTTTTTGATAGTTATGTTATTTGTTTTTGTTTCGCTATGTCTTTAATCCGTGGCGGTGTCCAATCTTGCATCTGTATCCGGATTTTTTTGCGTGTCGGTGTCCGTTGTCGGCGATTGCTCGCATATTAGTCGTCCGTCGGCGATGTGCAGCACGTGGTCGGCATCCGCGGCCAGTTCGCCGTCGTGTGTAACGATGACCACGGTTGTGCCGTAAGCGTCGCGCAGGTCGAAGAACAGGCGATGCATGCGCCGGCGATTTTCGCTGTCGAGGCTGCCTGAGGGTTCATCCGCCAGCAGCAGAGGCGCATCGTTGACCAATGCGCGAGCCACGGCGGCACGCTGGCATTCGCCGCCGGACAGTTCGGACGGGCGGTGGTCAAGGCGTTCGGCAAGGCCGAGGCGTTCCAGCCATAGGCGTGCGCGTTCCATGGCTTGGCGTCGCCCCATACCTCCTACGAGGCATGGCATAGCCACGTTTTCGACTATGGAAAATTCGGGAAGCAGACGGTGGCTTTGGAACACAAATCCCAATGAGGTGTTGCGCAGGCGGCTAAGGGCCTTGTCGCGCAGCGAGGTGACATCCATGCCGTCGATGAGGACGCTGCCGCTGTTCGGGCGGTCAAGTGTGCCCATGATGTGCAGCAGCGTGCTCTTGCCGGCGCCGCTGGGGCCGACTATGGCGGTCACGGCACTCTCGGCGACATCTACACTGATGCCGCGCAGCACTTCCATAGAGCCGTAGCTCTTGTGTATGTCCCGTACCGACAGTTTCATTCTGCGAAGATAGCACATTTTTTGCACCGCACCAACACGTTTTGCGCTAAAACTGCAAAGGTGTGGCGCAAAACGCTATCAAACAGTGCTTGGCGGTGTGCTTTTGTTGCATGTGCCGGCGGCCGTCCTTAATACGGACTGAATTTGCGTAGAGGACGATGGCGCAGATAGGACGTGACGGCCACGGCGGCCACAAAATACAGCACTACCAGCCCCCAAAGTCGGCAGTAGGGAGCGGCAACGTCGGCCAGGGAGGCGCCGTTGTTGTTGATGCGTATGAACCCCTCGATGCCCCAAACGCCCGGTATGATGTCGCCGCAGAGCAGCCAAGGTGTGGACATGGCGTAGCGCGGCCACACCATGCCGCTGAGAAACAGGAATATTACGGACGAGAATACGAAGATGATGAAAGCCATTTCGCGTTCGCGCACTATGTATATCAGGACTTGTCCCATGAAGGCCGTAGCCAGTAGCATAGGCACCATCAGCAGCAAGTAATCCGTGGCCGAGCCGTAATGCGGCAGCCCGAAAATCTCCGGAATCCAGTGCAGGATGTATATCGTCATAGGAACATAGCACAGAAAGTATACCAGGGCACGTCCCCAGACGGTGGCGCCCGGGCCGTAGTGTTCGGGCCGCAAAGGGTCGCGGCCGCCGTAGAAGCGGCGTCGTTCGCGCGATGTTGCGCCTATCATGGTGATTCCGAGCAGCATACTTTGCTGCAGTATGAGGATGACGATGCCCGGGATGATAAAGGAGGCGTAGCCTTCCTCCGGGTCGCCCATGAAGTGGCTGCGGTTGCTTATCGGCAGCCCCGGTGAGGAGATACCTGCAGCACTGAGTTTGTTTGCCGTGATTTCGGTGCAGGTTTCCAGTTGCACGTCCGTGAGAGCTCCCACAAAGGTGCGGTAGCGTAGCAGTAGCGACATGTCGCTGTAGAAGTCGGCATGTGCGGTGGTGCCGCGGCCTATGTCGCGTGCGTAGTCGCGCGGAATTTCGAGGATACCGTAGATTTCGCCGCGCGCCATGAGGTCGCGTGCTTCGGCCATGTTTGCGCACCGGTAGTTCACCGCAATGGCCGAAGTGGCATCGAGATGGCGGGTGAGGCTGCGAGACTCGGCCGTGTGGCTTAGGTCGACAACGGCTATGGGAATATCTCGCACCACTTCGGGGTTATATATCAGCGTGTAAACTATGGGATAGAATAGCGGCAGCCCGAAAAAGAAGAGCAGCACGCCGGCATCGCGGCGCAGCAAGCCGAACTCGCAGCGGAAGACATCGGCCACATCGGCCAGCCATTTATATATTGCGTGAAAAATCTTCATTGGACGAAATAAACATCATGGGACGTACACAGGCTTGAGGCATGCCTTCTTGAGGCGCCACAGCGTAAGTGCGGCCAATGCCGGGAATATGGCGAGGATGGCAAACATCCAGCGCGAGTAGTACAGTGGCAGGCCGTTGATGCCGGTATTGACATATAGTAGGAACATGTAGCGTACCGGAATAATGTAAGAGAGTATGGCTATGCCGCCGTACATACCCTCGACGGGGAAGGATAGTCCGGCTATGGAAAAACTTAGGATGCCGGTGAGTGCGCAAATGCTCAGAGCCATACGCGGATTGGGTTGCAATGCTGTGATGAACACCGCCAGAGCCTGATTGGCCACTACCATCAGCAGCACTCCAAGCATCAGAGCCCAAGCGGGGCCTTGCAGCGGGAAGCCGCAAAATCCGAAGATGACTGCGCCCACAGCCCAGCCTACCAGGGTGAACAATACCGTATGGGGCAGCAGTTTGCCGAAGACGGCCACGGTGATGCTTCCGCCCGCCGTTTCCAGCCACCGGGGCGAGGTGCGCCATTTGATTTCCTCGGTGATGGAGAATGCGGTTACCAGCAGTATCATCAGCGACAGCATTGTCATCATGAACGACGGGGTGAGGTACATCGAGTAGTTGGTCCACGGGTTGCCCGGGGCATGTGTCTCGATGGTCATGGGCTGTACGATGTTCATAGCCCGGTCGTCCTCCATGCCTGAGGCGGTGAGTGAGGCACGCATCATTCCGGCTGCCGAAGTCACGGAGGTGGTTTTGAAACCTTTGAACAGGAAGGTGCCGGGTACATAGTAAGTCATATTACTATAGTAGTCTATGACCGGGGTGCGGCCGGCTACGGCATCGGCTTCGAAATCTTTGGGTATGACAAAAAAGCCGTAGACCTGGCCGCGGCGTACGGCGGCCACAGCGTCCGAATATGTCTGTTCGGCACGCGTGATTGTCACCAGCGAATTGGCGTTGAGTGTGCGCGTAATTTCGCGCGACATGGCCGAGTGGTCTTGATCGACTATGGCCGTGGGCACGTGCAGCGGCAGCCCTTGATCCATCAGGCTGAGGAAGAAGATTGTGCAGCCCAGGGGCACCACGAAAAAGGCAAAGATATATGCCTTACGCGATACCAGCCGCCGCAGTTCGCGGCGCATGGTTGCTATAAGCGGATTCATAAAGTTGCTTTCGGCCGAGATGTTAGGTGTATGGGGTTCAGTCGCGCAGTATGGCTGTCATTCCGGGTCGCAGGCCTTCGATGGCATTCACAGGGCGAGCCTTGATTTCGAAGGTGCGCGAATCCCATTGGCCGGTGGCCTTGGTTGCACGCCATACGGCATACGAACCCATATCGCGGATGTAGAATATGCGGGCCTTGAATTCTTTTTGTCCCAGTGCAGGAATCATCACTGTTATTTCTTGACCCATCTTGAGGGTGTTGAGCATTTCTTCGCGGACGTTGAAAATAATCTGTCGCTCGTGCTTGAGTACGCTCATGATGGGTGTCCCGGTTGCTACCAGTTCGCCGGTCTCGGGGTATATCTGGTCGATGGTACCATCGCAAGGTGCTATCAGGTAGCTGTCTTCGAGCACGGCTTGCACTTGTTCCACCGAACCTTCGGCGGCACTGACCATGGCTGCGGCGCTGCGCTTGTCCTCGTTTTGGGCGCCTTCGAGTGCCAGGTTGAGTTGGCTGCGTGCGGCTCCGACTTGTGCGGTGGAGGCATCGTATGCGGCCTTGGCCTCATCGCGCTTCTGTGCGGTGACTACACCGTCATTGTATAGGTTTTGCATGCGTTCGTAGGTCTTCTTGGCTATGGTTTGTGCGGCTTCGGCCTGCGCCAGCATATCGCGTGCAGCTTCGATGATTTGGCTGCGAGTACCGGCCTCGGCCTTTCGGTTTTGGGCGCGTGCGACGTTGCGCATGGCCTCGGCCTGTGCCAATTGGGCTTCGACTACAGACGAGTGTATGCGTGCAAGTGTGTCGCCGGCGGCAATGGTGTCACCCTCGTGCACGTACACTTCGGCAAGTCGTCCGGGCAGTTTGCCCGAAATGCGTACCGTGGTGCCGTCCACCTGGCCTTCGGTGATGTTGTCCGGGTGGTTGAGGCATAGAAATCCTATGATGACGATGGCGACTACGGCAGCCGTCAGCGCCACCAGTGTAATCATTAGCGAGCGGTTGGCGCGCCGTTGTTCTTCGGGCGACGGCACGGGATAGATGGGTGTCTGTTCTGACATAATCGTATGTTTTCTTGTTGGTTATTCTTTGTTATTCGGTATGTGTCATTTTTCGGCGGAGTATGCCCCGATGTCCATCGTGCCCAAGACCTTGCTGAGGTATGTATTGCTGAGGCGGACGTCGATCATTGCATCGATGTTTTCGCTGTTGGCCTTGAGCCATGCTGTCTGTGCGGCCATGACATCATCGCTGGTGACCACGCCCTCGCGGAAGCCTACGGTGGCGGTGCGTAGGTTTTCGTCGGCGCTCTCGAGGTTGGCCAGCGTGGTGTGGTAGGTTTTGTAGGCTTCCTGAGCCTTGTATGATGCCTGGCTGACTTGGAGATTGACCATTTCGCGTGCATCGTCAAGGCGGAGACGCATCACGGTTTCGTCCACGGCGGCGGCGCGGTATTTGGCGTAGTCGCCGCCCCAGTGCCATAGTGGTATCTTGACCATCACGCCTACGGAGAATGCGCCGCTAAAGCGCTTCTCGAAGCCGTTGAACATATTGGGGTTAGAGAAGCTGTACGTTCCCATGAGCGCTACGTTCGGAAGCATGGAAGACAGAGCCACTTTTTTTTGCTGTCCGGCGATGTCTATACCCAGCGAGAGCGCACGCAGGTCGTGGCGACGCACGTATGCGCTGTCTATATCCGTAGCCGACAGCCCGGGAGCTTCGACAATACCGGCACGAACTTCCTCATCGACCACGCACATCCCGGCGTTGATGGGCAGTCCGCATACTTGGGCCAGAGCCATGCGCGAGAGGGTCAAGCCGTTTTCGACTTTGGTGAGGTCTACCTGTGCCGAGTTGAGTTTGACGTCCACGCTGAGGCGGTCGCTCTTGGTGGCCACGCCCTGCTGTTCCATGAGGCGGACGTTGCGGTCCAAAGAGTCAAGCAGGTTGACATAGGCCACGGCAAGGTCGCGCTTGTTTTTGAGCGACACCACTTGCCAATAGGCGGCATCGACGGCGTAGACCACGTTTTCGGCCTCGGAGAGGTGCATTTGCTGCGCCAATTCTTCGGCGTACTTGGTCAGGCGGTTCATGGCCACAATCTTGCCGCCCATGTATACGGGTTGGGTCAGGGTGACGGCGCCGAAGAACACGTTGTGTATGTCATAGGTCATCGACTCCTTGGGTATCAGTGCCACCTGCGAGGGTATGTACTGTCCGTCGGGGGTCTTTATCGGCTGTCCGGTGGCGGGGTTGGTCACCAAATTGAAGTCGTAGCTGTTGGTCACGGGATTGAAGGTCTTAATGGGCAGCAGCTGGTCTTTGGAGAATATGGACAGCTCCTTTTGGTTGTACATATACCCGCCGGCAAAGTCCAAGGCCGGCAGATATGCCGCAAAAGCCTCTTTGTTCTGATAGTGAGCCTTATCCATTGATTGGCGTGCAATCATCAGCTGTTTATTGTTGGCCAGGGCAAGGCTGCGGCACTGCTCCAAGGTGTAGACCGCACTGCCGGCTGCGGCACCTTTGGTGACGCTGATGCCTTGGGCGCGTGCGGACATAGTGGCGGCTGTGAGCGCAAGAATTGTGAGGATGCGTGTTTGTGACCTCATAGTGTGTGGTTGTTTCGATATGTATTATTTTCTGTTTCTATTGGAATCCGTGGTTGCGATTATCGCTGTGTCTCACGGCGTTGGCGTGCGACCTATTATTGTATAACCAACATCCGGATGGTTCGGTTTGGTGTCGCGCGGCCGAAACGGTAATTTTCGCCTGCAAAAATAAGGCAAATATCAAAATGTTGTACCGATTATTTCCGATATTTACCAACTATTCTGCTTTAAGGCAAAAAAACGAGCTGTCGCGTTAGTATCGTCGTTGCCCTGACGGAGACGTGTTCCGGGACTTGTGTTCCATCGTGTAATTCAATTATAAGTTGTAACTTTGTACGGCCTAACGGCACAAGTATCACGGATTCCAACCGAATTATACAATGACACTTTTTGATATAATCTGCATACTCATAGTCCTTGGCGGCGCTTTGTACGGATGGCGTCGCGGCGTGATGTCTCAGGCCGGCAGCGTTGTCGGCATCGTGGCTGCCATCATCCTGTGCCGCGTGTTCAGCGGCATCGTGGCCGCCAAGTTTTCATCGCCCGAGGATAGTGCGGACACCGTACTGCTGCATACAGTGATGTCATACGCCATTATCTTCATTGTCGTGATGGTGGCGGCACGTTTTTTGGCCGGCACTATACGCAAGCTTTTTGAAAGTCTTAGCTTGGGACGTGTAGACAATCTTGCCGGAGCCGTGTTTGCCATACTCAAATACGCCTTGATCTTCAGTGTATTGCTTAATGTTTGGATGGCGCTGTTTCCTTCGGGCGAGCTTAAGTCGTCATATAATGATGCCTTGCCCTCGGCCGTCATCAATATGGCGCCGGCGGTGTTGGGCAGCAAGACGGCCGCAGACGTCTTTGACGGTATAAATGCGGCCACCGACTCGCTGCGTGTACGTACCGGCCGCACAGCCGGACAGCACGGCGCAACAACATTAGAACCCGGGCAGCAATCGAATGTTTAAGTCTCCGAAAAGTCGGTCGGACGCATCGATATGAAATAAGCAAGACGCCACTCCCGTGGAGGAAAGTGGCGTCTTGTGTTTTGAGCGCGTGTAGGCTTATGTCTTGCCGAGGTCTTATTCCTTGGGCATCTGGATGGCGGCCATCAGCAGGATGCTGCCGTGGTTGTTGTCCTTGACTATCATCAGGAACGGCCGGTCAAGGACGATTGGCGTACCGGGGTTGGCGCTTACCGCTCCATCCCATTCCGTTTTCGTTACTACCCTTGTCCCTGTTTCGGTAACAGTCAAACCTATAGCCTGTTTAATAGTGGAGACTATACCGCCGTCAAAACCGGTCAAAGCACAGTTGTTGATGTCGAGACCGGATTTTTTTACATATTCAGATATGTCGTTATCTTGCTGTATCGAGAAAATGGGTATTCCGATAGTGCATCTTTGAGGTTTTGCATTGTCAAGTTGTCTCGTCAAAAGCATTTCTTTTACCTCCGGAAGAATGTCAAAGAACGTCTTGTCTCGGTCAGGCAGGACAAATATTGCTGAGTAATTACAGCCTGCATAAGGCATTGCAAATGCGGCAAAAGAATTCGTCCAGATGGAAGGCATAGTCCGTATGTCTTGCATCGATTTTACGAGACCTCTTGGATGAATACCGTCTGCATCATAAAATGTGCTTTGTCTCGCGGAACCTTTTGTGAATGGTTGTTCCCAAGCGCAATCAAAATACATTGTATTTATGATGATACTTTTGATTATATTGTCAGCAGGTTGTGTATTCCCTATATTATCAATCATTCCGTTTGTCTTCTCCGAGCACCATTTATTTATTTGAGCTCGGACGTCAGTACTGCCAAAGTCAAGGATACGACATTCGGCATCATAATACTGTTTTATGATTCCTGTTGCTGTCCCGAATTGTTGTTCGGAAGTCATCCACTGACTATTTGCCCAAATTGAGTTGGCGAAGAATACCTTTGCTTTTTCGGCGTTGTACGAGAAATAATACAGACGATTCTTGTTGAATTCGTTGAGCGCAGTTGCTGACGAGGCACCCATTTTCCCGACAATCCTGTCGCGGTCGCCATCCACCAACGCGTTGGCCACCATACCGAGGCACAGGTCCTTGCTTAAAGGAGAATATACGATGTTATCTTGGTATGGAGCTACAGTTGTTGCCATGTCTTCAAAGACGGCAAACGCATTTTCTATCTCGGCTTCGCTGATGGACTCTTCCTCGGCATTCATCTCCATACGCGACTTGGGTTTGTTCTGCCCTTCGTCCGCTTCGGACGAGCATCCTGTGGCAAATAATGCCACGGTACATATTAGTGTTAGTTTGTAGGTTTTCATATCGTTAATGATGAGTTTATAGTTAATGATGAGTCGTTTTTATGGGGTCTCTTGTTTATGCTGTTATTTTGTGATTGCTTGCATCCGGCCATTCGACGTGTTTTTCGTCCGGTGTCAGCCGTTTTTTCTTTCTGCCTCCAAAATTAGTGCATAATTTTCGTAAAACAAAATATTTTTTCAAGAAAATAGTTCAAGTCGTTGATGTCGGTCGTTTTTTAACAAATAGAGTTGCATTGTATTGCATCACAATAGATTGCAATAACGGTTGCTGACCGGCAATATGCAAGTGCGAGTTGCCATATTCGTTGTTTATGCTGCAATAAGTGCAGTATTTTGTCAAGTAAGTTTTACGGAATGGTACAACTCCGGCCGTTCGGGTGGTATAGACGGAATATACATCAGTGTGGCGGTCTCTTGTCGGAGTCGGGAAAGGCGGTCCGGCGCGGTCGGGTGCGAGTCGATACGGCTTGTATACAATAAAAAACGGCGGAGGCCGTTATCTTATATAGAAAAATGAGAATACCGAACCATCATATAAGGCTGTGGCGACGCATGGCAATGACGGTGGCGGTGGCGCTGTACGCGCTACTGCCGTCGGCTTCTTTGATGTCGGCCAAGAGTTTCAACGACAAGGTGCTCAACCGCCCGTATGCCGATTTGCGCCGCTGGCATTTAGGTTTTTCGGTGGGACTACATACGCAAGACCTCAAATTCACGCATAACGGCATCGCCACCGAAGATGGCCAGACCTGGTATATGGAAGAGCCTTCCTTCTCGCCCGGATTCTGTGTCAACGGTCTCTTTGATTTGCGTTTGAACGAGTGGTTCAGCCTGCGACTGTCACCCGGTATGTACTTCGGCAATCGTGATATCCGTATGATTGACGTCACCGGCAAGGGCGGCGAAGAGCGTCTCAACCTCAAGAGTGCCTACGTGGTCGCACCCATAGACCTGAAATTTGCATCGAAACGCTACCGTAATGCCCGCCCCTATGGGGTGGTTGGTGTCATGCCCGCTTTCGATGTATCCAAGAAGCGCAACGAGGCGCTCAAGCTTAAGAGCACCGATTGCTACCTCAGCATCGGCTTCGGCTGCGACTTCTACCTGCCGTACTTCAAGCTCAATCCCGAGATAAAGTTCTGCATCGGCCTCACCGACGTGCTGCAACACGACCGCCCCGACTTGGCCGATGACCCGCAAAAACTCAAATTTACAAACGCGCTAAAAAAAGCGACGTCCAAAATGATAGTCCTCACATTCTACTTTGAATGACCGGCCACGAGACATATAATAAATTGCGACGCCGGTGCCTGCGTCTGATGGCGGCGGCACTGCTGCTGTGTCCGTGCACCAAGGCGGCCGCACAGACCGATGCCACCTTCACACAATACTACAACGTTCCGACGTACTACAACCCCGCCGCCGTAGGACAGACCGACTTGCTGCGTATACGCGGCGGCGCACGCCTGCAATGGCTCGGCATAGACAATGCCCCCAAAACCTTTGCCGCCACAGCTGACATGCCCTTCAAATTTCTGGGCAAGCGCTTCGGCACAGGTGTGGTCATCTCTCAAGAAAGCATAGGTCTGTACCGAACGCTCAACTTGCACGCGCAGATAGGATACAAATTCAAGAAGTGGGGAGGCGAATTCACCGGCGGTGTGGCTCTTGGGATGTACGACCAGTCTTTCAAAGGCAGCGAAGTCTACCTACCGGATGAAGACGACTACCACCAGGGCACCGATGACGGCATACCGACGCAAGACCTCCACGGCACCGCCTTTGATGTCAGTGCCGGCATATGGTATCAGCATCCCAAGTTTTGGGCCGGCATATCGTGCAGCCACCTGACTGCCCCCACGGTTACGTTGAGCAACGACGCCGGAGACGCCTCGGCCAAAAACATCTATGAGTTCAAGACCGGGCGCACACTCTATTTCATGGCCGGAAGCAATATTCCGTTGAAAAATACGTTATTTGAATTGATGCCGTCGATGCTTGTGCGTACCGATTTCACGTTCTATACCGCCGAAGTCACCGCGCGTGCCTCTTACAGCAAATTCCTGACTTTCGGCGTGGGTTATCGCTACAATGACGCAGTCTACGCTGTAGTCGGCGCGACATTCAAAGGGTTCTTTGTCGAGTACTCTTACGACTATCCCACCGGCGCCATAGCCAAGGCCTCCTCCGGCAGCCACGAAATCACCGCCGGGTACAGCCTCAAGCTAAACCTCGGCGCCAAAAACCCCTACCGGCACAAGGCCATACGCCTGATGTAATGACAACGAAAAGATAAAAGACACCACAAAAGACACTACATAGCATTACCACATACACCATAATATGGACAAACCAACCAAGACAATCATAGCCCTATCAACCGCGGCTCTGGCCGTAGCCCTGGGCGCTTGCGCCACCGGCTCGCGCAGTGCCGCCGGCGGCGAAGTCACCGGAGTGGGCGGTACCTCGTGGACCGAACCCACGCCATACGGCATGGTGCTCATCGACCGAGGCTCCATGAAAGTAGGCGTGCAAGAGGCCGACAGCGCCTGGAATCTCATAGCCGATGCACGAGGTATAAGCGTCGACGGATTCTGGATGGACGAGACCGAAATCACCAATGCCAAGTACAAGCAATTTGTATTCTGGGTGCGCGACTCCATCATCCGCGAACGTCTTGCCGACCCGGCATACGGCGGCAACGAGGAATTCAAAATAGAAGAAGACCGTCAGGGCAATCCCGTCAAGCCACATCTGAATTGGAACAAAGCCATACCCTGGCGCAACCCCAACGAAGACGAGCAGCGCGCCATAGAAAGCCTATACCGTACCAACCCCATCACCGGAGTGCGCGAGCTTGACCCCACGCAGCTTAACTACCGCTACGAAATATACAACCACACCGAGGCCGCCAAGCGCAAAAATCGCCTGGACCCCACTCGCCGCATATACAATACCGATGTGCCTACGCCTACTGATGTGCCTGTCATCTCCAAGGACACGGCATACTTCAACGATGAGGGTCAGATTGTACGCGAGACCATCACCCGCGGACTCACCGGCGACTATGACTTCCTGAACACTTATATTGTCAACGTCTATCCGGACACCACGGCGTGGATAAATGACTTCGAAAATGCCTACAATGAGCCATACGTGCGCATGTACTTTGCTCACGGCGGATACTCGGACTATCCCGTGGTGGGCGTCAGCTGGGAACAGGCCAACGCCTTCTGTAACTGGCGTACCGACTACCTGCGCCGCGCCTTGGGCAAGGAAGGTGTGTATGTCGAGCCTTACCGACTGCCCACAGATGCCGAATGGGAATATGCGGCACGTGCCGGTGTCAACGAAAATATGTATCCTTGGGACGGAGACCTAACCATGAGCGATGACAAGGGTTGCTTCTACGCCAACTTCAAGCCCCAGGAAGGCAACTACGTCAAGGACGGACACGTCATCACCTCGCGCGTGGGCACTTACGCCCCCAACGACTTCGGCCTCTACGATATGGCCGGCAACGTCAGCGAATGGACATCGACGGCTTACACCGAGAGCGTCGGCAAAATCACCAACGACCTTAACCCCGAATATCGCTACAACGCCGCCAAGGAAGATCCGTATCGTCTCAAGCGTAAAATCGTCCGCGGCGGATCGTGGAAAGACGTCGCTCACAACATCCGCAGCGACCTCCGCATGTGGGAATTCCAAAACGAACAACGCTCGTACATCGGATTTCGCTGCGTGCGCTCGCAGATAGGATTTGCTCGCGGCACCAAGAATTACAAGAAATAAACACTGCTGAGGCTGACAAATCCGGAGTTCTCGGAGTCTTCAGCCAAACAACACAAAAGACACAAAAATCAACACAGTAACCACGCTATGGTCAAACTGAAAAAATACAAGAAAGGCATCGGTGCTTGGATTTCAAGCACCAAAGGCCAGCGCTTCTTCAATTTTGCGTACTCCATAGGCGCCGCCGTCGTCATCTGGGGCGCACTCTTCAAAATACTCCACCTTCCCGGCGGTAATATGCTGCTGTCCGTGGGTATGGGCACCGAGGTTCTGATGTTCGTACTCACTGCTTTCGACCGTCCGCCGCGCGAATACAACTGGGAGAAAGTATATCCCGAGCTTGACCGCAAAGACGATGACGACGATGAGAAATCGCAGGCCCTCGCGCCCGAAGATGAAGGCAATGAAGACGCACACGCCACCGAGACATACGCCGCAAGCGTTGTGTATGTAGGCCAACGTCCGGGCGCACAACCTGCGACAGATGTGGCGCCTCAACCCGCTGTTGCTCAACAGCAGGCTCCCGCGGACGTCGCTTCGGCCACCCAAGCATACATCGAACAGATGGCCGCAACCACCGCGCAGATGCAACAGCTCCAACAGTCCACCGAGGCGCTCAATAAAGTCTCCGAGATACTGCTCGAAAGTTACCGCGCCATCACCGAAAACTCAGAGAACATCACGCGCTCGTCCCAGGGTTATGTTCAGCAGATGGGCGACCTGAGCCACAACATCCAGGGCCTCAACACCATCTACGAGATACAACTACGCAGCATATCCTCGCAGCTTGATTCGATAGACCGTGTCAACCAAGGCATCAAAGACATCCGCGACATGTACGAGAAGAGTGCCAGTCAAAGCAGTCGCTACTGCGAAGAAACAGAGAAGATGGCACGCTACATGCAGCAACTCAACGCCGTGTACGAAAAGATGATCACCGCCATGACCATCAATATGTACAATCCCGCCGCTGCCGCCCAGGCCGCCGCTTCTGCCGCTCGAGATGCCGCGCCACAGGAATAAGACTGCGGCACAACGACTTATAGACAACATCACAAACAGCCAAAAAACCACCACCCAAACATATAAATGGGAGCAAACAATACACGCCTGTCACCGCGCCAGAAGATGATAAACCTGATGTATATCGTCCTAACGGCCATGCTCGCCCTCAACGTCTCATCGGACGTTTTGGACGGCTTCACACAGGTACACGAAGGGCTGACGCGCTCCAATGCCAACGTCAGTCGGCGCAACGCGGACATCTTCCGTACGCTCGAAGCCTTTGCCGAACAAAACCCCGACAAAGGCTCGGTATGGCTGACGCGTGCCGTTCAAGTGCGTCGAGCCACCGACCAAATAGTATCCATGGTAGACTCGCTCAAATTGGCCATAGTACGCAAGGCCGACGGTCCACAGGGTGACCCAAACAAGATTGAGTCGCGCGATGACCTCGAAAGTGCCAGCGTAGTCATGCTGGCACCCGGAAGTTCCAACGGACGCCGCCTGCGCCAGAGCATCGACAGCTACCGCAATTTCATCACCGCGCAAATACAAGACCCGGCCAAAGCCGCCACCGTCAAGGACGCCCTGTCCACCGCTTCGGTAAGGCGCAAAGGCCAGCTAACCCCGCAGCTGTGGGAAGAGGCCAAGTTTGACCAGCAGCCTGTTGTGGCTGCAGTCACCATACTCACCAAGATACAGAACGACCTGCTTTACGCTGAAGGCGAGGCTCTCAACTCGCTTTTGGCACAGGTGGACGCCGGGGATGTGCGCGTCAACAAGCTCGACGCATTGGTTATCCCTAATTCGCGCATGGTAATGCGCGGCGGACAATACAGCGCCGACATAGTCTTGGCCGCCGTGGACACCACGGCACGGCCGCGCATATTTGTCAACGGTCGCCAACTTGCCGACGGTCACTTCACCACTACCGTTGGTTCGGCCGGCAAGTTTACATATAAAGGATACCTCGAAGTGTCCCACGGCGACGGCTCTGTCACTCGCCATGACTTTGCCAGCGAATACACTGTCATCGAGCCTATGGCCACTGTCTCGGCCACGATGATGAACGTCCTGTATGCCGGCATCAACAACCCCATAAGCATCTCGGTGCCCGGCGTGCCCATGGACGGCATCAGCGCCTCCATGAGCGGAGGTAGCCTGCAACGCAGCGGCGACCATTGGGTGGCTCGGCCCACTGCAGCTCCCGGCAGTACTGCCGTGGTCACCGTCACCGCCACCATCGACGGACGTTCCACGCAGGTGGGCACGACATCTTTCCGCATACGTCGCTTGCCCGACCCGACGGCTTTCATAGCCTTCACCGACAGCAAGGGCAACAGCGACCACTACAAAGGCGGGCGACCCTTCTCGAAAACCCTGCTGCTGGCCGCTAACGGCCTCTCCGCAGCCATAGACGACGGACTGCTGGACACCCCGTTCACAGTGCTGTCCTTCGAGACCGTCATCTTCGACTCTATGGGCAACGCCATCCCCGAGGTCTCTGCTGGAGCACAATTCTCCCCACGCCAAAAGCAGGCCTTCCAGCGACTGCGCCGCGGCAACCGCTTCTATATCTCACGCATCAAGGCCAAAGGCCCCGACGGAATTACCCGCGATCTTTCGCCTATGGAGGTAATCATCGGATGACATCCCACAGATGACGCACCACTTATATCGACAAAATAATTCACACACGATGAAAACCATATACCGTACCGCAATATGCGCCTTCGCATTGGCCGCCCTCGCACAAGGGCCCGAAGCCGTTGCACAGGATCAGTCAACATCCACGGCCGTGCAACGCCGTACATCAGGATCTCGCACACGCCACGGACAAGGTGAAGCCTCCGGCCCGCAGGTGACTCAGCGACAGCAGGCATTCTATGAAGACGCCGGAGAAAACATCACTGACGCCGACCGCCAATGGATGCGCATAATATACCGTCAATTGGACCTCGATAAGGACAAAAACGCGCCGCTGTACTTCCCCGAAGAAAACATCGACGGACAGGAAAACCTCTTCCGCATAATCATGCGACTGCTGGCCAACAACCAAATACACGCCTACGAATACCTCGATGGTCGCGAAATTTTCACCGAACAGTATCAGGTCAAGGTGCGCGACTTGCTCGACCGTTTCCATATCATCTATACCGACGCCAAGGGTAGCACTGATCGTAATCCTCGCTTCACAATCCAGGAGGCCGATGTGCCCACCAACGAAGTACTGTCGTACTACATTATTGAACGCTGGGAATTTGATACGCGCAACAACCGCATGCGCACCATTGTCGAGGCCATCTGCCCGGTACTGCATCGCAGCGGCGACTTTGGCGGTGAGGCTGTTAAGTATCCCATGTTCTGGATCAAGTTTGCTGACCTGCGTCCCTGGCTTGCACAACAGCACATATTCACCAGTGACGACAACAACCTGCCCACCTGCACTTATGACGACTATTTCACCCTGAATATGTACGAGGGCGAGATTTACAAGACCCGCAATCTCAAAAATAAGTCGCTGATGCAGCTGTATCCCGACCCCGAGGAGATGACCAAAGCACAGGACAGCATACAGCGCCGCCTCGACTCCTTCGAGGCCAAACTCTGGGTGCCGGATCGTGAGGAAATCATAGCGCAAAAAGGCAGCGGAAAGAGCAAAAAAGGCAATGCCGAGACTGTAGCCGCCGACAATACCGAGGCTGCAAATGGTGCCGAGGCTGTCTCTAACGCCGAAGAAAAACAGGAAAAACAGCCCAAGCGTTCCACCAAGCGGTCGTCCAAGCGCTCCAAGTCTTCTTCTGTCAAGGAGTCCAAGGCTTCCAAGTCCGCCTCGGCCACTCGTAGCGTACGACGCCGCAAATAGTCCCGCCGCCCGTGGCTATACCGGGAACAATAAGAGCAATATGAATAATGGGAGCGATGGTGATTAAGCCATTGCTCCCATTATTCACATCACTCCCATTGTTCATATCATTTCCATTACTCCCACCCAATACTCAAAAGACTTAGACACCGGGCTGTGTTTTTAGAAAAATATCCTTATCTTTGTGCCAATCAGTTTGCTCCGACATGCTGATTTCTCAATACCCTATCTTACAATAGTCCAAACACATAACACCACTCCAAATGATGAAACAGCTCGTACTATCCCTCTTGGCCGCCCTTATCTCGTTGCCGGCATCGGCGGACGCATATTTCTTTTACACGTATGAAGGACAGACCTTAACGTATATTACATCTGATGATAATTGTCACGTGGTTAACTGCAACATGCACGAAACAACAAGTCCTAACGTCATCATCCCTGAAGCGGTATACAGTAAAGAGAACCAACGCTCCTACACGGTAACCGAAATACAGAATAGCGCTTTTAGTCTTAGCACCGGCATAACCTCGGTGACAATTCCCGCCACGGTTCAAACCATTAAGAACAACGCTTTTTATAACTGTTCATTATCATCGGTGTCATTACCTAAAGCGAAGACAATACGGAGCCACGCTTTTTACAACTGTACAAATCTCAAGACTATAACGTTTAACGGCACGATTGACGACTTGCAGAGAGACGCATTTAGCCTTTGCCCGGCAATCGAAAGAATCATTTTTACATCCGCCACGCCGTTCTCGGCACCCGTTGATATTTTCCCGGCGTCTAATCCTTATGATGAGGAAGAAGATCTTAGCCCCATTTACGAAAACGCGACATTGTATATCCCGGAAGGCTCGGAGGAAGCGTTTGCCGCAGTAAGCCCTTGGAACCTCTTCAAGAAAGTGGAGACATTCAAGCCCGAAACGAATGTAAATATGACCCTGAGCCATACCGAAATCGAGATAAATAAGGATGATACGGCGCAACTGACCATCAATCTTGAAGGGAAACGCATCGGTACGGGCTTTATCACCGTGAAGTATAATGACGAAAGCGGATTACAATCCTCCGAAATCTGCCGGATAGAAGTCAAGGACAAAACCAACCTCATCAACGAAATACAAGCCCAAAGTGACGATGAAATCGGTGATATCTACACCATAGACGGCATCCTCGTCAAGAAGGCACCGACCCTCGATGACGTCCGCGCCCTCGCCCCGGGCCTATACGTCATCGGCAGCCGCAAAATCTTCGTGCGCTGACCTCTATCCGAGAACTTCAGGAACTCTGAGCACTCCGTACCGGCTCTCTTCAGGCAAACAATGTGGTTTTCTTGCCGATATCGGCAAGAAAACGTATCTTTGCATACGATTTCACAACTTTTTTTTGCCGATAGATATGGATTACATCTCAGCTAAAGAATATGCTCACTCTCACGGAATATCCGAGCGCACAGTACGCAACTATTGCGCCCGAGGCCGACTGCCGGGTGCCGTCCTTGTCGGCAAAACGTGGAGTATCCCGACAGACGTCCGGCTGCCCGAGCGAATAAATGCACGTACCGTCGTTTCGCCTCTATTGACAGCTCTGAGAGAACAGAAAGCAGCAAGAATAAAAGGGGGAATCTACCATCGCACACAGATAGACTTGACCTATAATTCCAACCATATTGAGGGAAGTCGGCTGTCCAAAGAACAGACTCGCTATATTTTCGAGACAAACACGATAGGTGTCACCGACGTTGCCGTCAGAGTTGATGATATAATCGAGACTACCAACCACTTTCGTTGCATAGACTTCATCATAGAACGGGCAACGGAACCGCTGACCGAAAGTATGATAAAGCAAATTCATCGTATCCTGAAATCCGGCACATCGGATGCCCAAAAGGATTGGTTTGCAGTCGGCGAATACAAGCGCTTGCCCAATGAAGTCGGCGGAGTGGAAACCACCGAACCGGAGGCTGTCGGTGTTGCAGTCAGGGATTTGCTTGGCGAATATCGGTCAAAGGAATCTATAACCATGGAAGACATCCTTGATTTCCATCAGCGCTTCGAGTCGATACATCCGTTTCAGGACGGCAACGGACGTGTCGGCCGATTGATAATGTTTAAGGAATGCTTGCGCTGCCGCATCGTGCCGTTTATCATCACCGACGAGCTCAAAATGTTCTATTATCGCGGTCTGAGCCAATGGCCGCAGACGCCCGGTTATCTCCTCGACACATGCCTTACGGCGCAAGACCAATATAAGACCTTCCTCGACTATTTCAGAATAAAGTACTGAGCCGAATCGGGGGCATAATTGCTCCATTACGAGGTCAACGATTTTTACACAGCTCAGTATTGAGAAAGGACGAAAGACGGCGGTGGCCGCCTCGTGGAAGTACGGGGTGGCCACCGCCGGTTGTATGTGACGACCGTCAGCCGAAGACGGCGTTGGAATGCTTGTCAAACGTGCCGTTGGTGACGGTCAAGTCGTTGGGATGCGTCAGTCGATGATGATGTGGCGTCAGCCGATGATGTCGAAGCCGGTGTAGCGGCGCAGGCACTCTGGAACGACGATGCCGTTGGGTGTCTGGTTGTTTTCGAGCAGTGCGGCCATAATGCGCGGCAGAGCCAGTGCCGAGCCGTTGAGGGTGTGGCACAGGTGTATCTTCTTGTCTGTATCGCGATAGCGGCATTTCAGACGGTTGGCCTGATATGTCTCGAAGTTGGATACGGACGAAACTTCGAGCCAGCGTTTTTGTGCGGCGCTGAAAACTTCGAAGTCGAAAGTTATGGCGCTGGTGAAGGACATATCGCCGCCGCAGAGGCGTAGGATGTGCCAGGGCAGGCCGAGCTTTTCGAGCAGTCCCTGCACATGGTCTTTCATTTGCTCGAGGGCTGCGTAAGAGTCTTCGGGGCGCTCGATGCGGACGATTTCGACTTTGTCAAATTGGTGCAGACGGTTGAGGCCGCGTACATCCTTGCCGTAGCTTCCGGCTTCGCGACGCCAGCAGGCGCTGTAAGCACAGTTCTTGATAGGCAGACGGTCGGCGGGAATGATTACATCGCGATAGAGGTTGGTGACGGGGACTTCGGCAGTGGGGATGAGGTACAGTCCGTCCAGAGGAGCGTAGTACATCTGAGCTTCCTTGTCGGGGAGTTGGCCTGTGCCGTATCCGGAGGCCTCGTTGACTACGAAAGGAGGTTCGACTTCGAGGTATCCGGCTTCGCTTGCGCTGTCGAGGAAGAATTGTATGAGAGCGCGTTGGAGGCGAGCGCCTTTGCCCAGGTATACGGGAAATCCGGCGCCGGTGATTTTGACTCCGAGGTCAAAGTCTATGATATTGTATTTCTTGGCCAGTTCCCAGTGCGGAAGAGCGTCTTCGGGCAGGTCGGGCATAGGGCCTCCGGTTTTCTCGACGACGTTGTCGGCGGCGCTTGTGCCTTCGGGGACCATTGCGCAGGGGACATTGGGGACGTTGAGCAGGATGTCGCGTATGTCTTTTTCGGCGGCAGCCAGTGCATCGGACGTGGCTTTCTGGCTTTCCTTAAGGGTGGCCACTTCGGCTTTTTTGGCTTCGGCGGCAGCGCGGTCTCCGGATTTCATGAGGGCGCCGATGGCTTCGGCGTGTTTTTTGAGTTGGGCGGCGGCATTGTCGTTCTCCAGCTGGAGGCGACGGCGTTCGGCGTCCAATTCGAGGATGCGGTTTATGGGTTCGGTGCCGTCAAAGCCCTTGACAGCAAGACGGCGGATGATGTCTTGCGGGTCTTGTTTGATTTGTTGAAGTGTAAGCATTGTTGTGTCTTATATGCTATTTGTTTTTTTGACAATCGTATTATTTGGCCAGGAGTTCGCGCACTTTGGCTGATATTGCGCGTCCGTCGGCGCGTCCGGCCAGTTGCTTTGTGGCTACGCCCATCACCTTGCCCATGTCTGCGGGCGAGGTTGCGCCCACCTTGGCTATGATTTCGGTGAGGGCGGCGGTGAGTTCCTCGTCCGAGAGAGCCTTGGGTAGGTATTCTTCGATGACGGCCAGTTCGGCCAATTCGTTGTCGGCGAGGTCTTTGCGACCTGCATCGGCGTATATTTTGGCGCTTTCGCGGCGCTGCTTGGCCAGTTTGATTATGATTTTGAGGGCGTTGTCGTCCGTCAGCTCGCCTCCGGCGCCGGGGGCAGTCTTGGCTTCAAGGAATTCTTTCTTGATGCCGCGTAGTGCTTCGAGGCGTACTTTTTCGCGTGCCTTCATTGCGGTTTTGATGTCTTCGCTTATAGTGTCAAAGAGATTCATCGTTGTATGTGTTATGTGTGTTGTAGTATGTTCTGATTGTGGATTTTAATATTCATCGACGGCCGCTACTTCTTCGGTCGGAACCGTCACCGCTACCGAGTCCGAATCGGCGGACATATAGTAATCGTCATTATTTACGGAGGGTGCATGCAATGCGCTGCCCATCACGGCGTTGTAGTCAAGTTGGCCGAAACTGCAAACTATGCGCAGGCAGTAAGTGGACGGGACGATGTACACATAGTTGCCGGCGCTGTTGCGCAATTCGTGGCTATGGCCTCCGGCGCGCTCCCAGCCCTTGTCCATAAGGGCGTCAATCAAGGCGTAGGCCGTGGCGGTGCGGCTGTCTGTATTCACGGGGGTCTCTATGGCCAATAGGGACACGGGTGCCTCCCTGTAGAAGTAGCGTTGTGAGATAGTCCATCCGTCGCTGTCGAAAGTCCAGTCGGCCGGGGATGTGGCGAATGTGGCGTACAGTACGCCGAGGTCATCGCTTATAGCCTTGGATACGCGGTAGCTGCCACTGTCGATGTAGGTGAAGGCATCTTCGGCGCTTATGCCCATTTCGGGCAGCAGAGTCGAGGCAGTCTCGCCGTTGCTGACCGATGGTACGCCTTCAGCGCCGCCGAACGAGGCACTATTTCCGATGATGTTTACCAGGGCTGCCACCTGCTTTTTGTTGTAGATTTTCTGCGAGAAGACGGCTAAATATTCTTCGTTGCCGATGACGTCTATGTCTAATTTTTTGTTTACGGGCTCGCCGTTTTTGTCGTAGAGCGTGTACGGCTTTTCGTCGCCGCCGAAAATGTAGCCGTATAGCGAGACCATGTCATTGAAGTTCTCAATCCTGTTGTCGCCTACGTCCTCACCATTGGCGTCCACCACGCGGAACTTGCTGTCAGAGCGTTTACGCACGAGGAAGCGTGTGCCGTCAAGTCCGAGGGGGGTGATGCTTTCGTATCCTTTGAGAATCTTTTCGCCGTCCTCTTTGGCTTCGAGTATCATCCATCCGTCCGAGTTGCGAGCCAGAACGCGGTCGCCGATGCGTGCGACGGCAGCTGTTCCATGGGACAGTTTCATTACGGTTTCGCCCTTATGGTCTACAAAATGGCCTCTGTCGTCCTTGTTTACAGCCAACCAGCCGTTTAGGAATAAGGGTAAGACCATACTTTCTCCTTCTCGTAGTGAGAAAACTTTTTCGCCGTTGGTGTCGATGCAAGTATATCGGTCGTCATTGTTAAATACCATAGCAAGGCCTTCCGAGAACGGCATGGCTGTGTCCCATTTGGCCTTGATGGCGATGTCGCCCGAGGCTTTGATGTATCCGGCTTTTTCGTCGGTATCTTTGTATGGCAGGAAGTCTAAGGCTCCGAGCGGTACCGGGACATAGACTGTGGCGATGTCGTCAGAGAGCTGTTTGATTACCTCGCCGTCGGTATTCACAAGCAGGATGCCCGTTCCGGGGCGCACGCCGAAGGCATGTCCCGAAGCGAAATTGGTGAGTTGTAGGAATGGTTCGGAATTGAGTGCCTTTTTGGGATCGGAGATGTGGTGGACGTATAGGCCATCCTCCTCTTTGACTACGAAAGTGCCGTTGTATACGTAGCTTGGAGTGTTGTCAAAGGCATTTTTGGCGATGATTTCGCCGCTAAAGTCCACAAGACTCCAAGACTCCTCATCGTCTAATTGTACGGGAACGGCTTCGGGTTGCGCCGATGTGCTGTTGTTGCAGGATGCCAGTGTCGTGGCCGTCATAAGAACCATGATGGCGCACAATGCCGAAAAAAGATTCGTCTTCATAAGGCTTTAAGTCAATGAGGCGAAGCCGGCAGTGATGCTCAGGGCCGCACTCCGCGCGAGATGTGTATAATATCGTGCAAAAATAACACTCTTATTCCGATTTGTCGCTATGATTTGCCGAAAAAAACGACCTGAGGGAAGTTGTTTGATGCGTTTTTTCCGAAAAAGGACGTTATTATCCGAAAGCTGCAATGTGTAGATTTGTGGTTTTCGGCTGTCCGTAACCGCATACTCAAATTGTGCAATTGTTTGGCGAGAGACGCAATCCGACATACCCATTTGTAAGTATTTTTGGGCTTTTTGGTGCTTAATGCTTTTATATTAAGTTGTCTATGCGTAATTTTGCGCCGAAAAAAACCGCGTCTTTATAGCATAGGCTTCTTTACGAAGAACCAATGACTGATGGTTGAAAACAATAGAAAACACACAAACTTAACAACAGAAAGCTTATGAAATTCATTACAACGACATTAGCTGTCATGCTTTTGGGAACGGCCACCGCTATGGCCGCTCCCGCCGCGCCCACTGCCGAATGGGCCAATTTCGTAAAAGGCCCTCTTGCTTCGGGCTCTATGACTCGCAGCATCAAGGCCACGGAGGATGGCTCGGCCATCTATTGGATGGGCTCGGCCGCCACGCACAGCGCCGGCGATGCCGCCACTTATGCAGACGAAACCATTTTCGCCAGTCCTGTGGACGTGCAGCGCAACACCAATAACAACCTCATAATCATGCGTCTTGACGCACAGGGCAAGAAAGTATGGAGCCTTTACAGCTCGTATGGCGATGCGGCCAGCAATAACGGCGGTCTCGATATTCTTCCTGATGGATCTATAGTATTTGTCGCAGTTATGCGCCATGACGTAAAGGCTGATATGCTGGCCCATCCGCTGACAATCGTAGACGGCACGGGCGCATCTACGGACGTATATCCCGCTGTCGATGAATACCGCAACGTAGGCATTGTAGGCCATCTGTCTGCCGACGGTAAACTGCTGGGCTACGGCGTCATCGATGTTGATGCCATGGAAGTCCCGGCTGACGGAGGCACGAACAAAGTGCGTGCCGGCCTGTTCGTGGACGACCTTGCAGTTGCCCCCGACGGGAACATCTTTATCAGTGGCAACTACCGCGCCACCATGCACCTGAAGGACCAAGCCGGCAATACGGTGACATTTACCCCAAAGTATATTAATGGCTGGAATGGCGATGCACAGAAGGCTGCCGGCGATATGTACCTGTTCAAGCTCACCCCCGAAGGACAACTGCTCGGTTCGCTCGAGGCTCAGGGCACCGGTATCACCAACGGTCATATTAATAATGTCGTATACGACCGCGGCATTCTTTACCTCTACGGACGTTATGATGTTGTGTCCGGCGAGGCTTTCACCGCAACGCTGGCAGGCGCTCCGCTGTGCAGCACCGGTGTTGTAAACCTCTATGTAGCAGCCGTCGACGCATCCACTCTTGCTTCCGAATGGCACACCAATATCGTGGGCGAAAAGGATAGCAACAACTCGTGCATCATGCAAAACACCGGCATCAATGTCGGCAACGGCAACCTGTGGTTCTGCGGGCAGTACAACGGCAAATTCTATCCCCAAGGCAATGAAGAGCTTGGCGTGGCCAGCACTGCTCGTATGCGCGAGGGTATGCTCGTCAAGTTTGATGCCGCTACCGGCAAATGGATTAAGGGTGTAAGCTCTCCCGGCTCATTCAGCGCCGCCGCCTATACCGGTCTCACCGCCTACCAAGCCGCGTTGGTCAACACTACCACTCCCGACAAGGTATATGTATTCGGCTACACGATGAAGAACACCATTGGAGTCTTTCTGCGTCCTTATAATGCCAATACACTTGAGGCCGATCCTGCAGACTCATGGTCGCTCGTAACCGGTGTTAAGGGCAGCGGCTTCAATGCAGCAATACCTTTGGCATTCAATATAGCCTATGCGCCCAAGGCCGGCCTGGCATTCACGGATGCTCGCGGTAGAGGCGGCATGTGTGCAGCCGGACTCGAGGCGGCCAATACAGGCTCGTCTTTTGCCATCCAGATAGCCAAGTTCCGGCTTCCCGAGCAACTTTTTGTCGGCGTGTCCGACATCGTTGCCGATGAAGACAACGCCGCCGCCCCCGTCGAATACTACGACCTGCAAGGTCGCCGCGTCAGCGATACTCCTGCCGCCGGCTTATACATTCGTCGTCAGGGCTCTCAAACCACTAAGGTCTTAGTGCGCTAAACGCCCGCGGCCTCGGCTCGCAGACAATGCATTCGCGAGGATGTCCGACACAAATTGTCGGGCATTCTCGTGTCGTTTTTTATGTCGGCGGAGAGATACTGCGTGGTCGTTATCCTCCTTATCCGAATGTCCGGTTTTTGCCGTTGCACTTCTTTTCTGAATCTTTCAACGAAAAAAATTGCTTGTTTTTTTGAAAAAATTTTGTGTGTACGGGAATTCTGTGTAACTTTGCACCGCAAATCCCCGGAGGGGGAGCGCCGCAGGATGCAATCATCGCGGTTGCGCACTGTTGTATAAAAATGATATACGCTTCAATAGCTCAGTCGGTTAGAGCATCTGACTGTTAATCAGAGGGTCGTTGGTTCGAGTCCATCTTGAAGCGCAATTTTTAATCCTTTTTGAATTTAAGGTATAGAGATTTTTAGTAACCGTGCGAGGCACGTGAGTGTATAAGCACGTTAAATGCTTCAATAGCTCAGTCGGTTAGAGCATCTGACTGTTAATCAGAGGGTCGTTGGTTCGAGTCCATCTTGAAGCGCATGAAGGCGAGGAACATCCGCAAGTTCCTCGCTTTTTTTGTGCCGTTATGTGTCGTTATCGGTATGTACTGTTGTTGTCTATGAAAGAAACGCATCGTGTCCCTGTATACGAATTACCGAAAATAGCCGATGAAGGGCGACCGCTCAAAATAACCGGTTTGAAAAAACAAAAAGTCGGTAAAAACGCCGAACTCTGACCGGAATAAGCCGAAAGATGTGGTTTTCCGAAATTTTCTCAATGCGTCGTTGTTTAATGTACCATTTTGCCAATAAGGTAGTTAGTGTTTTTTTACGATTGCCTGAAAAAACAAAATTCCATAAGTGCGACTGTTTTTTTTGCAAAAGTCTTGTGTGATACGATAATTAAGTGTACTTTTGCGACCGAAAAATATTTTTAAATAGTAATCCAAGGCATGGATACACTATTAGACATTCTACATGATATCGCCGTTAGGCGACACCATTATTTCTGATACGACAGGTGTCATACACTTGCCGCAATTCTACATATTACATGTATATATTACATGGATGAACGTCCAAGGTAGATACATTTCGAAAGATACATTTCAGAATACATAAAAAGTATAACCCAATCAAACAACACTGCTTATGAGAAAAATTACTTTCTTGCTGGCCATATTGGTGAGCATTTGCGGTTTTGCAGCGGAAGTGGAGCCTGACGCCGTCAGGATTACACCGACCACCGGCGACCCTGTGGTGTTTCTGTTCACGTCCAATCCGGAGGTGACCTACACCGACACCGGTGCGACAATCGCGACCAAAGGCCAGGACCCCGTGACTTTCGATTTTGATGACATCCAATTCATCGACTTCGTAAAATACGATGCTGTGGACGACGTTGTGGCTCCGGCCGTGACCCTGCGTGTGACGCAGGACGCACTGCTCATATCCAACGCCGAGGCCGGCAGCGTGCTCTCAATCTACTCGCTTGACGGACGTTGTGTGCTCAATACCACGATCCCCGAGTCTTTCAGTGTCAGTCGCTCGGAACTCAACAAGGGCGTCTACATCGTTACAATCAATAAAACAGCATTCAAAATCATACTCTAACATACAATGAACAAGATACTTTACGCAGTACTCGTCGCCGCTGTAGGCTTCGGCACGGCCAATGCCCAGCAGAAGATGATGAAAATAGAATACAAGGACGGCACCGAAGAACTGAGAAACGTGTCCGAGGTGTCCAAAATCACCTTTATCAACGAAGGTCAGGTAGATCCGTCAACCAAGATGGTAGACCTCGGCTTGTCCGTAAAATGGGCTACATACAATGTCGGCGCCTCCAACCCCTGGGAAGAAGGCAACTTCTACGCTTACGGCGAAATCGAGCCTAAGAGCGAGTACACTCTCGAGAGCTACAAATGGTACTACGACTGGGAAGGCGAAGACCACGACCAATGGGAAGAGTACCTGAAGTTAGGAGCCACAATTACCGGTACAAACTATGACGTAGCACATGTCAAGTGGGGTGACCAATGGCGCATACCTACACGCGATGAGTGGCGCGAACTTATCAATAACTGCGAATTCACCTGGACCGGAATGAACGGCGTAACCGGAGCCGTAATCACTTCGCGCATCAACGGCAACAGCATCTTCCTGCCCGCCGTCGGCAATATGGTGGGCTCGGAGCATACCCACGACCAGCTCGGATGCTTCTACTGGACCTCCACCGAATACGAACAGTCCGACATCACGCAGGAATGCCGCAACTACCGTGCCAACATCGATGCCTCCAATCGCTCGGCCGAAGGATATGACTATCCCGATGTAGGCTTCTCGATACGTCCCGTATATGGTCCCGTGCCAGCCGAGACGCTGCCCACATATACCGCACCCTCCGAGCCGGTAGACCTCGGCCTGTCCGTAAAATGGGCTCCGTTCAACATCGGTGCTAAAGACGCCTCCGAGACCGGTGACTATATCTGCTGGGGCGAAATTATCGAAAAGCAGTACAGCCATGTATACAACTACAAATGGTACGATCCCCTGACCGGCGAATACATCGAAATAGGAGACCAAATTTCGGACACCAAATATGACACGGCCAAGGCTCTTTGGGGCAATGGTTGGCGTCTGCCTTCCGAGGCTGAGGTCAAAGAACTGCTCGAAAAATGCACATGGAAAGCCGAAACATACGGATATACCGTTACCGGCCCCAACGGCAACAGCATCTTCCTGCCCGCTTGCGGAATGCAGGGCTACAAAGGAGCGCCGCGCGGTTCCATCCAAAGCGGATACTATATGACCGGTAGCGCTAATGTCAATACCGACAAAACCGGCAAAAAGATGACAAGCACAGCCGTAACACTGCGCTTTTCGCGTGGTGTAGGCAACAAGTTCAATGACCCTCAGGTGACCTACAGCTCCAAGGCCGGCGGTATTCAGGTACGCCCCGTTCACGACTAAAAAAGCACCTGTTGTGACCAAGCGATCCATCGCGGGATTGATCAGTCCTGCTTAATAATGGCGGGGACTGCATCGAAAATGCGTCCCCGCTTTCTTAAAAAAATAAAGCAAGAAATAAAATGAAAAGCCTATACATAACATTACTTTCGGCGGCTATGTCTCTGTCTGTCGGCGCATCGGCGCAGACTACGGAGGCCGTGTTGGATCTGACGGACCGCACGACCTTTGACAACTGCACACAGACCAGCATTAAGTACGACCACAACGAATACAACGCCTGGACTTTCAACAACTACGGGAAATACCCGTATATGTACAATTCCGGCATCACCGAGCCCTATTATTCGGACTATCTTATCACTCCGGAAGTGACGCTGAAAGCATTCACACTCTATCGCATCGAGGTGTCTCCGGCAGCCTATAACTCGCGCAAGACCACTTCATTAACCATCGGTCTGGGGCAGGGCAACGACTTGAGCAAGTATAAGGTCTTGGCCAGCTACGACAATTTGGCCTATGCCAACAAAAGCACGGCCACACAAAAGACCGTAGAATTCCATGTCGATGCCGACGGGCAGTACAAGCTGTACTTCCTCGGCGAAACCAACGGGATGTATCTTTTCGACACCAAAGTCGTTGAGGTCGGATCATCGAACGTTCCTCTGGCTGCCGAGGGTCTTACGCTGGTGCCCGCATCCGACGGCTCGGCCTCGGTTACGGTGTCATTTACGCTTCCCTCGGCCACGATAAGCGGACAGCCGCTTGATGGAACACTCAAGTATAGCATCTTCCGCGGCGATGGTGAGACAGCAGTCAAGACCGGCCGTGGTGCTGCCGGCGAGTACGTCTCGTATACAGACAACGACTGCGGTGAAGGTACAGTCTCCTACTCGGTGACGGTTGAGAGTGCCGGCAATACCAGCGAACGCGTCACAGCTTCGACATACGCGGGCAAAGAAACTCCCAATCCTGTTACCGATCTTGCGGTATCCGCAAATGATGACTCGTACACGCTCTCGTGGAAGGCTCCCGCAACCGGTGTGCATGGTGCGTTTCTCGACCCGTCGTCACTCACCTATCGCGTTACGCGTATTGTAGATGATGTGCCGACCATCGTTGCCGAAGCATGTACTGCCACGACATTCATCGACAACTATACTTCCGGTGACTTGCATTCTTTGCAGTATTCCGTTGTAGCCGTGCTCAATGGTTTGTCTTCCGAAGAAGTAAAGACCAAGACCTTGGCTGTCGGTTCTCTGACGCTCCCGTTTACAGACTCCTTTGCCGGAGCATCCTTCGGCAAGGTTTGGACGGCTGATATTGTTTCCGGCAAAATCAATTGGGAGGCTGTGGCCTCGAGCACCGCGAAACGTCCCATCGTCTCCGAGTCTATAGACCAAGACGGCGGCTTCGCCATTTACAGGTCTTGGGACGCTACACGCGGCTGCTCGGCACGCCTTGCCTCCGCACCTATAAAATATGTAGCAGGCAGCAGCCCCATCATCGAATTCTACGTATACCGTACTACCGGCAATGATCAAATACAAATACAGGTGTCCTGTGACAACGGCGACTGGACGAATGTTCCCGATGCTTTGATTACGTTGAAGGGCACCACCCAGAATTGGGAGAAGGTTGAATTTCCGCTTGCAGCGGCTATCGCTGATGGTTGCAAAACTTTCCGTGTAGCATTTCTGTCGCTGAGCGCTTATGGACAGAATACTGTCATTGATAAGGTGCGCGTGTTCGTTCCGGCCGACAAAGACCTCGAAGTCTCGTCTGTCGTTGCTCCGACATCGGTATATTCGGGCAATGATATCAACCTTTCGTTTACAATTTCCAACAACAGCACAAAGGTTGTCAGCGCCGCCGATTACACTCTCAAGCTGGTGACTGATTATCCCGAGTCCATAGCTCTGCCGACCACCGTGGACATTCCAACGTTAGGATCGACCACTGTGGATTTGACAGTTCCCGTTACGGCTATCGAGGTACAGGCTGCCGATAGCTATTCGTTTGCGCTCCAAGTCGTATATGACGGCGATGAAAAACCCGAGAACAACATCTCAACTGCGGCTGAGGTGGCTGTGGCTTTTGTCGAAGAGGCCTCGCCCACAAATCCCGATGCCAAGCAGCTTGCCGACGGATCGATAGAAGTCTCCTGGGGTGCTGCAGGTGACGGACACACCCCGCTAAGCGTCAGCACATCCTTCGAGGGAAGCGCAGGCGGCTTTACAGGTCCGTTTGACGGCTTCACCGCCCTCGATCTCGATCAGGCTGCCGGCGATAGCTACTATATGGCTTCCGGCAGTGCCTTCTCGGTCGTCAATAAACCGTCTGTTCCTAGAGGTCGCGATGGTGACAATGTCATTGGTCTGACTTTGGGTGCATACAAGCAGCAGGATGATTGGCTGATTTCGCCCGTGCTGGACTGCAAGGCCGGCGCCACAATGGATCTCAACATCCTTGTTGCGACAAAGAAATTCACGTCCTCGTCGTACTACTACACTATGGAAATTGTTTATTCCACAGAAGCAGACTATGACGCCGCCAATCCTTCAGCCGCCTTTACAAACAAGGTGAATACCCTGAAATCGAGCCTTTCGTATGGACAGTTTATCAATTCGGAAACTTTTGTACCCATCAGCATAACCGGCATCCCGTCCGAAGCCAAACGCGTGGCCATACATTTCATTTCCAAGATTTCGTTTACCAGTGCGATATGGATCGATAATGTCCGTATCACCGAGGCTGTGTCCAACCCGTTACTGGGCTACAATGTCTACGAAAACGGAGTCGGCCGCGTCAACGCAGAAATGGTGGAAGCAGCGACAACGTCCTTCAATATTCCCGAGACGAGCATCATCGAACGACGTTATTTCATCACTGCCGTATATGGCAGCGGTGAGTCTCAGCCGACCGATTTGACGCCATATTTCTCGGCTGTCAACGATATTGCCGGTGGCGAAGGCCCGGCTGTCAATGTGACTTCGGAAGGTTTGGTAGTCTCCGGCGCAGATAATGCCGTAGTTTATGACCTCCAAGGTCGTATAGCTGCGTATGCGCCCCGTGGTATAGTCGTACGCCTCGCTCCGGGCATGTATATTGTCAGGGCCGAATCAGAGACTTGCAAGGTGATGGTGGGCAAGTAACAACCATCCGCATCCAATTATACAAAAAAGGTCTGTGCCAATTCGGGCGCAGACCTTTTTTTGTAACTATCTGTGATTACGTATTGCCGAAAAAGTCGGTCTTTTGCGTGTCCTACGGGGACAATAGAAATGGGCGCGAATCACTTCGCGCCCCAAGTCTTTCGGTGGTCGATGCCGTGAGGATCGGCCATGCCGTGGTGTGTGTCTTTCGTGATTACGTAATTATCCTCTATATACAAAATCTTTTGTCAATTTCGGCACCGTCTGTTGCTCCGTTCGAGCCGACTGTCGGTGCAGTCGTGTTTGCCTTTTGTTGACACTGCAAAATTACAGTCGTATCCGTAGCCTGACAATACCTATTTTTGAGTATTTTCCTGACTTTATCATT
>DAAP01000045.1 GCA_001701165.1 Bacteroidales bacterium H4 | reverse complement strand
CTGATGTTTCTCAAGTCGTACACCGGGCTGTCGGACGATAGACTCGTTGAGAAGTTGGTTCACAAAACCATAGATCGCCTTACTGACTTGCGAATCCGCCAGAACCGTGAGTTCTTCAATGTTGCTCCTCAAATTGCACTTGATATTTTCAAGGACATAGCCCAAACCATTGATGACGCCATCGTTACCGAATACAGAGACAATAAACCTTTCAAACAGTATTCCATGAACGATGAAGACAATGACAACACCCACGACGAAGAAGGCGAAACTATACCATCTCCCGAACCGCCCAAGCCGCCAAAAAAAGGACGATTCAAATTCAGCATGGTCGGCATTAAGGTCGGCGAGATTCTTACTTTTATTCCAACCGGGATAAAAGTCAAGGTTTCTGGCGATGATTCCATCGAATATGAAGGTAGGATTTATAAGCTTTCGCCATTCGTAGGCACTTTTATGCCTGAAGATAAGCGCAATGAATCAGGGGCTTATCAAGGCGCCAAGTATTTCTTGTATAACGGTAAAATTCTTAACGACATACGGCAGGAGATGGAAAGGGAAGGCCATGGAATCCTTGAGAAATAGGGCCCGCAGAACACCCCAAATCTTCGCCTGATATAATAGTGATTTTGGCAAATCGGCTCAAACCGGGGCCGAATAAGTCATTTTACGGCTCAAGATGAGCCGTAAAACCATTTATTTTCGCTAAATTTGAGCCGTAAAACCAACGAGCAGAACAATATCGCAGCTTTCAAACGGATCTTCATAGACCAGTTCCTGTTTGCCGTTAAGACTTATTTCTAAGGTTTAAGGGAGACGAGTAGTTCTTCAAGAAATAATTCACCGATTTTGCACTTGCCACTTGACTCTATACAACGGACAAATCTCCTTCCGAGAATCGAGTTCTTCAAAAAGATTCACTATTTTTGCATTTGACACTTGATTCCACCATCAAAACAGCTGACAGATTGTCAAACCAAACGAAACGTAACGCCTTATGAAGAAAGTATTTATATGTTTGCTGTCGTTAACCTGCATCAATCTTTTATATGGATACACCGACAAGCATTCGATGCCAGCCTCAAAATCCGTCTTATGCGAGACAGATAATATTGAAATATTAAGGCAAGTAGTGGACCCCGCAAAAGACGAATATGATATTGACGTAGTTGCTCTTTGGTTGCGGGATAAAAACACCGGCAAAGAGACCAAGCTGCTTCAAACAACGCGTCCCGATTGGCGTTATTGGCATATGAGTGACAGCAAAAATTTTTATCCGGTATCGTATGATTCGCTTTTTGTTGCTTCAAGAGCTTATATCTACAATAGTGATCCGTTGCAGATTATTGTAGAAGGTAGCCCTGACTTTCGCAACGAGTTCTCATACTTCATTGATATCGCGAACAAAAAAGCCCGGCAAATTCCGGCGGATGGTGGATATATGGGTAGTACCGAAGAAGGATATATGGTCTTCAGGTCTTACCGATATGTTTCCGATCCGGACATTGCAGGGAGGTACACACTTCTGCAAGTTTTTGATGAAAACGGGGCATTGGTAGATAGCCTCGATTTAGAGCATGTAATCTTGCAGAAATATCGCGATAACGAGATGTAAAAAACTACCATCCTTTCGATTGGCCGATTTATCGCCTCTTAGATATCGTTATGGCTTATATGCGTTATGGCTATCCCTCCCAAAGCGGTAAATTTGCGGGGTCAAACAGAAGCAAGTACCGACATCGACAATTTCTCAAAAGGCAATATTTCACAAAGGCTGTGATTTACGGCTTTAACCCGATGCATTCAAAACAAAAAGCGACATGAAATTCCGTGCGGATTTCATATCGCTTTGTTTTTCTATGTTTTGTTCCGATGTTTTATCGAGGTCAATATTCGTCCTCGTTGAAGAAGAAGTCGTCGTTGCTGGGGTAATCGGGCCAGATGTCTTCGATGCTTTCGTAAGTCTCGCCTTCGTCTTCAATCTCTTGTAGGTTTTCAATAACTTCCATCGGGGCGCCGGAGCGTGTTGCGTAGTCTATGAGCTCGTCCTTGGTCGCGGGCCAAGGGGCGTCTTCAAGTTTGGTCGCGAGTTCAAGTGTCCAATACATAGCGTGTTATATATGCTTTGATTTGGTTGTGTGTGTAAATGTGTTTTGCGTTTCGGCGGTTGTGCGTGACGCGTTGCCGTCAAAAGGAGTGCAAAGATACATTATTTGCTTGAATTATCACTCTTGTTCCCAAAAAATTTCTTCGCATTCGGCAACAATGTTCAGATGTCGGGCAATCACGAAGAGATAATCGCTGAGCCGATTGATAAACTTGAGTGCCTCGGGAGCGATTTTTTCGTCACCGAGTGCATGGTCTAAGCGCAGCATGTCGCGTTCGGCGCGGCGAGCCACCGTGCGTGCGACGTGTGCCTGGGCCGCAGCCGTTGTTCCGCCGGGCAGTATGAAGCGGTTGTGGCGCGGCAGGGCTGTGTCTACTTCGTCTATGAGTGCCTCGAGTTGTGCTACATCGTCAGCCGTAATTGCTCGCGGCTGCCATTTGCTGTCTTCTTCGGTAGCCAGTTGGCATCCGAGGTCAAAGAGTCTGTTTTGCAGCCAATGCAGTGTTTTGCGGTCGGCTTCGGGGATGTCATACGATGCCAATAGTCCGAGGTGGCTGTTGACTTCGTCCACGGTGCCGTAAGCTTCGAGGCGTGGATGCGTTTTGCTGACGCGAGTACCGCCCACCAGAGAGGTGGTGCCTGCATCGCCGGTACGTGTGTATATCTTCATATTGCAGGGTGTCTTTATGGTGTTTATGTGGCGCGGATGCCGTTCCCCCGGTGGGAAGCGGCATCCGTGTCGTTGTCTTGTGGAAGTGGCTTATTTGGCTTTCGCAAGCACTTTACGATTGATTTTAACCGGGAAGCGCTTGTGCAGTTTCTTGACCCATTCTTTTTCGAGTAGTGCCTGATAGTCGGTGGTGACTTGTCCGCGAACATCGAAGGCATCTTCGGGCTGATCTATGATTCGGCCTCGATACGCATAGTAGCTTTGCCAACGCATCTTCTGGTTTTCGGGTTTTGGGCCGTCAAAAGCCAGATAGTCGGTGATGGCGTTGTCGCCCTTGGCAGCAAGGACGCGTTCCACCTTGGCGTCTCGGCCAAAGCGTTTGTCTATCATCTTAACCAAAGCCTCGCGTGTGAAGGTGGCGCCGGCGGCGTCAAGGCTGTCGGTGAATGCTTTGACTTCGGTCTGTACGCTGTCGTTGGTTGCAAAGATGATGTAGCCTTTGAACTTGGGAGCCTTCCATGTGTAGTCGGCACGATGTTCCGCAAAGTATTTTTCGAGTCCGGTGGTATCCTTGGCGGCTCGTTCCCATACCTCCTGATTGGAGATGTTGTACAGCAGGATGCCATCGCGGTATTCATTGTAGATATTGCGGTAATCGGGGTCGATGTTTACCAAATCCTTGCGGTAAATCTCTGCAACTTTGTCACGCATGACGCGGTTGGTTGTATTGCGCAGCATCGTCATGGCGTTGTCCACATCCATAGACGCGGTGACGGGCATGGCCGGCATCACGGATGCTATGGTATATTTTTTGTCGGCCACGGTGTATACGGGGATGGTGGAGGCTTTGAGTGCCTCTATGGCTGTCGAGTCGTAGCGGCCGCATTCTTCAATGATGTGGCGGACTTTTGCCAGGCCGTCGTCCGACACCTGTCCCTTGTATTGTTGTACCAAGGCATCGAGACGGCGTTGTGCAGGCAGTTGTCCGCGTTCGTCGCCGTTGATTTGCTGCTCAAGCGATTGGCGCATATCTTCGAATGATGCCACGGGGCGTGCGCCGGTTTTGTGGATGATGTGGTATCCGTAGGCTGTGGCTACCGGGCGCGAAATCTCGCCCACTTGCATGGCGAAGGACGCCGAGTCGAAGGGGGCGACCATCATCCCCGAGCTGAACCATCCGAGCTTGCCGCCCTGCTTGGCGCTCCCCGGGTCTTCGCTTTCGCGGCGTGCAACGTCCTCAAAGTCCACTCCGGGTTGTGTCACCACGTTGTATATCGAGTCTATTGCCACGCGTGCATGTTCGGCCTCTTCGGGGGTCTTACCGTGCGTGAGCTTGAGAATGTGCTCGGCTTCAACCTCGCCGGGATTGGGTTTGATTTCGTCCACGCGTATGATGTGGAGGCCGAAGCCCGAATTGATTACAGGCGAGATACCACCCAACGGGGTGTCATAGGACGCCTTTTCGAAGGGCCAGGGGAAGCGGCCGGGCAGTACCCAGCCCATGCGTCCGCCACGAGTGGCACTGGCACGATCTATGGATGCAGCGGCTGCGTCCTCAAAGGTGGTGGTGCCGGACAGGATGGCATTGCGTATCGAGTCGGCGTGGGCCATAGCAGCCTCCGTCGAGGTGGTGCCATCGGAGGGCGGCAGCATGATATGGCTGACATAGCGCAGTTCGCGTGCATGGTCGTAAGCCTCGTGCAGCAGCGAGTCGTAGATGGTGGAGTCCACCATACGCGCCTGAGCCAGCTCGGCGGCATATCCCTCGAATTCGTTGCGGAACGAAGCCGTGGTATCCATGCCGGCAGCTACGGCGGCAGCCACTTTCAACTTGTAGTTGACAAACATGTCCACATATTCGTCAAGTGTCTGAGGTTGCAATTGCTGTGAGTTGTTCTTGTTGTAAAGATACTCGAACTCGCTCAAGCGCACTGGCACCTTGTTGATTGTCATCAATACCGGATCGGATGCTGCGGCAGCCGTTATGGCCATAGCAGTAACCGCGATGGCGGCTGATAGATGGAGTTTTTTCATTTATAGAAATTTTAGGCGTTCGGTTTTATAGCTATTGTATAACGCAGAAGCATGCTTTTTATTGTTCCCGGCGTGCGCAAAAGTGCGCACAATTGCCGCATCACCGCGCGGCCGAGCTGTAATTGGGGGCTTCGCTGGTGATGGAGACGTCGTGCGGATGGCTTTCGTTGACACCGGCGGCGGTGATGCGCGTGAAGCGTGCCTGATGCAGTGCCTCGATGTCTTTGGCTCCGCAATAGCCCATGCCGGCACGCAGCCCGCCAATCATCTGGTATACAACCTCGTAAAGCGAGCCTTTGTACGGGACACGTGCGGCTATGCCTTCGGGCACAAGTTTCTTGGCATCCGTTTCCGAGCCTTGGAAGTAGCGGTCCTTGCTGCCACGCTCCATGGCTTCGAGCGACCCCATGCCGCGGTACGACTTGTACTTGCGGCCGTTGAAGATGATGGTGTCGCCGGGAGACTCCTCTACGCCGGCCAGCATTCCGCCAAGCATCACCGAATTGCCGCCGGCAGCCAGAGCCTTGACGATGTCGCCGCTGTATCGTATGCCGCCATCGGCAATTAAGGGTATGTTGTACTCCTTGAGGGCCGTGGACACATCGTAGACTGCGCTGAGCTGTGGCACGCCCACTCCGGCAATGATTCGCGTGGTGCATATCGACCCCGGGCCTATGCCGACCTTGACGCCGTCGGCGCCGTTGTCGGCCAGGAAGCGAGCGGCCTCGCCGGTGGCTATATTGCCCACGACGACATCCACGCGGTCGCCGAAGGCGTCCTTGACCGAATGCAGGGTGTCAATGACGCCTCGGCTGTGCCCGTGCGCCGTATCGATGACCAGAGCATCCACTCCGGCATCCACCAGTGCCGAGGCGCGTTCGAGGCTGTCAGCAGTGACGCCTATACCGGCGGCCACGCGCAAACGTCCCAGGGCGTCTTTGCATGCATTGGGTTTGTCTTTGGCCTTGGTAATGTCCTTATAAGTCACCAAGCCTACTAAGCGTCCTTCGGCATCCACCACCGGGAGCTTCTCAATTTTGTGGCGGTGCAGTATGCGGGCGGCGTCTTCGAGCGTTGTGCCGGGGGCTGTGGTTACGAGCCGTTCCGAAGTCATTACGGCCTTGATGGGACGGCGTAGGTCGCTCTCGAAACGCAGGTCGCGATTGGTCACTATGCCTACCAAAATTCCTCCGGCATCCACTACCGGAATGCCTCCTATGTGATATTCGGCCATCAGCGTCAAGGCGTCTCCCACGGTCTTGTCCGGAGCTATAGTCACCGGGTCGTAAATCATGCCGTTTTCGGCACGCTTGACCATGTGTACCTGGCGTGCCTGTTCGGCGATACCCATGTTCTTGTGTATGACGCCTATGCCACCTTCGCGTGCAATGGCAATGGCCATGGACGCTTCGGTGACAGTGTCCATAGCGGCAGAAACCACGGGAATGTTCAGGGTGATGTTGCGAGAAAAACGAGTCAGTAAGCTGACGTCACGCGGTAATACTTCCGAATATGCCGGCACAAGCAGCACATCGTCAAAGGTAAGGCCGTCCATGAGGACGCGGTCGGCAATAAATGACATAGCGGTATTGTTGCTGAAGGGGGTTAGTATTTATTGCCCACAAAGGTAACACTTTTCGCCCGATTGCGCAAATACCCCCACCGCCGCATCGCCGAGCAAAGTACGACGGCCTATTTTCTCTTGTCGTATTTCGGCGGTTCGAGGTAGTATACGCTTTCGCCGTGTTCGTCATATTGCGAATTGTGCCCTACCACCCTAATCTCATATGGCTTATCGTGGGAGTATATATTCTGAGGTAGTTCTACTTGCAATAGGTAGCAGGTGTCATTTCCGGCGCTGTTGCCTTTGTCTATCATTGTAAGCGGTTGGACGGAGTATATTTCCAACGGTTCCCCGTCTACATACACGTCAAAAGACATATATTGAGGGTCTACCGTAACGATGGAGTTCTTCTCGGCGTCAGCCTTGTCTACAAAGTTTTGATAGGCGATGACCTTTGTGACGCTCATCGGGCGCGTATAGATGAGCATTTCTCGTCTGCCGCCATATTCCAAAAATGCGGTCGTACCGTACAACTCCAGCTTGCCGTATCGAATGTTTAGCGTGATGTCACGGTCTGCGATGACGTTCCATGCCCAAAATTCGAGTTTCATGTCCTCGGGTGCCACTTGCAGCATTCGTGGATATTCGTTGACACGCATGGCGGCAATAGCGGCATATTTCCCCTTGGGGATACTGTCAAGGCTGTAATGGCCCTGAGTATCGCTTGCTGTTTCGTAGGCTTCTGTAAAATCGGGGTTATATATAAGAACTGTGCAGGAGTCAACGGGGTTGCCGTTGTAGTCAGTGACCGTACCGGAGATTTTGACCGTGTCCGTTGCAAAAGCGGCAAGCGAAAATACACAAGCGCATATAGCACTCAAAATTTCTTTTTTCATAATGCAATTATGATTATATGATTATTTGTAGCCTCTAAGGCAGTATTACGGTCTTAGTTTTTGGCGGGGGTGATGGCGTAGCCGATTTTATCAAAGGCTTTGGTATAGTCCTGCGGGGTGGACTTACGGCTGTCGTAGACTATGGTCACGGTTTGGTCTTCGAGGTTGGTGGTGATGTGCTTTGTTCCTTTGACAAAACGGATGTTTTGCTTGATACGGTTTTCGCAGCTCGAGCAGTGCATCTGCGGGTCGGTGGTCACTACCAGGGTGTCTATGGGGTTGACTTTGGCCGGTTTGGCGGCCTGTTCGGGTTTTGCGGCTACCGAATCGGTGGCGTTGTTTACGGTCGAGGCTGCAGTGGCAGCGACAGCAGCCAATAATGCAGCGCCTAAAAGCATGGATTTCATTTCGATATGTATTTATTGTTGTATTGTATTCTATGTATATATGATGGCCGTGCTCAGAATTTTTCGAGTTTGAAGCGTATGCCGATGTATGCCATTGCGCCGTCCGTGGGTCCCCAAACTTGCGTGGCATCGAAGCCGGGATTCCAAGGATTTGACGCTCCGATTATGGGGTCTTTCATCTTGTAGTTGGTGAGATTTTCTCCGCCGATGTAGAGGTCAAACAGGCGAAATTCGCGAGTGATTTGAGCCTGGAGATTGAAGTACGTCGGGTATTCCGAGCGGTCATACAATTCGCCTCGACCATTGAGCTGTCCGGTGACATCGAAGTGCCAGATGTCCATCGGTGTTTTGTACGACAGCGTCAGCAGTCCTTTGTAGCGCGATGTCAGCGGACGCAGACGCAGCTCGCCGTTGTATGTCGTGCGTGCATCGTTGAGGCGGAAGGCGGCGGTGGCGCTGAAGCCCTCGATGAACGGATATGTGGCATCTATCTGTGCCGTATGGCTGCGGCTGGTGCCGTCCAGATTGCTGAAATATATACTATTGGGTCCCATAGCTCCGTCTACGTCTATGACCATCTGGTCGGAGAAGCGCGTGTAGTAGTATTCGGCATTTAGCTCGAGATTTTTCCCGGCAACGGGGACATTGAGCGAGGCGGACAGACCGTAATTCCACGCTTTTTCCTGTCTGAAACTGTCCGCGAAGTAGAAGGTGCGCCCGCAAGCCAGCAACGGCGTATTCTCGGCCAAGGCGTGCGGCGTGCGGTAGCCTTTGCCTACGGCGGCACGCATCGTCAATACCTTTGTAGGCGTATACTTGATGTGCAGTCGCGGCGTGACAAAGCTGCCGTATACCGATGAGTGGTCCCAACGTATGCCGGGCATCACTGTCCAACGGTCGCCGTCCTTGAAGGTGTACTGGGCGTACACCCCTGCGGTGGTCTCGGTCGGGGTCTGCCCCATGGTCAAGTCGGACGAATGTTCCTCTTTGAAGTAATCGTGATTGAGACTCGCGCCGACGCTAATGTTATGAGCCGGGGTGATATCACTCTCGAAAAGCAGTTGCGCATAGCCGTTTTTCTGGGTGACATCGTAATCGGTTGTCCCGAAGGTGTTGGACGCATCGTGCCACGAGCCGTGCAACATCAACGCCAGGCTGCTGTTGGACGCATCTTGGAACATATAGGCATTTTTCCACTGAGCTTCATAGCGGTTGGTGGTGACGCTGACGCCGTAATACGGGATAGAGGCGTCCGTATGGCCGTGGCGGCTCATACCGCTTGTGCGCTCGTCGCGCAGTACGCGTACGCTCAGTTGCGATATCCAACTGTCCGAGACGTATGCCCAGCGATTCATGGCGTTGTACTGACGTATGCGCGGCATATCCATGAACCCGTCGCCGTTGCCGTCATGCTCGCGTTGGCGATTCTCGAAGTGCAGCAACAGGGAGGCGGACAGTTTGTCATTGAGGTGGATGCTGCCGTCGACATTGGCTTCGACCTTCAACTGCGAGTCAAAATACGCATTGGCACGCACCCCGTCGGTACCCTGCGGCTTAAGGAATTCGACATTAATCTGTCCGGTAATGCTCTCGTATCCGTTTTTGACACTCGCCGCACCTTTGGAGACCTGTATTGACTGCATCCACGGTCCGGGCACATATCCGAGACTATATGGTATGGACGCGCCGCGCAGGTTGGGAATATTTTCAATGAGCATCTGGACATAAGTTCCACTGAGTCCTAACAACTTGATTTGCTTGGCGCCGGTGGCGGCGTCCGAATAGCTGACATCTACCGAGGGATTGGAGATAAACGACTCGCTGAGGTTACAGCAAGCGGCGCGGCGCAATTGCCCTAAGCCGATGATATCCGTATTGGTGGTGCGCACACGCGACTTTACGCCTTGACCGGCGCTGACAACGACGCCGTGCAGCATTGTCACGCTGTCCGTATCCGCCACCTCGGCGCCCATGGCTGTCGCCATAGTGGATGCGGCCGCCGCCATAGTCATGTATCGTAATATCATCTTCATGTCGTTCAGTTACTTGTAGCTTTACGAGGACAATAACTGCCCCTAATTCTCGGCCGCAAAGTTAGACAAAAAGCATAATACGAACAATACTAAATTTCAAGTATATCAGCGCATGTGCCGGCGATGGCGACACGTGACCACATATCGCAGCCACGGACAACGGAGCATCCACAGTACGCGGCGATGACGCCGACTGTGCAACGGCGTGTGTCGCGCCAAGCGAACGATATCGCGCAGTGGCTCGTAATCTTGCGGTATCCATACTCCGCGTCCTATAAGGTACAGGTGCATCAGCCCGAGACCCCAGCGCACCAAGGCGGCTCGAGGCATCGAGGGCACTGCCGACACGGCCCTCCAAACACGTGCAATGCCTTCGGGCGTTACCCTGGACATCGACGACAATGTCCCGGGGCGCTGACGATACTCGTAGGCGACAACATCGGGGAGCAGCACCACCGCGCCCGTGGCGGCCGAGGCGAGCAGCAACTGCAACATCGCGTCTTCGGCATTGGTCATCGACGGATGCGTGTCCCAATCGATACGACCGAAGAGGCTTCGCCGAACCACCATGCCATGCGTAAAATTCGGAATGTCATTGTTCAGCATTCGTTCTAACGCCTCAGCCGGTGTCAGCCGCAAGACCGGCCCGGACGATGTTTTTTCGTAGGACTTGCCCTCGGCCACAGCCTCGGCGTCCATATACAAAGTAGGTGCATTCGCCTCCGCCGTATACTTTGCCACGTTGGCGATAACCATGTCTATATCAGGCGAAAGGCGTGCGGCCATCTGCGACAACGACTGCCGCGGAATTGTGTCATCGGCATCGACAATCATCACCCGGTCGACCTGCGCAGGCAAAGCCGCGATAGCCGCCGCGCGTGCCGCCGCCTGTCCGCCATGAGTCAGCTTCAGTAGCTGTACCCTTCCGTCCGCCGACGCATAGCGCTGCGCAATAGCCGCCGTGCCGTCCGTACTGCCGTCATCCGCCACCACGATACACACGTCTGCCGCGTCTACATCCGCAGCCGCCAGCACACTATCCAGACAACGCCCGAGCCATGCCGCCGCATTATACGCCGCGACAACAACTCCTATGCCATTGCCTCCCTTCTGCTTCATCCCGCAAAGTTACCGTTTTTTCGTCCAACCTGAAAACCACAACAATATTTGCTCGTTGGATTTTTCATCGGATTTTACCAAAGAGTCATTGTGCGAGCACCCTTTGACGCTGTTTCAAAAAGCATGTCCTTTCTCAGACACACTTTTTGAAACAGTATCTTTGCTCGGGGTATTACCGCCCTATGCGGTAGCCTTGTTGAGTCCAATAGGATGTGTCTGCGTAGTCAAATACAGGCCACCATTCGGTGTTGTCGTCATAAACGACTTCGAATTCGTCGAGAATCACCTTCCGGGCTGAAGGGTCGACGGAGGTCTGCCGATAAGGGTCGTCATACCAAAGGGTAACTTTTGCCTTGTCTACGACTGTCTCGATACGGTGATTGATAAGATAGATGGCTTTAATCTTGCCACCCTTTGATTCTCCGATCGAATACTCAAAATCCTTTGACATCATACGTACGCCATCAGTATCAAAGAATTCGACGTTGACATGGACTTTATCCGGCGAAGATGCCTGGAAGAAGCAGTCTGCATCCATTGCTATTCCGTCAAGGCTATAGCCGGGCTTGCAATACTTATCATCATTCTCGACCCAAAGAGTTTCGACACCATTTATCTGCCCGTTGTTTGATATGTTGGTGTATTTAAGTGGTTTCGAAAAAAAATGCGGAGGATGGTCAAAAACATTCGGGCTCGTAGAACGATAAGCTGGTACAACATAAAAATACTTGCTCATTTGCATCTCAGAGTCACTCAGTGAGAAATCGAACTCATAATCCCCCCCATAGTGGATGGTTTGATAGTAGCGATCCCAATAAGCTAATTCTACACTGGGTTTGGCACACTTTACGAAATTGAAATTTTCATCGTAGATAAGCAATTCCAGATCACTATAATCACTTATATATGTGTCTCCGACAGTGTACCAGAATATCTTGGCAGGAGGCGGCAACGAGACTGTCCCATGATACATTTTTTTACCTTTGTCATAGGTCTGCTTATAATTTATGACAGGATAGGCACTGTCGGCAATGCGCCACAGAACCAGCGAACCTTCAATCCACTTCAAGGAAACAGCAGCGTGCTTAAACCAGTCATAATATTCAGCTAAATCACTTAAATCAGCTCCGCCTTTCATGTCTGTCGATACTCCCACAGCAAGAGTACCCTTCCATTCATCCAGGCTTTTATCGGTGGCTTCAAGCGAATATTCCTTATCATAATAAGAAGGTGGTGGGGCTTTGAGAGTTGACGGTTTGGATTTGCTTGCGTCATTTGTCATTTTATGAGTACAGGAAGCGTCAAAATTGATTCTAAGAGGAGAGAGATCCAATGTGGCCGCACCTAAGGTAATGCCAATATCAATATGAAGAAACAGTCTTGTAGCATACTGAAAACAGGTATTCGAGAGATCTTTCCGAAGACGGGGATTTGCGACATCCATAGATTTGGAGCGATTGACTGTAGTTTCATAATTTTTGTCCGTCTTCATGTTCCATTTAAAGAACTGCGTCTTTTGCGCGCCTTCATAACGGAATAGCTTATCTCCCGTAATTTTTCTTGCACAGTCGCTAGCTAAAGCAAAATTGAAATCAACGCATAATTTAGCCACATAAACATCAAGTCCTATTGATGGCATAATGGGGACTGGGAGCATATAGTCATATTTAGTCCATCTGTTTTCAGGGAGAATCCCATCTTTGGGCACCGTCATTCCTGTGGATCCAACTAAGGGAAATGCCTCCCAGCCTTCGGATGACTCAGAACAAATAGAATACGTCTGCACAAGATCATTGCTCAATTCAAGGTCAAAACCGTTTTTCAGGCTAAACTTCAGTTTGACATTTTGATAACTTGCCAATCCAACCCGTGTTGCGGTGCGAGATGTAGAACCTCCCGACCTTATAGTGGGAAATAGAAATGAAATAGGAGACTTTCCCAAAGCAGTATGCTCCCACTTATGATAGTCTGCCGGATTGGTTTCGAACTCCTTGAGTTTGCTCTCATCACCGTCCCAGAATGCATAGGAAAAGAGGGATTCTGAGAATTCACCGTCAACCTCTTCCCCTCTCGAATATGAGTTATGTCTGGGAACAAGACGGAAACCTTTCAGTTTCGGGGTATTTCCTCCCGAGCGAGATTGTTCCGAACTATCCTCATAGTCTCCGGCAATTCTTGCGTCAATCGAAAAGTCAAGTTCCTTGAATACTTTTATAAGCGGCACGGGATGGGATATCAGCAGATATCCTCCCCCGGTTTCCTCGATATTGTCAACCTCGTCGCAAAGTGTCTGCTGGAATAGCTGACTCATGGTGGTGGCGATATAATCGCCGCGCTGCGGAAGAAGGTCGGAGGGAATATTCTTGGTAAATAGGATTTCGGTATGACCCAATGTGGAGTCGTTACGGCAGGAAATGATATAGGGCACATACTTCTCGTTGATGAGCCGGACGCCATCCTGAAATTGATAGGTCACATCGCCGAATTCGGTCTGCTCGGTACGCGGAGCTGTGAAACCGTCGCCGTTAGGCGTATCATCGTTGCCATCAGCGGGCGGTTCATCAAGCATGAGAGTGCAGCCTGATGCAAATATCAAGATGCCGATTATTGCCAATATATTTTTTATGGTTTTCATCGTTCAAATTTTATTGGATAAAGATTGGAAAGGGTTCCGAGGGTTTGATATGCGTCATACTCTATGTCGTCCCTTAGGACATAGAGACGGAAATTTTCTCTATCATAGCAGCGAAGGTCTATTTTGCCCTGCCCCTGATTTGTGGGAGCCCATATTCGGAGTTCGGCATAGGGAATGCCGAAAGCCTCGCGGGGCACCGCCAATCCGGTGAGTTCGCCTCCAACGAAAGCTCCGATCATCATTGTCGAACTGTTCCAAGGCTTACCGTCAATGCTTATGTCGGCATAAATCACCATATCGGATGGGTGCCACCTATGGAAATCTCCGGCTTCCCACCTCTCTATGACCCTCACCCGGCATGTGTCGGTCAAAAGGCCGTTTCCGCTGATGGCTATAATATCGACCGCTCCGGGGTATACGGCATGGAGAGTGTCATTGTGCAATTTGGCGATATTGGGGTCGGACAACATCCAAAAGACAGGGCTGCCGATTTTAGACGTATCCGAAAACTCGATTCCCAGCGGCATGGAATCTCCCACCATCACGCAGGACTCCGCGTTGGTTATACGCATGCTGACGCCGTCCCAGTCATCGGGTTCTTCCCCAAACTGGTAAAAATCGCCGCATGAAATCATCAGCAGGCTTGCTGTAAGGGTCCATAAGAGATGCTTCATAATTCAGTCAACGTTAGGGTTGTGTAACTGGAGGGGTAGCCTCCTTTCGGGGAGCAGACACTGTCATTATGTTCGATTGTCCGGACTGGCGTCCATCCTCAAACTGTATGCAGATATAGTATTCGGCCGTCTCGCCGGGATTGAGCCGCGGGTCAACGTAATACTTCCGTTCGGAGGGGATGTCGGTGATATACTCGAAGGTATCATCACCGGGGAGCTTGCGATAGAGGCAGAAGTAATATGGGGCACCGGATGGGACATCGGAAATCTCCCACGCCAGCTTTACACAAGCATCATTTTTGCTGTAATCCCCCAGAAGCTTGACAGGAATGTCCAAAAATCTGTCATAGTTAACTTTTGCCGAGAAAACAGGGGTCAATCCGGAACCGATATCCCAGAGGCTTACAGTCTCCACGGCATACTCGTATCGCTGATTTACGGGACCATCGGGAGCATCATCGACCTGCATTACATGGCCGTTGGCACGTACCGAGTCGCCATCGAAAGTCCTAAGCAATTGCCAGTCGCGGCTTCCGGCCTTGCGACGATAGCAATTGTAATGTCCGATGATCTCATCGCCGCCGCCAATCCAGCGGGTATGAATCATCTTATTGTCAACCCATGCCGAATCAAGGTGCGCTTTGGAGGGAGGAGCGGTATTGGGTCGAAGCACAGCGATGGTGTCTGAGAATGCGCCGGAATTGCCGGCCCAGTCGACAGCACGCACGGCATAGTAGATGTATCGTTCGTTAGCGTCCACAGCTATAGTGTCCGTGTATGAACGTGGAATTATATGGCTGTGGTTTGCCATCTGGAAGAGGTGGTCGCGTGCATTGGCATAGAATACGTCGTAATAATGCACATCGAGAGTGTCGGTCATGTCCCACATCATGGCTACGGTTCCGTCAAGCGCGGGGAAAGCCTTGAAATTGGTCGGCGCCACAGGTGGCTTGGCATCATGGACACGCAGAAGTCGGGGCATGGAATATCCAATATTTTCGGCAGTATCGACAGCCGCCATAACAATCAGACCGGTGGAAATTTTGGTCACATCGATACGCACGGTGGTGTCGGTGGGTGCAATATACTGGTCGGTCAGAAGACGCCATTGCTTGAGGGAGTCGCGCTCGTTGTGATACATAGGGATATAACGCACGAAGTCGTTCTCTATGGTGTCTTTGCGGAAATGGATAGTAGCATATATCTCATCCCAAAGGTTTTCGCCGGGGCGGTCGATTTCTATCAATGTGATTTCGGGACCGCGCGGAGGCTCCATGTCCGGGAAATGAACCTTTATGGGGGCGCTCATGGCCGTGAGGTCGCCGAAAGCATCGTGAGCCTGAATGGCATATTCAAAATCGCCGGTAAGGCCATGAGAATGTTCAAAGATAATGTCCTCGTTATTGAGCCCGGCGGAGATAGGCGGCGCATAAGGTCTTTTGTTCACCTTCTCCCATTCGGTAGAACCTACCGGACGGGTGTATATCTCAAAAGTACCGTTGATAGTGTCATTCCAGGAGAGTGTCACGCTGCCATGTCCGGTAATTGAGTCGGTAATCTGAATGTCGTAGGGCTGCGGTTTGTATTTGCTGTTGGAAACATGTTCCACCTGAGCCGGCATAATGAAGAAACGTCCGGTGGTATCGGTAACCGAGGGTAGAACATAGTAGGAATATGTCTTACCCTTCTTGGCGGTGCGGTCCACGAACCTCAAGCCCATAGCCTGCGCCACGTCGGGACGCCACTCGGCCGCCAGATAGGCTGCCATGAGGCGCGTCTTCTGGTCCTGCTCCATTTCGGAGAATGCTCCTATGGTGCCGGGCTCGTAGGTTGTCATTTCGGGATACATATCTCCGCTGCCGTAAATCGCGCCCATGCCCATATATGCTATAGAGTCGACAGTGTCGGGATAGCATTTCTTGAACTGCTCGAGCGACAGCGGCCTGATGCGTTGCGCAAGAGTGTCGAGCTTGAATCCGTCAGCGTCATCGTTCACTCGGTAGACGTCATAGCCGAAATGGTTGAGATATTCCCATTCGGGATACTCTGAAATGGCCCAGCGAAGCACCACACTGTCGCCGTAAGCGCGAGCTGTTGCCTTGATGTATACATACATGTCCTCTATGCGAGAGGTGGTATCCGGCTTTATCGTCCCGAGAGGATAGGTACCCGGCAATTGGTCGCGATAGATTACACCGTTGTCAGCGGAGACCGAATCGGCGGAGGCAGACTCCATGGCATCGCCAAGATCTTGCGTTTGCACCATTCCGAAAACCAAGGGAGCGGCCGCCGTGACAGCCACGGCCCAAAGCAACGTACGCATATGTTTTGTTTTATTATGTTTCATTGTCTTTATATTCTTACAATTTCTTTATCAGCTCTTTATAAGTCCTCGTATATGTCTTGAAGAAGTAGTCGCAGTTGTCCTTGATTTCCTTGTAGGATGCCGGTCTGAAGAGCGTCCACCTCATAGCCTTGTAGTTCCAGGCATTGACACGGTAACGGGTGAAAGTGAATTTCATATTACTGTATTCAGAGGCCTTACTCGATGAGAAGCGAGTATCCATCGAAGTGGCTGTGTATAGATAAAGCCTTCTACCAAGATAGCAACTCGGAGATTCGACAGCCGGATGGGTAATAATACGTAAATGTCTTGAGCTCCAAGGATCCTCAAAAGTTCTGTTGGGGCTAAGCCCACCGTAGGATGCCGAATTCCAGATGACACCATATTGATATGCCGGAATATTCAGGCGGATACGATTGTAACGCCCGGATGTGGTGAATATACGTCCGGCATTAGTTGCCATCCAGTCTTTCATATTACCTCTCTTATACGTGTTCTGATAATGAACTTTTGTCCCTATCTCATCCGAGACTTTCGCACATACATCAAACAGGTCATAGAAAACCTCGGCCTGAGCCCTTTCGGTCAACGGCAATTCAGTAATCAAACCGTCGGTATCCTCGCCAAGCAGGTTGTTGTGATAAACAGTGCCACGGCTATAGAGAGGCCATAGGGTTCTGACATGTGTTTTGAAAATCTTAGTTCTGTCCATCGTGACTTTCTCTCTGATAGAGACCTGACCATCCGATATGAGATAATAGCTCCCGGCTCGAAGTAAACCGAAGTTCCACGTTCCAAGGGGCGTATCTATATACATTGACTCCGTGGACCTACATGTGAAGTTTAGTTTGTTCTTTGAGGAGGAGAAATAACGACCTCCGATGAAGAACATATTGCTCAGATAGCTCATGTAGGTGAAGGGATTTGACGTAATAGTGAGCAACCCGGGGGAAGCCACGCTGAATTTGGAATCACTCTTTTGGAAGTCGCCAATCAGATACTGATCGCTCTGTCGAGAGATATTCAAAGTCATGTGGTCGAGCCGCACTCCAAGGAATGCCTCAAAGTAAGGCTCTGTATTATTTGTGGGGGTATCGAATATCTTATCTCCATCCGGCGGATTTCCGTAAAGATATACATTGCTCAGATCCATCAGATCCTTGGATTGGTGAGCATCGACCATGGCACTTTCTTTCTTGTATATGGTCACACGATAGCGGGTTCCTCCGCCGGATGCATCAGTGGATTCTCCCAAATTTGTCGTAGTGGCATAATCGATTTTGTTCACCTCTATGCGGTAATTACTTAAAGAGACATTCTTTGTGCCTGCGCTGCCGCTGCTGCTACTGCTGCCGCTGCTGCCGGTTCTTCCGGTTCTTCCGGTATTCTTCTGTGGTGGTGTACTCGGAGTCCTTGTAACACCCGGCAAATTCGAAGTATTCGGAGCCTTTGTAGCACCCGGCGTAGTCGGAGTACTCGGAGTTCTCGTCGGAACACCCGGCGTAGTCGGGGTACTTGGAGTCCTCGTCGGAACACCCGGCGTAGTCGGGGTACTTGGAGTCCTTGGAGTACTTGGGGTACTCGGAGTCCTTGGGGTACTCGGTTTACTTGGTGTTCTTGTTGGTGTTCTTTTTTGTGAACTTGTTGTATTTGTAGTACTTGTTGCTGTATTTGTATTACTTGTCAAACTCTTCAGCAGATTACGTTGTTCTCTCTTATATACTTCCTCGGGAGAATTTCCGTAGACTACATAGTTCTTATATTCGGTCCATGTTGCCGGACTCTTCAAGCGTTCAACCCATTCGTAACGCAGGACAAGTCTGCAATGGCCATATTGACGTGTAACATTAAACAGTTCAAGTCCGCCATCGGGAGTCATTATGGACACTGAGTCGTTCTCGATCCATTTATTGTTGGCACTGGACACAATCTGAGTCCCTTTATATAGGTACCATTTAAGATTTCCCTTATTATAAGCTTTTCCCTTCATCCTATATTTAAGGGAGATTATAGGATGCTTGAGGTCAATGGGAAGGACATGCACATCCTTGCTGGAAATCAGGATACCGTTTTTGTCCTTATAGCCATCCGTGTTGGCGGGGAAGGCAAGGGCTACGTGTTGTTCAAGGTCTTCCGCATCTTCGAAAGTGCGTTCTGCGGTGTTATTGGTTACGAAGAAGAAGTCCTTGGTCTGGGTCCAGGGCCGGAATTTCCATTTATTGTCGATTGTATCGAAAGTCTCGGGATGATTCCATTTTCCTTTGACAAATTCCCTGGCACGTCCTTTGATGCGCAGACGGTAATATTTGTTAGGATTAAGTGCTGTAACGCTCAGCGTCACCTTGTCTCCATTGACAAAATACTCCATTTCGCTCGTTTTGCCATTTTTACCGGCCTTTGCATCTTTAAGGTTCGAGTACTCGGTCAGAGTAGGCACGGAGTCGGCCATAATCTCGAACTTGAATTTACGGCTTGCAAGACGCTCGATAGCCTTCTCGTCGTAGTTGTCGGCAGCACTCGATTCCTTGAGTTTTGCAACTTCGTTGGGGTCAGCCACATTGATAATGCTGTTGATATCAGACTGAGTGGTTACCTTGGGGCGGCTCTGAATCTGCCAGTCGATAGGATTCTCGACTGCCTTGTCCCAGTCTTCGGAACCGATGTTGCACGTTTCGAAGAGCTTATAGTTGTCGAGAGCATTTCCTAAGAACATCTCGCAGACGTTACCACATTCAAAGGAGAATTTCTTGTTGATCTTGACAAGGCCGCCAAGCAGACGGAGTTTCACACGGGCTTTGCCGGTGAAATAGTTGGGATTGGGCATACCACATCTGAGGACGCCACCCATTCCTGCGTCAAGGAGGTCAATCTTCTTGTTGAAGAAGCCAAGGAAGACACGTATGCCGAACTTTGCATAAATATAGGCATAGAGCTGGCCTTCGCCATACCATCCGTTACGGCCCGGCGTACCACCCTTGAGGTTGATGCATCGCTCCGTGCCAAGTTTGCGGATAGACAGGTCAAATCCGGCTTCTGCGCCCATATCGCCGTAGAACAGTCCGAGGTCAACTTTGATGTAACCCCATACGGCAGCACCCATCATCACGCCGCCACCGGTGGCCGCGTTGGACATAAACCGAGTCTTGGCTTCATTCCTGGCTTTGTCGGCTTTGGATACGTCATCGCTCTCATAAGTACCGGAGGAGGATCCGTTGAGGAAGTTGCGGATCTTCACGGGAATGGGCGGAAGGTTTCCGTTGTTGGGCAGCTCGTTTCCAACGCACAGATATGCATTGGCTCCCACGGCCACAGTAACGACTTTGCCTCTGAAGTCAATAAGTGTAAATGTGCAGCGCTTGTCCGGATCGGGTTGACCGAGATAGACATGCCATTTCAATGAAGTATCACTACCGGTTTTCTTATGTCCGATATAGAAGTCGAGCTCTACATGGGCTCCGGGACCTTGGGCTTTGATACCGGAGTCTGACTTGTCAGAGTCTTTCTTTTTCTTCTCGTCATACTTCTTCATCGTATTATCGTAGTCTCCGGTCTTGGAGTCGTTGCTATCCTTGACAGAGCCGGTGAAGTTACCTGCGTAATCTCCAAGGTCTTCACTATATCCCTCGAAAGTGGAGTCAAGAGCCTTGAGCTTTTTGGTAAGTTCTTCCGTTCCGCCATCCATTTTGGCATCGACGGTGACATTGAGTTGGAAATACTGTTCCTGATCATTGTTCTCATAGACCATATTGACCTTGCTCTTGACCATACCGCCAACAGCATCGACATCCCCCTTGAAGATGAAGGTTGTCAAGTCTTTTTTCTTGGTGTCGAAAACAACCGTGAGGTCGAGGTTTCCTTTGAGTGTTACATTATCGACGGTTGAAAGGCCCATGCCGGCAATGATGCCGATGACGCCCTTGGCCGGTTTTGGAACGGCTTTGCCGGATTGCGAATTGGCGAAGTCTTTTGCGCAGTTGAAATAGAACCCGCCGTGGATACCGTTGATGGTAAGAGGACCGGCGGGGATGCCGCATTTGCCTCCTGCCATGATATCGAAGTAGCCCCAGCTGAAGTTGTTGTTTTCTTCCTTATGGTCAAAGTATCCGCCGTCAATGGTCACCTCAAAGAGGCCGCCTTTGACGCTGGCTTTAATCTGACCGGCGTATCCCGAATCCTTACCCGGGTCTTCGGCACAGCTTAGGCTTCCTTCCAACTTGAATATCTTGCCGTCAACGGCAAAGGAGGCATCCCTAAATTTCGTTCCCTTATAGTCAAGCGAGATTTTGGAGAGGTCGTCGATGTTCTTTACCCATGACTGGAACTCTAATGTAGTGCCGGCACTGATTTCAAGTTCTTCGCAAAGGGTTATATCGCCGCCAAGGGTTATGCCTATGTAGGGGTCTTTTTCGTCTCTATGCAATTCAAAGCCCCACTTCTTGAGTGTGAATTTAAAAGACCCGATCTTCTTCTGTGGCGATGCGCAGCCCCATTGTCCCATGCTGAGGTAGAGGCCGCTGTTTTCTCCAAAATCAATCTTCGAAGCTTCATTCCACCATCCGGCGCCGATAGCACTGCTGCTCTCTACGTCAGCCAACATCTTTTGGGTAGCCGCTGCCGCCGAAGCCTGCAACCCGCTCTCATATACCGACTCGAAGCCGTCATTGTTGGCAAGGCGCATCTTGCAGAACTTAATCTGGGGCAATTGAAGTTTGAAGGGCAGTTTGGCCAGCTTCTTGTTTAAGGTTTCCACGCCGGCGATAGTGACCTCGCCGCCGACAAGAAGCTCGACGTTCGTTTTTGTCTGTCCGTACTCGTTGTCTATGGCTTCAACGAGGAAATATGTCAGGTCCTTGTCAAGAGTGAGGTCGCCAAGCATGAAGTCAAAGTTGAGATCCTCAATCTGCGAAGTCTTGAATACGTATGCAAAACCTTTGCCGCCACCCTTTCCGGTGAAGGACTGATTGTAAATATTGCAGGCGTAGTCAATCTCTCCCTTGAACAGGGGTATTTCGAGCTTGCCGTTAAATCCGAATTTCTTAAAGTCGTTCTGGACTATCGACACCATAACTTTGTCAAGGCTGAACTTGAAACCTCCGATGGTTCCGCTCTCGCCGGCCTTGTAGTTGATGGCGTTGACAACGCCGCAGTCGAGGGTAAATCCGGACTTATCAATGAAAAGGTTCTCCACGGCAACCTTCATCGGTTCTTTGCCGTTGCCTATCTTGATTGACGAAGGGAATGCCATTGACAGTTCCTTGAAATAAAGGCCTGTCCATTCTTTTTCCTTACCTTTTGCCAAACCGAGGCTCTCAAGTTTATATCCCTCGGGGAAGGATCCCATCTTAGTGTGATTGCTTCCGGAAGCAAGGTCGATAATAGCCTCATCTGCCGTAAACACATAACCGGGGAGATCTACATGTTCGAACGGGTCGATAGATACCTCAGCCGTGAAATCTTCCCACTTCTGTATCTTGGTGCCTACGTGGAGTATGGGCGATTCCTCTGTACGTTTACCATTGACCACCTTTTTGAGGTCGGAGGGCATGGTCATGTCGATGTCGAGGTTGAGCCATTCGAATTTATTACCGCTCCAAGATACAAAGCATCCGTCTTCCGGCTCTATAACATCCTTGGGCGCAAGGAATTTGCATTTGAAACCGCTCTTGGGTTCCTGTACTTCAAAATCCTTAAGGAGCGCCACGGTGCCGCCTTCGGGTATGAGCGACTTGGGACTGATACACATCCTCGGTGCGCCGAAGACCAAAATCTGTCCCTGAGTTGCCTTGGTATTGGGCACAACGAAGGTGCCGAACAAGTCCATGGTGGCATAGGTCGGCGCAAACTTCATTTTCGAGATTGTCAAGTTCACCGGCGAGGGATTGATTTCTTTCGGAATCTCAAGCGGGAAGGTGACATTTTCCACATTGCCCTGGAGAAGTCCGGCCACAAAGGCTTTTCCCTCCTGGAATTGCTGATAGTATTCGCCTATGGGGAGTTGCTCGGCAAGGCTTTTAATCTTGTCGTCGGCCTTGCCCTGAAGTTTGTCTGCGTAGGGGATGCCGGTGTCACCGATGAGGTTATCGATACCCCAGTCGGAGAACAACTTGTCAACTACTTCCGAGCTGCTCATCTTGTTGTTTTCTCCGCCGTAGGTCTCCACATTGCCGGCAAATACCTGATTGTCGGTATTAATGGCTATGTCGTCGAATTTGACGGCAAGTTTCCATGTCAGCAGTAGCGGTTCCCATATCACATGGCCGGTGCCTTTGAAGTGTCCCGGCTTGTCTGTTATGGCTTCCAGTTTGCCGTCGAGCACAAGCTCGTACTCACCGATTCTTACGCTTTTGCCTTTCAATGCGTCTACACCGGATGTCGTGGGTCTCTCATTGGTAATCTCCACCTGATTGGCGCACTGGAAGTAGCGACTTGAGAAGACCTCCGACATTGCGAAATCGACGATGTTGATGCTGTCATTGAGGAATGCAACGGATTTATCGTTCACTGCCGTGGGCTTGACACGAAGCATCAGGTAGTCGCCTTTTTCCACCTTCCCGTCGAGTTTGTCCCAACGGATGGTGTCGGTCTGTGCCTTAAGTGCCTTATTGGCATAGATCGGGGCAGTCTTGAGCATCTCTTCCCTGGAAATGTAATCCTTTGCGGCAAACAGCTCTACATCATACACGAATTGTATCGTGTCAGGCTGTGCTCCGGCACCTCCTTCGAAAGTCGGCCTGTTCCATTTGACAGCAATGTCTGAATTGAGGAACTCTTTCCTTGCGCCTTCATCGGGGTGGAAACGGGGAAGTACTATTTCTGGATTGACGAAATTATATAGTGAATCTGTCAGGTTCATGCCTCCGAGGCCGATTATATCGGCATCATCGCCGGAGCCTGACTTGAACCCGACAAGCGCGGGGGCTGAATAGCCGTCATTCTCAAGACGAATATTGTGCTTTTGGCAATAGTCTTCGTCGGCCACGGCGCGGACACGCAGCAGGAGCATGGAGGCTGTGTCAATCTGCGCATCAAAAGCCCTCTTGTCCATCTTAAAGGATGTGGAGGATATGCCCTTTTGCTCATAAACAACTTCGCCATCGATAGCTTCGCCGAGAATGGTGGCAAGAGAGGCATCGTACCCGCCTGTAGGCTGCAAGATGGAGATGTCGTAAGTGAAATCCACAGGATCTTGCGCTTTGCCCGAAGCCACAGGGGCGCTCCACTTGATGATGCAGTTGTTGGGATTGAGAACCTCAAATTTTTTGTTGCCTATTTCGGTGTAAGGTTTGGGCACTGTAAGGCGTGGGGCAGAATACTGGGTTATGTCCGTTGTTTTGCGGAGGACGACGAGGCCCGGATAGCTCTTGCCTTTGTTGAGGAATACATAGGATTGGTCGCCCGAAGCAGCATTTTCCACACGGGCAGTAACCTGCACCAGGAACAGTTGTTTGGGGTCTACAATGTCAAATAAGTCGATGGGCACCTTGAACTCGGTGGATGTGAGGCCTTTTTTCTCATAGAACGGATTTTCGTTGTCGAGAGCCTCCTCCATACCGGCAGCTGATGCCGGGTATTTCTTATTTGGCTGAGTAATCTTAATGTCATAGGTCACATTGGGTAGCGTCCGGCCATCGTCAACGGATGAAACCTCACAGGGCTTCCACTTGATGACGGGATTGTCCCTCATGAGGATATGCACACCCTTGGAGATGTCTTCATTTTCGTAGGCAAACTGGTCGAAACTCTGATAGGGGCTTGGCGTAACCAATACGGGTCGCGAGAACACGGTCTGGGCGCGTGCAAATGCCACGGGTATGCCCTTGCCTTCGCCTTCGAAGGTTAGAGCCTTGTAATCACCTGCAACAGTGTCGGGGTGAGCCACAACTTGCATCAGGTAGACGGACTTGGGGTCAAGAGCGTCCGCCATGGATGCGGGGATGCGGTATGAGGTGGTTCGGATGCCCTTCTGCTCAAAGATGGGCTCCAATTCATTGGCGGCTTTTAAACATTCGCTCTGTTGATAAATGTAATAGCCGCTTGTGGGTTTGATGATTCGTACATCATAGGTGAATGATACTTGCTTCCCTCCGGCATTGTCGAGGCGGGGTGCCGACCAGGTGACCTCGTCTTTGGCGGGGTCGAACTGTGCATACCACAACCCGGCGGGCAGATTTGGCCGCATCAGCTTGGGACGAGAGTATGTCGCAGGCTGTGCCGGTGTCTCGGAATAATCCTTGACACGGAACATCTTGATATCGCTTTTCCCCTCGTTGACGATATTGATGTAGTCAAGCGAGCCTATCTGGGTGGCATTGGAATGAGCGGTGATTTGCGCAATATATGTCTCGTAAGGCGAGAAGTCTTTTATTACATTGGTCGGTATGATGCATTGCGGCATCTGAAGATTATTGGCCTGATAGACCACGGGATTGCGGTCCATAGCATCATCGATGGCCTGCAAAGGCATCTGCTGTACTATCTTAATATCATAGTTGTAATGGCGCGGCTTTGGATCACAATTCACCACCGGTGCCATCCATGTCAGCAGCGGAGTTTGCTTCGACAGCGTGGCTATATTTTTGTCGTCATATTCGCCTGTTGCCACCGGCATAATCCATTCGGGTGCCTTGGCCTGATAGCACACAGTGAAAATTGTGCGGCTCAGTGACGGGTTGTTGAGCAAAACAGGTGAGGAAAGATACGGATCCCACTTATATGCGGAAAGTATTATCTCATAGGTGCCTTCCGGAATATTTCCGAAGCTGCCGGAGGTAACATTATCAAATAATCCCGCCGGCATAGAGATATCCTCCATGCGGACATGATTGAACATATCACGCATTTCCACCGCATTGAATACCTTGGTCCCGTTGGCGGGAATTTCAAAAGGCTTCACGGGCATTGTTTTGCCCGGGACTATTATTTCAATGTCGGACGAAGGAGTCAATTGACGCAATTCAACGCCAAAGTACATAAGTACTGCTTCATTCTCCGTGTTTTGGGCAGAAATATTGAAATACTGCCCGGGATTGGACAGATAATACATCACCTGGGGAGGCAAAACCTGCCTCACCGGGGTTATTGTCACGGTGAGATTCTCGCTAAATGCCGCTATGGTGCAGCAAAGGGTTAAGCCCAGCAGAGTAATATATCGTTGAAGTCGTCTCATTGTGGTTCTTGTTTTTCGTTATGAAGTTTCACTTCGACTTTGGCAAGTCTGAAAAGTAGCAATTCGCCGGCGCCGTCATTGGCAAGCCTATTATGAGGTACATTGGTCTTAATTTGAGCCGCATACTCGGCCTCGGGACGTAAGGCTTCGACTATTGTGCGGGGAAGCAGGCATTGGGGTGTAATCAATCCCGGCGCACGATATACGACCGGGTTGCGTTCAATGGCCTGGTCCGGACTTTGACCGGGCATTATCTCCACTATGGTGAAGTCGTAGGTTGTGCCCATAGGTACGGGGCTGCCGTTGAGAACGGGTGGAATCCACTGAAACATAGGAAGCTCGGTCGAAAGCTCGACAAATTCTCCGGTTTCCGCCCGGGGCTGAACCCACTGAGGCGCCTTGAACTGCGTCATGACATCAGGTGAGATGCCCTGAGGCGGAAATGCCCGGGCGCAAACTGCGGCGCCAAGGGTTAGCGTAAAAAGCATATGTGTGATAAAGCGTCTCATTTCTTCTTTTTGTCTTTGTGCTTGATACTAAGCAAAGTGAAAGTGTAGAGATAATTGAGGGAGAGGCGTATGTCGGTGGCGTCGAGATTGGATCTCGTTTTGGAAATGTTCACGTCGCCATATTTGGTAAAAGAAGCAGAGAGGCTGAACGTATGATATTTCTTCAGCGTATATCCGGCATTCAAGTCAAGACCCATGGAGAGGCTCTTGGACTGGTGCTTTACGTTGTTGTAACACCATGACACCGTGGCCGAGGCGCTGAGATTCTTTTCTTTAAGGAATGACCGACCTGCAGAGAGTGAGGCCACATCCGAAATGTATTCCGTGTTGAAGCCTTTAGTGCCCTGATGGCTGATCGAAAGAGTGAAATTGGTTTCCCATGGCTTTACATTCATATTGTATGAAGCGCCGAGGGCAAGGGTATTGACATCCGTCTGCCCTATGGAAAACTTATTAAGGTCTTTGTTTATGGTATAATTACCTGAAAGTGAAATGGTATGGTCGAGATTGTCACCCGGCAGACTATAGGTCGGCAGCAAGCTTATACTGTGAAGAATTCTCTTGACTTGCGTTGTGTCGTTCACAACGGCTGTGCCATCGCTCTGTCGCTGGAGGTATCCGTTATACATAGCCGATAAGCTGAAATTGTTGCCCAGTCGCAGCGAGGCCATTGCGTTGTAGACATAACCCTCAGTGGTGTACAACTGTTGGTCGGACAAGTTGTCGGCCTGACCGGAGAAGGATGCCGACAGCGAAAGACGTCTGAACAAGGTTGTTCCGAGGTTCACTCCCAGGCTATGATAGTTGTTGGATGTATAATATGTACCCAAAGAGACATAATCGGGCTGGATGATTTTATAGAAAACAGAGGCGTTCATCCACGGGAAAGAAAAGTTTAGGGCTGCATCGCCTGCAAATCGCACCCTCGAAGTATACCGAGGTTCAAAGATTTTGTCAAAACGGGTAGCCTCTCCTGTCGTCACTTTTTGTGATTCGGTGTCGGCGGTAAACGCCGAGGTGGCCATATTGGCGGAAAGCGACACTCTATTCCAGAGGCTTACCTGACCCTTTAACCCTACTACAAGGTTTTCCTGCGGACGGTAATATTGTCTCCAGTATTCATCTATAGACCCTTCGGAGTCATACGCGCGAAGGAAATATATATCGATGCTGTTTCCGTTCTTGCCGTATCCGGCCGAAAAGCCCCAGCCATATCTTTTGTACTGGGCACGTCGAGGATTCGGACTCTCGGGGTCATCATTGACGGCGCGGCGCAACACTCCATAGAACGCCGACGCTCGGAATTTCGGCCCCTTGTATTCAAGGCCCACTCCGTTGAACGACATATTGAGAATGTAGTTGGAAAAAGGCATTGATGACTGGCCGAAATGAGCCGTAAAGTTCTTATAGCTCGGACTCAGATTGAACGAAAATTGGGGATAGTTAAAATTCAGATTGTCGTTGGAAAAATATATGGAGAAAGGCAACGAGAATCCGTATACGTTTATATTTAGGTTGGCAAATACAGAGTTGCTGAGAGGAGACATATAGTTGTTCCCTGCCGAACTATGAAAATAGGTATTGTTAGTGCCTATCGATCCGGTAATGAGCAAAGGGTCATTTTTGCTATCTGAGAGATATCCTGTGCCGATACAGACACAATGCCTATTGAACAAGCCATGACTATGGCTGCTGTCAATCGTTTCAGCATACTTATTCTACGCCTTGGCGTGTTCGGTATCATTGCGTGATAATGTTAGATGAGGATAATGTTAGATAAGGTTGGTCAATTAGAAAATGCCGCCTCCTTGCCTCCCGCTATAGGGAGGCAAGGAGATGGCTTGTTGCTTAGATTATTTCTTAATCAGCTTGCGAGTTGCTGTCTTGGTGCGGACAATATATATGCCCTTGGCAAGGTTCTGCGAATTTACGCGCTGACCTGAAATTGTATAGATTTCGGCTTCCGGATCTATTTCGCTATCGGATATTACATCCTGAATGCCCTGTGCGCTACCGTCTGTATCGAAATGCATCGGCGATTTGAATGTGCCACGCATGTCTGCGAAATCAACACGCTCGGCAAGGTCGCGGTATTCACCGGTGAGGTTGTCATGGAGTTTGAAGTTTACTTTCTCGCCGTTCTCTCCATGAACTGTGATGAAGATTCGACCATCAATAATTTTGCCTTCGCCGCGGCATTCGCCGGCGACAAACGCTCCGATCGAATAACGGTCGGCATCAAGTTCCTCATCGCTCCGTGCGATGATAGTCATATTGTCGGCAAAGCGTGAGGCGTCATAGTTCCATATGTTTTGTGCCGGTGCACGCTTTATTGACGGAACGTTGTTGACTCTCTTCAATAAACCTTCTGCAGGCAAGATTACATTAACGTTACTGCTACCGGGGTAGTAGACGAGATATCCTTCTCCGGCTTTTATGGTTTCGAGTGTACCTGCCCACTTGCCGGAATTTAGCTCGGTGAATCCGTCGTTCTTGGAAACTATTCGTGTCCCATCAGCAAGTTCGGAATTAGCAAATATCTGACTTACACTATGATTGAAGCAATAGGGGAAGCCACTCCAATTCCAGCCGGGGCCATAGTATTCAGTGACCTCATCTTGCCTATAATTGTCTATGCCGCCGATAAGATAATTGATTGTCTTTCCTGTTTTGACATTGATCTTGTATGTATCGAGCCAGCTCATGCCTTTCAGCTCGCCGAAGAATCCGTAGTTCGGGTCGTTGTATAAGAGTTGGGTCTGAGAACGGATTTCCTGTGCTTCACCAAAACCTATACTTATGCCTTCCTCCAGAGTAATGTCGCCTTGTCCGGCAAAGAGCGTAAACCAGTGCCATCCTTCGTCAATATTGACGCGCTGTTGTATCGACACCCCTGTACTGGCTTTCAACTGGTTATAGTACACGTTGAGGACTACGCCCTGGGCAAGCCCCAGAACATTGATCTTCCATTCATTAGTACCTGCTATACGCTCGCCTATTGTGAAGGCGTTCGTCTCAATGCCCCACTTGATGGCAGATTCGTCAAGAAGGAAATTCTCGGGAACTGTTTCAATCTTAATCGTCGGATTCGCGTCACCGACGCCTATCTCAACCATCTGCGGGAGACTGATTGAGGTGAGACCCCGGGCGATGTTTACATCAAATCCGAAAGTGACTGAGTACTCTTTTCGTGGATTGAAGGATCCGTCGCTGTTGAAACCGGCTGCGTCTATACGATAAGTCCACTCCACTCGGGTCGATCCGTATTCGTTAGCCAGGACTTCAGTGGCTTTGTTTGTATCTGCATTGTAGGAGAATGTAAGTATCTTTTTGGCGACATTCGGTCCTTCGACCATGTAGAATTGGTCGGGGAAAACCGGATTCTTTAGGGTGGTGGTTACATTGTCGTTAAGCCGGCTAAGAATATTTACCTTAGCGAGTTCATAATCTGCAAGCTCAATTGTCAAAGGATTGCTGGCAATCACGTATTTGTCTGCGGTAGGTACGGGATCAACTACAATGACTGTTATTTCGTTGGAGACGGAATTAATACCTTCATAACGTATGTTAACGACTCCGGACCCGGTTTGTTCGGCGGTGATGGTACCATCGTCATGCGTGGCTAATGCCGTTTCATCCTGGCTGGTATAAAAAATGAGGGCTTCTTTCTTGAAGGTTGCATCCTGTGGAGAGGGAGAAACCATATGTCTGAGGTATTGCGTTACCTCTTCACCTACCTGTACGGTTAAGGACTCATTATTAATATCAAGTCCGGTGACAGGAACGAAAGTGAGATTGAAAGGATTTGACGGTGTGCCGCCGATGGTCTCATCGCCACCGCTGACGGTGAGCGTCTCGGCAAGCTCGAAATCTATTTGAGCATTGGATTGCTTGAGGTAGAACTTCACCGTCTTGCCGGCATCTTCATCCTTCACGCCGATGCGGAAGGTATAGACGACACTTGTGGAATTGACGCCTTGCACTGTGCTCTTCGTGGCAATAGCCCGGCATTGGTCATCTATGAATGCGCCGACCATGCAGTCACGGACTTCAACGGGTTTGCCTTGCTTGTCTACAAACGCGGCATATACCACAGCATGACTGGCATAAGCTGATGGTGAGGGCTCCACCCAAGTGCGCTGAGCCCGGATTCCGATAACCCCGGCTAACACCATGATGGATAGTAAAACTGCTTTTCTCATTGGTTGAAATTTTTAGTTTATAATAATGTATTATTTTGAATCGTTGTATTGCTGTGAATCGTTGTATTACTGTGAATCGTTTTTTGCCGCTTCCACTTCACCTTTTACAAAGAGTGAATTATGCCCGGAAGGGCCGCTTAGGAGGACTGTCACTCTTTGCTTGAACGCTCCCGAGCGTTTTGCGGGATCAAATCTCACAACCACCGAGGCCGTATCCCCCGGTGCAACTTCAGCCTCGGAATACGTGGCTGTTGTGCATCCGCATCGCCCGACGGCCCCAAGAACGACAAACGGTTCGCCTCCGGTATTTCTGAAAACAAACCTGTGGGTCGCGGCTCCGTCAGCTTCTTTTATCTTGCCGAAATCATATACCGTCCCTCCCATCCATGAAATCTCGGATTCGCCATAGCTGTTTGGAAAACCCAAAACAAGGGCAATCGCAAAAAGAGTGGTCATTCTTAGGGTTCGGTGTTTCATGACATGATATGCGTTTCGTTCATTCAAAAAGAGACAGCATCTCCTCACACAGCAAAATTAACCCCGAAACCGACAAAAGCACATGTAAAAATCTGCCAATCGCTTGTATATATCAGACAAATTCGTATAAATCAGACAAAAGCTGATAAAGACAGGTTATTTAACATTTTTTACTTTTGCAAAATGTCTACTCCCCCGTTTTTCCGGTAGACGGTCGGATAACATCCGAAAGCCCTATGGAAAGCATGGGACAGACCGCTCGCCTCCTCGAAACCGCACATTAAGGCGATTTTGCCGAGTGGCTTGTCGGGATGTTCCAACAGCAGCCTGGCACACCGTTTCATCTGAATGTCCGAGATGACCGCCTTGGGTGTTACTCCTGTCAGCTCTTTCACGCGCCTGTAGAAGGTTCGCTCGCTCGTATGAAGGGAGGCGGCAATCTTCGGGATGCTGTATTCGCCGCCGGTAATAGCGTCTTCGACGGCTGCCTGCACGTCTTCTAAGGTAAAATGTTTTGCCATTTTATCTAATTTTATAAAAACCAAATATAGTCGCTTGTTAAAAAGTCCAAATATAGTCGCATGCGCCCCTTCGGGATGTGTAAATATCAGACAAAAGCATGACGGAATCAGACAAAGACATTAAGAAATCGGACAAAAACATTAAGAAATCGGATAAAAAAAAGAATCCCTTCGACCTAAGACCGAAAGGATTTGAAAGTTAATATATTTCGACTGCTATTTATTCTGCTCCCTATAGGCGGTCGGCGAACATCCGTAGACCCTTTTGAACGCATGGGAAAAACAGCTTGCCTCCTCAAAACCGCAGAGATAGGCAATCTCTCCGATGGATTTGGTCGGATTTTCGAGCAGCAGCTTGGCGCACCGTTCCATCTGAATTGCCGAAATAAATATCTTGGGAGACTGGTCCGTGACCTCTTTCAGGCGTCGCCTGAAAGTCCTTTCGGTCATATTCATCATGGAGGCGATTTTTGCAACGCCATAATCTTTGTTGTCAAGGGCCGTATCAACCACTTCGAACAACTGCGCGAGAAATGCCCGACCTTCGTCTTCATCTATTTCAGAAGCTTTTTCCTCACAGGAGTTGTCCGGCCGGCTATCGGCAATATTTTTCTCTGCCTCATCACATTTTCGCTCGAGTTCCCCCACTTTTTTTATGTATCTGAGTACCCGAAGACGATGGCGCAAATATCTTGCACGTATAACGAAGGCGGCGATGGTTGCAATGACTATAAATATGATTATCCCTATAATTATATCACGCATCCTCGCTTTATTGGTCTGTCGTATCTCATCTTGCAACATGTCCCGCCCGAATTCGGCATAATATCTGGCCAAAGCTTCGGCAGATGCTTGATGATACAATGAGTCCTTTAATGCGTTGTACTGATTGAGCGCGATTTTGGCCGAATCGGGACTCAAAGACCAGTAGCTTTCGTACAATCCTTTGTGCGAGCACACATCATTATATAGATCGCCCATCTTGGAGAAAATACCGGAAGCCTCCTTGAAGCAGTCTATGGCCTCACGAGTCCTATTTTGCTCGATATAAACAAATCCCAATTGATTGAGATCAATTCCGACGGAATGAATATTGCCCACTTCTTTCAGCATGGCAATTGCACGCATATAGGCAGCTTCGGCTTCATCATATCGTTGAAGTCCGGCCAAAGCCGATGCCATCTGAGAAAGACGCATCGCCATTTTGGGCTTGCGTCCGTTGATTGAATCAAGCTCATACGCATCACGAGCATAGTCAAGCGACTTTTTGTTTTTACCGAGTTTGTGATATACCTCCGAAGCCATTCCCAAAAGTATGGCTTTGCGAGATGTATTATTGGCCTTGTCGGCATATTCAAGTCCTTGAAGAATAAACTTCTCGGCCTCCTTGACTTGATTAGCGGCCATATATGTACCCGCAAGAGTGTTCAGCCCTGAAGAAATTCTATCAGGGTCTCCGAGCTTCATATCGATGTCAACGCACTGCTTGGCATAAGACGCAGCGGGAGCAAACTCGCCAAGCCTTACATGGATAATACCCAGCAAATTCAGGCAATCGGACCTGCCCATATTGGGATATTTGAACAATGGGAGAGCCTTCAAGGCATACTTCTTAGCCGTGGGATAATCCTGCACATCATTGTACCATTCAGCCACCCAATACCATAATTGTTGCCGCAGAGAATCTTTAGGAGTATTCTCGGCAAACACAATCTTCGAATCGGTTATTTCCTCCTTGTTTAGGAAATCAAATATCTTATTGGCATCATCTACACGACAACCCTTGGTTTCATATATTTCTATAAGCTTGTCTATATTCTGTGGCGTGGCCTGCGCATAGTCCATACCCACATAAATGGCAACCACAATCATAAGCCACTTTATAGAGAAAGACTCCAAAAAACGGCCAAGATGCTTGTGGTTAAATTTCCCATGTTCCATTACTCTGAGTTGTTTATTGCAAAGTTACATAAAATCGGGGAAATATACGGGTGTTCACATCACGGCTCATACCGGTTTTTATTCCAGTCCTTAAACTTTCCGGATGATAGTGCAGATATTGGAGCATTTCTACTTCTTGAGTCATAGCTGTTTTTGGGTTTTACGGTTCAAAGTGAGCGGAAATATGTGGGATTGCGGCTCAAAGTGAGCCGTCAAATGGCCAAATTAGCTGTGTTTGAGCCGATTTCACCGATTGTAAAGAAGACGAGGGCGGCGAAGCAGCGCTTCGTCGCCCCGTCTTAGGTTGTATGACGTTCGGGCTTATTAGCCGTTGATCTTAACCATATTGGCGATAAGGTCAAGCACCTTGTTGGAGTAGCCAATCTCGTTGTCGTACCACGAAACGACCTTTACGAAGGTGTCGGTGAGGTATACGCCGGCATTGGCATCGAAGATGGAAGTGCGAGTGTCACCGAGGAAGTCGGAGCTGACAACGGAGTCTTCGGTGTAACCGAGTACGCCTTTGAGTTCGCCTTCGGAAGCTTCCTTCATAGCTTTGCAGATATCCTCTTTGGTGGCGGGCTTGGCGAGGTTGACGGTAAGGTCAACTACAGACACGTCAAGAGTGGGGACACGCATGGAGATGCCGGTGAGTTTGCCGTTGAGTTCGGGGATAACTTTGCCTACAGCCTTGGCGGCGCCGGTGCTGGAGGGGATGATGTTGCCGGAAGCGGCACGACCTCCGCGCCAGTCCTTCATCGAGGGACCGTCGACGGTCTTCTGTGTTGCGGTGGTGGAGTGTACCGTGGTCATCAAGCCGGTAACAATGCCGAATTTGTCGTTGAGGACCTTGGCGATGGGGGCAAGGCAGTTGGTGGTGCAAGAAGCATTGGAGACAAACTGTGTGCCTTTCTTGTAGGTGTCAGCGTTTACGCCGCATACAAACATGGGGGTGTCGTCCTTGGAGGGAGCGGACATCACAACGTACTTGGCGCCGGCTTCGATGTGGCCCTGAGCTTTTTCCTTGGTCAGGAACAGACCGGTGGATTCTACGACGTACTCTGCGCCGACTGCGCCCCAGTTGATTTCTTTGGGGTCACGGCATGCGGTAACGCGGATGGCTTTACCATTGACGATAAGGAGGGATTTTTCGAGGTCGAAGTCTACGGAGCCTTCGAAAGCGCCGTGCATTGTGTCATACTTGAGCATGTAAGCCATGTAGTCAACGGGGAGGAGGTCGTTGATGGCGACTACTTCGATGTCGTTACGTTTGGTGGAAGCGCGGAAGACAAAGCGACCGATGCGTCCAAAGCCATTGATACCAATCTTAGTCATAGTGGTTTGTTGTTTTGAAATTAATCGTATATGTTGTTTGTGTATATTCTTTCAAAGATTGTGTGGCGAGAAGAGTCTCGCCGCCCTATTGGGACCAAATGCGGCGACCTTTGAGCGGCCCCTCCGCTTTTAGCGCCACAAAATTACACATTTTTTTCCGTAATTGGATGATTAGGATATTATTTTTATGTGAAATTTTGTATTTGAGGCTTTAGGCGTTACCGTAGGGGTTGTTTTGGTGGCATTCGACCGTATTATTTCGCTTCTCCATGATCGTTGTCGTGATTCTTTTCGAGATTGCTCTTGCGCACCCTTTCGGATGCTTCAAGCATCTTTTCAAAAAGGTCATCACCGCCGAAGATTCGATCAAATGCTTCCATTTCGTCTAATACTTCGTCAGATGATTCGTCCGAGTCATCGTCATACGATTCGTCATCGTCGGCATATTCATAGTCATCTATATCATCATACTCGTCTACGCTCGGGCCTATTCCAACAATGTAATCAAAGTTGTCGCCCAAGCGTTCTTTGAGCATCTTGACGTACTTACGCTCGGTATGTGTCGGCCCTTCGATGAGCAGATACTTGCCGTTATAACCCATGGGATAATGCTTTAGCGGGATGTCATCCGTATCTTCCTCGAGGATATACTCTCCTACTTCATCGAAGTCCCGAGCGGGATTTAGACCGGCATCGTCGGCAAATTCGATAGCCGAATATATCAGATTGTGCGCATCGCTGTAAGGACACTCGACAAAGCCCTCAAAAGACGCCGACAACTTTTCGACCAATTCTTCAAAGTCCTCAACATCATAATCATAATGATACATCACGTCTTTGACACCCAAACAATAGGTATCAATCAGGTATACGCCGAAAAGAATTTTTCCGTTCGGCCTTTTACGAGACACTATGACTTCGCTCATGCCATGATTGGAAACTTCCTGCGGCATATAGCATTTGTATATAGGCAGTTCGCGCGCCCGAAGTCGTATGTATTTTTCAGGCGAGATTGACCCTTTGGGGGACGCTTTCATTTTTTTCTGTGCCATTCTTATATTAATGTTTATGTGTGATATCTTATTTTATGTGTAGTGAGATGGCCATACTACCGAGGTAGTATTCCAAAGGGCTGACTATCGGGCGAAAAGGGGCCTTGTCTTTTTCGACAAAAAGCCGCAATCCGCCGTGGACGCATTGCACGTCCAGGCGCGTGCCCAAGTCGCCTGTCGGCTCGCCGTCGAGGTGCGCCGGACCGGGGTCACGTATGATGGACAGACGCGGCACACGCAAAGTCTCCACCAGACGATTGTTCCTCAGCAGCCCGGTCATCATGTCCAACCCCAACATCATGGTACGCAGCGCGTCAGCCTTGTGTATGATTACCACATCCAACAGCCCGTCCGTAATCGAGGCCTGCGGCGCGATGAAGGCGTTATTGCCATACTGCGAGGCGTTGCATATAGCCACCAGAAAGGCATCGCGGTGCAACGTCGCCTCCGGAGTTTCAAGGACGTAGTGCTCGGGCTTATAATGTGCAAACTCGACAATGGTGCTGCGCACATAGGACATGCGCCCGCGCTTGCCCGAAGCCGCAAAGCGATCCGATACGGCGGCATCAAAGCCCATGCCGCAGGTGCAGAAAAAGGGGCGACCATTGACAGTGGCGTAATCACACTCGCACACCTGCCCGGCGATGACGGCATCCAAAGCCAGCACCGGATCCACAGGGATAACGATATGTCGTGCCAAACCATTGCCGCTGCCCGCCGGGATTATACCCATAGGTATAGGCGCGTGGCACATGGCGCGTGCCACCTCATTGACCGTACCGTCGCCGCCGCAAGCCAGCACCGCATCATACTCGCCCGCATCGACGGCCTGACGCACACGACGTGTCGCATCGCCCGGGCCCGTGGTGACGTAGGTATCCACATCAATACCGGCCTCGGCCAGACGCGCACTGATGCGCTCGGGAAGTCCGTGTTTGCTTTGTGTTCCCGATATTGGATTGACTATGAGCAGATGCCTTGGCATATTAAGTGCAAAGATACACCTTTTTCGCCGAATAGCATCAAATTCGCTCGTGAGTATCAGCAATTAATGTCCGGGGTGCTTATTCGGTACGGCCTGTGTCCCATTCATCGTTCCACATCGCGCCTTCCTTTACAAACCCGAGGGCATTGTAGTTAGGCAGGGTATGGGAGGTGACGTAAAGGCTTTATAAGTGGACGAAAAAGGGCAAAAAAACGGGATAAAGGGTTAAAAATAGGGCTTTTTGGCGTAAAATTATTTGATATTGTGGGAATTGTTGTATATTTGCAGCGTAAAAATGATATCCCTAACCCTCAAAACATCATTACAATGAAAGAAATCATCGAAAAAGTAGCAGCTGCTTACGCTGTATTTTCAAAAGACGCAGGTCTTCAGGCTGAACAAGGAAACAAGGCTGCCGGCGCACGCGCACGCAAGGCTTCCCTCGAAATCGAGAAAGCCATGAAGGAATTCCGCAAAGCTTCTATCGCCGCTGCCAAGAAATAAGCCTAAGGCAGACAACGAAAAAAACACCCTTTAACCGGGACGCATCCGCACGGCGGGTGCGTCCCGTTGTTTTTATCGGAGGAGAAGGATATAAAAGCATTCATAACCAAGTCAGGTAGTGTCATAAGTGTTTATAGAGTATTTATGTAATGGTGCAACGTGTTTTGACGCACCCTCTACACGAGCCCGCCGAGCAAAGGGGATGGACGCGGCAGCGGACTATACCGATGATTGGCGCAACATGTTCGTCATCGGCAGTACCGACAGGACAAATGCGGCGTAACTTTGCCGCATCAAACACGTGAAAACACCGAGCCGGCTCCGGCCGACATCAACTATGGCGTGTCATCTGACACCACGCGTCCCGGTGCATACGACCATATCGAAAAACACACCATACCAAAATCTTACATACCATGACTATGCTTATCGAAAATCCAAAGAACAAAGGCAAGGCTCAAGCCTTGCAAGTCGTCCAATGCCACAACCTGTGCCCTGCCGACACCACCGGCGAAGTTCTGTGCCCCACCGGCGTTCCTCGCACCATACTTTCCGGCGGATGGCGTCCTTTGGCCTGCGTGGATACAGCCACAGGCAAGCGTATGGCACTGCACCGCGACACCGAGATTGCCGTGGCCACCGTCAATCCGGATGCCGATACAGCGGCAGTCACTCCCGTTGGCAACACCGCCGGGACGCCGCTGTGCGCCGTCTTCGATGATGGCGGCGACAGCCTCACGGTGATGTCCGCCTCCGGGGCATACGTTGCACAATACGCCGACAGCGACTGGGAAATGGCGCGTGCCGACAGCAGCGCATGGCCCGCCATCTCGGTCACCGCCGAGAGCGCCGGGGACATCTCCGTAACCCTGCCCATGCGCGTGCTGTCCCGGGAGTATACCTCGGGGATGCCATTGGCTGCCGCAGACCGCAAGGCCCTGGCCGGAGATATCGGACGTGCCTACAGCGATGCCCTCGACAGCGCCCAAGCCGCCGGCGCATCCATAGCACCATGCCTTGCCCGATGCCGCATCCTCGATGCCGAGGGCAACACCCTGCACACGACTCCGCCCATGCTGCTGGCCGCCGATACGGCAGACCCCTTCGCGGCGGCCATATCCTACGATTGCGATGACAGCAAAACACTTGCCTCCAAGACGTTGACGCTGCGGAGTTTTCGTCCGCGCGTAACCGTCGGCGGCAGCGCCGACACACTGTGGGCACGCCGCGCGGCGCGGATGGTACTCGAAATGACTACACCTATGCCACCGATAGATACGTCAGCCGTGGACGTACGCGCATCCTTCGGGCGCACACCCGGCATCGGGTATGTGCGCGTCAGTATTTGCGGCACCGCGGGAGTGGCCGCGACACGCCCGGCGGCCTCGCGTAGGCATATAGCCGAGGCATTGGCCCGATTTGACGAGTGTGCACGTGCCATAGCTGCCGTCAGTCGGCCCTTGAGCCAAGGACGATGGAGCCGCACCTTCGACATAGGTGACGGAACGATATGCACCCCATCCTATGCACCGGCCGCCACCCTGTCCGGCGGCTTCGTGGCCGAGATATGTGCCAAAGCCGCCGGAGCAACACTCTGGGGAGGCATACACACCGTGCGCCCCGGGGCTTACAGCCCTGTGACTTACGCCGCCGCTCTTGCCGACAAAGCTTGGAGCGGCCGTGTGCGCGTGTCCTTTGCCGACGGCCACCGCGATGTTGTGTGGCGCGGCAGTGGCACCACGGATGCGCCGACACAGCTATCGCCACTGCTGGTATATCCGCATCCAAGTGCCACTCTAATCCAAATAGACCTCGACATCGACGGCACCCATTACCGCCACACAGCCACGACGGAAGCCGCCGGCGTTGGCGGTTACGCCTTTGCCGTTGACAGCACCATGCAGCCCGTCACTCCCCCGAAAGCCCCCGACCCGGGCGACGACTCCACTGCCGCCGGCGATGCCGTGGGCATGGTGGTACGCGGACTGATGGCGGCCACACGCCCCGGGACGCTGACGCCGTGCTGTGCCATGGCCCTCCCGGCCGACATACGCACCATGACGGCGGCCCCATGTTCGGGCGGTGCTTGGGACTATGGACGCAGCCGCTTCTACTGCGGCAGCGGTGACGGCATACGCATGGTCACCGTCGGCGTAGAGGCCAAGTCCATGTCTGCCGCCTTAATCAACAATTCAGTACCCGTCGGACTGCGGAGCATGTGCGCAGGCGATGATGCAGTATATGTTCTGTGTCATGGCCACATAGATATCCTGCGCGGCACACGTGCCGAGACCGTCACCACCGATGTACCCATCGGCGATGCAATGTTGCTTTGGCTGTCGCGGCGACGCGAATTGGCCGTCTTTGCCGACAGCCGGGACATCAATGTCTACAGCAGCCGTCACGGCTGGGCACGATACAGTATGGACAATCCCGGCGTCATCGCAACACTCGGCAGCTCCGGCTGCACTATGGCAGCCACTGCCGAGGGAAAAGTCCTGGACTACGATGACACGACAACACCGACCGGGAACACGGATGTGCGCTGGAACGCACGCACACCCTTCGGTGTCCGCTCCACCCTGCGCACCTTGACATGGAATATCGATGCCGCCGATGTAGACGGCAACCTTACAGCCGAGCGCATGTACCTGTCGCCACGGCGCTTATACGTCAGTCGCACCGCCTACACCGGAGCCATGCGCACGCCCTTGACCGTTGTCGTCGGGGCACGCCGTATTACTTCGCTATGGCTGGGTATCGATGCCGGCGTCAGCGCCGATGCACATATAGCCGCACCTACCTACACGGCTGTCAAAAGATGAAACACAATCTTTATATGATAATGGGAAACACCGATTACAAGGCAATATTGGCCGAGGATCTGACACGTCGTCAGTTGCGCCTACAAGCCGAGGACTTCGACCCCCTATCCGGTCGCGGCAGCAGCGGCCAGCGCAAGCGCGTAGTAGCGCCCGCCGGAGCCATAGACAAACGCGCCCGCCACGCATACGTTCCCTGCGAGATGGACACAGCCACCACCAAGGGTAATGCCGAGGCATGGATCGAGGCGCGATGTCGCTGCGACTTCGAGTACTGGTGCGCACGCTGTGTCACCATACGCCACAAGACCACCGGAATGCTCGAGCCCTTCGTGCTCAACCGCCCCCAACGACGCGTCGCCGCTATTCTCGAAGGCGATCGGCGCGCCGGCCGTCCGCTGCGTATGATTCTGCTCAAGGCACGCCAATGGGGCGGCAGCACCTTGGTGCAGATATATATGGCATGGATACAGATATGCCACCGCCGCGGATGGAACTCGCTGATAGCGGCACATGTCAAGGACACATCCAAGCTCATACTGGGCATGTACAGCCTATTGGCCGAGCATTATCCCGATGACTTGTGGCACGAGGACAAGCCTCTGCGCTTCCTACCCTACGAGCGCAGCGTCAATACCCGGCGCATAGCCGGACGCGACTGCTATGTGGTGGTCACCAGCGCCGAAAAGCCGGACGCCATGCGCGGTAGCGACATCAAAATGACCCACCTCTCCGAGATGGCCTACTGGCCCGACAGCGCCAAGCGGTCGCCCGTGGCACTGATGTGCTCGGTGTGCGGCACCATACCCATCGAACCGCTGACCCTGGTGGTGGTCGAATCAACGGCCAACGGCACGGGCAATTACTTCTACCATGAATGGCATCGCTGTGCCGCCGGCCGTGGTGACAAGCGTGCCGTCTTTGTGCCGTGGTACGAAATCGGCATCTACCGCGACAGCAGGCCCTTGGACACCGAGGCACAGGTGGCCGAACTATGGAAATCGTTAACCGATGATGAACGCAACCTCTGGCTCACGCCTCAGGGAGATGACGACATCCGACTGTGCCTCGACCAAGTAGCCTGGTATCACGCCAAGGCCCTGGAGATGCAGGACGCCCGAGCACTCAAGGCCGAGTATCCGACCACAGCAGACGAAGCCTTCCGCAATACCGGCGCCAACGTCTTTGACGTCCGATGGACCGAGCGCCTGCGCCGCCGCTGCCGTGCGCCACTGCGCACCTGCGCCGTCGATTGGCATTCCGGGCTGTGGATAGATGACAGCCGCGGGGCATTGCGCCTGTGGGAAGAACCCACGGCAGAGCACTCATATGTGGCCGCCGTCGATGTGGGCGGGCGCAGCCCGGGCGCGGATTTCTCGGTTGTGACCGTGCTGCGACATTCCGATGTCGGCACCCGTGTATGCGCCCGGTGGCGCGGGCATATCGACCACGACCGGCTGGCAGTCATAGCCATGCATCTGGCCAAGGCCTACAATTACGCCCTATTGGTGGTCGAGAGCAACACGCTGGAGAGCAGCGACAGCTTTCCTGTGCTCGAGCGTTTGGCACGCGACTACCCGGTACTGTATCGACGCCGTGCCGTAGGCACTATAGACGATGCGCCCGGGCGACGCGTAGGGTTTCACACCAACCGCAACACCAAGCCATTGGTGATAGACACCCTTGTGGCCGCCGTACGCGATGGTACGCTGGACGAACCGGATACCGAAGCCGTGGACGAATTGGCCTCGTACATGCGGCGCGATGACGGCAGCTATGGCGCAGTGCGCGGACGCCATGACGACATTCTGATGACCGATGCACTGGCGCTGTACGTCCTCGAAAGCGAAAGCGGCGACATTGTGGACGATGCCGCCGCCGAAGACTTGCACAAAATGATGGAACGTCGCGACTACTTGTGATCGGGCGTGGACACAAACTGCGGCTCATTGCCGAACCACATGTCGATATATAGCTTTACACGCGCCAATGTCTCGCGCAGCGTATTGCGCACGACGTTGCCGGCCTCCGGGCTGGGCGCGGCATTATATCCCACGGCATATAGGCCGTACCGGTCGGCCTGACGGATGGCTCGGCGATTGTGGTAGTCTTGCGAAACAATCACCACCGAATCAAGGCCGTAGACTTTGCAAGCCTTCGCCACGGAATAAAGCGTGCGCGTGCCCTCGTAGTCGAGTATGATGTGTGTCGAATCCACACCGGCGGCTATGAGGGCGCGTTGCATCTGCCGCGGTTCGTCACAGCCGTAAAGCACGGCATTGCCTTCCGCATCACGACGATAGTCCCCACCGGAGGCAATGATATACCGTACCTTGCACGCATGATACAGCTCGGCAGCAGCCTTGATACGGTTGTCGAAATTGACATTATGCGTGCCCCTCGGCGTCACCGGCGATGTGCCGAGCAACAGCGCGTAGCGCATGGCCGGGACTTGGCGGATGTCATCGTAGACTCGTCCCGAAGCATTGGTGTCCACCGCCACCCAGCACGCGCCGATGATCGATGCCGCCACCGCCACCGCGATGCCGGCGTACAAGGATATACGTTTGATCTTATGAGACAACATCGGATATAGTATTGAACTTTTTGTGTATGAACAAACTAAGGACGATTCAGGAATAACGAGTCCTTTATTTTAGGACACGTTGGTTTATTATTCTCTGAGTATGCTTTCGTATAGTTCCTTGAATTCTTCAGGCGAAATTTCCATGGTTGCGGTATATTTACCGTTTTCGGAAGTGTAAATCATTCGAAGGCCGTATTCGGCCGATACAATTGCTTTGGGTATATAGTCAACATTTACGCTATCCACGAGATGACGAGGTAGACTATCCATATAAAGACGAGAAATCCGCCCGCGATGTCGATATTGCGGCGAAGGCGCTCCGAAGGAGCGCGACGCGTGACTATCTCGGCAAAGTTGAGACATATGCGCGAGCCATCCAGACCCGGGATGGGCAGCGCATTACCCACAGCCAGGATTATAGACAGAAGTCCCGTGAAATACACTATACCGTGCATCTTGCTTACAATCAACGGTGCGGCCTCAAAACCGCCGCCCACGCCGAAGATAGACAACGGATGCGCCACAAAGAACGATAGTGCGTCCCAACATTGGGTCAGACCTCCGCCTATGGCTGCAAACAAATGTGTCGGGTCGGAATTGTACATCCAAATGTAATTGGCCACAACAAAAGCCAATAGTCCGAATAAAACATTGGCCATCACACCGCCACTATGAACCAACAGCCGCTGCCAGGCAGGCTTGGATCGCAATTCCCAAGGCAAAGGCTCGTGCCCGTCCACGCCATAGCTGTCTGCCATGCGCACGTATGCCATCACCGGCAACCATCCGAGACCAAAGGCCGTATTACGCCACGAAGTGGGCGAGACTTCGCCCTTAGGACGCGGCAACGGAATTCGCATCAAGCAACTGCTGCGCTGCTCGACCCGATTCTCGTTTACGGCGGCATCTCCCTCGGTGTCATTACTGTCGTCAGACGTAGCCTCAACATCGAGTATGCACAAACATCCCTGCTTGGGATAATAACGCAACAGCGCCGCTATAGGGGCCATAAACACCTGAAACGAATATACAAGTACGCCGAAAGCTTTGGCAAAACAGAAGTGGCCGCACTCGTGTACAGCCATACAAAAACCGAGTATTATAAGATATTCAATCATTGATGTCGGATGTTATTTGGAGAGGTAAATTACTGAAAATATTTATATTAGTGTCGCTCCGAACTACTTCAGTGCTACATAACAGAAAGTAACGGCGTAAAACAAGATTGTGGCGCCGATAATACCCAATCCGACATAAAATAATATTCGGCCTAACCTGTGTTTCCTATCCTCATATTTGACCCCGTTCCGAATGCTACAGCCGGAAATTATCAGCAACCGAGACGAGCATATCAGCATCGCAGTCCATAGCAACGGAATGAGGATATACAATACGATGCACATTGTGCCATAAGTTATGCCAAGAGTGTCAGACATGACAGACGTATACCGGATGCAAGCATCGTTCAATAGGTCAAAAGTATTGATTGCGTTGTATATCATTATATCATAATATATGTACGTTTTGGGGAATAGCTATTGCCCTCTTTGTATATATACCACAAAGCATGCAAACGTAAATATGAAAAACAAAAATTATTTCTCATGCTTTTTTTGGCGTCCTTCCGGTGTGTCATACGACCTGCCACCACATCGTTTGGCACTATTTTTGTATCAATATATGCCGTGTCACACAATGACACACAGACAACAACAGGAACAAAAACAAACAACTAAAATACAAAAGATTATGAAAAAGATTCTTTATGTAGCCGCTGCTTTTGCAGCACTGAGTCTCGCCGCTTGCGGCAATGGTAAAACCGATGCTAACGCTGCCGACAGCACTGCAACTGACAGCGCAGCAGCCGTAGAGGCCGCTCCCGAAGCAGCCGTAGAAGCTGCCACCACTGTAGACACCAATGTTGCCGCAGCCGAACAGGAAGTCTCCAACAAGGCCTCCGAAGCCATCAATAATGCCGCCGAAAAGGTTCAGAAAGCTTCCAAGGATGTCAAGGCCGTCAAGGACGCTGCCGAGAACTTGAAGAACGCTGCCGAATCCTTTGGTAAATAATGCCATCCGGCACATACGCATAAGCGCCGCCCACCGGTACAAGCCGGCAGGCGGCGCTTTTTGTTCGTGCGGCAGTGGCAGTGCAACATATACCCTCCGGCAGCGCGTAATGACATTCTGACACGTCACGCGACGGATTTTGGCAAGCTGTCAATATTCTTAACTTATTTTTTACTGCCGACACGGAAAAAGTTTGTATATTTGCCGTGCAAATGCGACAGCCGCAGCCAACGACGGCAGCGCCTGACGTACAGGTCTGAAGACCACATACATGCACAAGCACAAACATATTACCCAATATTAAACTTACAATTATGTCAAAAGTAACAGTCATCGGCGCCGGCAATGTAGGTGCCACATGTGCCAACGTACTTGTAACCAACCAGGTAGCCGACGAGGTCGTACTCCTCGACATCAAAGAGGGCGTAGCCGAAGGCAAAGCCATGGATATCATGCAGACCGCCAGCATCCTGGGTCTCAACACCCGTCTGCGCGGCGTCACCAACGACTACACAGCCACCGAAGGCTCCGACATGGTAGTCATCACCAGCGGTATTCCCCGCAAACCCGGTATGACTCGCGAAGAACTTATCGGTGTTAACGCCAAGATTGTAAAATCCGTAATGGACAACGTGCTCAAGCACTCGCCCGAAGCAGTCATCCTGTGCATCTCCAACCCGATGGACACCATGACTTACCTGATCCACAAAACCAGCGGTCTGCCCAAAAACCGCATCATCGGCATGGGCGGCGCACTCGACAGCGCACGCTTCCGCTTCAATCTGGCCAACGCCCTCAATGCCAACCCCAACGAAGTTGAAGGCATGGTTATCGGCGGCCACGGTGACACCACAATGATTCCTCTGACACGCTATGCAGCATATCGCGGCGTACCCGCTTCAACACTGCTGGCCAAAGAAGAACTCGAGAAAGTTGCAGCCGACACTATGGTAGGCGGTGCAACCCTCACCAAGCTGCTCGGCACTTCCGCATGGTACGCTCCCGGTGCAGCCGGAGCAAGCGTAGTCGCTGCCGTCCTCCACGACCAGAAGCGCATCATCACCTGCTCGGCTCTGCTCGAAGGCGAATATGGCGAAAAAGACCTCTGCATCGGCGTTCCTTGCCTGCTGGGTCGCAACGGCATCGAGAAAATCGTTGACCTCAACCTCAACGACGAAGAAAAAGCCCTCTTTGCCAAGAGCGCTGCTGCCGTACACCACACCAACGAGGCCCTCAAAGGAGCCCTCGCTTGATAGCTCGGCACCCTAACGCAACCTACATCGGCGACCGCCACGCACCCCGCGTACACACACAGGGCGCGGCTGTCGCCGATTTGATTTTTATAACGACTTTTAGTTCAACACCTATGAAGAAAATTTTTATCGCCATGATGCTGTGCGCCGCACTCGTGTCATGCAAGAAGGACAACACTTCCAATGTCGAAAAAGAAAATGAGAAAATTGAAAAAGAAAACGATGAAATCACCGACAACACATTGAAAGAGCTTGATGACATCACCGTAGGCCACACCGAAGCCGTACAAATCGTTAGCGACGAAGACGGACTCTCCCCCAACACAAGAGTAAACGCTCCCGCTTTCTTGGACTTCAACGCTACCTGGTGCGGTCCTTGCCAAAAATTCAAACCGATATTCCACGCCGTTGCCGAAAAATACGGTCATTTGGCACACTTCTTAAGCATCGATGCTGACGACTGTCCCCAAACCAACGCCGCTTTCGGCATCGAAGCACTGCCCACGCTTATCGTAATGCTCCCCGACGGCACGCAAAAGAAATATGTGGGGCTCGAAGACTTTATGGCTGACGAAGACCTGTTCGGAGCCTACGTACAAGAACTCGTCGAATAATACCGCAAAGCTCACAAAACACTATGGCATGCGCAGATGCGGCAAGCCGAGTCTGCGCATACCATTGGTGGTCACCCCAACATCCGTTATCTCTTTCGGACAAGGTACGCCGCCACACTACAAGCGCACCGACAAATAAAGCTCTCGACACACTAAGGCTGAAACTTTGTAAAACACTGTTAGAAGATTAGCTACAAATTTTTAGGCTTAAACTTTTTCGCAATGCTTGCGGGTGCTACTATCACCCGGACTAAAACCGACCCCTCGAAAATAATTAGAACCGCAAGGTCGGCGGCTCACAAGACAACAGACCACAAAGTATTATGAAACGATTAGCAACGACACTGTTAGGCATAGTCCTCATCGCCGCTTTTGCTTGCGCAAAGGTTAATGTCCCAAAGAACGACAAGGTTCTGCGCCCTACCGCCAAGGTCACCAAAACCACCATAATCGACTTCACGGCTTCGTGGTGCGCACCTTGCCTGCGTTTCGCCCCGGCTTTTGAAAAAGCCGCCAAGAACCTCTCCGGACAGCTGAACTTCATCAAAGTAGACATAGACCGCTTCCCCAAGACCACAAAAGCTTTCGGAGTAAAAGCCGTGCCCACCATCTACTTCCTATACCCCGGAGGAGGCTCTTTCTTCTTGGAAGGCACTGACGCCGTGATGTACGACGGAGAAGATACCGAGACTTTCACGCACTTCCTTCGCGAACACTGCCTGGGAGGTCGCGGCGACGAATGAAAAATTGCGGTTCAAGCTACGAAGAAAACCGCAGTCGAAGCGACTAACCGAAAACCGATTTTTATACAAACGACTACAAAACTTTTCATCCGCGTGATGACCGAATTATCTGCCCCCCTCGCCGAAAAACTTGCCCGAATGGGCATCACCGAACTCAACGACATACAACGCCGCGTCCTCGCCACCGACAAAAACACCGAGAGCATAGTGCTGATAGCACCCACAGGCTCGGGCAAAACCGTGGCTTACGCTTTGGCATTATTGCGAAATATGAAGCCGTCGACGCCGGGACGCGCCCCCCAAGCACTGGTACTGGCTCCGGCACGCGAACTCGCAAGGCAGATTTTTGACGTCCTCCGCCCTCTTGCCGCTCCCGAACTGAAAACGGTGGTGCTGAGCGGAGGCCGCTCCGTGGACTCGGAAATCCCCTCACTGACGGCATCTACGCCCCCGGACATCATCGTAGCCACTCCGGGACGTCTTCTCGACCATATCAGCCGCGGAAGTATTCTGCCGGCAAACATCCGCCGCATTGTCATCGACGAGTACGACAAGCTGCTCGAACTGGGCTTCGAGCGCCAACTCTCTGAGATCTTGCAGCACATCTCCAAACATCGTTCTCTGACAATGCTCACCTCGGCAACCACCCCCGAGAGCCTGCCGAAAGCCCTCGAAGCTGAGGGGAAAGACACTCCCCCGGTCACCATCGATGGGAATGCCGCCTCCAAGCTCATCGTCATGGACGTTCCGGCGGCACAGCGCGACAAGCTGGACACGCTGGCCGTATTGGTACGCGAACTGCTGGCTGCCGGACAAACCTCCATGGTATTTGTCAATCACCGCGATGCCGCCGAACGCGTAGTCTCGGGCTTGGGACGCCGCGGTGTCACCGCCGTATTGTACCACGGTGGTCTGGAACAACGCCAACGCGAGATTGCAGTGGCAGCCTTTGTTTCGCACGCCGCAGACGTAATGGTGTCCACCGATTTGGGAGCACGCGGCCTTGACATCCCGGGCGTGGGTGCCGTCATCCATTACCACTTGCCGGTGGACGAAGCGGCATACACCCACCGCAACGGACGCACGGCGCGCGCCGGCGCCGACGGCACTGCATACGTCATCCTCGGCCCTTCGGAAAATATGCCTCCATATATTAATACGGACCACACACATTATCCTGCCGAGCCATCCGACGGCGTCACCATGCGCGAGCCATACACGCTGATGTACATCGACGGCGGACGACGACGCAAGATTTCGCGCGGCGACATCCTGGGCTTTGCCGTCAAAGACGCCGGCATCCCGGGCGACAAGGTGGGACACATCTCCATAGCCCCGGACTACGCGCTGGTGGCCGTGGCCGCCGAATACGCGTCGGCATTACGCCAAGCAGCGAGCCTCCATCGCCTCAAAGGCCAAAAAGTGCGCATCACTCCCATATGATCACGAGACAAACCGCCGTTTAAGCATCATTCACACCGACACATTAGCCATACCCACAACACATTCTATGTCCGAATTCACCGTGCAATACCTCGGCTGCGGATCAGCCACCCCCTCGCTACGCCACATGCCGTCCTGCCAGATTGTCGATTACCGCAACAGCCTGATGATGGTTGACTGCGGCGAAGGAGCCCAGCTGACCATGCGACGCATGCGCATACACTTTGCACGGCTGAGACACATCTTTATATCACACCTGCATGGTGACCATTTCCTGGGGCTGCCCGGACTATTGTCCACACTGTCGCTCCAAGACAAAGGCGGCAACCTGCACGTCCATGTCTTCGAGCAGGGCGAAGAGCTGTTGCGCCACTTCATGCGAGTGACTACGGGCGAGCCGACCTTCGAGATCATCTACGACCGTCTATACGACGACGAGCCGCGCATAGTACTCGACACCAAGGCTTTGACCGTAACTTCATTTCCCCTGCATCATCGCGTGCCCTGCGTCGGATTTCGCTTTGACGAGAAACCCAAGGCACGGCATTTGCGCGGCGACATGGCGGCCTATCTGGGCATACCCGTATGCGACATCCCGGCCATCAAGGAAGGCGCTGACTGGACAACCCCGGACGGACGGACAATAGACAACGAACGCCTGACCCTGCCGCCTTCGCCATCGTACTCGTACGCATATTGCTCGGACACATCATATCACCGAGACACAGTGGAGGCCGTGCACGGCGTCAATATACTGTACCACGAAGCCACCTATGCCGATGACAAGAAAAGCTGCGCACGCCTGCACGGGCACAGCACCGCCCGACAGGCCGCCATGGTGGCACGCGAGGCCGAAGTGGGATGTCTGGTGCTGGGACACTACTCCAAGTCTTACTGTAACGAGGATTCCCTGCTGGCCGAGGCTCGCGAGATTTTCCCTAATACCATAGCGGCCACGGAAGGCATGCGTATGGACATCGAAGAGACAGTCCAAACACAAGACGCACAAGCATGACGGACGAGTACTACATGAGCATGGCGCTTTTTCAGGCGCAAGAAGCTGCCGCCGAAGGCGAGGTGCCCATAGGCGCCGTTATCGTCGGCGCGGACGGCAGCATCCTTGCCGCCGAGCACAACCGCACCGAGGCACTGCACGATGTCACGGCACATGCCGAAATGCTCGCCATAGGCGCCGCCGCCTCGGCCATAGGCGCCAAATACCTGACCGACTGCACACTATACGTCACCGTTGAGCCGTGTCCCATGTGCGCTGCCGCCATCGGATGGGCGCAGATACGACGTATAGTCATAGGCGCCGCCGACCCCAAGCGCGGATACACAACCATGTATGCACACTCGCCGTTTCATCCGCGAGCTGTGGTCCTGCAAGGCATACTTGCGGACGAATGTGCCGCCGTAATCACGGACTTTTTCCGCCGCCGTCGCTGACACGATTAGGTCTGCAAGACTTTTTTTGTACTTTTACTCCTCTCACCTTCCACCATTTGCGAACCCTATGTTCGCTCGCCTTGTCGTGCCATTGCATATCTCGAACAGACGCACTAATTTTGCAGCGCAATCCGACAGACACCTCCAAAAGTCCGACCACGGATAGCGCTTATCAGATATTATCAATCTATCTCAAACATTATCAATCAAATTCCATCATTATGGGAGACTGCTGCACAATCTTTGAAAATTGGAGAGCCGCCCGAGCCGCCGAAGAAGCTCGCGACTATGCCATAGCTGCACGATTATACCGAATATGCGATGTGGTATACGAATGTGGCGAGTTGAACTACTACGACGATAATTTAGCCTATATGGCACGCCACGCGGGCACAAAGTATCGTAAAATGCTGCGAAAGCTGCCCAAAGCCGAAGCTAAGGCCATTTGGGATGAAGCCAAGGACTTCTACGACTCTATGGACATGGACTTGGACAGCTATGATTCCGAATACTTTTTCTTCGATTACAAGTCTTTTGTCCACGAGCAAAACGAAATCATCGAGAAGTACATCAAGGATAGGCAAAATCAATCTTGATCAACGGCCTTATACGGTCGAAAACTCGACCGCTTTTCGTGTATTATACTAACCAACCAAACTTACACACGACTTTTATACCCTCTCCTCATTGGTTTTTTTGTTAGACATACTCCTCCTCTGAAAAGCAGACGGGCATCCGATGTCGATATCGGGTGCCCGTCTATATCTTGCGCGCCTTATGCGCAGCCTATATTATAGGTAGTAACCTATCGAGACAGCGAAGCAGCCTTGTTTCCAAGAACCGTCGTCATCCTTGTAGCGGTCATTAAGACCGAAAGTGTAGTCTGCGCCAATGTAGAAACGGCTGACCACAACGCCGGCGCCGAGATTCCATCCCATATTGAAACGGGTTATTTCTTCGTCGTAAGGATCCGAGTCAATCCCGAATTCTTTGGCATTCTTCCAGCTACCTGAAAGCCCGATGCCGAAGCTGGGACCGGTAAACAATTTGAGGTCACAAACGCCTAAATTGAAGTTGTAGCCCAGACGCACGGGGATCTGTAGACCGAACTGGCGCAGCGCTATGTCTGCCTTAACCGTGGAAATTACGCCCGCAATGTCGGCTTGAATGTCCGTACCCGTATTATGGTAAACCAAGTACATACCCGGTTCAAGAAAAAGATTGGATACCAAGTCGATGTCAGCCACGACTCCGGCATGAAAACCACAGCCGGCCTTGAACATGTCCACAGAAGCGCCGTTAGACTTTATGCTACCGGGGACGGTGACATCCAGTCCGGCCCGGATGCCGAAATCGATGGCATGCGAACGGACGGGAGCAAGCGCTGCAATGGCTACGACAAGCGATGCTGCAATAGTCTTAATGGATTTTTTCATTGTTTGAATAAATATTTAAGTGAATAATTCAGTCGTTACAAAGTGAGACTGCACATCACACGAGTTTTAATATCGGCGCGAGATAATATAGCCGAACAAATCGATGAGAGCCTTCTTGGCCTCGCTTTCATCGAAGCAATCAAGTAATGCGACAGCACGTGTGCGCATATCGTCCATAACTGCGTAGGCATAATCGATACCCCCGCCGTCAATGGCGTAAGCCGTCAAACGTGCAATATCGTTCTCCCCAAGTGACGGGCTCTTGCTCAATTTCACCATCTCGGCATTGGTCGCATCGGTGCCGGCACGTAACACATGTAGCAGCGGCAGCGTAATCTTGCCTTCGCGTAAGTCGTTGGCCGTAGGCTTGCCCACCGTGTCTTGCTGAGCCGGGAAATAATCAAAGATATCGTCACGTATCTGGAAGCACAGACCCAGCAATCGCGCAAACTCGCTGAGGCGTTCCTTGCGCTCATCATCTATGCCCTGAGCATAGCATCCCATCTGCGAACATGCCACAAAAAGAGACGCGGTCTTGTACTCGATAATCTTGAAGTACGCATCTTCATCCAAGTTGTGATATCGCGCACTATATATCTGGTCCAGCTCACCGAGACTCAACAATTTGCCCAAATGGCACAAAGACTCGATGATACGTGTATCGCCCGTAACGATGGCCTGCTGCATCGATGTGGAAACAAAAAAGTCGCCCACAAGTACCGCTATATGATTATCCCACATGGCGTTGACCGTCGGACGACCACGACGTATCGTCGAACCGTCAACAACATCATCGTGTATAAGCGAAGCATTGTGCAGCAGTTCGACAGATGCCGCAGCACGCAACACCTTGTCCGTCACCGGCCCGAAAAGCCGGGCACTCAACATCACTATAATGGGACGGATAAGTTTGCCCTTGCTTTTCAGATAATTAGCAATCACGTTATCCATCAATGGATTAGACGTGGCCAACTGGTCTGCTATGAGCGCGTTGAGCCGGTCAATGTCGGGAGCTATTTCCTGTCGTATTTTTTCGAGGATGTCCATATTGCGCCGCAAATTTACGAATTTTTCGCGGCATTACAGACGTTTTCCGCCCAAACTTTCGGCCCTTCTACGCACATAGCACCCTCATGGCGTCCCTCATCGACCTTCACCGGCTCTCCACTGCTACATATCACCACTTCGATACACTATTCTCTCGCCCCATATCATTATCCGAGACAATGCCGTACCCACCCACTCTATCCTCCGTATGACGGTCCAAAATCCTCGCCACAGCCTTCCACTTCTTCCGCTTTGAAACGAACAACTCACTCCATTCGTTACCAATCTATACAACAGTTAATTAGCCATTCCATTATACAAATTGAGGAATCTTCATTATACAAATTGAGTAATTAGACGGCAAGAACAAGGTCGTAGACAGGCGTAAAGTCGGCGACACAACGGACTATGGAAAAATCTTAAACACCTCCAAAGTAAGGGATGGCAAAATCACCTTCAGCTAAGCAATACACGACGACAGACCCCACCTGTATCGTCGACGAAATTCGGTGGTGCTCATCTCGATATTGCGCTTGAAAAAAGTGTCGGAAAGTGTTCAGAGGAATCCAAGTACACGGGATGATTCAAGACCACCGATACCGCATTTTCGCAGAAAATGCGTAACTTCGCATGCGATATGGAGATGCTGATGCAACATATCTGGCAACACAAGATGTGGAGCGGTGCTCCCGGTCTGCACACTGTCGATGGTCGCGAAATCGAGGTCATCGACCAAGGTATGCTCAACACCGGACCGGGGCCGGATTTCTTCAATGCCAAGATACGCATCGGACATGCCGTATGGGCCGGAAATGTCGAGGTACACGTACGCGCCTCGGACTGGCACGCGCACGGACATGATAGTGATGCTGCCTACCGCAACGTGGTGTTGCACGTGGTGAGCGAAGACGACTGCCGCATCAGCATTGACGGACGCGAATTGCCGCAAGCGCTGCTGCCTTTGGCCCCGGAAGTAATTGAAAGATACGAAAGTATTACACGGCCGCGCGTAGGTGATGCCTACCCGTGCCGCGATCGTTTGCCCGAAATACCACGCCTATGGATAGACGACTGGATGACAGCGCTGGGATACGAACGCCTGCAGACCAAGGCGGACGCTGCATTGGACCTGCTGGACCGCAACCACGGCGACTGGATGGAAACGGCATACCAATTTCTGGCACGAGGATTGGGCTTCGGCGCCAATGGAGAAGCCATGGAACGCACGGCACGCAGTGTGCCTCTGCGCATACTCTTCAAACACGCTGCCGACCCACTATCAGCTCCGGCGCTGTTGCTGGGACAAGCCGGGTTGCTGCCGTCGCCCGAAGATGCCGCTGACGAGGTGACCCTCAGACTGATAAGCGACTACAACTTCCTCAGCGCCAAATTCGAGCTGTCACGCCCCACTGACATACGATGGCGCACAGGCGGCATACGCCCGGCCAATGCTCCCTGCCGACGCTTGGCAACGCTCGCTGCCATGGTCGACAACGGATTTACCACAGCCACAGCCGCATGGAACGCCACATCTGCCGATGAGGCCGTCGCAGTGCTACGCAACGCTCCGCCTATGCACACCTACTTCACCTCACATCACCGTCCCGCCGTCCTGTCGGCACGCCCTGTCAGTGCCTCCTTAAGCATCAACGCCACAAATATCCTTATAATCAATGTCATAGCGCCGCTTATATATGCCCGCGGTTACCTTGCCGATGATACTGCTGCCATGGAACGCGCCGTGTATATGCTCCAAGGCCTGCCGCCTGAAGACACCGCAGAGGTTCGGACCTTCGCCGCTATGGGACTTGAGTGCCACGATGCATTTGCCACACAAGCACTACACCGCCTGCGCACTGCCTACTGCGACACGCGCAAGTGTATATACTGCCGATGGGGCCACCGCCTGCTTGCCAAGTAAAAGGCTTATCGGTAACGTAAGTTGTCAGACATCCAATTAGTTATCTTCTTTGGATCCGTTCCATTCGCCATCCCTGCCCATAAGCCTGAATTTATAGCCATCTTGTGTCTTGATGATTTTTACTTCATAAGGGTCAAATTCGCCCCAATATAATTTTGTAATATCATTGGTAATTTTTACCACGATAGTATCCCCCTTTGTTCTCATTTTTAAGTATGACTCGGCATCCTCACCAAAAAAAACAGTTTTAGAGCCAACGCGGCAAAAGCCTCTCAACCTGGAGTCAAGCCCTTGATTGTCAATTTTGAGGTTTTTAATAGCCCAAACAGCTCCCACTAAATTAGTCGTAGTGTCACACGCATACATTGATTTAGTGGAGAAAACCATCCATGTAAACGGCTTAGAATTGTGCGCTTCAAGTGCCGGAATAGCTCTATGTATTGCCTCATATATTGTAGAGTCTAAAATAACCTCCGGAATTCGTCGTATTCTATATTTATGTTTGGACTTAGGTCGAGACGTTGCCATAGCCGACATACTAAATATCAGCACAATAGCAACAGCAAAATAGTGCCACACGGTTTTATTTCGGCAATATGCCGTACTCGTTAATTGCATCCTGTGTCGGTTGCTTGTCTTTTGGTGAATATTCATAATATTTGGGTGTTATGTTTGAATTTGCGTCTTTTATTCTTCATCACCATTAAAAAATCTAATCTTGTACCCATTTTGTGTACGAATGATCTTCCCCTCATCAGGATCGTATGCCCCACGAATAAAATTATCTTTAAGATATCTGAGAACAATAGTACTCCCATTCTCTTCCATTTTAATATTTGGAAGTGAGTCACTAAAAAAAACTATTTTACTTCCTATTTTGCAAAAAAACCTTGGTATTCTGTAATACAAGGCAATATTTTCAGTATCTTCGCATTCAATAGGCCAGACGGCTCCGACCAAATTCGCAGTAGTATCACGCGCATATGCAGATTTGGTTGAAAAAAACATCCAGCAAAAAGAATCATCAGTGTGCTTTTCAAGCGCAGGAATAGCCTTATGCAGCAGCATATCATACATTGTAGAATCCACCATAGCCTCATGGATTTGATATGTATCATATTTAGACTTGGAGGGGCACTTTGCAATAGCGGACAAGTCTAATATTAATATTATTACGGTTATATACACATAATACAGCCTATTATTTCGGCAAGATTCCATATTTATCAATTGCCTCTTGTGTCGGTGGCTCGTCCGTTGGTGAATACTCATAATATGTAGGGGTTGTATTTGAATTAGCGTCTTTTTCAAAGAATAATATCTTGTGAATGATGTGATATCCTAATATGCACTCTAAGGCGTATGCAACAATATAATCGCCATCCCAATCACTTGGCTCCGGAGAATTATAGTGATTATGTATCCATTCTCTTATATGATATCTACGTCTGAGCTTTCGGTTGAACCATAACACGCCGGCTCTTTCGGTCCCGACTTCATTCGATGTCGTTATGTAGTTTGCGGTGTATCTACCTTTTCCGACAAGTATGCGCACCCATTCCACTTTGGTGTGGGATGCAAGAAACTCGTGTATGATCCTACCGTTCTTATCGTCCCTGACTTTCATGACATTGTACCACGATGACCCCTCGCCTTGAAGTTTATCGATGGATTGGATGGAACCGTATTTCATTTCCGGGGAATCGTCGATTGTGCCATCGTCATTCTTAACCTGGATCATATCTCGTTCCTTGTCCTTTTGACGGTAGAGCAAGTGCCCCTGGCTGTCATACACGAAGACGTCATTACCTGTCGGGTCTACATAAACGATAGGGTTGCACTTGCAAAAAGCATAAGGTGAAAATGACGGGTAATTCTCGGCGTGTTTGTCCATACTATTGAATCGTGTCTCGGAGGGGACGCACATGCGGGCGCCGTAGATGTATTCGCGCAGACCGTCGCGGCGGACGTACTCTTTGTCGCCGTAAAGATAGGGGTTGGAGGCCGTAGCACTTGCTGTCGATTGTCCGGGTCCCGCGATGCCGATGCCGGCGGAGACAGCGGGGTCGCGGTGGAGCTCGCCATATGGATAGTAGGTGGCGGATTGGACGAGGGTGCCGTCGGTGCGGATGACGGCGATGTTGCTGCCGAGGTAGTCGGTGACGTAGTAGTGGGGGACGAGGTTGGCGTCAAAATATCCGCCGGCGAAGCGCAGCATCTCCAGCGTGTCGGCGGCGGAGTTGCCCGCGCCGCCGCGAAGCACGTGGCCATCGCCGCTGTACGCGCGCAGGGACGTGCGGCGCGTACGCCCGGGAAGGCTGCCCACGGAAACCGGTGCCACGGAAGTCTCGTAGGACGTGTACAGGTGGTTGCCGAAGGCGTCCCACCCCAAAAGCTGCCGGTGGCCGCCCTCAATGTCGTACTGCATCGGATGGCCGTCGGCATTCCAACGCGTGTGCAGCAGGCCTCGCGATTCGTCCGACACCATGTCTCCGGCCTCGTTGTACGCCAACTCGAACTCACCGTCGGCGTGCAGCCCGGTGACGCCATCGAACGGCAAGGCCTCGGTTATGGCCGTGACGTTGCTCAGCCGGTTGCCGTCGTAGCTGCAGGCCAGCTCGTCAAGCGTGCCGAAGGTCTCCACGCGGTCGAAGTCGCTGACGGCGTCAACAACGCCGTAGCGCACGACATTGGTCGTATTGCCGCGCAGGTCGTAGCAGTAATATACCGAGAAGTCGGGTATGCGGCCTCTCTCGATGCCGGGTCTGTCCGCCAATCCTTCCGCAGAAGTGAAGACGGCGGATTCCAGACGGTTGAGCGCATCATAGGTGTACGCGTAGCCGCCCTCGCTCCACGTGCGTTTGAAGATAGAGGTAATGTATCCAAAAATGTCGTTGGCGTGAGCGGCAATATCCCATTGTGCGTACAACGGAATGTAAGACGCGTTGCGCATCAAGTGAGACATTTGCAGTGCGTTATCTTTCCGCATAACCATACCAAATAGCGCCGTTAGTTGTCCCAGTAATCCGGATATATTACCTTATATCCGTCAGCAGACCGGACAATCCTTATCACATCCGGATCAAAATCTGCGATGTGTACAATCCTTGCATTCAGATATTTAAGGGTAATGTATTTCGTTTTACTAATTCTCTTAACATACGGTGCGGCCGTATCTTTGAAGAAAACAGTTTTTCCCCCGATTTTACAAAACCCTCCCTTAAAGAAATAAAGGTTTGAGTTCTCAAATCTACTGTCATCAATAACACAAACAGTCCCGACTAAGTTTTCTGTTGTGTCCGAATAGCCCGAAAAGAAATCTTTTGGCGAAAAACACATCCAAGAAAATGGTCTGTAACTGTGCGCTTCAAGCGCCGGGATGACCTCTTGCAATAGTACATCGCGTATTGCGGAATCCACGGCAACCTCCGGAATGTGTCGTATTTCGTATTTGTTTTTAGGCTTTTGCTTTGCAATAGCTGATAGACTAAGCACAAGCACCACTGCGACAGCAAATACATGTTGCAGTTTTTTAGTTTGGTAATTTCCCATATATAGTAGGTGTCAGATCGATTCCTAAAGAGATACTATAGTGTCTTGCGAAGCCAAAGGCATATCCTTTACATAGCGGATTGTATCTGTCGCCATTCTCGGCACTGCTCGTATCATACACATACGTTTAATTATGTATTCTTTTGTTTGGGATAAACTCTTTCTTCGTTCTATGCCTGAGCTGATAAAATAGATTTTTGCCTTTGTCCCGGGAATAAACCTTTTCATAAACAGCCTCGAACTGTCTTCCTTGATATACACATCATCTATGATTTTATAGTCGGCACTATCCGCGAGTGCCCAGCCCGGAGTAAGGTCAACAATCCAGCCGTCGGCGCCGTTTTGTCCGTCAACAACAAATGCGCCGTTGCAGCCTTTTTCTTTTAGAAAAACCTGGACAAAGTATGAGGGATTATCATTGTCATAGCCAGCTACTGTTATTCGCACCTTTTCATCCTCCATTACAGGTATATCAAGGACTTTATCTGCCGCCAACATATCCCAATGGTAATAAACCGGCCGAAGGTGGCGATACGTAACGCTATCAGCATAATGACCACACGACACTTCTGCCACAAACATTAAACTCCCGATAGCAATAGCTACTACTATGCGCCATTTACGGATGTTTTTTCTTATAGTTTCTTCTGGCTTCATCTTTAGCGCGTTTAATCCTATTATCCAGCGTTATGTTAGCGTCTGTCAGTATGAAAATACGAAAATCTTCGCCTTGCGAAATTTTATAATCATGCATTGGGTCAAGCCCCTGTTCATAAAAGTCAGCATGTTCATATAGCTCATGTGCAATATTTGTAGCGCGATGCTCTCCGACAAGAAACGATCCACAATAAATTCGCACGTTGTCATCTATAGACCGCGAATTGGTCGTGTTATATCCGTTCTTATATGGATTATCAGGGAAGGTAGTATCTGCAATATTGCCCAATTCCTCCGATAACGTTTTCACTTCATTACCGACAAATGACTTATCTGTATACTCAATTATGTATTCTATCGTAGAGGTTGCCAATCGTCTGAGTGAGGCCATATTTTCTGAATCGCCATCATACTCGCTGATTTTGTCAATGTTTAACCTGCCTTCATCGTCAAATTCTATATATTTTTGGGCATAATCATCAAACCCATCAAGAATTGCTATTTGGGCTATACTATCCGCCACCACTGTCATTCCGCTCGGATCCATAAAGTTAATAGGGTTGCACATGCAAAAAGCATAAGGTGAAAATGACGGGTAATTCTCGGCGTGTTTGTCCATAGAGCCAAACCGTGTCACGGATGGGACGCTCATGCGGGCGCCGTAGATGTACTCGCGCAGGCCGTCGCGGCGGACGTACTCCTTGTCGCCGTAGAGGTAGGGATTGGAGAATATGGCACTTGTCGTCGATTGTCCGGGTTCGGAGATGCCGATGTCGGCGGAGGACGACGGATCGCGGTGGGGCTCGCCATATGGATAGTAGGTGGCGGATTGGACGAGGGCGCCGTCCGAGCGGATGACGGCGATGTTGCTGCCGAGGTAGTCGGTGACGTAGTAGTGGGGGACGAGGTTGGCGTCGAAGTAGCCGCCGGCGAAGCGCAGCATCTCCAGCGTGTCGGCGGCGGAGTTACCGGCGCCGCCGCGAAGCACGTGCCCGTCACCGATGTACGCGCGCAGGGACGTGCGGCGCGTACGCCCGGGACGCATCCCGGCGGAAACCGGTGCCACGGATGTCTCGTAGGACGTGTACAGGTGGTTGCCGAAGGCGTCCCACCCCAATAGCTGCCGGTGGCCGCCCTCGATGTCGTACTGCATCGGGTGGCCGTCGGCGTTCCAACGCGTGTGGCCGATGAGGGATACATTAGTATATTGTGTTTGCCTTTTCATAGAAGCACCTACCATCCTTATTCCGATAGTTTGACTCGCTGGTATATTATGTGATGTTCGGTCCTTGTTGCCATTATGCTGTCCCGAATGTCCTGCGGAAATTCGTGAAAATCTAAGTTCCCGATTGTCCCTGGGATTGCGTAATATTCAACACCATTGCGATAATAAGATTTGCTAAAATCAAAATTTTGCAGTATCTCTGCAATATCCCCATCCTCTAAGCGAATAAACACCATAGGATCTGTTGCAACATTTGACTGAGTGGAATCATCAATAGTAGCATATACATTTTGTATATATGCATTTTCCTCCATATCGGATAGTGCATATATGGCAGTACTTGGATTCAGAAACAAACTATCATTGCGTTCTATGTATGAACCGGTTTGCATAACAGATATGTCTCCACGATATATATACCGTTTTTGTTGCGGGAAAAGTATAAGCATAAACATGCCATAGTCATCGCATGGTCGACATTCTGATGGCACCTTTGACGCATACATTTCTGTGTACATATTCAAATAATCAATGTTGCCTCGCTTTGTTATGGCAGGAATTGTAAGCACAAATATAGTCAATATGATTATGATTCTTCTATTAGCCATTGTTTAACTTATTCTATTGGTGGTGCATATATTTTACCATTTGCCTTAAACCATGCTTTATGTTTAGTCGCTAATTCTTGTAATTTGACATCAGATGCTTTAGGGTCAACTTGTTTCGGTCCATTTTGTAGATCGCCGTATCCGGCTTCGTTTTCTGAAAACGTAGGCATATTCTCTCTAAAAAGTTGTCCTCAAGCATATGCTTCTCTTTCGTCGTCCTTATCATAGAATGGTAAGCCGTCATTTTTAGTACCGCTGCTTAATTTTCCGGTTTCGAATTGATATGCATGTTTCAACTCATGCGCTATCCATCCGAAAGCTTTATCATCCAATATTTCAATCTTAAATTTCCCAGTTTTCCATTTATAATAAGATATCCCTTTGACCTCTTTATCGTCAGAAATAGAGCTCTTTACTTCGATGTCATATGCCGTCTGCGATGATTTAAGCGTTTCGATTTCATCAATTGTCTGAGCATTTGCTTTCGTCGCATTAAAAGCCTCTTTCAGGCGCTCTTTATTGCCCGATGATATATAGCTACACAGGCCACTCACTACCCTACCTATACTTTCTATAAGCTGTTTAAATGATTGTTGCTCGATTGCTGCTACTATTGCCGTTGATCGTCTTGTGAAAACCAACCCGGTCGGATCGACATACCGCACCGGATTGCCACCGCAAAATAGGTAGGGCGATTCCCACGGACGGAGTTCGCATAGCTCGTCCATCGAAGTGAACCGAGCCTCTGATGAGACGCACATGCGAGCACCGTAGATGTACTCGCGCAGGCCGTCGCGGCGGACGTACTCCTTGTCGCCGTAGAGATAGGGATTGGAGAATGTGGCACTTGCCGTCTGTTGTTCCGGTCCTGCAATGCCGATGATGGCAGAGGCGGCGGGGTCGCGGTGGGGTTCGCCGTAGGGGTAGTAGGTGGCGGATTGGACGAGGGCGCCGTCCGAGCGGATGACGGCGATGTTGCTGCCGAGGTAGTCGGCGACGTAGTAGTGGGGCACGAGGTCGGCGTCGAAGTAGCCGCCGGCAAAGCGCAGCATCTCCAGCGTGTCTGCCACGGAATTGCCTGCGCCGCCGCGAAGCACATGCCCGTCACCGCTGTACGCACGCAGGGACGTGCGGCGCGTGCGTCCCGGACGCATCCCTGCGGAAACGGGTGCCACGGACGTCTCGTAGGATGTGTACAGGTGGTTGCCGAAGGCATCCCAGCCCCAAAGCTGCCGGTGGCCGCCCTCGAGGTCGTACTGCACCGGGTGGCCGTCGGCGTTCCTATACATATTTATTATTTGCGAGGTAGTCATATGCAAATAATAATCGATTACTTGTCGGCATAAGGGAAAAGCACTTTGTAGAACGCTTCCGGATTGTCAAATTTGTATGGTGCTATACGTTCATCATCAGGAACTGATGTGAGCGGTTTGGAGGGGTCTTTAGAAACATAGTCAACAAACATAATAATACCGGTAAATCTACTGATGAATTTTGCTTTCATCATACACAATACAGCTTTGTTTGTCGGTGGATTAAATGGTACGACATAGAAATTCTTGTATGGACTTTTTTTGAGGTCATCCTTATCCCAAAAGCCTATCCGTTCATACATCCACCATCGCTTTGTATGAACCCACTCAAAAAAGTTCATATACCCATCATAAATAATTTTTGCGTCATTTCTTATTCCCCCTATTGGTATAGGCCCTGGGTAGCTCATGTTCTCAAGAAAAAAAACGCCGGATGTTGCTATGGTCAGATAGCAATATGGGGATTTTATTAATTCTTTTTCTGTGATATTATAGGAGAGATTGGCTTTGTCAATGTCTACTATAATGTATGGGTGTAATGTCTTTTTGCCAAGCAGGAAAGTCATATTTGCTTGATATACTGTGTCTAATGGATAAAAGTTAACACCACCATCATCATTAAAAAAGCGATTAGTTAAACCTTCCGGATACTCATCCGGCGTAACCTTATCTTTAATTAATACTGTCTGTGTAAAACACATAATAACACTTATAAACATCACCATTGCAATAAATGTCCGTTTGTGTCTAATACTATTGAGCTTTTGTGACTTCATATTTCCATTCTATTTTTTTGATTTCTTCTTCATTATCCAAATGACCTTTGCCCACCTCTGTTTCATTCTCGTCTTTTGGAACAAAACCTGTAATGGCATTTTCAATCATTGCCTTTATTTCAGATATGGATACATCCTTTGTCCGTTCGGGAAAGTTCCCGAACGGATACATAAGACCGGCAATTGCAGAGTGTAATAGTCCCAAAGAGTGTCCTACTTCATGAGGTCCGGTAAGTTCTAGTCCGTCTGCTTCTGATATCTTTATCAACCTGTTTGAATACGATCCCGCAGAAACCGTATTTTCCTTGTCGTTGGGAATATTTGGCACAATCATGTACGCATTGCCGACATTATCCCCCACCATTGCATTACTAATCGAATTTAATTTGTCGCGTTCTTCCCCGGCTACTATAAGTGGCTCAACCTCGTGGTATGTCAGCGCGAAGTTGACCGTGTAGCCATCCATCGTGTATTGTCCGCTGAGGTCGTTCCAAAAGCCTATGGCGGCTGTTACTGACCCGGCATCACTTTTATACGCATAGTAGTCGGCCGAGATTGTGATTGTCTGCTCTTCGTGGTTCACTTTCACGTGGTAGTCATTGCCCGAATCATCTCCGTACCGTATCGGATTTCCACCGCAGAACAGGTATGGGGACTGGTCGGGATGCTTTTCGCATAACCTGTCCATGCTATTGAACCGTGTCTCAGAGGGAACGAACATGCGTGCACCGTAGATGTACTCGCGCAGGCCGTCGCGGCGGACGTACTCCTTGTCGCCATAGAGGTAGGGGTTGGAGAATGTGGATGCTGTGGCGGTATTGCTTGTCGGGGCAGACATCGGCAGGGCGGGGTCGGAGATGCCGAAGCCGGCATCGGCGGCCGGGTCGCGGTGGGGCTCGCCGTAGGGGTAGTAGGTGGCTGACTGGGCGAGGGTGCCGTCGGCGCGGATGACGGCGATGTTGCTG
>DAAP01000047.1 GCA_001701165.1 Bacteroidales bacterium H4 | reverse complement strand
ACTGGTCGAAGGGCGCGGTGCCCTTGAAGCCGGACATGGTGATGTAGTTGTTCTCGCTGAAGTTGCGGACATACCAAGCCTTGTCGCCGGCAGCTTGTTTCTGGAACCATCCGGCGGGGATATCGGTGGAGGCGTCGAAGTTTTCGTCGAGGGATGTCACGACGTCGCCTGAGGGCTGGTCGTCGCCGCCCATGGGATATTCTTTGCCGTCGATGACTGCTGCGGAGACTTCTTTGAGGCCGGGAACGCCGAAGTATGCCACGAGGTTGCCTTTAAGCAGCACTTCTTTCTTGTAGTTGGCAGGGTTGTCCTGAAGGTTGACGGCCTTGCGGATTTCGCCGCTGGGTAGTTGCACGGGAATGATCTTGGCGGTGGTTGCCGCGTCTGCTGCATCGGCGAGCATGACGTTTGATGACACTGTGACGCCGTCGGCGTTGAATTTGGCTCCGTCGGCGAGTGTCTTGCCGTCAATCCATCCTACGATGTAGCCTTTGACCCATACGCCGGTGCCGGTGGCTCCGGCCTGTACGTTAGCGACGGTGTAGGGTTTTTCCTTGGTGCCGGCATCGCCCGGGGTGGGCGTGGGTGTGGGGGTGTCGCCTCCGGTGCCGGGAGCCTTGCTGAGTTCGTAACCGATGAGGCCGCGCATGGTGTCTGCGACGTTTTCGTCCTCGCTGACGCCTATGAGGCGTATTTGCCACGAGCGGTTGAAGAAGCTCAGGATGCCGACGATGGTGCCTTTACCTTCGGGACAGTAGTAGTCGTAGAAGTCGCTGTATCCGCTGGTGTAGACAATCATATCACCTGTGCCGTCGGAGATGGTGCGCGAGGTGTTTTTGTCCTTGTCGGCGAGGGTTGCTTTGCCGGCATCCTTGAATGTTACATCTTTGATGGATACGAGGCGGCATTGCTTGGCCAGGAATTCTTCTTGATTGGAAATAAGGTCGTTGAGTGCGGCAATGGTGTATTCGCCGGCTACGATTTTTTCGGGTTCGGCCAGGCCGTTGACTTCAATCTGCTTTGCAGCAAGGTCGGAGGCTATGCGCCCGGGATAGTTGTTGTTGGGGGTCGAGCCTATTTGCATGAGCTTGCCGTAGGCGCCGACATAGAGTCCGGTGACATCGATGACAATTTCCTGCCCGTATTGGTAGGTTTTGTACAGGTCGTAGCTGTCGATGTTGACCTGAATGGCTCCGGTTTCGTCCTCGATGACAAGCTGTTTGAAGAAGTTGCCTGCCTGGTCGGAGGAGATGACGCGGCCTTTGATGATGTAGTCTGTGCCGTCGTCGCGTTTTTCGACGAGTGTGGCATAGTTGCTTTCGCCGGTGTAGAACTTGGTTTTAAGTTCGGCAATGGTGGTGTTGGCGTGGCGCTTGGCCGTGGGTACCACCATGGGCGGGCGCTCGAAGTCGTCATCGCAGGACGACAGCGACACGGAGCCGGCGAGTGCCAGCAGGGCTGTATAGATGTATATTAGTGATTTTTTCATTGTCTTGATTTTATGTTTTGGGGCGTGATACTGTGGTGTTTACGCGAAAAAATATTCATATCAGAAGCGTACTCCGACATTGAAGAATACTTTGACGCCTTGGGCGTATTGGTATTTGTTGGGGTACTTGTCGCGTATGTATTTTTTGGTATCGAGACGTCCCTGCTGGTATGCGTTGGTGACGATGTCGCGGTTGTTGAGAACGTTGTTGACGTTGAGGTTGAGATTGAGCGAAACTTTGCGGTTGATGTATATGAGCTTGCCTACGGAGACGTTGAGGCTGAAGGCGTTTTTCAGCTTGTCTTGTGTGGATAGTTCTTCGATTTTGGCTTGAAGTTTCTCGGGGGTGCAGTTCTCAATGTTTTTCCACAATTCGGGCAGGGCTTCGTGGTATGCCGGGGAGAGCGATACGTAAGCGTCGCCCATCCATGTGCCGTTGACGTTGAAGAACCAGTTGCCGGGGGCGGCCCAATCGAGGCCGAGGTTGCAGACAGTCTGGGGTGTCGAGCCTACATAGAAGTTCTTGAGGTATACGGTCTGGGTGGTGTCGGCGTATAGGCCGTTTTCGAATGAGCGTGTGCCCTGAGGATTGTTTTTGTACTGGTACTTGGCGTAAGTGCCGGCGAAGGTTGCGGTGAGGCTGGGCGTAATCTTGAAGGACATGCCCAGTTCGATGCCTTTGGAGACCTTGCGGACGCCGGTGAGGGCGTATATGGCGTAAGTGGAGTAGCGGTCATCGTAGAAGCCTGTGCGCTCGGTGACGTTGTCGAGGTTGACGTAGTAGGCGGTCAGGGCGCCACGGAAGCGGCGGTAAGCCCATCCGTAGGAGATGTCGGCGGAGAAGTCGCGTTCGCTGCGCAGGTCGCTTACGAGAGTATTCTTGACGCGCGGTGCAATGAAAGCTTGGTCGGCCAGAGGTGCACGTGTGCCGTAGCTGATGTGTGCGGTGAAGAAGTTGCGTCCGTCAATCTTGTAGGTTGCACCGGCTTTGACGCCTGCATTGTCAAATTGGCTTGTTGAGCTATTGCCCAGGGAGTTGAGCGGTGCACGGCCGTTGCGCATATGGCCGTCGCGGAAGAATTGGGTGAAGCTCATGCGTGCGCCGTAGTTGACATCCCAGTGTGTGCTGGTGTAGGTGTTCTGCAACCAGCCTTCGGCTTTGATATAGTGGAAGTCGTAGTCGTAACCGAAGCGGTCGCCCTTGGAGACGCGGCGGTTGGGGTTGTCGAGGTCGTTTTGGAGGTTGAGCGGGGCGATGGTGATATCGCGGTCGCTGAAGGGGTCGATGTCAAGCCAGTATTCGCCGCCGAGGAGGTCGCGTATTGTTTTGTAGTAGGAGGCTTTGGTGTAGTTGAACGACAGACCGGCTTGCAGCTGGAAGTGGTCGTTGAGTCGATGGTTGACGAAGGTGTTGAACATGGCGTTGAACTGCTTGTTTACGCGGTTTTCCATGATATAGGACGAGCCTTTGTGGTCGGCTTCGTCTTTGCCTTCGTTTTGGATGTTGTTGAGCTTATTGATGGTGTAGAGGTTCTCCCAGTTGATTTGGCGGAAGCTCGGATCGTTTTTCCACAGGTAGGTGTAGTAGTCGGCTTCCTCTTGGTTGTCATAGTAGGACGGGAGGTAGCGGTAGTAGGTGGGATTGGGGTCGTTGGCTTTGTAGTACTGCAAAGCTGATTGCGAGTAGTATGTCCAGCGGACGGCGGCGGTGGTGTTGAGGGTTGTGCGTCCGTCTTTGTAGAGCCAGGTGAGCATGGCCGTTGGGTCATATGACTCAATGATGCGGGCGCTGCGCTTTTCACCGTTTTGCCAGCCCCAGTTGGGGTTGTAGAGGTTGTCATCTACCAAATCGTAGACTTCCTGATAAGTGGCGGAAGCGGTGGCGCGCTGTGTCGGACCTCCGAATGCTGTAAGGGTCAGGCTGTTGTGCTTGCCCAGGACTTTTTCCAGAGACAGGAACAGGCCGCCGCTGTTGTAGAATGTTCCATCGATGACGCCTTCTTTGGAGTAGCGACCTATGCCGCTGATTGTGAAGGCCCAGCCGTTCTTGCTCAGACCGGTGGAGTAGGTGGCCATAGCGCGGAACATATAGTTTGAGTTGGTAAATGCCAGCGAACCGTTGAAGCCGGGGGCGTATGTGTCGGTGATGGTGTTGTAGTTGACACTGCCACCCAGGCCGCCCATACCATAGTTGGCCACGGCTGTGCCTACGGCGCTGGTCTTGTTGCGGAAGGCGCGCGAGGTCAGGCCCAGCAGCGATGAGAAGTTGAAGCGGCCGCGTATGGGGTCGTTCATCTCGATGCCGTTGAGGTATACGGTTTGATACTCGGAGCGCATGCCGCGGTAGTTGAAGTACATGGGGCCGAAGTTATAGCTGGCCGTATTATAGAATATATCATCGTTGGCTCCGGTAAGTGCCACGATGTTTTGGCGGCCGCTGTCGTCATCATCGCCGGCGTCCATGGCGGACTCGTCGGCGTAGATGTCGTTGAGGTCACCATACATTTCGGCGTCATAATTGATGGGGTTGAGGCGGATGGTACCCACTTCGGTAGTGGCGGAAGCCACGGTGATGTCGGCGCCGTAGGTTTCGTAGCCGTCATAAGCCACGAGCATGCGGTCGCTGGTGCCGGCAGTGACGCGCAGCACGAAGTTGCCGTTGGCATCTGTGGTGGCATTGCCTTGCTTGCTTAGGCTGACGGTCGCACCGGATATGGGCGCTCCCGTGGAGGCATTGACCACTGTACCAACGATTTTGGAACTTTGTGCCAACCCCGGCAATACTGCGGCCAGGAGCACAATCAGGAACAGTTTAAGTCTCATAAGGTGTTATTAGGTTTTTAATAAATTTATGTTGTCAGATGATGAAATGTAGTTAGCGGCCGTGGAACACGTTCCGAGCCTATGCCTTTTCAGGTCTTTGGCAGCATTGTCCGCCCTTTTGCATTGTCTTCTTTTTTGCAAGTATAGCAAGTATAGGAGGTGTACAAGGCGTGGGTGCTGATTGTCCTTTCCCGCGAGCATGACTGAGTGGAACATCTCTATGTCGCACACCTGTATGCCCATTTTCGCCATAAGAGGGAAAACAAGCATTGCACGAAACCCTGTCGGGCATCGCACTTCTCAGCGGAATTGGACGTCAAAATTACACATTAATTCGCAAATGGCAGCATAATATGTTGTAAAACATATATAGCGACCCCCCGGCTCCTCTCATTTTTAACATTTGGCCCTTGTTTTCGGTGCCCTTCGAGTATCCGGTACGCCTGGCTTGTTTACCCTTATGTCATAAAACATTTTCTTGTTGAGTATGGTTAAGCAAGCTGATTTTGGGCTATTTAGATAGTAAGCATAAGACTACCACTACTACGGCAACTATATTTAGTCCGATTATAATGTTTAGCTTGTTGTTGAAGGATGAGATGGCTGTATTTATCGATTCTTTTGCGTCTTGTGTGGCGGTGGAGAGTTGTTCTATGGCAGTGTTGCAGGATTTAATTATTTGTTCTCTGTCTTTTTCTATTGCAAAGGTCTGCTCTTTGTTGTGTTGTTCTAAGAGAGATACTATTGAGTGTATACTCTCTTGAATTCTCCCGAGGTTGCGAACATATGCCGATGTCTCGTTTTGAAGTTCTTCAAAAGCACTGACGGTGGTTTTGACCTGCTTATGTGCGGAATCAATGCCACGTAATTGCTGCTCTAACTCGTATAATGTGCGTTGTATCTTATCGTCAATCATAATAAATAAGTATTTGATAGTTCTTGGATGTTCTTTAGGTGTGTCCTTAGTTGAATAAGACTGTTTAGCTTCATGAAATAATCGGTGCTATCCTCGCTTATTGCGCCACTTTCTTCTAAGAGGTTCTTAAAGTTTCGGATTAAATATGTCTTGTTAGATGCTGTGTAAAGGTCTACAACTTCGTTGTAGTCATGAAGCAACTCTTCTTCCAGTAGTTCGTTGTCTTGTTGGCCAAGGAAGAGAATACAGAATATATTCAGCAGATTTAATACCGGATTCATTTCAGGTAATGCACGGCGAATTAATCTGATAGCGCCATGCAGGTGCTTGACGTTGTCAATCTGTGAGTCGTTGTTCACAATTTCTGGTTTGACAACTCGCATATATTTTTTTACAAGAGCAAAATCTGTTATCTCTGCTTGACTGTGAAGGTCTATGTTTGTATCATCTTTTAGTGAATACGGAATGTCGGACTTAGCTATGGAATCATAAGTCGTAAATCCTTCACGAGCGTATTTCGAATTGAAGTAATAATATATGAAGTCTTTGAGGTCTTCATTCGTGTCTTTCCAATCTTTATTCGAAGATACCGCTTGATTGCAGAACTGTTCTATGTCACTAATGCCTCGGGCGCGTTTGTCTGCTATATTTCTGTAGACAAAAGATGTAATATTCTTAAGGCACGCCAGTATTGTCCCTTCGGATTTTGCTTGCTCCTGAACTTGCTGTATTATTTCATTTGCTCGTTCTTCCGAATAGTATTTTCGATAATAAAAACGAAGATTGTCGAGGTATACACTATCTTCTTGACATCTTGTGGTGATACGGAAGCAATGGTTGACATAATCTTCAGTGAAATCTTCAATCAAGCCAATAACGCACATTCGGTATATTGCCTTCTGGATAGCGTCTTTGTAAGATGTCTTTCCATAGACATTGACGTATTTTCCTTTATGAGGAATCTTTAGAGAGTCGCTCTTGATGGTTTCAAATACCGGTAGGTGACAAGAAATAAGAGACTCGTTGAGTCTGTCTAAGATATTATCCTTTCCTGCGGAACTATAGTCAATGTAATAAGTCAAGACAGTTCCTGCCGGGTATTTTTTTATGAATTGAGTAATGCCTCGTGTCGCTTTTTTTATGGTGACTGTGTCGTCTGCATCAATATTATTAGGCGTTTTGCATTCTTCGTTGCTGATGATGACGTCAATGTTTGTCATCAGAAGATTCATAACATAGACCTCAAATTCTTTGCCCAAAAAATTTTGTTTGTAGAAATAGAGATTTGTCTGGTAATCCGCAGAATGGTATACCTGATAACTCGTGCGAGGGTCTTGTGTCGAGAACTCACGAGGGCAATACATTATAGTTGCCAAGGCTGTTTTTCTATCTCGACCTGCACGCCCGGCTTCCTGTACAAAGGATTCTAAGGAGGAGGGGAAGTTTGTATGTATCGTTAGCCTAACGTTTGGCTTGTCTATGCCCATCCCAAAAGCTTTTGTCGCAACCATAATGTTGCTTTTATCTGAAAGAAACTCGTCTTGGCATGATGAATTATCTCCTCCCTTGAATGTGGATATGTGGTTTATGCCGAAAGAGGATAGTTTAGTAGCGACGGAAAAAGGAGATAAGTGGACTTTAACATTGTCAGAAGCATATGGGCAAAATACGATACAAGCGGATGGATCCTGTGTGGATTCATACCAACGATTGTTAATATCAATGGATAGATTGCATTTTTGGATGTCCGCGATTTTATTCTCATCGGTTATATTCTCTCGCTCAATGAAACGATCTCGAATCCGTTTCAGGTTGGGCGCTTGTTGTATTTCAACAAGTTTTGATGTCGCAGCTTGAATTGTTTCTAATATAGCATCCTCTTTAATTTGGCCGATGTCAAATCTACTATTGGCTTTTTCTCCGTCAATAGGCAATACAAGATACTGTAATTCGAGACGATTTGTGTTCTCAAAGCGAACTGTAGCTTCTTCGTCTAATTTATAAGACCTTTGCCCGGAGAGTTCACGTTCGACATCGGCTAATACGTCAAATGATGCGGTAGCGGTAAGGCCGAACAAAGAGATGTGGTTGTCTTCTCCGCCTGGGCTCTCCTTGGGTAGCGCATAATTGTATAGGTTTCGTCCGAGATGAAGATATGCTAATCTGAAATCATGTCCCCACTCGGATACACAGTGTACTTCATCAATGACTCCATAGGCAAAATAGACATCGGATTCTCTCATGGAACGCAGGGTCTCACGGAATCCATAAACGCTTAACCTCTCAGGCGACAGGAAAATAATCTGGATTTTCGATTCGGTTAGTTGTTTTGCCCGATTGGCTTTCTCGCGGGAGGATAATTCGCTATTAATAAATGTAACAGCGTCTATGCCGGCGCGGAGGAGTCCATCGACCTGATCTTTCATAAGACTTTTTAGGGGGTCGACTACAATTGTTACTCCCGGCTGAAGCATTGCGGCCAATTGATATGTCAATGATTTGCCGCCTCCTGTTGGCAATAATCCGATAACGTTGTTCAGGCTTAAGGCTCGCGAAAGAATGGGTAATTGCCCGGGACGAAAGTCTTCTTTTCTGAAAATCAGGTTTAGAAAATACCGTAAGTGTCGGGCGGTCTGCTCAATGATTGCATAGTTGCCGTGTGTGTCTTTGTACGTAAGAGGTTTGTATTTAATGCGCTGTGTAGTATAGATTGTTCTGTTTGAAAATATACTTTTTGAAGAGCGAATAATGAAATAACAATCGTTTAGGGCATTAAACTTGGGAAAAGAGACATTTGTGGTGTCGCAATATTGGAGTATCGACACATCAAGGATAATGTCGTATTTACGGCTTGTATCTGCATCGCGTTTTGTGTGAACGGAATAAGACGGCAGCTCTAGGCTGTCATACTCAACTGTCATGGCGATAAGATTGTGATACAATTCATAGAAATCGGCTACGGCTAACTCTGCAACTGAAGAGTCGTCTTCAAGTATCAATATATTCCAATGTGCTTTTTCTGCGTTTAGCCTTTTTGAAATTAGTGCTTCAATCAATGTTTTTTGTATGCGGGCAACGGCACGCAAGTTTTGTTGCCTTTGGCTGTCGGGTAAAGTGACGATGTAGTCAAACACTTTTTTGCTCGCCCACGTAGGACAACCACGAGAAATCAAGTTGCTGATAACGGCGTATATAGGACATAGGTACTTGTGCGCAGTCAGGTCGAACGGAGCTAATACTTCAAACGCATTGTCAGTAGGGTCTAATGTCGTTTCGGAATATGACGCAAAATACTGAATCGGCGCGAAATATTTGTATTGGTGGATTATCTCTTGCTTGTTGGCCAGGCTGTATGAGAAGCTATTGATTAGGCAGCCGTAGGGTCTGTTGTTACTATGCTTCCCAAAATTGGTCTCGTTGAAATCGGTGAAAACTGTGATTTTGTTCGGCAGAAAATAGCTCTTAAAGGACTTAATTCGAGCCTCCTCAAGTTTGGCCGGCCCGATGCCAGGGCAACCGCATCAAATT
>DAAP01000038.1 GCA_001701165.1 Bacteroidales bacterium H4 | reverse complement strand
CTCAAGTTTATTCTGTCAAAAACCCGATCAGGAAGGCTCCTTTTTTGATTTAACGTTTGATTACAATATTGGGTTCGTACAGAAAAACGGGTGGTTCACACATAAAGTCGCGACACTATTGACTTGGGCGACTGCGGCATGCTACCTTTGTGTCGTAACAAAAAAATATAGCGATATGACAGAAGATATGATAGCAGATAAGAGCTCGTATGTGGACCTTGGACTGTCCGTCAAATGGGCGACTTGCAACCTCGGAGCCAATGCTCCGGAGGAGTTCGGCGACTACTATGCCTGGGGCGAAACAAGACCTAAGGAAACATTTACCGATGAGAACTACAAGTATGAGACGGGTATGTTTTATTCCAAGTACAACTTAATGGACCGTCTGATAACTCTTGAACCTCACGATGATGCAGCCGTGGTGGCTCGCGCCTATCCGTGGCGAATACCTACCGTGTTCGAAATGTCAGAGCTGTTGTTTAATTGCAAATGGGAGTGGACGACCCTGAATGGAGTCAAGGGCAACAAAGTCACAGGGCCTAACGGGAACAGCCTGTTCCTGCCTGCCGCCGGGTTTCGCACGGACAAGTTTTTTGACGATAAGTCTGCCAATTATTTGACATCCACGGTGAACCCCGGTTATTTGTTCTCCTACGCCTACACACTCGGTTTTTGGGACGAGCATACGCATATTACCAGCCAGCCGCGCTCTTACGGGTTCTCGGTGCGCCCGGTTTTCAAGTAACCGTGGCTGACGCATTCCGAGAAGGGACGCTTGACTTGATTTATCCCGACTTTAGGCTAGACAATGGGACTGTGCTGCAATAGCTTTATTGTGACACAGCTCTCTTTTTTGAACTTGTCGTCAGAATACTATAGTAACTTAAAATTAGTATCTGCAAGCTCGGATGCGTGACGTATTACGACATCGTCATACATGAGCATTACGATATTCTCTTCGTATTTGCCGATTTGGTCTTTGTTGGTTATACCATTAATATTGTTTATTATTAGTTGAGGGAAATCTACGCCTGCTCCATAAGCATGAATGTAGGCTCCTCCGAAACGAGGATTTACTTCTGATAGATAATATTCGCCATCCTTTATAAAGAAATCCATATCCAGTGGTCCATTGAATGTGAATACATCGCATATCTCGCGGATAAAAGAGAAAAGTTTTGGATCTTTATAGGATATTGTTTTGCTTGCACCACCTATACGGGTTTCTATTTTTCTTTTAGAAAAGGCCGCAACAGCTTTATGCGATATACAGTCCACATATACATCAGCATCGCAATCTCCACCTGTCATCAGTTCTTGTATGATGTAGTCGTGTTGACCGCTATTCCAATCTTCTTCGAGTGTTTGGATGTCGTTGACGCGATGTGCCCCGATACTTGCGCTACCGCAAATAGGTTTCATAAATACTGGGAAATAGATTTCGCCAGCGGCAAGTGCTTGTTTGAATATATCAATGTTGTGAAATGTAAGCGGAGTGCGTATACCCTTTGATGACAAGTATTTAAACATTTCGTATTTGTTGAAGCACAAGTCTGCCGAAGCTTTATTCGGGCATAAGGGTATAATCCCGTTGTCTAAAAAACGTTCTCTATTATTCGCAAGAATAGATATTTCCGGATCGATGAGTGTTGTGATGGCCTTGATGTTTTCTTTCTTGCATATGTCAAGAATTGTGTCAAGATACTTTGGATCTGTTATGCGAGGCACGATATGTCGTTTGTCTGCAAAATACAAGGCTGGTGCTGTCGAACTGTTATCTGTGGCAATAATTAAGCCACGGCCGTTTAGAGTCTTCTTGAAGTCCATAAGCAGGCGACAACGGCGACCTACACTGCAAAAAAGAACGTTTGTCATATTATGTAAGTTGAAGGCTATATAATAATGTAAAACAATAGATGTGTATTGTTTGTGCGATGTCAGAACAGGTGGGCGAAGCGTGTTGTGAGGGCTGTGAAGCGGCTGTCTGTGCGCAGAGGAGCAATGTTGGCCGGGGCATCGGTGTCATCACGCAGGCGGTGCAGGTCTCCGTAACCGCGTGTCAGTGCGGTCTCGAGATGACGGAAGGCTGCATCGGTGTCGGCTGAGGCCGTTGTCTTGTCTTTGGCGAGGGCGGATGCTTGTGCGTAGTAGCAGGCAGCTTCGAAGGCGTGGGCGCCATCGGCGTCAGGTAGGGCAATAATTGTTGCCATGGCTGCATCGGCGGCTTGACGTTCGCCGCAGTGCAATAGAGCCAACGGGCGCAGCATTGCCGGGTCGGCATTTAGGATGGCAATGGCGTCTGGGTTTGTGGCGGAGGATGCCGCGTCCGCAGTCGCGTTTTGCCTTGCTTGCGGCGTTGTTGTCTCGGCTACGTGTCGGTAGAATCCGGCTGCGGCAACAGGCTGGTTCAGACGTTCTTCGAGCACTGAGGCACGCAGCATATACGCGCGTGCCGCATCGGCGCCTTCGGCAGTCATTGTCGCTTCTCCGAACAGGTCGGCGGCTTGGCTGTATTGTTCTTGCGAATAGGCTGTCAGTCCCAATTCGATGAGTGCCTGTGTATTGTTGGGTTGTAGTGCCAGCGCACGAGCGGCGGCGCTGTATGCATCGACGCGTCGGCCGAGGGCACGCAATATGCGAGCACGCAGTATGTGGTTGTCGGCATTGTCGGGAGCGGCAGCCAGTGCTTGGTCGATGTCGGCCAGTGCCGAGTCGTATTGACCGAGGGCATAGCGGCAGCGTGCCGTCCCTGCGTATATCCCTCGGTAGTCGTTGAGGTTTTGCGTGATGATGGTGTTGTAGTCGGCTAATGCGGCTTTGTAGTGGAAATGCGCTTGCTGTATGTAGGCTCGCAGATAAATAAACATGGCAACTCGCGGAGCTTGTTCGATGGCGCGTGTAATTCCTTCGATGACAACGGCATAGTCGGTATTAGCCATATCTACAAGCAGCTTGGTGGCGCGAGCGTTGGAAGCGTCCGTGCTCAGAGCCAGCATGATGTCTTCGACGGCGCCGCTGCCGTTGCCCATCGAGCGGCGCACGTTGGCACGGCGCACGTATATATCCGCGTTGTTTGGATCAGACGCTACCGCATCATCGAGGTATTGTGTGGCTGTGCCGAGGTTGTTTTCTTTGACTGCTATGCGAGCCAGTCCTATCATGGCTTCGGTACTGCGAGGGTTGAGACGTAGCAGACGGTTGTAGTCTTCACGAGCGGCGGCGTATTGTTCGAGTGTGTAGCGCGTATTGGCACGCAGATAGACATTGATATATGAAGTGGGGTCCAATGCCACTGTGGCGTCAAGGTCGCGCAGTGCTTCGGCGGGTCGTTCGGTTTGCAAATATATATTGGCACGCAGAGTGAGTGCGCGCATGCGTGTCTCGGTGTCTTTCTCGGGGATATATTTGAGGGCGTTGTCCGCATCCGAGAGCGCACGCAGATACTCGTTGTTGCTGTAATATACGTTGGCGCGGTTGAGATATGTCTCGTAGTCCTTTGGGTCTTCGCTGAGTTGTTGTGCGTAGACATTCAGCACGGCTTTGGTCATCGGGTTGTTGATGTCGGCGCGTGTTGTTATGGCCATGGCCGTGATTGCGGCGAGGAGGATTGAAATGTGTCGTGTCATCTGTCGTGTGGTATGAGTGTGAAGATGTCAGAATGCGGCGATGGTGCGTCGTATGGCCAAAAGATGCCGCAATAGCGTGGGCAGTAGGTCCAGACGCAGCATATTGGCGCCATCGGAGAGGGCTTTGGCCGGTTGCGGGTGTGTCTCGATAAATATGCCGTTGGCGCCTACGGCTATGGCCGCGCGGCCGAGGGTCTCAATCAGTTCGGGATGCCCGCCGGTGACTCCGTTGTTGGTATTGGGCTGTTGCAGCGAGTGTGTAATGTCCATAATGACCGGGCATCCGCATTGCTGCTGCATCACGGGTATGCCGCGCATATCGACCACGAGGTCGCCGTATCCAAGCATTGTACCGCGGTCGGTGACGGCTACGGCATCGTTGCCGCTTTGTCGGACTTTTTCGACGGCGAAATGCATCGATTCGGGTGCCAGAAATTGCCCTTTCTTGATGTTGACCATCTTGCCGGTGTGTGCGGCGGCCACCAGCAGGTCGGTTTGGCGGCATAGGAACGCCGGAATTTGCAGAATATCCACGTATTCGGCGGCCATGGCGGCTTCGGCGGGCAGGTGGATGTCCGTGACCACGGGAATGCCGAAGGTGTCGCGCACTTTTGCGAGTATGCGCAGAGCTTTTTCGTCACCTATGCCTTGGAACGAGTCTAGGCGGCTGCGGTTGGCCTTGCGGTAGCTGCCTTTGAAAACGTAGGGTATACCCAGCTCGGAGGTTGTACTCAGTATCTTTTCGGCAATGTCGAGTGCCATTTTTTCGCCCTCGATGACGCAAGGGCCGGCCAGAAGGAAGAATGTTGTGCCTTTGACTGCTGTCGGGGTCAGATATTGCAGTAATTCGTTGGCGTTCATTAGTGAATTTGGTTGATGATATGGAAGGTGTCGCAGGCGACGAGTGCGGCTGTCTCGGTGCGCAGGCGGTTGTCGCCCATGGTGACAGCTCTGCATCCGGCGTCGAGGCATTGTTTTACTTCTTGTGGGGAGAAATCCCCTTCGGGGCCTATGAGCAGCAGCGTGCTAAGGCGCGGTTGCAATGCCTTTGAAAGGAGCGTCCGCTCGGTGTGAGCATCGCAATACCCGATAAAGCGTTGCTGTGCCGTGGTTTGCCGTAGCAGTTGGGGTAGCGGGGTCATTTCGGCGATGTTCGGCATGATAGCCTTAAGCGACTGTTTCATAGCCGAAACGGCAATTTTGCGGAGGCGTTCTACCTTGATTTCGCGACGTTCCGACCGAGCGCATAGCACCGGGACGATGTTGTCTACTCCGATTTCCACCAGTTTTTCGACCAGCCATTCGGTGCGGTCTATATGTTTGGCCGGTGCGACGGCTACGGTGATGTCCGCAGGCCATACGCGTTCGATGGTAACGGCGTCATCGATTGCTACGACTGCGCGGCGTGCATCGCCGGCTACGAGGGTGCATGTGTAGCGTGTGCCGCGACCGTCCACGACATATAATGTGTCGCCCGTGTGCATACGCAGCACGCGTACGGCGTGTGCGCTGTCTTCGGGCGGCAGCGTCAATGTTTGCTGTATGTCGGGCGCGTAGAACTGGATCATTCCCGTATGTGTCGTTGGCCGTTAAAGCGCGATGTCCGAGACATTCGGACACCGCACTTTATTGGCTGTTAGATATTGTTGACTGTTTTTTCTTCGACTTTCTTGGGAGCTTTGAAGCAGAAGTAGAACATGATAAATACGGCTAAGGCGTATGCGGCAAAGATGAACCACGAGTGATGCCATCCGTCAATCATGGCTTGTGTCCCTACTTCTTGTGTCATAACGTATTTATTGACTACAAATTCGCCGGCTATAAATGTGCCCAGCGAAGCGCCGATACCGTTGGTCATAATCATGAAAAGACCTTGAGCGGATGAGCGCAGCTTGGGGTCGGTCTGTTGGTCGACGTAAATACCGCCGGAGACGTTGAAGAAGTCGAAGGCAACGCCGTAGACGATGCAGGACAGGATGAGGAAGATGACGCCGGGGAAGTTGGTGTCGCCGATGCCGAAGAAACCGAAGCGTAGTACCCATGCAAACATTGCAATCAGCATTACGCCTTTGATGCCGAAGCGCTTAAGGCAGAAGGCTATCATCAGAATGCACAGGGCTTCGGAGCATTGCGAAATCGAAATCAGGAATGTCGGGTTGTGTGCAAACCATCCGTTGAGCAGTCCTTCGCTGTATTCGGTCACTTTGCTGAAGCTTTCGATGAAGGTGGTGCCATAGCTGTTGGTGATTTGCAGCGATACGCCCAGTAGCATCGAGAATATGAAGAATATGGCCATGCGGCGTGTCTTGAATAGGGCGAAGGCACGCAGGCCGAGGGCATCGGCAAGTCCGCCACTGGCGCTCTTGTTGACCGGACATTTGGGCATGGTCAACGCGTACAGAGCCATGATGATGCCGAAAGCGCCGGTGGCAAAGAATTGGGTGTAGCTTTTTTGCAGTGTGATACCGTCTATTTCCACAAAATTTACCATCAGTTCGGCCACGATGAAGCCTACAGTTCCGAATACTCGTATGGGAGGGAAGTCCTTGACCGTGTCCAGGCCTCCTCTTTCGAGGGCATTGAAGGCCACCGAGTTGTTAAGTCCTATTGTGGGCATATAGAAAGCCACAGAGATGGTATACAGCGTGAATATTGTGCCGAAGTCCACATAGCCGACCAGCTGTTCGTGGGTCATTTCGATCCATCCATCAGGCAGTACCGACATGGCATAGTATCCGGCGGCAAACATAAATATGGCGGCTATGAAGTGGCATAGAGCCAAGGTTTTTTGTGCCGGTAGCCAACGGTCGGCAACGATGCCCATCACGGCGGGCATAAACAGAGACACAAGTCCCTGAACCATATAAAAGAGAAATATTTCCTGGCCTAAGCCTACGTGATACAGGAACATGCCCATGGATACGAGGTACGTTCCCCATATTGCAAACTCGAAGAAGCTTAGAGTCGCAAGTTTGGCTTTTAAAGTGGAGCTTTTCATTGAAGCGTGTGTGATTTTTGGTTGATTGGTTTATTGTATGGTTTTTTAGGTTTGTCGTTTATTTGTCCTTTCGGCGTTGGCGAAGTATGGAATTGATGCGAGCGGCTTCCTCGTACTCTTCGTCGCGAGTCAGCTGTTCGAGCAACGCCTCGAGCTGTTCATCGGACATTTCGTCCGGGTCTTGTGATTCTGTTTTTGATGCTTGGCGAGTCCTGTCTTCCGAATCTTTATTGAGGTCTTCGGTGATACATTCCTCCAAGGACAGACCGGCACGTTCCAAGATTTCGGGGGTGGTGTATATTGGAGCTCCGACGCGCACGGCTATGGCTACGGCATCTGAGGTGCGAGCGTCCAGTACGGCTTCCTTGCCTTCGCGGTCGCGAAAGGTTATTTCAGAGGAGAAAATTCCATCTTCGAAGCGGTAGATGAACACCTCTTCGAGCTGTATGCCAAAGGCTTGGCCGAGAGAGCAAAATAGGTCGTGAGTCATGGGGCGCGGCGGAATTACGCCTTGCATCTTGATGCCTATGGCCTGTGCTTCGCTGGCCCCTATGAGTATGGGTATGCGTTTTTCGCCCTCTTCGTCGGCAAGGAGCAGTGCGAAGGCTCCGCTGCGTACGGGGTTGTAGCTTATGCCCATTATTCTGAGTCTTATTCTGTTGTCCATGGCGGTTTTACTTTGTGTCAAGGTTGTCGGTGATGACGCTTGCGCCGGTGATTATGCCCGAGCCGAAGCAGCGGTGGCGTTCCTTGTCGTAGATTACGCAGAACTGGCCGGGTGCTATGCCTTGGACTTGGTGCGCGGCACGTACCACGTAGTCGCCGTTGGGGGCCAATGTCATTGTTGCATCCGTAAATTCAGGCGTGTGTCTGTTTTTGAAGGTTATGTCAACGCCTTTTGCCAGGTCTTCGGGAGTCCATGGGCATCCGGAGATGTAGTGCATCTCGGTGAGTGGCAGCGTATCGCCGTATTGTTTGGCGGTGTCGTATCCTCCGGAGACGTACACGACGTTGTCGTGGGCGTTTTTGCGTACGACATACCATGGGCCTCCGCTGAGTCCCAGTCCCTTGCGTTGTCCTATGGTGTGAAACCAAAATCCGCGATGCTCGCCCAGCTTGCGCCCGGTTTCGATTTCGACGATAGGTCCGGGGCGCTCGCCGAGGTGTCGGCGTATGAAGTCGTTGTAATTTATTTTGCCAAGGAAGCATATGCCTTGCGAGTCCTTGCGCATGGCGTTGGGCATGTGTACTTCGGCGGCTATGCGGCGTACTTCCTCTTTGGGTAGGTCGCCTATGGGGAACATCAGGTGGTTCAGTTGTTCGTAACTTATGCGTGCCAGGAAGTCGGTTTGATCCTTGACCGGGTCGATGGCTGTGCCCAGCCATTTGTGACCATCGGAATCGGTGATGACGGTTGCGTAATGGCCGGTTGCGGTCATGTCGTAGAGGTGCCCCCAGCGTTGCTCGAAATATCCGAACTTTATCATCTTGTTGCACATCATGTCGGGATTTGGCGTCAGCCCTTGGCGCACTGTGCGCAGGGCGTATTCCATGACGTTGTCCCAATATTCTTGGTGCAGCGATACTACATCGAAGGGCAATCCGAAGCGGCGTGCTATGAGCGTGCACATCTCTATGTCCTCGTCAGCCGAGCAGTCGCCCTCGCCGTTGTCCAGTCCTATGCGTATGTAGAACAAGTGCAGGTCGTGCCCTTGTTCGAGCAGGCGGTAGACGGCTACGGCGCTATCGACGCCTCCGGAAATCAGTACGGCTATCTTCATGTGTGTGCCGGGTCTTGCGTGCGAGGGTTATTCGGATTTATTTTGCTCTTCATCGGTATTGCCGGCGGGTTTGTCGCTGTCTGCGGCCTGTGCGCTGTTGACGATGCTGCGTACAAGCGCTTGAAAGGCCTTGAGTACATTGTCGGGCTTGACGTCTTTGGCTTGCACCACATGTTGCTTGTCTATGTAGTATAGCATGGGCATGGTGGGCATGGCGAAATAGGTGTCTGCATCGGCGTAACTGCCTTTGACCCACGTATCGGGCATATCCAAGGCCTCGGCACGCCATTGGTCGCTGTCCTCACCGGGATATATTGCCACAATTTTCAGTATGCCTTTTTCGCACAGCCAGTTGATGGCGTAATCGGCACTGAAGCGAGCCTTGGCCAGTCGGCAGTCGGCACAGTCCGGGTCGAAGAACATCAGCAGGATGTGCGGCGCGTCCACTTCGCCGAAGTGTCCGATGGAGCCGTCAGGACGTACAAACTCGAAGTCGGGCACGGTGCAACCGACGCTGCTTGACGTCAGTGTTGTGTACTGGGCTTCGAAGCGTGCGCGTTCGGCTCCCTTGACTTTTTTGCAGTCCACTACGGCCTTCACGAAAGGCAGGTAGAGCTCATCACTTTGGTATTCGGCGCTGTCAGCATAAGTCCAGCGCTCGGCTATGCGTGCCAATTCGGGCAACTGCTTGGGTGCCGATTTTTCCACGCCTGTAAGCAGCCGATTGATGGCGATGTGTACCGTGTCGGCAGTTGCCAGCGGTGTCAGTGCAAAAAATTGCCCCATGGTGTAGTCCAGGCGCTCCTTGGATGAGAATATACTCTTGAAATTGCAGTTTTTCCAAAAATTGTCAAGTATATAGTTGGCGCGTTGGTCCATACGGACAATTTCGCTTGGCGGCACGGGCATCTCGACGAGTAGCTGCGGCTCGGCGGCATAAGACGCCGACACAGCGATTGTGGCGATGACGGCTATGGTTGCCATGCGACGCATACTTTGTGCATATTTGTATATGTTCATGACGTGTGTCTAATTCTGTCGTTTGGTTACAATTTACAAATTTACATACTTTTGTCGAGATGCGGAACTCTTGGCGGAGGAAAAATTCCGTAACAAAGTGCGATTTGGCCAAATATGAATATGTCTTCTATAGCGTGTTCGATATAATCGTCGTAAAACGTGCATGAAGACACGGTCATGTCATTCGTCCTGAAAAATCGATAGCTTTTGCATTGGATGCAACGTAGTTTTTCGGACCGTCGTTGGCGGCCGCAATAGGCGTGTTATGCGATGGTGTGTATCCGGAAGATAGGAAAATCACTTGATGCCGCGAGCATCAAGGGCGGCGCGGTATCGAGCGCCGTTGGCCTTGTGTACGGCGTAATCGTCGGTGAAATTGTGGTATCCGCTGAAGTCCTCGCGTGCGCACATATATATGTAGTTGTGTTCCGGTGCATACAGGACTGCATCGATGGTGGCACGTTCCGGCATACGTATAGGACCCGGCGGAAGGCCTTTTTTGAGATAAGTGTTGTAGGGAGATGGTGTGCGGAGCATCGGTCCGGTGATGCGGCGTAGGGTGGGGTCGCCCATGGCGAATTTGACGGTAGGGTCGGCTTGCAGCGGCATATCTATTGCCAGACGGTTGAGATATAGGCGTGCTACCTTGGGCCTTTCGTCGTCTTTGGCGGTTTCTTCCTCAACTATGGACGCCAGGGTGGTTACTTGTGTGGGCGTGAGGTTCAAGGCCTTAGCCTGCCGGCATCGTTCCGAGGTCCAAAAGGCATCGCGCACTGTGGTTAGACGCTTGATGAGCTTGGCCGGACTGTCGGTCCAAAATGCCTCGTAGGTATCAGGTACAAATGCGGCGATGTATTGCTCGGGCGTGTCGTAGCCCATGACCGGAAGCACTTCGGCGCATCCATTGATGAAAGCTAAGGAGTCCCAAATCATTTTGGCACTGATGCGCGAAGCTAAGTCGCCGAGCGTCCGTATATTATTGAATGTTAGCCTTATGGGCGTCTGAGCGCCAAAGCGCAAGCGGTTGACTACCGACCACGCGCGGTCTCCTTCGGTGATGACGTACGAGCCGGCGGCGACTTCCGGGTTTCCGTCACGCCATCTCCAAATCCGTGCTACAGTGGCACCGTAGCTGCCGAGGCTGTCAGTAAGTATTTTGGAGACGGCTTCCGAGTCGGCACCTCGCGGTATGTATATGCGCACAGGTTGTGCGCCATCGTAGGTGCGTGCTACGGTGACCCATGCCCATGCGCCGACGAGGACGATAAGCGCAGTTATGGCTGCGGCAGTATATAGTATAACCTTGCGGCGGCGCGTGCCTTTTGCAGTCTTGCCTTTCAAAAATTCTTCTTTGTGTGGTGCATCGTTTGTCGTTGCGCTTTGACCGGTCTTTTCCATACGACAAAGTTAATACTTATCGGCTTAATAACTTAGCAAAAAAACGCTAAAAGTTGGATACATGTCTCGTGCATATGGCGGTGGCGGATTATTTTCTGCTTATGCCGTTTGTTGTGACAAATTGCCCTTATGAGTATTGATAATAAGTGGGGTAGGGCTTTGGAATGTAAGCTGACGGGCAATATTGTCCTAAATAAATT
>DAAP01000023.1 GCA_001701165.1 Bacteroidales bacterium H4 | reverse complement strand
ATCTTTGCACCGACAGAATCCGCCACGCTTCCCATAGAACAGCGAACCAGGGCGGGTCTTTTATTTTATATGGAAACAGAATACTCTAAACCGGCATTAACCTTAGCCGACATTATTGAGCGACTCAAATCAAACGGATTGGATATCCATGATGAAAGTGAAGCCTTGCGAAAGTTAGGCGTTGTCAGCTATTTTAGGATTGCCGCTTATCTCCGTCCGATGGAGGATGATAAGGAAACTCATCACTTCAAACTTGGGAGCACGCTGGAGAACGCATTTGCATTATATGAGTTTGACACCAAGTTAAGGCAACTTATATTTGCAGCTATACAAGAAATTGAAATTGCGTTGCGTGCTAAGGTCATCCAACATTTCTCATTAGCATACGGACCATTTTGGTTTATGGATGTAAATCTTTCGGCTAATGAACGCCTTTTTGCACAGAACCTCTCGGCTATTGACAGGGAACTGGAACGCTCCCGTGAAGATTTCATAAAGGCGCATTTCAAAAAATACATAAAACCGGCATTTCCTCCTGCATGGAAGACTCTGGAGCTTGCATCATTGGGTACTCTGTCCAAATTGTATTACAACTTCTCTGATAAGAAAGTCAAGAAAGCCATTGCTCGTGAGTTCAATTTGCCCAATCACGAGATATTGGAAAGCTGGATGCGTAGCATCGCTTCATTGAGGAATTGTTGCGCACATCATGCACGTATATGGAATCGTAGCCTTTCTGCGACACCGCAAATGACTGGTAAAATCCGAGGAAATTGGATCAACCATACAGATATTGACTCCAACCGTTTATATGCGGTTTTATGCTGCACAGCATATTGGATGGAATCTATAAATGGTAAATCTCATTTTGTATCAGGATTAAAAAATCTGATAGCAAAATACCCAATGGTTGATGTGGCGGCGATGGGCTTTCCTGTCGGCTGGGAAAACGAGCCGCTTTGGAAGTAAGGCAATCGACTCAAATAAGTTTTATTGCTGATTCCAAACCAATTCTCTTGAAGAAAGTTGCCTGATTAAAATAAAAGCAGTACCTTTGCATTGACAATTTCCGCCACGCCTCTTTTCAATGCGTACCAGGGCGGAACTTTTGCTTTTACTCCCTGATTATTCGTCATCTGTGAGATTACTTTAGGTCGGAAATATTTGCAATAATTCCGACCTAAAATTCAGTTAAAATCATTGTTGCAAGCTCATCCCAATGTCGATGTGACAGTATCGTTTTTCCTGCCGGTTGGGAAAACGAGCCGCATTGAAGATAAAGCAATTAAATAAATATGCTTATTGCAAAATTAAAAAACAAGTCGATCTTACTTATCTTAAGCCGACTTGTATTCACGACATCTTACTCTCTGCTCTTCAATATTGTAATTTGTATAAAAATTGGTACTATTCTTGAGAGTTTCTTATTAGAGATGAAATAGAATCAGGGAACCAAGATAGCGTTTTTTCTTTTATAAAATAAGAATATACAGAATCAACTGGCATAAGATTATTTGCTTCCTTTATTTCTTGAAAATCATTATGATTAAGAAAGCTATGAATCTTTTTTGTTTTGAAATTTATAACGAACCAAAATTCTGGTGTGTTAAACTTTTCATTTTCAAAATCGATATATTCTTTTACATGACCAACTATCATAGTGTCATTACATTGAATAGAATCTACTGCTGAAATATCACCTTTGTGATATTCCCATCGTGAAGTATTGATGATCCAACCTTCATTTCCCTTTAAGTTGACTAATTCAAACGGCTTGACAAGCGGTATGCGTATGTAATCCCAACTTGTGTTCCTTGTATAGAAATCATCAATGTTGATAGATTGATATTTATTTCTATTACAATTACATGAAATTGTAATTGTCAAAATTGTCGCAAATAATAATCGTATAACCTGTTTCATATTTAGAGTATTGTATATGTTGCTTTGTCCTTGAACTTCAAAGACAAAGCAACATACTATTGATAGTTATTTTTCCTTAATTTGATACACCTGTTTCCAAGTAGCATTTACTCTCATTTGATCGTTACCTCCACAGATGTCATGATAAAAGAACCCAAGAACTTTAGTCGTCGCATCATAAGCCTCATTTCTTCCGCCACCAGAAGGTCTTAAATCAAATATATCTGAAAAGCTATGCTTTATGGTAGTAAGACCACTAACTGAAACAGAGACTTCTGATTTGACATACACACTCCTAACAAGCCATGTTAATTCATTAAGCTGCGACTTTCCATGTGTCTCTGTATTTTGGATCCCAAAATCTTTTAGCTTGTTCACGCATATCATCAGGAGCTCGTTTTCCGCCTAATTGGATACCTTGATTATATGTAAATTCAAAATCTGATTTTCCAAATTTAGGATTATTTTTGGCCATCTGAATAATGGTTTGGTCAAATTCTTTGACGGCAGGATCATTCTTGATCTTTTCAAGAGCTTGTCCTGTGACATTAACTTCATCGGCTTGAAGCATTGACATAACTCCAGCTTCAGCAACGTTACTAATATTAGAATCTAAGCCTAAAAGATTTTTTAATTGGGTTCGAGGCCCGTGTCCCCACCCAGAACCTTTATAGGTAGGATCTCCCTTAAACCACTTTATCACATAGCCAACTATGCCATCTGGTTCTTCTCCTTCTAACCCAATAAAATCTATATATCTTATAGGGTTATTATATGCATACTGGTAAGGTTGAAGAGTTTTTTCAACTAAAGGATCCACCGACATCCAAATGCTAAGTTTGGAATCATAGTATCTCGCACCATAATAATACAAACCCGTCTCCTCATCAAATTCCTTTGCGTTGAAGAGATAAGGAGTGTTCCATACATTATTGCGCTCCTCTATGAACACCTCTCCGAACGGCACATACTCGATGTGCTGCACGACCTCGCCTTCAAGGTTGGTGATGAAGCTGGAGCTTCCGAGATGGTCGGGATGGTAGAAGAACTGCAGGTTCTCGTAGTTGTCCGGGTCTTTGAACGACCTTGCAACCGCGCGTGCCTGTGCCTTCCGAGCCTGTGCCATCGCAGCCTCCATAGAGCCGTCATTGCAACAGAAGCCCTCGCCGTCAGCATAGTTGTCATTATCGGTACCGTTATAAGGCACATCAAAGGTCTTGTAGTTGTCCTTGATGACCTGCTGCTGGGCGGCATACTTTGCCTTGTAGTCCACGGAAAGGCCGTCGGTATTTGCTCCTGCATATTCTATGCGGCGCGGGTCAGAGCCGTAGGAGGCGAAATCGCCTATCTTCGACACAATTCTCTGCGAACCTGCGTAGATATGCTTGGTGTAGCGGCCGCCCTGGTTCGCCACGAGGTACGGGCTGACATAGAGCGAGAACTTCGCCGTATTGGTGGAGCCGCCGGAGAATACTCCGTTGACATACACCTGGTCGCTCTCGCCGGAAGTCTTGACCGTGCGCTCGCCGTCGGCATCATACCAGTAGTTGGACACGAAGCCGTTGTCGTCCACGGCAAGCAGACGGTTCTCCTCGTCCCAGATGAGCTTGCGCTCGCCAACACTGTTGTCCCTATGTCCGTCGGTCATCATACAGCTGGTGTTTAATCTTCTTCTTTATTATACTGATATTACCGCTTTGATTCATATACTTCCATTGCGGCAGTATATAGTAAATCGTATAATTCTAAAAAAGAATCTGAATAAGTAATTTCATAATGATTTTGTCGCTTTCCAACAAAGTATTCATTGACTATTGTTTTATCATTACTGTATATTACAAATCTAATAAAGGGTAAATCAGAAGCTACCTTTTCAGGCAAATATTTCTTAGCTATAATTACAGGCGTTTTCTTTTCAAGGAATATATCACCAATTTTTTTAAGAATTTGGTTTGAATAGGTACTTGGTAATATTTCCTTTTCAGATATATATGACAACTCTATTGAGCTTTCTTTGCCATGATCTAAAGAAAATACAATAGAGTCCATTCCAAATCGTGGTGATATTATGGTAATTTTTGCAGAGTCTGGTAACACATTATCCTCATGACGATCATTGGTCACAACAAATGTTGAGTCAATCGGTACAATATCATCTTTATATGCTTGTTGTCCAGAATTTTGGCAAGCAAATAATATAACAAATGAAATTAATAAAAACATTGTGGAATTTTTCATATTCTAATGAGTTCATACTAAAGGACGGGTGTTGCAAAACCCAACTAATTGACTTTCATCAATTAGCGATTTTGCAACACCTTAAACCTTATTTTACATATTTCTTGTAAAGATTCCTGTATAAAGGATCAACTTTTTTTCGCCCTGTTTCTTTTTCAGTATAGAAACGTAACGATTGAAGATTGAATCGTTTATAGTTGTCAGTAGTACCATTCCAAAGTCGTTTGAAGTTTATGACATTCTTATACGCAAGACGATGAGATTTAATGTCATCTGCTGTATGTTTTTTCCCATGAGAATACCATTCGTGGACAATAACACTTGCCGCAATATTTTCCACGGTACTTTCATAAGAATAACCGCCAGTTCCAACAATCTTTGGTTTATAATTTGGATTATTGGGAGAGAATGTAGTTTCCCAACCAGCACCATCTACATTTTCATACCCAATTTTTCCACCTTGGACCTGAGACATGGAAAATCTCTCGTCATAGACTTCCATTCCTTCAAATTGAGACACTATATGCGTCCATATTTTAGAATGGGATTCGCTTGACATTCCCCCAAAGTTTAACTTTTTCATAACGTCGTAGGTATCTATATCTACTGGAAATTTAGACTCAGCATCACTACGTGTCAACTTACTAAAGTCGACTTTCTCTGTGCCTGAATAAATCAGAACCTCTCCCTTAAAGCCTTCAGATGTTGATCCCAAGAATGCCCCCTTTGTATTATAGACGGGTTCTTCCCCTGTGGGGTCTACAATATTGAGGGGATTATTTTCAACGAATGTATAAGTGGTTAAATTGGGATATTTTTCTTGCATCGGATCAGTTGACATCCACAAGCTCAGTCTCGGTTCATAGTACCTCGCCCCATAGTAGTACATACCTGTCTCCTCGTCAAATTCCTTTGCGTTGAAGAGATAAGGCGTGTTCCACACATTATTGCGTTCCTCTATGAAAACCTCTCCGAACGGCACATACTCGATGTGCTGCACGACCTCGCCTTCAAGATTGGTGATGAAGCTGGAGCTGCCGAGGTGGTCGGGATGATAGAAGAACTGCAGGTTCTCGTAGTTGTCCGGGTCTTTGAAAGACTTGGCAACCGCGCGTGACTGCGCCTTCCGGGCCTGAGCCACCGCCGCCTCCATAGAACCGTCGTTGCAGCAGAATCCCTCGCCGTCAGCATAGTTGTCATTATCGGTACCGTTGTAGGGAACATCGAAGAACTTGTAGTTGTCCTTGATTACCTGCTGCTGTGCCGCATACTTCGCCTTATAGTCAACTGACAGACCGTCGGTGTTTGCACCTGCATACTCTATGCGGCGCGGGTCTGAGCCGTAGGAGGCGAAATCGCCTATCTTCGACACGATGCGCTGTGAGCCTGCGTAGATATGCTTGGTGTAGCGGCCGCCCTGATTCGCCACGAGGTACGGGCTGACATAGAGCGAGAACTTCGCCGTGTTGGTGGAGCCGCCGGAGAATACGCCATTAACGTAAACCTGGTCGCTCTCACCGGAAGTCTTGACCGTGCGTTCGCCGTCGGCATCGTACCAGTAGTTGGACACGAAGCCGTTGTCGTCCACTGCAAGCAGACGGTTTTCCTCGTCCCAGATGAGCTTGCGCTCGCCCGTGCCGGTTTCGTTATGTCCATCTTTCATCATGCGTCCGGTGTTCACATATATAAGATTTCCGTTCTTATCATACAAATATACGTGATTATTTTCGATTTTATTGTCTCCCGGAGTCTCTTCGGTACGATAATTTACATCTTTAACACTTGAGAGCTGGAACTTCTTACCGGCTTCAGTGCCGTAGGTATATGTCAGGTCATATCCGACATTGAGCGTGCCGTTGAACTGCACATTGTCCTGGGTCAGATGCTGGCTCTTGGAAGTGATGCGGTGCATGTTGTCATAGCCCAAGGCGAGGGTGTAGGACGCGGACTTGCTGTCTGCTCCGGTGTATGTACCCGTAGCGGAAGCGAGGCGATACAGCCCGTCGTATGTATAGGCGTGCGACATCTTGCCTCCGGCATTGCCGCTGGCAGGAAGCGAGGCATTGTTCGCCACCGAGAGGACATTGCTTACAGCGTCGAAGGTGTAGTCGTTGTCCATGATGGCCTTGTTGCCGCTGTTCACCGCGAGGTTGCTCAGGCGACGGCGGTTGTCGTAGGTGTAGAACGTCTCCGCACCGTTGCAGTACTTCAGGTAGCTGCGCTGCTCGAACTTGTCGTAGCCCAGCTTGGTGATGTAGTCATAGCCGTATGACTTCTCGCCGCGGACCTTCTCAAGCAGACCGCCGAGGTTGTAGGAGTAAGTCACCTTCTCCTCGTCGGGATAGATCATCTCCAAAAGGCGGTTGTGGCTGTCATAAGTCCATTGGGTGACGTATGTGGCAATCGCCTGGTTGGGCACGATAAGCGTGCGGCGGGTCTTCGTCACCTCGCCCATCTTGCCGTAGAAGTATTCGATGGCACCCGTTCCGTCCTCACGCATCATCAGTCGTCCGATGCGGTTGTGGGAGGCGTTGCGTCCGCCGTAGTAGTACTTCACGTTGTTTTCCGGATGGTCGGGATAGCTGATACCCGTCAGACGGTGGTAGTCGTAGGTATAGGCTATCATCTTGCCTTCCTCCGCCATGTTAGCCGTCTGCTTGGTGAGCACGTTGCCGAGCGGGTCGTAGGTGAACGATGTCTTGCCGCTTGCAGGATGGTTGACCTCCGTGCGGCGGTCGCCCATGTCGTAAACGGATGTCGTCACGTTGCCCTCGGTATCCGTCACCCTCACGAGACGCTGGATGCCGTCATATTCAAAGGTTGTGGTAATCTCGCCGTCCAGTCCGCTGTGCTGGATGGACTTGAGCGTCTTTCCGCTGCCGCTGGTGACAGTAGACTGGCTGTTTCCGAGAGCGTCCGTCACCTTTGTCACGAGAGCGTTGGAACCGCTGTCAAGGGTGTATTCAGTAGTCGTCTCCGACTCGTCAGGCAGTTTCACGCTCAACGCGCGGTCGAGCACGTCATATACCGTTACCGTCGGTGTCACATTGTCAAACGCAGTGCTGAACGATGTCTTGCTGCCCATACCCTCTGTAGTGGGATAGTAAGCCTTAGCCACACGTCCGAAAGCGTCATAGACATTGCGTCCGCTGACAATCATCACGTTCTGGTCGGATGCACCGGAACCCTTTGCCGCCGTAGTAACGACACCGTCCTTCTTCACCTGCACGGGACGTCCGAAACCGTCAACGAACGTCACGGTCTCAAGGTCATCGTTCGGATGCTGGATGTCGTAGTGTTTGGTTACTGCATATGCCGGGGCGGTGATGCCCGATTCGCCGAAACCTGCCTTCTGTTGGTATTCAAACGCGATGATGTAAGGAACACCGGTCGCCAGCTCGTTAGGACCGCGGACCTTTGTCACACGTCCGATATTGTCAAGCTCCGTCTCATAATAGAAGTTGTTGAGGTCGCGACGTTCCAGTGCCATGCCGTAGCGGTAGTCGAAGTTGCCCGCCTCGCTGCGGTAGCCCCATGCGTCGTCGATACGCTCGACATACATGTTCATCTCAGGCTCGTAGCGGTACTTGTACCACATACGCTGTCCCGTACCGTTGGCCGGAAGCGTCTTCTGTGTGATGTTGCCGTAACGGTCATACTTGTAGTCGGTGACAGCCGTTCCGCTGCCGAGCTGCTGCGACACCTGCGTCAGATGGTTCGGGTACTTCGTGTCGTAAGTTGCCGACACGTTGTGATACATCGAGCCATCACCGCCGACAATGGTCACGTTCGTGGGAAGTCCGAAGATGTGCCTGTCAGCATTTGAGGTGTACTGGATGTTCGTCGCATAGTCATAGCTGCCCGAACCGCTGTTGCCGAGGCTGCCCTTGTCGCTGTAGCGGTAAGACTTCAGCTCACCGTGGTAGCCGTTGAGGTAATACTCGTTCCATGCCTCGGAGATAACCATGCCCTGCGATGTGCCCTCGTACTGCTTGTTGGCGGTATAGCGGAGGGGAACGAAAGCCGATGCACGGTCGCTGTATATCACATCCTGCTTGGTGAAGGAGTAGCTGTCCGCATTGGCGGTCATGCTGTATGCGTCATACTCGTTGACGGTCTCGGAGAACTTGTTGCCTGCTGCGTCGGAAACGTATGAAGCCACGAGGTTGCCGGACTTGTAGTAGTTGTCAACGGCAAATTCCTGAACAGCCTGACGATATACGCCGTCGCCGTTCTCGGTGTCAAGGCTCTTGGTGATGACCTTTCCGAAGCCGAGGAAGTCGCGCTCGTGGCGGTCGCGGAAGCCATCGGTATATTCAAATGCCGTTTTCATCAGCGGACCGTCGTCATGGATGCCGTCATCGACGGTCAGTGCCGACATCACCCACTTGCCGCCTGGATGCCCGTAGGTCGGGGTCGAGTGCGCGTAATCCAGTTCAAAGCGTCCACCGATGGAGTTGGTAACGGACTTCAGCATGTTGGTGCGGCCGATGGCCGAACGCCTTACGGTAAGCTCGCTCTCGCTGTCAGAAGTCACGATGTCAAGATAGCCGTCGCCGTCCACATCCTGCAAGGAATAATTTGTACGGTTGATACTGTGGCTCAACGAAACACCGGGATTTGTAGATATTTTCAGAATCGGACCAACGGGTGAAAGAGGAACAGGAATAGACACTGTAAATGCGACATTTCCACCTTCGGATGTAGAAGCAGACTTGCTTAATGCGTTCGCACCTTGCCATACAAACGGAGTGTCGAATCCTACGCCGGTATTCAAAGCGACCATGATGCCATTGCCGGATTTCCAAACCTTGTCGGGTAATCCGTCTGAATTGACATCAGTAAGATTGTATTGTTCCTCATTCGCGGAAGTTACTATATTATATCCTCCGGCAAAGCTACTTGAACCTTGGTTATATCCGCCACCGACATTTGCCGTATATGACTGGCTCTTGCCACCCTGTATGCGGTCAATATCCCAGTCGATAGGCTCTGTGAAGGAATAGCCCAAATTTAGCCTAACCTTATTCCCTGATATGATTTTATCAGCAAGGCCATCGCCGTTCACATCAATAAAATTCTCAATATTCCAATCTTCGTTCGATGGCGGGATGCTGAGAGAAGCGGAAATGGAACCCTTTGCCTTGTTGCTTGACTCCTGATTGGCGGAGGTGTTCTTTCCGTTGGCAATCTGTTTGATTGTCGCTACCGCAGAGAGAATCGGGGCGCTACCGAGCGCAAAGCCTTGTGCCTTACTACCGCTGCTTACAGTTCCCATACCTTCCAGCACCTCTCCGCTGATACCTCCGAGAGTATTGGTATATTGGATTTTTCCACCGGCAACGATGTCGGGATAGCCATCACCGTTCAGGTCTATCATCATGGATTTGGTCTTACTGTCACCATTGGCGTCATTGTATGTGAATATGGCACCACCCTGTACGACATTGTTGTGGCTTACCATTTCCTGCGAAATTGCCGCAGCACCGGTGCCCTGCAGATGCTCACCTGTCAATCCTGCCACGTTCCCGATATTCTCAAACGGATTGGTAAGCACGACATCCTGTTCCGTCAGGCGTGCAGCACCCATGTGGGTCGCAGTAACATATATTTCCTCGCGCTGCCCACTCCAACGGTCAATCTTATTCAAGTCTGTGCTTAATGGCGTGAACGCCATTGTCAATGGGTCAGGCTGCGCATTTTCATCTTGAGGCAAAACGAGCAAAGACTCATTGATTGGCTGTGAATAACGGTTTTCTGATGCGTTATAAACGAAACCTCCCCAGCCACGGTATAACGGTCCAAATCCAGTCTGATTATTAACCGCATAAAGGTTCGCACCGGCAGCCTGGGATGTCAGAGCCGTTGGAGAACTTACCTGAACCGATACATCGGAAATGGAATTGCCCACATAGCTGTCGGACGAGAATAATTCAAACCATATCTTATCCGTACCAATGTCAGACTTCAAAATGGCAATGGAATCATTCGCCACAACACCGGCAGTCACGGCAAACTTTTTCTTACCGAGCAGCCTGTCCACAGTCTTTACCGTGAGTGTCAGCTCTCCGTTATAGAGCATATTTGAGAATGTGACAACCGGCTTTACATATATGACGGTATCAGCCGTGCTTGAAACAAACGACGGAGCGTCTTTCAGATGATTTGCATATATGGTATAGTCCGGGGAAACCTGTCTGTTCTGCCGAGTTCCCAAAGAATCTGTAAAAGACAGTATCGGAGACCATTTTACCGCATCCCATCGTACATTGGATTGGGCACTTACCATAAAGCGGAAGTTGGTAAGTCCATCGCTGTTGTCGAGCGTGACAGGTAGTTCTCCGTCGTGAATTTCATCCCATGCGAATGTCTTTACAAACACTGTTTTTTCCACATAAGCAGGATTATCGTTGCCATTGCCATCTTTCTTGTCATTGAATCCGATAATGCTTAATGTGATGTCATCCGTTGTCTGGGGCTTGTTGAAAGTTCCGGTAATTTCTACTGTCTCGTTTCCACCGTCTATGCTTAATGATGTGGGAGCAAAGTACAATGCGCCTTCCTCTGGCTTATATACAGTTGTGGAATAGCCATTTGGCATAAATTCTTCCGTACCTGAATATGTAATGACCGGATGCCATGCTACCTCATCAAATGCACCGTTACTCATTTCCTCGGTACCGGATTGTACACGGAAGTAGATACGGTCGCCCTTGTTTATAGGCACAGCCTGTGCCGTAGCATTATGCGCAGTGGCATCACCTTTGGAAATCGACTGACTCCACAGTTCGGAATCACCCTTCTGGATGGCTACCCGTACACCGTCGGCCTTGCCATACGCATCTGTATCATAATCACCGGACGGAGCAATCAGAGAAACCGTACCGGATATGCTTACAATACCGTTCCTTGGTGCGACCCATACACGGACGGCATCTTCCATCGGAGACAATCGGATAATCTCTGCCTGTTCTTCCGGATCAACCGCCCCGACGGAAACATCAATCTTGGTGGGGTCGTAAATAATCGGACTCGGCGTATCGGCACTGCTGAGAGTGAATGTCGGAACAGCATTGCCCTGTGCGTCAAATTCTATATGATTGAAATACACTTTGCCGTTTGATACAAGGTCTATCAGACCGTCACCGTTTATATCAGAGAAATAAACAGTCGTTTTTGTAGTGGTTTTAGAAGCATCTGTACCAATGGTGGCTACAGCAGGGCCCCATCCGGCTTTTACGTCGGCACCGCCGGAGTAAGTATTACTGCTGGAAGATGAAAAGCCGGATATTCCGATTACCTTTATCGGCTCTCCGTATTCAACAGTATTATTGCTGTTTCTAATCTGCGGACGGTAATAGACTGAACCTCCATCTTTATATACCTTATCGGGCAAACCGTCACCGTTCAAATCCACAAAGGTGGAAAGGCCCTTTGAATTGTCATTGGAATAGCTGAAACTACCACCGATAGTGGAAGATGTGGACGAACTGCCGTCATAAATACCAACACCGGCATAGAAAGAGCCTCCGATAGAAGAACTTGTCGTGCCGCCGAGTGCGGTAGGCTTGTCGCTGAACATATCAATTCCCTGCAAAGGATTGATAAACCCTGCATCCAGTCCGTCATTGTGCGTGTTCCATGTTTCCTCGCCATCCTTGAACGGCACATATCCGCTTGCCGCCTGCACGTCATCGTAATAGTCGAACTTCTGGAACGCGAACTCCTGTCCCTGGTCGTCAAACTGGCGGACGCCCTCAAGCAAGTCCTTGTGGAACGCGCCATCGACGTATGAGAACGTATAGCTGCGCAGTTCCTCGCCCATGAAGCTGACGGAAACCTTCTCAAGCAGCCTGTTTAAAGAAGTCAGATAACCGTAACGTGCGTTGTTGGCCTTCTGCCGTTTGGTCTTGTTGCCGGTCAGCGTCACCACGGTATGAGGTTCGGTACTCTCGGCGTTGCCCGCACTGACCTTGGAGAGATAGACGGCCTTTGCCACCAGTCCTCCACGCACAGGCTCGTCAGCCGCCGTGTACTCGTATTCTATCCAGTCGCCGTGGGTCTCGACAACTTTCTTGAGCTTCCATTCGGAAATCACCTCGCGCGTGTTGCCGGAAAGGTCGGTGATCGTGCCCTTGAGCACGGCACCCTCGCCGCCGTAGGTATATACCACGCCCTGCTTGTCGGTCACTTCCCAGTAATAGTTCGCCGGGCTGTCGCCCTTGCGGATTATGCGGGAGAAGTCGCCGCCCTGACGGGTGTAGAACTGGCGGTCGGCCTTGCGTGCAATCTTGTCGCCACGGTGTGCGACGCTCATCGCGCCGTTGTCATCCATAGTGGAGAGCATGGAGCCGGAGAGCGAGTATGTCTCGGTCTCGTTTGCCAGGTCATAACGCGGAACACCCCAGCGGGTATCGAGCGTGATGGAGGGAACTGAAAGATCCCAGCCCTGTCCGAGCCATCCGTTGCCGCCGTCGCTGTTGTAGCTTATGGCGAGCGACGGAGCCATGCCGTTGCGTGCCGGAGGCATCTCGAAGGCATACTGCATGTTCGCCGAACCGCGGTTGTTCGCCGTCGGCGGTGCGATGATGTTGAGTTTCGCCGTCGGGTCTGCCGCCTTGATGTCGTTCATCATGGTCGGCGCGAAGCCGTCGGTCTCGGGAGATTCTGGTGCCTGTATGACACCGTTGATCATGTCGGTGAAGTGGGTGGTCCTGGACTCCACGTATGCCAGTTCCTTGTTTACCCTCACACGGTCGAGAGCCACCCAGTGGCCCTTCTCTGTATCGTAGTAGAACGTGCGGATGTCGTCTTCCGTGTAACCGCTCGGAATCCTCGTGCGGTCGTACTTCAGCCGCACGGTGGCACCCTCTTCCGTGAAGTGAGTGCCGTGAGGGAGGAAGCGGTAGCCGTCGCTCTCGCCCGTGACATTGCACATGGCAAAGTCAAGTTCCGGCAATGCCGTGCTGTCCACCGCGCAGATGGAGAGGCTTACCGGGCGCAGCAGCCGACCCTTTGCCACGGCAAGAGTGCCGCCGGCCACGGAGATGCTGTCCGACTGTGCCGTGGTGAAATATTTGCGGACGGAGCCGTCGGCGGAAACTTTGCTGCCTTTTGGCTTGGCCTGTTCCGGCTTATTGTCTGGAACAGCCTCTTCCGCCTTTGTATTGTTGGATGCAAACTCTTCCTTCTGTTGCGGAGAAGGATTGCCGCTTTCTGTAGCCACCAATCCGGGCGATGCGCCGGAAGCGTCTGCCACTATGCTGGTGCCGCTGTCCTCCTGCCGGGGCATGGCGTCTGCAGTCGAACCGGGATACAGGAATATCCCCGCCAGACCTGCCGCCGACAATATGACGGAAGCAACGGCTATGATATATGACCGTTTCATAATGTATTAGTTGTATTTGATAATGTGGTTTTTGTTATTTTGCCAGAATCTTCTGCGTGTGTTCGCCATCGTCGGTGATAGCCTTGACGATATATACGCCTGTAGCCGGAACACGGAAACGCGATGTCTTCACGACATCCCCCTCCATCTGTCCTTCATATACGAGTTTGCCCGTGGTGTCAAATACCATGAGGGTAGCAGGCCCTGCCTTGCCTCGGTCGAGTACGGCATTGAAGATGCCGGTCGTGCCGTCTTCCCCGTGTACCGTGAGCTGGCTGTTCCTTTCGGACTGGCCGGCATCCTGGGTATCATGTTCAGCTTCGCCTATGACAACATCCGGTTTCGGTTCGATGCCATTGGGTGCTGACGGGTCACATTCGTTGCCGATATGTACCGTATATGCCACCGTACTGGTCTTCGGGGTCTCTATCTGTACGTTGCCGTTTATCTCAAAGTCCTCCACCGGTTTGCCGTCGATGGTGAGGTCGGTGATATGCGTCTCACCGCGTCCGTACTTGATGCAGACCCTCCAGAGGCGCAGCGTCCACGCGCTCTTCTTGAGGACCTCCACTCCGTTATGGTACCAGCGTACATAGATGCCGCTGATTTTCAGTCCGAGGGTGTCGCCCGGCTTGATGTTCACGCCCTGCGTCAGGCTCGTATATCCGTCGATGATGAAATACGCCTTGTCGCCGCGTACATCGTAGCCCCACTGCGTGATGTCCTCAACCACGGACGGCTCCGCCCCGATGCGGTACCATGAGCCTGTCTCGGTCACGGTCCATTCAATCTCACCGCCTGTGAACCGACGGTCGGTGTGCGAATAGGTGGAGTACAGCAGATTGCCCTTGCCGTGGATGTCATTGCCGCCGCCCTGTGTGACCGTCAGCGTGTAGGTTCCGGTCGCCAGGTTGTCAATCCTGTGCGTGTCGCCCATGAAGCTGCCGCTTGCCACAACATCATCCTTGTTCATGCCTGCAACGGTATCGACCGTAAGGACATACTTGTATATCGGAGTGCCGATATTTATCCCTATGTCAAGAGAGCCGTCCTTCTGCGGAACACCGTCAAAGCAGGTCGTGGGATGCGCCTCCACATCGGCGGATATGCCGTCGAAATAGGCGAAGGTGAACACGTCCGAACCGCTGCCGTCGGCATCCCACAGGATGTTGTGGAACATCGTCTTGCCTCTGGTGATGTCAGGTGTGGAGCATTTCACCATCGTGGTCGTGCCCGTGTCGAAATGCCCTTCCCCTGAAGGGTCTATGAGCATGACGGTACGCTGACGACTGTAATGGTAGAACTCCTTTTCTGGGGTGAGGTTATGGGCCAGTTCGGCGAAGTAGCCGGTCTCGGCAATACCGTTGGTGCGGACGGAAGCCAAAACCAGCGGAGTCTCGGATGCTTCCGCGTTGATGACACCGTGCAAAGCGGAAGATTTCGCCTCGTCGGGAATCACGACGGTGTAAGCCTCCTTACCCTCGCCGTCGATGCGCAGACTGGCCACGCCGTCGGAAAGCGTCACGGAAATGTCGCCGCCGCTGGCATCCGTACCCACGGAAGCTGCGGACACCTGCCCGCCGGTAATACTCCAGACAGTACCGTCATTGCCGAAGCGGAAGCCGTATGAACATCCCTCGTCACCGGAACCGCTGAAACCGACATCGAATGTCGGGTGTGCGGACGGACAGGAGAACTCGATGAATCCGTTGTTGTCAACCATATTGGGTGTCACGGCCTTGCCTGCCGTACCCGCCTCCTGGCTTATCATGTCGAGGAAGCCCTTGGAAGTGACCGTCATGCCGTTTCCTGTCCAACGCACAGTGGCGGTGTCACCCATGACCGGCATATTCGTCTTCACGAGCCATGTGCGGTTCATGATATGCCACAGCGTGTCGTTGGGAGAGGTGTATGTCTCCAGCGAGCCGCCATCATCGCCCCAGAACAGGAAACCCTTGTCCGGCATGCTGTTCCCGTACTCGCGTCCCATGACCAGCAGGTGCGTCTCTGACGGAAGTCCGTAGGCGTTCGCATTGTGATAGCTGTCGTTTTCCGGGAGGGATGCATACAACGGTCCTTCCTCGTAGGAGGTCGTCGATACCGGCTGGCGAAAATCCCATGTGCTGTTGCGTGCCACGGATGTCACCCTGTTGTGGTAGGCACCGGCTTCATCCCTGTCCCAAGCGAGGTTCCCGTCTCCGTCAAGATAGGAGTCGTTGAGCGTGACGCCGTACTTCATGGCGAGATAGCTTTCCGCCCTGCGCCTCTCACCGGGAGTGAGCAGACGGTTGTAGATGAGCAATTCTGGCGTATAGCCCTCGAAAACGTTGTTGCCGAAGGCGGATGTGTCGAACGGGCCGTTGAAATGCTCGTTGGTAGCACTGTATGTCCCGCCGATGGTCAGCGTTCCGTTCGGGCCGCCCCATATCGAGGTGTTGGGTGCCGCCGCTCGGTAATAGGTCAGTACCTTGGTGGCATGCTCCTTGAAAATGTCCAGCGTCACGGAATCCTTGCCCGTATGCCGCAGATCCTCACCTTCGGTATTTCCATAGTCAAGCGGCGCAACCGAGCCGGGGCGCACAATCTTGTCGTTGGTGACAAGGCTGCCGCCGCCGTCACCGTTTGCGACACCGTAAATGACAGATTCGTTTGTAAAGGAATAAGGGGCAAACACACCGATAATGGTAGCTTGCGTAAGATTGGAACGGAGAAGGTCGCCCCACTTCGGGTAGTCGCCTTTGGAGAAATCAATCGCCGGATTGAAGTTGAGAAACTTGAGCAGGCTCTTGTCCTGCGTGAAAACGTAAGTCCCGGCGGTGCGATTGTACGCATACAGTGATAATGAATCACCCGCAAAGTCGGACCAAAGGTAGCGACCTTGCAAATTACTGCTGACCGGTGCGGTCCTGAACCAGACATCCACGCCATCGTCGAATCCACTAGGGGAACGAGCGGGAAGCATGAGTGCCGATAACCCGAACAGGCCAGAAAAGAGGAGAGTCCTTTTCATAAGCGCAATGTGTTAAATGGTTGTACATTATGTAATGTTTTTGTTGTATGTCGGTTATCAGCGTGAAGTTCGTTGGGGGTGTGGCAGGACGTAGAGTCCTTTTGGGAGTAGATGTTCATATTAAACCCCTCTAAACTGTAACTTCACGGCAAAGATACAAAATTTACACAACAACTGTTATTTAAATCAGAATTAATTCTTAAATTTAACATCAATTAATAAAAATCTTTTAAGTATACCCTGTTTAGATGACAAAATGATGTTTTATCGAATCAAAACATATCAGAATGTCTTTGAACTTAAGGTATTTGAGACGCAGTGTCAGATATGTTTATTTAAGGCTTATATCAAGGAAAAGTGACGTGGCAAGTATTATGCGAATTTCAATGATGAACAAAACGGCATTTACACCTTTATTTATATATAATATAGCAAATTTGGGCAAAACAGATAACAATCGTTATTTTATTCGGCTAAAACTTGTCAGACTGAAGATTTTATAGTACCTTTGCGCCTTAGTATCACCGTTGTTGGCAATATTCTTGCTGAGAAGGTGAATACAGAAGGCTTTATTTTGATAATGACAATGATTAAAAATAAGATACAACATATCATCTTTTTGCTGTCATCAGAAGAAAATTCTTCTATGGCTGACGGCAAAATTCTTCCTTGTGCCAATTTGCTTCATGCGAAAGCCCTAGTTATTGTGCTGATTTCTGTCATTATGTTGGTTGCCTGTGAAAGACACACACCAACATGGAAACAAATGGATATCGCAGAGAATCTTATGAATGCCAAGCCAGATTCAGCCCTTGCGGTATTGTATGGCATCCCAGCCTCTGATATAAAACGAAAAGAAACATCGGCCAGGTATGCGTTGCTTAAATCTATGGCGTTGGACAAGAATTGTATTGATACAACAACATTTGACATCCTTCAACCTGCTATTGATTATTATATCGAGCATGGTACTCCCGATGAGCGGCTACGGACATATTATTATCAAGGTAGGATTTATCAGAATCAGGGTGATGATGATGCAGCTATGCAAAGCTTCATGCGGGGAAAAGAATTTTGCCAAGAAGCATCCGATACCTTGACTATGGCAAACCTCATGGTCGCTCAGGCGACTATTCTGTATTCGACATATAAGATAGATGATTATATAAAGAACAATCTTGATGCAGCAAAATTATATAAAGCCATTAATCGTCTGGATTATGAAATATCTTGCCTCGCCAATGTCTTGGACGGAAGTATTCTTAACAACGATAGAACTCTGGCGGACAGTGTTATGTCAATCGCGCAAGAACGAGTAAAGCAAAATTCAGAGTTAGGCATGGTTATTGCTCCATACGCCCTTTCTTACGCTTTAAAATTTGGTAATAAGGAAGATATTGTAGATATTCTTCATTACTATGAACACATGCAGAATCTGAGTGACGAGACTAAATTGGATATTGTAGAGGCATATTGCAAAATAGGTGATTCTTCTAATGCTAACCGTTTTATGGATTCAATAGACTCTACTTCAAAAGTGAGAACTTCTTTGAAATATCTGGCAATTCAATCTGACATTTTGGAATTAAAGGGTGATATAGTCGGAGCATTGACTGCTTATCGAAAGTTTTCAACCACCATTGATTCTATTCACATGAATATTTTTTCTCGTGATTTACTGTTTGCCCAAGAACGCCATGAAATGGAGAAAGCTAATTTGATGGAAAAACAAAGAGTTGATAAAATTATTTGGTTAAGTCTATGTATTGTATTTGTATTGCTGATTATCATCGGATATGTTTACTATCGCTATAGGCTGGGAAAGGCCAAAAGCTTGTTAGACACCCAAGAGAAACAAAGATTACAACTGGAACAGGAGAATCTCAAAAGAGAAAATGAAAATCTTGAATTGAGAAGTCATCAAGTTGAACTGGAAAGACATAATCTTCAACAAGCAAATGAAAAGCTCGAGTTGGAGAGGCATAATGCTGATCTTGAGAAACAGGCTGCTCAATTAGAGTGTGAACGTCAATCTTTGGCCGCAGAAAACCTTCGACTCAAAATTGTACAACTTGAGAATGAAAGCGAAAGTCTTAAAAAAGTATTGAAAAAACAAAAAGATTTAGCCAAACCCATTGAAGATGCTATCAAAATAAGGATAGAAATGTTGAATGGGTTATTGGCTTCACGTATCACAGATAATGACTCATACGCAGAACCGTATGATACTTGGAAAGATCAAATTATTCAAGATAAGGACGAGTTCATGAATACCACTCGTCTTGCGTTTAAGGCTTCCCATCCCAAATTTATTGAATACCTTGAACAACATGGACTTACTGAATCAGAGATAAATTATGTATGTCTTTATGCGATTGGACTCCGTGGAAAGGAAGTTGGTGAATATATGCAGCTGAAAAGGCATTATCATATTAGCAGTGATGTACGTAAGAAACTTGATATTGATGAACACCAAACAAACATAGGCATTTACATTAGAAAACTTATGAAACAACTGTAGTTCTATCAGATAATTACTTTACACGTTCCGAACAGTCTATCTACCAAATCAGGTAAATGGACTATTTTTTATGGTTTGTTCCTATATACAATTCAAAGTGTCAGATTTTGATGGTAAGTGTACAGAAATGGACTATCTGTTAGGCGCAATGTCATATCATTCAGTATAATACAAAATTGTTGCGTCAAACTTTTATTATTGCTTGAAAATAAAGATTATAGTATCTTTACGCCATTATATAGTTGAAACCATCAATAAAGGACTAAGAATCATCAGTTCTCGAACCTCATAATTAAACAAAAATAAATGATACGATATAGTTCTGTATGTTGCGTACTATTATCCTTTCCATGACGAGCATCCTGACCCTTTATCCGCTTAAACGGAATCTGAAAAATCATGAGATTTTTCGCTGTTCATGCTATTTTCGTTTAACGATAGAGTAAGTCTGATATTTTGTTCTCATGAGAAAAGTATAGTCCATAATTTTATTCTTTTAGCGGATTTGAGAACAATAATATATAATTCTTGGGCACTGTAATTAATTAGCATTTTTAGACCTATTGTATCCAACCGTCAAACTTTTGACTCCCCCGCGCAGAAATCAATCCCCCCCCCCCCCATTTGCAATATATTGATTATCAGCGTAGTAAAAAGTTTGACTGTCAAACTTTTACCCTTGGTTGAAAACTTTTTCTACAGTAATTTTGCATCAGTTTAATCAATTAAAGTAATAACAATGAAAAAGTTACTCTCACTCCTCGGAGTTTTAATTATTATTGGATGTCTTCAAGCCAATGCTGCAAAATCTGGAGTCTATATGGACTTTTACAAGTATGGTCACGAAGGCAAAAACACAACAGTTCATCGTTCTCCTATGAGAATCCCTATTGATGTATATTATGACGACGAACTACGTCAAATAGAGATTTCCGGTTCAGCGGATATTGATGTACAAATATTCTTATGTGATATAAATGGGAATACGTTGGACTATTCGCATTGCATGAATACTGTGTTGAATATACCATACGGCTTTAGTGGTATAATCATTCTACGTATTGAAAGTGAGGAATGGATTGCCACAGGCAAAATAGCAGTATTATAGTGCAAAGGCGTTACAGTAAGTTACCAAATAGATATGTGGAGATAAGAGAAGGAATAACAATGGCAAGTTGCTCATTACATTCAATAACCATTAAATTCTGTTATAAATAAACTCGTTAATTATGTTTCAAAAACAATCAACATTCTGTATGTACCAATATAAAATAATGATTGCTCTCATTGTTTTTATGGTTGGCTCATTGCATTGTATTGCACAATGTAACTTGTTTGGCCGTGTTTGTCTATCGGATGGGACAAATGTTGATTGTGCAAATGTTTTTGTGTCTTCTAAATGCTCTCCTAAAACAATATTAGCATCGGATTTTACTGATGAAAACGGTAAATTTCAGCTTTCGTTGAACACTGATTGCGACAGCCTTATACTGAAAGTAACAAGTCTGGAAATCGCTCCGACGGAGATTGTAGTACCGAATCTTTCAGGCAACTATGACATTATTGTTGACGAAAGAACCGTTGAACTGAAAGAGGTTGTCGTCAAGTCTAAGAAAATATATTCTCAAGGAGACACAATCAACTATAACGTTTCATCTTTTCACTCGCAGACAGACCAATCGATTGCAGATGTTTTGAAAAAGATGCCTGGTATAACCGTTTCTGATGCTGGTCAGGTTTCTTATCTGGGTAAACCGATAAAGAATTTCTATATTGAAGGTTTGGACCTGATGAAAGGGCATTATGGCATAGCCACCAACAATATAGATCCTAATAACATTGCAACCGTGCAGGTATTAGAGAACCATCAGGACATTAAGGCGTTAAAAGGGCTTCGTCCCGAAGAACAGGCTTCTATCAACCTGCGTCTCAAAGAGGGTGTTAAAGGTGTGTTTAACCTCATTGTCACGCTCGGGGGCGGATATGGCGATGAAGGATTGTGGAATAATGCCGCCATTGCCACATACTTCCGCCGTAATAGCCAATTCCTTGCCACTTATAAGGGAAACAATACGGGTGAAGACTTGTCGCAGGAGCTTTATTCTTTTGACAATGATTATTCGCGCACAAGTAATATATCGTCAATTTCTATGCCTTCGGCTCCCGGCATTGACAAGCGTTTCTATTATTTCAACCGTTCACACAATGCCACGTTCAATAATGTTTACCGAATCGGCAAAACAGGGGAGTTCGGAATAAACGCCGCATATTTGAACGACCGCGATTCTCGGCAAAGTTATTCTGCAACCACTAATTATTTGCCAGACGGTGGACAGAGCTTTATAGATGAATTGATGACCGGCATCGCTCGTCTGCAAAAAGCATACGGTGACCTTACGTACCTGAACAACGGAGATGAAAATTACTTGAAGGAACAACTGAAATTCGACTGGAGCACGACCGATGCAAATAGCCAGATTCTTGCCGGGAGTGATGACATTACGCAATCAGGTCAGACAGACACTTACCGTCTGTTGAATAAATTCCACATGACTCACTGTAATTCCTCAGATCGTGGTTTTGAGATTTCATCACTTGTAAACCTTGAAAAGAGACCTCACAACCTTTCTGTGTTCCCGAATCTTTTCCCGGATATGATAAGCGGTGAAATGCTGTATCAACAAGTTGATTACCATAACATATCCACCGAGAACAGAGCAGGATTATTTTCTGCTTTCAAAGTTGGAAACTTCATGCTTCATCCTTCGGCCATTGTTAACTATCATCACAATTCTCTCGATAGCCGACTGCATGAAATGTGTAATGACATCTCACTTGATTTTCTTGATGCCGGTATCGGCACTGAACTGGTTTTCAGCACACGCAAGATTCATTCTTCCTTATATTTGCCGATGAAATATAAGTTTTTTCGTCTGAATAATGGGAACGACGGTAGTATTACCAACAAAAACCGGTTTCGGGTGGAGCCGTCATTGAATATAACATATAAGTTCAACAGCAGTCATAATATGAAAGCAAATGCTGTACTTTCTTATATAACTCCCTCTGTCGAGACACTGTATTCCGGCTATATTCTTACATCATACCGTCAACTTTCGGCTTTTGATGTAGCCGGGCTTTATGAGGGAACCAATCAACATTATTCTTTAGGTTATGATTTCAAAAACATTCTCTCGATGAGTTTTGCCGGGGTTGAGGCATCTTATAACCGACAGTCTCCCGACATTCTTTATGGTTCATATTATGACGGATTGGTGCAACGTACAATCAGCCGTCGCACATCAGAATCCGGCGAAATGTTTTCAGCCAATATCCACGCGAGTCAGGGATTCGACTGGAGAAGACTTAAAATCGGAGCATCCGCCACATATTCCTATTATGACAGCCCGTTGCTCATTCAGGATGAAATAGTTCGCTACAAAGGTAATAGCATCAGTGTAAATGCCGACATAAGTCTCACGCCGTTCAAATGGCTTGGCGTTATGTATCAGGGTACTTACTCGCAATCAGCCACGCAACAGAAAGGCTATGAAAGGTTTCCGTGGTTGCGTACCGTTACAAACAAGGCTTCACTTGATTTTACAATTCCTGGAGGTGTGACACTGGCAACATCTCTCTATCATTACTATAACAATTTCAATGATGGAGACCGTTCATTCCTTCTTCTCAACACCGAGGCGAAATATTCTATTAAGCATTTTAGCTTCACACTGTCGTGCGACAATCTACTTAACCACAAGTCGTACAGATATTCCAGCCTCTCGGCTCTTACGGAATCAAACGCTGTATATAATATCCGACCACGCAGCGTTTTGCTGAAAATACGATTCAGAATATTCTAACAATCAAAGATTATGAAACAGTTAATTCCCTTCATTCTAATGTTAATGATTCCCTTTATGGCAAAAGCTCAGATTGGTATCTTCTCGATGAGCCAGGATCGGGCAATAGTCGTTGATACAGCGCGTTATAAAGTGACATACACGCTAAACTATTCCTGTCATCCTAATGCATATAACCGATTTGATGATGTGCGCACGCTATTAATAGGTCATCATTCTGTCAAGGATTTCAGCGATGTAATCTGCCATTTTGATTCACTAATGACAGCGGATATGCGCCGAGGTGCAGACTCGTACCGTAATCCCAACGGTTCGCCGTGGCCTTATGAGATTCTACTCTCGACCAAAGAGAAATCAGCAAGTATTAAATATCGTCTTCCGATGGGTAATGGAGTGTTGAAATACTCAGAAGATCTTCCTAAGATTAAATGGACATTTTCACCAGACACCACACAAAATGTTATTGGCTACGAATGTCAGTTGGCAGAATGTGATTTTGGTGGACGTCATTACTCGGCTTGGTTTACAACAGAACTGCCATTGTCATACGGTCCATATAAATTTGGTGGACTTCCAGGACTTATTCTTCAGATACAGGACCGTGAGGGACAGTTCATTTGGACTGCAACAGGTTTTGAGCGTGCGAAAACTCCTATATCAGTGTATAATTATGCTAACGAAAAACAATGCACATCTGAGGAAGCAGACAAGACGATTATCCGTATTTATAAAGCACCTCATGCGTTTTTACTGGCAGCTATGGGAGGGGGAAAAGGCCGTCTGATGATTGTAGGAAAAGACGGCAGACCACATGATGCCACAGAAGTAGAGGATAATCCTATCCCATACAAACCGTTGGAATTATCTAAATAACATCAAAAAGAGTTCAATTGCAATTGACGAGATAGAAAAATTAATGTTTAACAACAAATTCAACCATCATTATGGCAAAAATTAAAATGACTGAGCTCGCAAAACGGGCTATGGGGGCGAGAGAAATGAACGCTCTCACAGGAGGTAACAATTGTGGATGCGGCTGTCACGGTCCTTCCTCGACATCCGACAACATGAATGCCAATTACGCAGGTAATAAGTATTCAAAAGATCCTGTCGTAATCGTTAGGGACGTAATACTCGTTCCGATTGGCTAAATGTCAATCTCTTAATTAGGGAGAACGTGTCCTCATAACACGTTCCCCTTTTCATGAAACCTAAATTGTACAAGATAGAATATCAATATGATAACACCTCAAAACATAAAAGAGTGCTTTGCAAATACACCTCAGATAACATTTGAAATTACAGAACGTTGTAATCTAAATTGTAAATACTGTGGTTATGGAGAACTATATAACAACAAAAGCCATAAGCATAACCGTGATCTGGACATCAAAAATGCCATATGTCTCTTAAATTCAATACAGAATTTATGGAATGAGGGGTTTGATTCAACCGGAGAAACAACGATTTACATTAGTTTCTATGGAGGAGAGCCTTTGTTGAATATGCCGTTTATCAAAAGTATTATTTCTTTCATTGAGAAAAATATGAGTTCTTATGGAAAAAAATTTTGTTATACAATGACGACTAACGCTATTCTACTAAGAAAACATATTGAATACCTTGTAGAAAAGGATTTTCAAATACTTATAAGTCTCGATGGCGATGAACATGCCACCTCATATAGAACATATCACAATAATAAGCCAGCATTTCACGATATTGTCGCTAATATTGACTACATTAAGTTTAACTATGGCGATTTTTTTGAAAATAACATTGCATTTAATTCTGTTCTTTCTAATTGTGCTACCGTAGAAGGGATTATACACTATATTTATTCAAAGTATCATAAAATACCTACTGTGAGTGAAATAAATAACGTGGGCATACGTGAAGATAAACGACATATTTTTAATGAAATGTATCGCCCAAAAATTTCATATTTGAATGAAGAAATGGGTAGGACCTTTGATGATATGAAGTTTCCTTATTCCCCGCAATTTGAACGTATTGCAAAATATTTTCAGATGTATTCTCCATACTTCTTCTTTGACTACAATGAATTGTTGTTTCTGTCAAATGAGAATAGAAAAAAAACACCAACAGGGACATGTATGCCTTTCTCTAAAAAAACATTTATGACCGTTGATGGTAAAATAATGCCTTGTGAGAGGATTGGATATAATTATGTATTAGGTAATATAAAAGATGGTTTGTTAAATTTAAATTTTCAGGACATTGCGTCATTGTATAATTCATATTATGAACGAATTTTAAGAATTTGCACCAAGTGTAAAGACTATATCGGATGTCAAAACTGCTTTTTCAATACCGGACAATTAGAATCGTCTCATGGTACCTGCAATTATTTTGTTTCTCAAAGAGAATTCGATGCGATGAAGAATGAAGCTTATAATTTTATAAGGCGTTATCCTGAAGCCTACGAGTATATTATGACTAAATACGAGGTAATATGAACAAGAAGACCAAATGGCTAATACTTCCGCCACACACATTTGTTGACCATATTAATGCGTCAAAACTGTTCTTATATAATACGGAAACATCATCGAATCATCTAATTACGGATGATGAAACTATTTCATTGATTATCGAATTGCAGCAGTCTTACAATCTGGGCAGTAAAATATATTCTGAGGAAGGAAGCTGTAATGTCTATTTGAAAGAACTAATTTCAAGGGATTTACTTCAATTAGTTGAAGCAAAGGAGAAACCTATCGTTTTTCTTCCAATACTGAATTTGCAACGGGATTTAGAAAAAGGAGAACTTAGTTACAGATTGAGCATCATGGGTTCTAAAACGAAATTTATCAGCGGATTATTTTTATACATAGACAAACCTTTTGTTCCCGACTTAGCAAATATAAACAATATTCGAATAAATGCCATACGTCAATCGCTATTATATGGATTAACGGATGATTGTGAACTAATTATGGGAATAGAAAAAGTTAAGATGATTTTCAAATCACTCGCTATTACCAGCATATCAATTGTTGATATAATTTCCTCTATATCTATATTGACAGATGCTAATTTATCACAGTTAGTGCGTCTTGCTTCCAACTATGGTTATAAAATAAGAATCCATACATTCATTGATAATAATAACACAGATAGGGTACTGAAAATAATGGCTCAGCACAAAAGTATCGAACTGTCGCTATATTTTGATCGGTATTCTGAATTCGATTATCAACAGTTTAGTTCTAAATCTTCAAAAATCACAACCCAAGCTTCTCTCATTAAGTATGTTTATTCAGCGTTAGATTTTGTGGATTCTGACAACATTGACATGTTACCGGTTTATAGAGCTGATGAAGTCCAGATGTTTCGCGATAATGTATTCTTGACTAAACAAGATATTTTAAGCAATTGTACGAGTATGAAAGAAATTATGCGAAATCAGAAGCTTAATGCAACTTGTTTTGGAATACTAGATATACTATCTAATGGAAATGTATATCCTCATGGAGGGCGTGTTCCTGTTAGCAATATATCAAATAAAAACTATTTACTTGAATCTGTTACGTCTGAGCTAGTAAATAATCAAAGTTGGCGTGTGACACGCGATAAAAACAATTGCTCAAATTGTCAATACCGATTCATATGCCCTCCTGTGTCATTACTTGAACTGCAAATAGAAGATATTAAAGCCTGCATATTGTAAAATTATTGGTTTATGGTTTTCCGAAGATTTCCTTGCTATATTCAACACAATAATATGGATTGTGGAGCAACGTGTTTGCATATGATTTGTTCTTTTTGGGGGCAAAAATACCAACTTGAATATATACGAACTTTGTGTAATCAAACAAAACAAGGCGTTTCATTATTGGGTATTCAGGAAGCGGCAAAATCTCTCGGTTTCAACGCATTCGGAATAAAATGCTCGTTGGGCGAATTACAAGAAATTCCATGTCCCAGTATTTTACACTGGAATCAATCTCATTTCGTTGTGCTATATAAGACACGTAAAATGAAAGATCACATCTCATATTATATCTCAGACCCTATTGGGTATAGATTTAAATATACTGATAGCGAACTTCGTAGATGTTGGCTAAATCAAGAATCTCAAATGGGAATGGTATTATGTTTAGAACCAACTCCTTCATTTTATACCATGAATAAACCAGGTATGAAAAATGCGACTAGTCTCAAATGGTTGTTCAAACATCTAAGTCGTTTCAAATGCCAAGTTATCAATATGATAGTTGGTATGCTTTTTTGCGCATTATTAATATTACTTTTCCCATTTCTTACCCAATCAATTGTTGATTATGGAGTAAATAATAAAAGCATAAGTTTTGTTGTTACAATTTTAATTGCTCAATTAGTCTTAATAATTAGCTCTAATTTAGTTGAATTTATACGCAATTGGTTGCTTCTTCACATCGGAGTGAAAATGAACATATCAATTATTTCTGAATTTATTTTGAAATTAACAAAACTTCCTATTGCATTCTTTGATTCAAGAATGACCGGTGATATTATCCAAAGAATAGGTGATCACACTCGCATTAAGGATTTCTTGACCGACGCTAGTTTGAATTTTGTCTTTTCATTAATCACAATCGGTGTTTTTGGAATTGTACTTTTGATGTACAACAAACTGGTGTTTATCATTTTTTTCATTGGAAGTGCATTGTATCTGTTGTGGATTACATTCTTTCTTCGGAAACGTGCGCTACTAGATAATAAGATGTTTGCTCAGAATGCAGCAACCCAAAGCAATGTATTTGAATTGATATATGGGATGCAGGAAATTAAACTTAACGGCTGCGAGAATCAGAAAAGATGGGATTGGGAACGCATTCAGGCAAACATATATAAATTACTTGAAAAAGGGTTAGCATTGGCCCAATATCAAGCTTCTGGAGCAATTATTATTAATCAAATTAAAAATGCCATAATAACGGCATTAGTGGCAGCATATACAATTAATGGCGAGATGACAATTGGTATGTTGATTGCGATACAGTTTATAGTAGGACAATTAAACAGCCCTATTGAGCAGTTCGTGACGTTTATACGCAAATTTCAAGATGCCAAATTAAGTGCTCAAAGGCTAAACGATATTTATCAAATGCAAAATGAAACTCCAGACAATGAGGATTGTATAAAAACTATTAATAGTGATTCTATTACATTCTCAAATGTATATTATAAATATGACAAACTTTCAGAGGTGGATGTTATAAAAGGTATTTCTGTTACGATTCCTAAAGGTAAATGTTCTGCTATTGTCGGTTTAAGCGGAAGTGGAAAAACGACCTTAATAAAGATGATATTAGGATTCTATGAACCAGATAGAGGAGATATTCGTGTAGGCAATGATAGCCTCAGAAAAATCAATATTACGGAGTGGCGAAAGAAATGTGGGGTAGTCATGCAGGATGGATATATCTTTTCTGACACCATCGCATCGAATATTGCCCCCGGAAATGTATCAGATATTGATATGGATAAGGTCAAGGAAGCTGCAAAAATAGCAAATATTGATAATTTTATTGATACTTTACCAGAAGGATATCAAACAAAAATAGGAAGTGAAGGAAAGGGGTTAAGCATGGGACAACGCCAACGAATACTAATTGCAAGAGCTGTATATAAGAATCCAGATTATATACTGCTCGATGAAGCAACAAACTCTTTAGATGCCAACAATGAGAAGGCGATTATGAATTCTCTTAATAAATTTTTGGTTGGAAAAACTTCTATTATTATCGCTCATCGACTTAGTACAGTGCGAAATGCTGACAACATTATCGTTCTTGATAATGGTGCTATCGCAGAGGAAGGATGTCATGATGAATTGATAAGCAAGAAGGGATTGTATTATTCTTTGGTAAAAAATCAATTAAATGTTTAAACTATGGAAAATATTCATTGTGATGAATTAGACAATATACTTAATTCTAAACTCCATTTTCTCGAGCGTTATGGAATATTTTTGGTGATTGCCATCTTATCTGCTTTATGTATGGCAGGATTCTGTATCGAACATGTTGAAAAAATAGACGCTTCGTCTTTGTCTAACATAGCAGCTAACAATAGTATAAAATATAAATTACAGCTAAATAATAGAGATGTTGCTATGTCGTTAGTGCGTCATAAATTTATCCTAAATGCTGGGAATAATGGAATTGCATGTGAAGGACTATCAATAATGTCTAATGATGAAAGTAATGTTGTCTCATTGGTGTTACAACCTATTTGTATTACAGATACTACTGATCTCCGATATATTTCACTTTACTGTACAAATGATGATTTAAGCATCGAAATTCACCAAAGTTATTTTCAAATTGTGATAAGTCCAATGCTTAGTTTATTTAATAAAGATTAGTCTCTGAATATACTTAAGAATGGAACAACATAAGAAAATGAAACAAAATGATGCAAGTCTAAAGAATTGCTCTGGCAATATAGAATTATGGAATCAATTAGGAGAATTGTATTCGTTACTTATGAGATGGAGACCAGTGATAATTGTTGCCATATTATTGATAGTGTTATTAGTCGTCTGTTTCATGCCTTATCCTCATTCACAAGGAGAAAGTATTTTGCAACATATTTTATTGATGTAATTTTGCATCGTATGTTATATAATCCGGATTTATCGCCTAACCCAGTTGTAGGTGATGAATCCGGGATTATTAAGTTGTCTATATCTGTAGGTTGTTATTTCTATCTTATAGAACTTGCATTTGCAAATCTCAAGTATCGAGTCCACTTGAAAAAGTTCAAAATCTCGTTTTTGGGGATGTTGTAACAAGCTGATAATCAATAGCGCAATTTTATAGAAACGACTTTTTCAAGTGGACTCAGTATATAAAATAAGAAATCCGTTTTGGTTCGCTATTCTACAAAAGGCATTGGTTTTATCCCTTTTCTGCAATTTCCTTTCCTGAGAATTGGAAATGAATCTGACTTGTTTACTATCCTTATCTCCAAAGCGACTCGTTTTCCCAATTTGCATGAAAAAACTTCACTGAAACATCAACATTAAAATATTTCTGCCATTGAAATTTGGTCGGAATTAGTGCAATTATTTCCGACTAAAAGGCATTCTGCACCTGAAAGGTGTTATCCTCTTGAAATACCTCTAATGAATCCACAAATAGATTACCAATGTTTTGTGTCATGAAGTTGTTATAACTCAACAACTCGTGATTGGAAGCACCAGTCAGTTCATCTATAAAAGTTAATTCATTATCCATAGCCTTCTTTAGCATGACACTGAAGCCTGCATAATGTTTCTGTGCCTGGACAATTATATTGAATACTGCTTGTGCTGGATTAGGCAAGCAATAGTTGGCGGATAAGTCTTCTTTAAGCCTATCAAATGGAGTTTTATAGGTTGCATGAAACTGAGACACGGAACACGCAGACAACCTCGCCTTTTCATCATCAGATAACACAAAGACCGGAAAAAACAATTCATCAATCATATTCAAGAACAAATCTTTCTTGTTCTTATTGAAATAGAATATCGCACCTCTCGTTTGAGAGATATTCTTCTCCAGCTCAGCAACTGATATGGCATCCCATGTGCCCTGAGCCATTAGGCGATAACATTGCTTTAGAATGTCTATTCGGTTCTGTAGGGTCTGTGGCCGTGGCTTGTTCATACATAAAAAGGGTACGAGGGCTATTACATCTTACTGTGAAGGTTGTGGATACCCTATGGAAAAGACATAACGCCCCCGTACTTTTATGCACGAAGAGTCATCATACCTATCTGCTTCCATAGTTAAAAACTTCCACATTTTCACAGAGAAAGACAAATATGAACCCTTAAATTCTTATTTTACAGTTGCAAAGGTAATAAATATTTTTAAATAACCCATCAAATACAGCTTAATAAAGCCACTCCATAAGAAAATCTACCGCTTTCCGGAACCAAAAGTGCTATTTTATCCCCTTTCTTCAGTGGTTTTGTCCTGACAAGTTCGTCAAGCGCAGTAAAAGGTGACACCGAACCGACATTACCCACCCAGGTTAGGTTCGTAAACCATTTGTCGGCTGGAAGTTGAATGTTTCGTTTTTGGAGTTCCTCGTCAAGCCGCTTATAAAAATACATGGATGAGATATGCGGAATGACATAGGTTATCTCTTCTGGATTAACTTTGCCTTTTGCAAAGGCTGCTTCAATGGCATCTACAAAATACGGTATGCCATATTCATTGAGTTGGCGAACATCCTGTTTGAGACTCCATATAGATTTGTTCCCAAGTTCACGGCCCTCAAATGATTTCCATCCGGTCAGACTGCCATCAGTGTTTTTATCTGCCCACATATACATACAGGCCGGCTGACGGTTCGCATACGAAAATGTATGAATCCAGTCTATTGACAAATTGACGTCCCCATCGGGAACATTTTTCAGAAGAAGGGCTGCTGCACCATCTGAAAGCATGAAGCGGAGAAAATCTTTCTCAAAAGCGAGATGTGGATGCTCTTCTATTAAATGCTGGCACTCCATTTCTTCCTTAAAAAAGCGTGACAGCATGGTTGGAGAAATCAGTTCTGAAGCAGCACAGACGGCATTGTCACTATTCCCTGAAAGGACGGACATCCATGCTGTCTTGAGTGCCATAAGGCTTGTCATGCAAACACCCGACAATGACGCTGTTTCTAAGGGATGGTCGAAAGTCGCTCCATGAACCATTGACGCATGGGAAGGAATCAGTTGATCCGGTGCTGAAGTAGCGCATGACAGAAACTGTATTCTATGCTTTTCGTCTTCGTTTATAAACAATTTGTTAATGGCTGAACTGGCAAGTTCAGCATTCGTATGTGTAATCCGCTGCCTTTTATCCAAAGCATAATATCTGGTTTTTATGCCGTTCTGACGCAGGATAATGGATTTTACACGTGACGGGTGACCATCTATCAGCCCGAGATACTCTTCCATTTCATCATTCCCTACTGGACTGTTCGGGAAGTATGAAGAGGTTTTGGTAATGAATACTTCTGAGTTCATAAATTACATAATGCTTGTTATCTTTTTGCAAAGGTATGGCAATTTTATGAATTAGAGAAATATTTCAGTAATTAAAGTCTAAATCCTGAGCAACTTATAGAGGTTCATCAACTGCATTTTCAGTTCCACAGTGTTTAACCCCATAGACAATGAATCCAAGTATGATTGTCCATAAAAGAGATTCATGAAATTACGGGCAGTATTCATTATGTCAATGTCACTCCTTATTTCCTTATTCTCGATAGCTCTTTGTAGCACTCCTATCCAGATTATAATCTCCTGATTTCTATTTTCAAGGTACTGAGAATGTAAATCTGGAAAATATTTGCAAATTTGCAAAACCAATGTGGCGTATGCTCTGCTTGCATTCTGAACGGTTTTGTCCACATCACTGAAACGGTTCATTGTCTCCTGACAGCCATCCACATATGCTTCTATGAAATCTTTCAATGATCCGAACTCGCTTTTTACTATTTTCTGTTTTAAGTTCTGGGTATCAACAAAATAATGTTTTACAACCGAGTAAAACAATCCTATTTTGTCTTTGGCATAGTACGTTATGGCACCGCGTGTCATACCAGAAGCCTCTTCTATATCCGCTATGCTTACGGCTTCAAATGGTTTGGAAAGGAACAACTTGAACGCTTCGTGATAGAGTTGCTCCATACGGTTATTTTTATTCATTTAGCTCTAATTCAGACTATTCTACATGTAATACCGTACAAAATTAATAAATTATTCAGGAGAGGGCAAATAATTCGTTATATTTATGTACCTTTGTATAACATTACGAACGTAAACTAATTTAGGGCAGCCTGGGGCATAACAGTGAAAATGTGGAATTTTTGATTGTGGAATATGCTTTGGACTGCCTTTTTCAGTACGATTGTCATCAATTCTCCGCTATTTTGAGTTGGAACAGAGTAGCTGATACTCTATCCACCGACGCCGCCTAATACCGGAATGATGCTTGCCCTTGTAATGACAGAAAGAAAGATAGTCGGCCAAGATATTCCTGTCACCTGCTTCTATTCTACGCAACAGACGACTTTTCTTATATCCCTTTCCTCCAAGAACTGGAGCCGGACCACAGTTGTAGCTCAGACAGGCAAGCAGGAGGCTGTCCGCCCCGTATGACCGATACAGGGCGCAAAAATTCCGTAAATCCTTTCTAAGTAGAGCGTCAGCCTGTCGCTCCGTGAGCTGCACACCCTTACGGTATGGTTCGCCCGGCTGGACGACATGACCATAGCCAATTGTCGGCCAGTGTTCCGGGCGATGAAGTGTCTCGTAATGTTTGATGATCAGCACAGCCCGTTCAAACGGTGGCAACTCCATTAGCCGTCGCACCTGGGCATAACCTGAACCTATACAGAAACTGGCTAACAGGACGATGAAAAGTATTCTGAGTTTATTTTGCATGGGCTCTCCTTTGTATTTCCGCTATCATCGTCTTCACCTCTATTCCCACACGAAGGAAGTTTTTGTACAACACTCGCTCCCTTTCTTCTTTCGACGGAAAAGTATAGAACTTGGGCAGTTCTACATATTCGGCTTCCTCCCTGGCTATCTCCGCCATGTCGAAATCCGTCTTGCAGAAGAACTTGGTTGTCTGGAACTCTTCCGACTCCTGAATGTTCATGCTGTCGCCGCGCCCAGTCTTTGTCTTGACGAAATCCCTTGCTGTCTGTCCGCATATCCAGCCGGTCGGCATATCGGATATTTTGCTTGCGGGAACAAGGCTGTCAAGGTTTTCGTTCAGGTTGATACTCGTCTTGTCACGGTCAATGGTGACACCTCTCTTGAGTTGCACCACCTTTCCGAAGATGTCATTCGACAGCCATTCCAGTGTTTCCTTGCTTCTTGCCGAACCGCTCACCACATTTCCCACAGTAGTGATGATTTTTTGCATGCCTACTTTGCCGTAGTCGGCCTCCAACTGCGGTAATTCCTGAAAACCAAGCGTTACACTCACCTTATTACTTCGGGCAGTACCAATCAGGCGATCAATCTTATGGAAGTACAGGGTCGGCAACTCATCGACGATGATGCTCACCGGGATATTCTTTCCCTGTCCGGTATTTACTCGTGTGACAAGGCGGTTAAGGATAAGGGCGTTCAACGCGCCGATGATGCTTTCCATTTCGGGGTCGTTCGCAATCAGCAGATAGGACGGGTTCTTCGGGTCGCTGACCTTCAGGTCGAAGTCATCGCCGTCACGATGGAATATCCAGTACGATTCCTTGGTGGCAAGGCGCGAAGTATAGACACGGAGCGTACCTATCATGCCCTCCAATTGCTCCATTGCTCTGTTTTGCAGGGCGGTCTGGAACGGGCCGAGCAACGGCGCGACCTCGTCGTCGGTCTGTAGCACATCAAAAATGGTCTGATAGCTCTGGTTCAGGAACGAGAGAATATGCGGCATGTCGCTGTACTTGCCGAGCCAGTAGGCCGGTTCCGTCACCGGGCCGTTCTTGTATTCACGCACGATGCCGGTAGGTTTCCATATTCTCGTCACCGGGTCTTGTACCTTGTCGGCATAGAGCTGTCTGCCGGAGGCATCATACGGCTCTTTCTCATAGTTCACGAAGAAATAGATACAGGCGGCGAGGAAGTTCACAGCCGATGTCTGAAAAAACTGGTCGGAACCGCCGCCTCCCTCTTTCTTGCCTTTCTGCAGGGATTCCAGCAGGGTCTCTGCGGTCTCGCTGGCGGCGGCAAGGTTCGGGATGTATTTCGCCTGTATAGGGTTCACGCGCCGGCTGTACTCCACATCGACAAAGTTGATTATGTTGAACTGACAGTTCGGCGGGGTTTTACCCAATCGCCTGTTTTTCAGATAGTGATAATATAACTTGGTGGCTAAGGTAGGGAACTTGTAATCATATACAACCATAGCGAAGCCTTTGGCGGAGTGCTGCCGGATGAACGGCTCGATGATGCTGAATGTCTTACCCGAACCGGGAGTACCTACGACCCAGGTGCCTCGGAAGGGATTGGAGACCGACACGCACCCCCGGCGGAATTTCCCCTTGTAATAGAAGCGCATGGGGATGTTCACCGAATACTTGTTCTCCACCGCTTCGGTAGCCTGCTCGAAGCTCTCGTTCTCGAAGTTGAAGCGGTCTTTGAGAAGCCCGTCCATCAGGAACTTCGAGATATTGTCGAGGGCTACATGGATAAGCACAGCCCCGATGACGGACAGTATCATGTAGAGCCAGATGTTGACCTTCAGCGTGTAGATGCGCGGCATGATGGAGAAACCGAAGAACCACACGGACAGTATGACCAGTCCGACACCGCCGAGCAACGGATAGAGCACCTGCTTCTGCGCGTCCATCTCAAGGTGCTTCTTGTTGCGCGTTCCCACGCAGGTGATGCAGATGAGCAAGAAGGTCGTTACCTTGGCATATATCAGGTTTCCGTCATGGTAGATGAACCATGTCTTGATGCGGTCATGGATGTCCACGAGTACCCCGTTCCAGTGGTCGAGGGTCTCCGGATCGACGGCGTACTCAAAAAATTCCAACAGCAGCGACACATAGACCGCCGCACGGAATATCTTGTAAAGTCCCTGTATCTCTTTCGTTTCTTCCATAAGTTATTCTGTTATCTGTTCCTGTGTATGCTCTTCCGCCTGTTCTTCTGTCTCCTCTGCTCCAAATCTGTACCAGCGGTCGTTGACCTTGACCGCTTCCATGCCGAGATATGCGCCTTTTTCCTGCAGGGCGGCATCTATACGCTCGACGCTTACCGGGCCAATACCGCTGATGCCTTGCAGGTAATCCCTGTCAAGACAGGCAAGCTCTCCGATGCACGTGATGTTATGGTCTTCCAGAATTGACTTGACTGACGGCGGAATATTCAGAACCGACACCGGCTCCGAGAGATTGGTTGCCTCTTCCGCCTGTGTCAGGCCCGTGTCGATGTCCAGCCCGGCCTTGATTCTTTTCAGCGAGTCAATCCGGATTTCAAGCTGCGCTATCGTATCCATTCTCTGACGGATGGTTTTCTTTATTTCGTTAGTCTCGTTGATGAGCTTCTCCTTTTGGGTCAGCATCCTTTTCCGTTTCGTTTTCATCGACCGATTCCCGGATTCAAGACAATCCTGTTCATATTTGAGTCCTTTAACAAGTTTGTCCAACTCTATCGCATGGTTTTTCAGGACGGTGTTTCTCTCGTTGTCGGATGCCATGTCGCCAAGAATGCCGTCAAAGCGGTTGAGCAGGGAATCCATCGTGTCTTTCCGTGATTGCAGGAAATCACAGAGCTGCTGCAGTTCTTGACGGTGGGATTCCGCCTTCACGGAGTTGTAGGTCTGTATCAGCACCAGCAATATCAGCACAATGCCGAAAAGGATATGTATAATGTTCATGTCGTTCTTCATTCTAATCGTTCAATGTTACAATGGGTCTCACTTTGTGTGACTGGAGCTTCGGTGTCTCTTGCACGGCACCGCTGCCGAGCGAGTACAGCCATGCTTTCGAGGTCTCCTGACCGGCTACTTCCGTGGATGTCCAGTACCATACCTCGTCCGCATCGTCGGGTAACGGTTCTCCGCCGCATCTTTCAATGATATGGTTAATGTACGGCTTGGCCACATACAGCAGTCGCATCTGGGCCACCGAGGGGATATAGGCACTCTGCCCGTAACGCCACATGGAGAACACGGCATTGGCCGCCGGCGAACCGCAGCCGCTGTTGGCATACATCTCGTAGGTGTTGGCGTTGCCGTCATGCGCGTACAGGTCGGCGGATGTCCCCTGTGCCACACCCACGCTGTCGGCGAAGGCTTCATCGGGCAGGTCACGGAGGTACACGGCATACCCGTTCCCTTCCATCTTTTCATCATTGTGGAGATGGAACACCACGGCTATAGGCTCCTTGCCCTGACGGTCACACTCCTCCAAGGCCATGACACGGCCGTCGGTGCAGAGCACATGTCCGACTTTCATCGAGGTGTCGGGAAACTCGTGATGCCCGTCGCATGACGCGAGAGCCACGGTCAGCGCAAGGGCGAACAGACCGAAGTAGTTGCACTTCTGCATTTTCCATGTCCTATGCCATTTCACTTTCAGCCCTTTGTTTTTGGAACGTATGTCCGTCTGCCTGCGGGCGTTGACACGGTTGATAATCTTGTTCATACGGTTCAGTATTTTCACATAATTGGTTTTCATGACTTCTTATTTTACAGGTAGTTTCACGCCTAACACGATGCCTGTTCGGAACAGGTCTTTGCCTTTTATCATCAGATCTGACTTCACTTGCCAGTACACCTGCCAGCCGCCACGCAGACGGTAGTTGTGCTCGTAGCCGGCATGTACGCCTCCCAGCACCTTGTGGGTGTCCGAGCCGAGCGAACCGCCGAAACGGAAGCTACCGTAATGGTTGCGCCCTCTGACTACGCACGGCTTATAGGCGGCACCTATGCTCCACGAACGATAGTTCTTCCAGAACGAATCCGGGCAGACATGGCCGCACGATGCGCATTTGTCCCACTTGAGATACCCGTTGGCGAAAAACTCCCAGGCGTTGTGGTAGGCGTTCTCACGCTCATAGCTGAGTGTGGCGTCCAGCCCGTTCTCATACAGGAGTCCAACGCCGAAGGACACCCGCCCGTCACGGTCTCCGGCAAACGCTGTGGCTGACACCGCCAGCACAGCGACAAGAATCATCAGTATCTTCCTCATGGCTTATTCCTCCGTCAGTAATGCGCTGCTGAAGCCGTCGGCCGACAGCACGTCCTCATAATCTATGTTCACGGATATGGTGCGCCCGGAAATCTGCTTCTCGGTCAGCTCCACCATCAGCACCTTGTCGTTGGGGAAGGTCAGTTTCTTCACCACGATCACGTTGCGGTAGCCGTGCAGGAACGATCGGGACTGCTCCAGTACCAGCTCCGGCTTCAGCTCCACGACCTGCGAGTTCGTGGCTTTCGACACCTTCTTGTCGGAGAGCTTGAGCCTTACCTCGTCAATGTCGAAGCGGATGTTGGTGCGGTTGTCCACCGAGAAGTCGAGGAAGAAATAGTCCCCCGCCGAATAGATGTTATTCAGCCGCATGTTCATGCGATGCTTCTTGCTGCTTACGTTGCGGAACCTCGCGGGCGATGTCCATATCTGACGAGCGTAGCGGTACATGTCCTCCGTTGACATCGACACGGCAGGATTGTGGTAGGCGGTGCGCTCCGACAGCTCCACCTCCTTGCTGGTGACGGCCTCCGTCAGCCGTGTCGTGTACAGCAGGGCGTACTGGGTGCGGTAGCGTTCGGTCACGATGGTGACGATGGCAAGTACCTCGCCGTCTTCATGTCCGGCTTCCTTGGGTTTCAGACGGACGGTGTTGTTGATAGGCTGGTCGCCAGCAACCAAATCTGTGGAAATGTCCACAAAACGTATCGGTTCGGAGGCGGTGATGACGGTCGTCACCTGTTCATTGACGGTAAGCTGCTCCATTTCCTGATAGGTGGTCTGCGCATGGATGGGCTGAAATGCGGCGGTGATTAAGAATGCCGCAAGAATTTTTGAAAGCATTGTTCTCATTGTTGATATTCTTGTTTTTCGTTTGTTGTTTCCGTGAGTCTCTCGGCCTTTATCCTTTCCTCGGCTATCCGGCAATAACCGACATCGGTCTCGAAGCCGATATAGTGACGTCCGCTTCGGATGGCGGCTATCGCCGTGGTTCCCGAACCGATGCAGTTGTCAAGCACCACATCCCCTTCGTCGGTGTATGTCCTTATAAGATACTCCACGAGGGCAACGGGCTTCTGCGTCGGGTGGAAGAAAGTCCCGGTTTTATGTTCTTTAGGAATCTGAATGACAGAGGTCGGGTATTTGTCATCGGCGATGCGGACATCGGTCATACGAATGTTGCCGTAGCACCGGTTGGTGAATGTCTGGCTGGTGCGCCGTCCGTGGTTGCGCTGCGATTTGTCGCAAGGAACCATCTGCGGATGATACACTGGCAGATGCTCGTAGAACACAAGGATGTCCTCATGCTTCCTTAGCGGCATACGATTGGCGTTCAGATGACCGCTGGCCCTGTCCTTATACCAGACAAGGTTGTATCTCCACAATTCAGGCTGCGACATCAGCAGTCTTGCAGTGAACATCCCTTGCCCAAACAGGATGACGGGGCTGTCCGGCTTGATAATGCGCCGATATTGTTCCCATAGGGGTTCCAGCGGTATCTGCCTGTCCCAACCGGCATTTTTATTGTGACGGTTCAGGATGCCGTAAGGCAGGTCGCACACGACGGCATCGACACTTCTGTCTGCTATCCGTGCCATCCCCTTCAGGCAGTCCTCGTTATAGATGTTGTCAATCTGTATCATCATCCTACTTGTTTTTGTTGTTTTCCCTGCTGTTGACCAAATAGACAAAGGTGCCATACTTGAGTTTCACCTTGTTCTTGCGGATGGCTTTCGAGATGGCCCCGGTGGTCTGCTGGTAGGCGTTCTGTATGGCCTGCATGCCCCACTGTGTGAAGTTATTGCCGTAACTGCCGTTGTTAATGCTCATATTGCTGTTCATTGCTCCGGATGCTATGTCCTTGGTGGTCTCACGGAAAGAGGAATTGGGCACATAAAGCCCCTCCATGCCGTCGGTGTCGTAGAGTGTCAGGCTCACCTTCAGGAGTTCGTCACCCACCATAAGGCTTTTGACCGTGCCTTTCACACGCTGCTGCCCAAATCCACTCATAGTGGCGTACATGTACGATCCCTTGGCGAGGACAACACCGTTTATCTCCACCTCGTCGAGCAGACGCAGCCTTACACGCGAACCGTCAACGGCTTTCACATCCTCGTCGATAATCGCTTTGATAAGGTTCGGCTCAGGCTCATTCTCCGCAAGGGTATTGAAATAGGCGGAGTTAGGCTTCTTGGCCTTTACCACGGATTGTGTGGCGGCATCTTCGGGTGGTTGCGTGACGGCATCCTCGTTTTCCGTCACATTGCCTGTTGTCTTGGGTGTTTCCTCGGCAGGTACCTGGGGTTCCTTTACATCCTCAAGCCCTTTCTGTCCGTTCAGGCGTGCTTCCGCCAAAGCCTTGTTCAGTTCGTCGAGGGCTTCCTGCTGGCGTTGTGCGCCACGTCGGAGACGTTCATCCTCGCTCATCGGCTCGGCAAGGGAGTCGTTTGCCATCTCCATGCCGCGCTCACGGCTCTTGTCCAGCCGGGACTGCATCTCCTGCAGACGGCGTTCTGCCTCTTCATCGAGCATGGCAAGGTCTTGTTCCGTGTACTTGGAATCGTATGCTTCCGTATCGCCACCGCGTTCACGGTCGATGTTCTCCACGGCCGAATAGTCCTGGATCTTGCCGTATGACTTGGCCATGTTCTCATACTTGCCGCCAATCTCGTCGGTGCGGAGTTGCGCCTGCGGCAGTTCCGGATTAAGGTACTCCGTGGTCTGCATGTGGGACGGTTTTTCCGCCAGTTCCACATCGAATACGTCAAAAATGAGGTACCCGGCAATCAGCAGTAAGGGATAAAGGATAGCCGGCAGCCTGTATTTAGGCGCACGCCAGTCAATCCTGCTTGTAAGTTCTTTCAGCGTCATTGCTCTCTATATTTATGATTTGTTTGTTACGTTTCTGTCTCAACAGCTCCTCCTGATGTTGTGTCGCCGTGACCGTCTGCTCGGTTTTCGGACGGTTGTATATCTGTACCATGCGGCAGATATTCAGCGTCAGGCATCCGATGACGATGCCGAATACCAGCGTGAGGAACACTTTGGGGTATTTGCAAGCGAAGCATTGCGCATATCCGGCGGCCTTGTCAATTTTCAGAAACTTGGCCCATTTCCGACCGGCACTGACCTCCTTCTCGTATCTTTCGGCATACTTGGGGTCGTTCTTGTCCGGCATCTTCTCTCCGAGTATCAGTTTCTTCCATCCCATAATCAATAGCTGTTTTTGGTTTTCTGTTCAATATCTTTGTTCAGCAGGGTGCGCCAGTTCACGATAAGCAGCCCATGGGGGTTGTTGTCGGTGCGCGGCACTCGTTTCAGTTGCCCGGAGGTCACCAGTTCTCGGGTAAGGATGGAGGTACGGCGTTCTATGCGCTGTCTGCCATAGTAGGTGAACTCCATCTTCTCCTTGTTGAAGTTGATGCTGTCACAGAATATCGAGCATACCGCCGAGGTGCCCATGATGTTGTTGTAAAATCCTTTTTCCTTGAGGGTGTTATACTGGGCAAGTCCCGTTTCATCCACAAGGTACATCGCCTTGTCAAGCGTGTATTTGATGTATTTGTCGTCCGGGGCCAGGGTGAAGAAGTAATGATGATACATCTCCACATGGCTCTTGGCTTCCACATCGAGGGTCTCGTCCATCGTGGTGCGTTGCACGAGGATGGGCACATTGCCGTCCAACACATAGATTTTCTGCTGGGCATCCACTACCATTGAGCGGGCTGTCCAGATGCTCGACAGGCTGATAACAACGCAACCTGCCAGAAACAGGGCGCAGATTATCATCACGAGCTTGATCTTGTTCTCTAAATTTTTAATGACCATTGTTTTGCTTATTTGATTGGTTTCCTATACCTTATTATATATTATCGCATCATGGATGAAATCGCGCCGGTCGTTGACATCTTCGCCTGCTGTGCCACACCCTCGCCGAAGTTTCTCGTACTGAAAGCCGTGTCTCCTTCGGGAATCATCCATGCCGCCAAGTCAGGCACAAGATTCAGGCATTTCAGAGCAACGATGCTTGCAGCCATCAGATAGCCTGCCGAGAAGAAGGAGTTTTGCAGGTAGGCTGCCATCGTCGCCTCGTTCTGGGTAATGGCGGTCAGGTTCTCCACCTGTATGCAAAGCACAATATCAAATAGCAACAGCACATAAAACCCAACGAAGTACAACATGGCTCCATAGAAATGCACCGTCAGATAACGTATCATCCATTTCGCCCAGGCTCCTTCCCATTTGGGCAAGAGTGAAAACGCCCACTGTATCGGACCGAAAATTGTGAGCATACCGAGCAGGATTTGCTGGCAATAGATGGTAGCCCACCAGCCTATTCTAAAGACAATCAACGCAATAACCATCACGATTTTGTCTATGCAGACCACCGCACCGGAGGTCAGTGAAGTAAACCATAACTTGCTGGCATCCTTCTCCATGTTGGTAACTTCATCGACACCGGTCTGTTCCATGGTCGATTCTATCAGTGCGGGATCCATCGTACCGGCACGGGCCACATCCGCCTGTGCCTGCAAGCTTGTATAGAGTGTGTCACGGACGAAAATGAGCTGCTGCACTTCCTCGAACTTATCCCCGATCTGGGCGGCTTCCGCCTGATACAGGTCATGGGTGTAGGAGCCTATGGCATTGGGGATGTACGAGAGGAAGTCAAGCACACACCAGCTGCTGCCGCTGTTGTGCATCCCGGTGTCCGCAGGAGGATACCACCATGTCATCACGATGGCCACCGCCAAGGGACGGAACAGTTTCATCACATCGAGCGGTTCGTTTTTTACCATCATCTTATAAGCCATGCCTGCCGCCATCACGATAGCGAAGAATGCAGCCAGTGCCATACACATCTGAAGAATCCACCAAAAAGGACCTTGTGACCCGGTGAACGTGGCATCGCACAGGAACTCGTTGGTCTGGAAAATCACGTCATCCACCTCTTCCTCAAGCAAGTTGATGCCAAAGTCGCTAAGAATATTGTCTGCCATTGAATGTTGTTTATTAGTTGTTTATTTCAGAATCTGTCTGTTTCTATGGTTGATTGACACAGTTTCCCATCGCACTCCAGCACGCATCGCGCCACCGGGCCAGTGCTTCCGCCGCATACACGGCGTTCTTGTTTTCCCTTTCATAGCTTGATGCCAATAGTGAGGTGGTCGTCTTGCTGTTAGCCAGATAGACGAGATAGCGTACCAGTTCCTCGTTCTTGTGCGACACGTCGGCATAGATGCTCAGATACTGTTTCTTGCGCTGCGAGTTGGGCATATAGGCTTCCTGCGTCGCTTTGATGGCCGATTTGAACACGTTATAGTATTCCTTCCACACCGTCTGCTGTCCGGGAGTGCCACCCAGTTGCAGGATGCGGTCGATATTCTTTTTGAAATCCGCCATCTTGGAGTTGAGCTTGTCACCCTCCGCCAGCCATGCGACATCCAGTGCGCCGCCTGTACGGTCAGCCACGTTCAACGCCTCTATCTCGGCACGTTTAGTCATAGCGGAGTCCAGTTTCTCCGCATCATCCACCTGCCAGTAGCCTGCAATCCCCACCGTCGTGCGAAACGACAGCTTGTTTTTTGCAGCGGCGGTTTTCCTGTAGTTGCTGTGCAGCAAGGTGTAGTACAAGTCCGGAGTAAGGGAGCCGGAACCGATCTCCGCCACGGTAAACTGGTTCTGTTTGGCGGCATCATGGTTGTAGGTCACGTTCTGCGCAGTGGCCGAAACCATGCACAGTCCTGTCATCAGATAGAGTATCAGCCGTTTCATTTCTTGTTTCTATATGGGTTAAGCCCGCTCTGCCGCCATCGTCCGAAGGCATCTTCGATGATGAGTGACCGTGAACGGGGTGTGTAAATACTTTCTTTCCAATAGCCTATCCGCACTTGGATATACCTCCATGTATCGAAATAGGCGGCATTGAGCAGTTTCTTGATGTTGTCAAGACTGGTGTTGATGTTCTCCAACACAAGCATGAGATCGGATGTCGAACAGGCGGCGGCTCCGGTAGCATACAGCACCAGGTCGCTGACCGAGCGGTACAGGCTCTTTCCCTCGACCGAGATGCGGTCGATGCACCTGAGGCTTATCCGGATGATGATGGTGTCCTGAAGGGCGAGTTTGTTACGCTTCAGCACCTTGGAGTTGTAATCACTCAGCAATTTTTTGTAGTCACCGATGCGGTCGCTGACCGTCTGGTAGGTGGAATACACGTTCATGGAGGTTCGCAACGACTGGTACAGCACGTCTATCACATCGAAAGCCCTGGTATATTTGTCAAGGTCGAAGTTCAGCACCTTGTAATCTTCCGCGGCCTTCGCGCTGTACTCGTGCAGGAGGTTGTTGCTCTGCTCCAGTGTGGCACGGGCAAGAAGCAGGCTGCGCTGGCTCTTGTGGTCGGAGATATAGGCTTCCACCGAGCCTACATCAAAACCGAACTGTGCCTTGGCGATGACCGGCATGGCCAGCATCAGCAGCGTCATCAATATGTGGATAGGTGTTCTCATTCTGTCGTTTCTTCCATTGGTTTGTAATTTCTACTTCCGGCCCTGTTCATCCACCGGGCAAAACTCTCGTCAAGCAGCGTGCGTCTGCGTCCTTGCTCGTCATTGACATAAGGAGCGGCCTTTTTCAACACATCAATGATAGACAGTTTATAGTGCATCATCTTCTCCAGACATACGAGGTCGGCATAGATGCGTGTCAGGCGGCTATCCACATCACGCGCGATTTCCAACCGGTCCGACGACCACAGCAGGTGGTAGGTGTCCGTGCTGTTGTCCTGTTCCATCGGATTGTTCTTGATGTATTCGGTGCTGATTGTGCAGGACGGATAATCCCTTGCAATCTCTGAGATGCGGTTGTTCACGGCGGCGGCATTCTCCCGGTCGCTCTTGTTCGGGTCGAGTTGCATCACATCCACGACCTGGGTGTTGCTGTAATCCGCCGTCAGTGTCCATTCTATCTGCATGATGGCCCTGTGTATCTTGATGCCGAGGAAATATTTCGGCTTGCGGGCGATGCTCAGTGTCGCCTTGAACGTGATGACGGCATCCATGCTCCCGGAGGTGGCGGTACGCACGTAGCTGTAGCCTTCCCAGTGTCCATATCCCTGCCAGGTGAGATCGAAAGCGGTCTTGCAGTCATTCATGATGGCTGGGATGCGGTAGTAGTCATCAGTCGGCACTTCCTCGCCGCCGACGGCATCCTCACGTGCCGCCCGCAGGTCGGCAAGCTGTTTCCTGACACTTTCCTGTTCCCTTGTCAGATCATCTATCCGGGTCTTGTTGACATTGTACCGCTGACGGAGCACGGCTGCTTCCTCCACTGTAGCTGTGGAAATCTGCTTTATCAGCGTCCTGTTCTCGCTGTTGAGCACATCTATCTGGGTCTGAAGCTCCGCTATGCGGTTGTTGTATTCCGTCTCAAGGCGGTCAAACTCCGACATATCAAGGTTATTGTCAGTCAGTGTGGTCTGCATGGCGCACTCCTTGGAATGGGCGTTCAGTGAACCGCCGCAACTGCGGCATTTATACTGGGTGCTTCCCTGTGATATGGTGAATCCGTCATGGCAGGTCACGGAGATAATCACGCTCTCCGTGCCTTTCATCTTGGCTTCATCGGTCGCCTGATAATAATTTCGGGCATCCGAACCGATGTAATAGACGAATCCCTCTTCATTGTCATTGTACTCCGACAGCCGTGCCTGCATCTGTCTTTGGAAGGTGCCCAAGTCCATGGAATAGGAATCAAAGACATCCTCGTAAACCTCTTCCGTCCGGTTCCAGCTTTTGGTGACCCGGATGGAATAGGCATAGGCTTTGGCGTACTGTTTGTTCTTCTTTGACAAGATATAGGCGTATCGGGAATAAGACAGGTTATAAAGGTACCCGTCTCCCGATGCGTTCATCTGCTTCACCTTCGCCCTCGACCATCCGGCATAACTCTCCGAATTGGAGAGTATCTGCTCCGTCTGTGCCGAAGAGGGATAGAAATTTGCGTCGGTCGTGTTGAAACGTGTCCAGGCACCGCCGTAGAGGATGCTGTTGTCATCGGTGGGCGGCATATAGTCACAAATTGTCTCGCTGCCGCTGTCCCGGCGGTAGATGTACCACCGCTGGGTGTAATACTGCCCCATAGTCTCACGGAGATAGTCGGTCATCCATGAGGTCATGTTGTAACTGTCTATGTTGAAAAGCCGGGCGACATTCTCCGGTCCACCGACCATCGAGAGCAAAGTGCCTCCAAGATTTTGCTCAAGGGACTTGTAGAATCCGTAACTGCTCTCCGCAGCGTTCACAATCGCCGCTACATTTCCTTTGGCGATGTCATTGAACGAGCTGCCGCCGAGCAGGGCCCCCATCATATTCTCGGCTCCCGCTCCGGCGATGCTGACTCCCATGTCATACAGGGTGCTAATGTCGGATTCAAGATTCTCCTTGTTGAAATGGTTGGGAATACTGCCGAGGTCATCAAAAAACCTCTTCCAGTCCACATTGCCACTGCCGGCAAGGTCGAACAGCGGCTGGAACTGCGGGGCTATCTGCAGGAATACCACATCACGGAACGACAGCGAGCTGTTGGTGACGATGGACTCGAACTGCATGCAGAGCGTTTCCACCTCGTGACAGACCTTGAACAGGTAGCTTCCCCAGTAGAGTGCGGTCTGTGGTGAACGGAGCATCATGCCGGCGACAATCCATATCTTCGGCATGATTTTCGCACTTACTAATGAATAGATGCGGCGGTAATAATAGTTTTCCGTTGCACTGCTCCAGATACCGAGGTCGGTCAGTGCCTTGCGGTCAAGGTACTTGGACATGAAGATACCGGCTGTGGCGACTTCGGCGGCACTGTAACGGTCAAGTATCTTCCTGACCTGTTCGCTGTAATACATTTCCGTCGCGGTCTCCGTGCCGAAAGCGGCGGTCATGGCGGCCACCGTTTTCTTATCGTAGTTGACGGAATACCACACCGAGGCCGCAGCGTCGGACGCTACAGCCAGCAGTACGGTCAATATGAGCAGGAGGCGGTACATACTTGTTGATTGGTCGTTTCTTATTTCCCTTTCTTCACCGTCCCCGTCTTGAGAAAACGGTATTTTCCGGAAGTGCAGCTCTCGTTGGCGGGTGTGTATTCCACATATCCGCGTGACTGCAGTTCCTCGCTGGCGGATTTCATCGCCGTGACGCTGTAACCGCTGACAAGACTGAGCAATGCGGCCGGATTGATGCTGATCGTTTCATGGCGGTCACGCTTGTGACGGTAAAGCAGGTAAAAGAACAGCACGGTGGCTTCCTTGCTGAAATTGTTGTTGTCGCAATCGCGCCAAAATTCCTCAATGAGTTTGTTCTCGTTCATAATGAATGTTGTTTATGGGTTATTTTTATCGTTCCTTGTGGGCAGGTTGAGCACATGGCCGACCTTATGCACCCGTCGGGCAAATTCCAACGGGGCGGCGATGCCGGAGTTGTCCCAGTCACGGCAATATCTTTCGATAGCATCCTGATGGCTGCACCCTAATTCCGACTTGTAGAGTTTGAGGGCATCTTTCTCAGCACGCTCGGTGGTATAGGTCATGTAGCACTCGTGCGATTCCTCCACACCGTACACGCCGCTGGTCGATCCTCTGCGGATGAACACCTCGCGGAAGAAAGAGCGTCCTTCCTTGTTGTCAAGCCTGTTGATGGTAAAAATCTTCTTGCAGTCCACATCGGTGAGTCCGAGGATGGCTTTGATATTGTCGAAGCGTTCACGGAATTTGCTCTGGTCAAGCAGCATCACCACATCGGAATTGTTGATGATGGCCTCCTTCACAATCTCACTGCCGATGATGTCCTGTATCTCCTGTGTCACGACACCGACCGATGCCCAGAACTTACGGGCCGTCTTGTAGAGGTACTTGATGTATTCGGCCATGAGCGGGGTGGCGATGGCTTTCCACGCCTCTTCGATCACAAGGACCTTACGGTTCTTTTTCAGACGCATCTTCTGCAGAAAGACATCCATGATAATCAGCGTGACTATCGGGAACAGCGTGGCATCATCCTTGATTGCGTCAATCTCGAACACGATAAAGGTCTCATCAAACAGGGTGCTGTCCATGTTCTCGTTCAGCGTGGTCTCGTGGCTGCCGCCCTTATAGAAATCCCGAAGCTGGTAATTGAGGTCTGCCGTGTCAATGCCTTTCAGTTCGTTCTTGGTGATAATCTCCGGGATGCGGACGACGGCGAAGTCGAAAAACGAGTTGAACGAAAGCGGCGCATCAATTTTACCCGTAAAGTAACTGCGGTAGTATTCCTCGATAGCCTGTCCGATAAGTCTGTCCTCCGTCTTTGTCACAATGCCTTCCGAGCCTTTCCATATCTGCAGGATAAGATTCTTGAGGAAGTTGATTTTCTCGATGTTTATCTCTTCCTTGGTAATCTTAAACGGGTTCATGGTGATGGGTTTTTCCTCGGTATAGGAAATGTACTTGCCGCCGAGATACTCGCATAGTCCCTCGTAGGAGTTTCCCGTATCGACCATCACAACATCCGTTCCTTGCTCATGAAGCTGCCTCACGACGGAGTTCATGTGGAAGCTCTTGCCGCTTCCCGATGGTCCTAAACAGAAGAAATTGGAGTTGTCGGTCATCTTGACCTTACCCTCCTTGCCGGTGATGTCGATGGCTACGGGCATCCCTTTCCGGTCAGTATAGTATATCTTCAGCGGGGTGTCCTCGCTGCGCTGCACATGCTCCTTATACATAAGGCAGGTGGCGGCGTCCGACAGGGTGAGAAAACGGTCGTACTCGGGATCCATGTTGTAGCAGTTGCCGGGAAACGAGTTCACGAACAGCTCAAGCTGGTTGTAGGCACGCTTGGAGATATGGATGCCCATGCGCCCGAACATGTTTTCAAGATGGTTCACGGGCTTCTGCATATCTGCATTACGTGGACAGCATACAACGAGGTTGAAGTGTGTATATACAAGCTGCTTGCCCTCGCGTGCCACCACTTCCTGCACCTGCTTGATGTCCTCCACGGCAATCTGGTTGCTCGGATTGGGGATGGAGGCGTGACGGTTTTTCTTCTTTTCAAGAGCGGAAAGTTCCCGCTTTTGGTTGGGAATGAAAATCATCTGGTTGTAGATGACGGTCTCGGCTTCCGGGATGCTGTCGATGGCGGACATGAGGTCAAGGGGCATCCCTGTGTTGTTCACCTCCACATTGGTGAAAGGACGGACAAGGGAAGGAAGCCCGGCACAGTCCACATCGACAAGGGAGAACACGCGACATTTGCGGTCACCCATGCCGATGCCCTCGTCATCTACCTTGAAATTATTCATGGTGACGACCGGACTATTGAAGTCCAGCGTGAAATACCGGTCAACATAGCTGTCACATTCGTCGGCCGTCAGGAACCTCACCTTCATGCCGCTGTCACGCAACTGGTCCTTCACCTTGCGTATCTTCACAAGGAAGTCCTTCCATTTCTTCAAATCGAAGGAATACAGCTTCCCTTTCTTCGATTCCTGCGTAATGACAAGGCATGTGCGCGTATCGGTATAAGGACGGCCCTCAAAATATGAGAAATAGGATCTTGACAGGAACTCTTTTTCCTTTGCGTCCGCCTGCACGAACCCACGGCGGGAGAACACATCCTGTTTGTGTATGGCATAGCCCTCGCCGAGGGTCTGTACCACCGCCGAGAACAGATGGCAGAAATCGTAATAGCAGTCGGCATCGGCAGAATACTTCTGCACGGGGTTCTCTATTTCAAGTATGGCGGAATACTCGCCGGTCTTGGTGTAAATGACACCAATGCCGTCATTGTCCTCCACGGAGAAATAGATGTCACGGAAGACACGCTTGCGTTTGCCTCCCGTTCCGAAAGCGGCCACCGAGATTGCCATACCGATAAGCACTGCTGCAAAGAATATGATAACGTACCAAGTCATTTGTCTTTATCCGTGTTTTGTTCACCCCATTCTTTCAGCTCGTTGCTGATACATTTGTTCAGATGCTCTCTCCAGTATGGCTCATACTCTATGATGTCAAAATAGGGTTCTTTGTCCTCGTCATCATCTATCAGGTACGCAGCGATGTCCCAACTGATATAATCAATCATTTCGTCTATTACCCTTTCACCTGCTTCTTCGATGACAAACTCACCGAAATATTTCAGGGGAATCTTGACTTCGGGGAATAAGAAAATATGCACATGGCTATCCCCGTTGCCTTCATGGTCTTCCACACTGTTAATGCTTATCACCAGATATAGCTGGGTTGGTTCTTTACCATCTTCATAATTATCTGTTAATTCCGCACTTATTTCAAAATGCTTCGGGAGGGGAACCATAGATACGGAATTACTTCCAAACTCCCGTAACCGAAGAATGAATGTGCCTGTTTTGTCTGCCATTGTTCTTTTATATTTATTGATGTGGATTAGAATAGATAAAAGAGCCTTGTTTTCATATCGCTGTGCTCCTTGGAATTGTAGGCGGTGACGAACCATCCGGTCATGTCAATCGAATAGAAAGTGTCCTCGCCGGATTCGCTGGAGGTGGCATAGATGCCTTCCGGCATCTTGAAAAAGGCAGGCATGCTGTCCTTATGCTTTTCAAGATGGTAGGCAAGCCGGGCCATCTCCGCAAGCGACGGTATGTAGGCCGACGGCAGCACACGCTTGTCCTGGAAGTTCTTGAGGGCATGGCTGTCCGCATGGCGGAGTATGCCCTGTGTGAGTGCGGCTCCGTCGTCGAAACCCAATGCGCAACTGCCCGGATATCGGATTCGGGGACTAAACACGATATGTTCCTCATCCTCCTGCGGCTGTCCGAAATAGCCCTCACGCAACTTGCCGTCAGCCGTATCGAAGATATGGCCGGTTCGGAAAGACTTCTTCCCGAACCAGTTGCTCGTACTGTTGTCGTCCAAGGCAACGGCTTTGCCGTGTCGCCCGTCTGTCTGGATGACACAGGCAAGGGTATTCTCATCGAATTTGGAGGTCAGAGTTCCATTCCTTTGCAGGAAATGTCCGATGCGGACAGAGTCCGTGCCGAAAACGGACGGTTTCACAAACGGATGTTTGGTATCTACCCAGCTGCTGCCTACGGAAAGTTTGCCATTGCTGACATGAAGGCGCAGTTCGGTGATGCTTCCCCGTCTCAGAGGCGGTAGCGTGGTGGATATGGACAATTTCTTCCCGTTGATTTTGAGGAATATCTGTATTTCTCCGGAATCCTCCGTAGGAATGAGGTTGAAGTCGTGCGGGATGCCGTTGTTCAACAGGCAGTCCTTGTTGGGAGAACATACGTTGCCGGCATCGGCACGTGTCCCGGCCAGTTTCCCCTTAAGCGGAATCAGGAAGGCTGCTGTTGAAACGCAGTCCCCCTGTATCTCCAGAATCTGCATCACATCACTGATATTGTCGCTTTTCAGTATCAGGCGCAGCAGTGCGGTAAGTTCTTCTAATTTCATTGTAATCTTTGTTTTGTCATTTGTCTGTGTCACGGATTGGATCTGTCCGGCGAGTCTTTCGCCGAGCGGATGGCTAATCGTAACAGTGTCGGCCGGATGCAGTGACGGAAGGAACGGATAACAGACATGGGGTGATGCCGTACTGTCGGCCAGAACAGGGACAGTGGGCTTGAACACCTTGCCGTCGAAACGGAACTCCACGGCTTTGCCGCCCTCCATGCCGTCAAGCCATACGGCAAGCGAGCCTATGGCTTCCAGCTCGCCCTTTGTCCGCCCCGTGACCTCTATCTCAAGGGGCTTGGACATCTTCGACCAACTGTCTTTCACCTTTTCCGCCGTTTGGTGGGCGGACAATGCGTCCCCTTTACGGGTGTTCCCCGAACATCCGGCAAGGAACAAGGCAAGAAAGAATATCAATCCGCAGTGTCTCATTTTTCAAATCTTTTTTGAACAGGTGTAAACGAATATCCCTTTGTCTGTTTTCTTGGTGTGAAGCCCTTTGCGCTGTTTCACCATGATTAAACCGGCTCCCGTGCTGACTGCCATAACCAGTACGACAAGTCCGGCGAGAAAGCCCAGTACACAGTAGCCGATTATGAATCCGACTATCGCACCGCCCGCTGCTCCGGCAGCCCAGTAGATGTAGCGGCCCTGGATACCCAGGAATTCAAGAGGCTTTTGAAGCCCCTTGAAAACCGGGTATGCAGTATAGCCGTTGTCTGCGTTCTCTGCCATAAGGTCAGGAGATTCCGAAGAACAGAGGCAGTGCCTGAGCTGCTGCAATCAGGAAGATGCAGGCTCCGACCACCATCATGATCTTCTTCTTGACGTCCTGCTCCTCGTTGTTCATGGCGATATAGACGCTGATCGCACCTACGACGGCCACGACGCCGGCAATGGCGTAGCAGAGCTTGACAACGATGGGTACATACTTGGCGATTTCCTCGCTGACCGTGGTCAGGGCCGTAGTACCGGCTTCGTAGTTGCCTGCGGTGTTCTGGGCGAGACAGGCAACGGTGCCGACAAGCAGCATGACCGCCAGTGAGTTGAATCAAGGTGATGTGACGAATTTCTTGATGGAATTCTTGATTTTCTGTAATTTGTTCATCTGTTTTGTTTCAAAATTGTTTTACGGTTCTCTTATTTCTCATTTGCGCATTTGAGTCTCTTTTATACACGGTAGCCGAAAAAGGCGGGGAACACGATGGTCGCTCCGATAATGAACAGGATGGCTCCCACCACCATCATTATCTCTTTCTTCCAGCCTTCTTCTCCGGCGTTTATCTTGAAGTAAATCTGCAGGCTGGCGATGACGGACACGATTCCGGCCACCGCATAGCAGATATACACCACATACAGCAGCATGGTAATCACGAAGTCATGGGCTTTCGCCAGTCCGTCCGCACCCCAACTGTAATCCACTCCGCCGCATTTTGCGGAAGCGGACAGGCAGCAAACGGACAGGATTGCCGTCAGTACCACTCTTATAGGATCAATATGTCTCACGGGTATGGCTGACTGTGGATTTACGGAAAGCAATGTCTGATTTCTTGTCATACAGCATCTGTTCAAGTTCTTCAAACGAGACACCACCCTCGCTCGTCACGTCGGTCTCGTCCATATTGTCTGTAAGGTTGTCAAAACGGCCTGTGCCGCCTGATGGGGTTTCCACTTCCGTGGCGGCAACCCTTGAATGGTCATTGTCAGGGGCAGTCTCTTCCCCGAGAGAGAATCCGTTACCGCTTTCCCTGACCGGAGTGGCCACAACTTCATCCTGCATCCCGCTGACATCAAATTCCTCTACCGAGGTTTCTTTCTCGTTTTTCTTGCCGTAAAGGTCTTTGCTGATATGGTAGCCGTAATAGATGATATAGGCTATCGTCAGCACGATGACAAATATTACATACGGTGTCATTGTCGTTTGCGTTTAATTGGGTTTGAGTTTAATTTTTCCGCAAAGTAACATTGAAGATTATGTGCGTGAAAATTATATCCTGACAAATCTTCTTTTCTTAACCGTAATTAGTATAAGACGCTGATTTCAAACTTACTTTCATACTCTGAATGAAATTTAACCGCAAATAGAGTATGATTATATCACAGTATGATTATGTAGTATTTTTAACCACTGAAGCACCAAGAACAACCTCTCATCGTTTTACTTTATTCCGGGCGCATATAGGATGCGCTAAAGTAAAACAATAGAGAAAATGCCGTGAATACAGCCCTTGTTTGTCCGCTTTTGTCAAATATTCCGTTTTTTATAAAGAGTGATATTTTTCAGTTAAATATTTGGCGATAATTTATTTTATCACAGATTCTATCTCCAAAATAGTTTCTAAATGGGGATCAAAACAAATGTATCGTTGCTTAATTTAGCCATTTTCATCAATTTTATTCTGTAAATCAAGATTTTGTGGATTATTTTTGCTAACTTTGCAACCAAATTCTCAATTAAAAGATGATAGACCTCGTACATATAATCGGAGAGACTACCGATTACGACAAGAAACAGCAGCTTGAGGTAAACAAGCCGAAAAGCTGGTGCAAGAGCGTTTCCGCCTTCGCAAACGGGCGGGGAGGTTCTCTGATTTTTGGCGTGGCCGATGATGATACTGTGATTGGATTGGAAGATCCGCAATACGTTTCCGAGAAATTCAGCGAAATAGTCAAGTCAAAACTTGATCCGGTACCGGAATTCTCGCTCTCATTCGAGAAGGTGGACGGAAAGACACTGATGATTGTCCGTATCGAACCGGGAACCATAACCCCATATTATTATATGGGCGACGGACAGCAGATTGCATTCTGCCGTATCGGTAATGAGAGTGTTCCGGCGACTGCCAATATGCTCAGGGAGCTGGTATTACGTGGTTCCCACCAGTCGTATGACAGTTTGTTGTCGGGCTATAAGTTTGAGAATTACGCATTCACAAAACTGCGTTCCGTTTTCCATGCCAGGACGGGTAAGGAGTTTACTGATGACGATTACGAATCATGGGGTATCGTGAACGCGGACGGACGGTTGACCAACGCTGGTGCGTTGCTGGCAGACGAAAGCCCTGTCAGACATTCTCGGATATTCTGTACCCGTTGGAACGGCCTCGACCAGGCACACGGCATAATGGATGCCCTCGATGATACGGAAGTTTCAGGTAGCCTTGTCATTTTGTTACAGGAAGGACTGGATTTCTGCCGCCGCAATTCAAAAAAGATGTGGTACAAGACCCCGGATGGGCGTGTGGAATTACCCGGATATCCTGAAGAGAGCATCCTTGAGGGATTGGTAAACGCTCTCATACACAGGTCTTACATTGAAATCGGCGGCGAGGTACACATTGACATCTTCGACAACCGCATAGAGATTTCCTCTCCCGGAGGAATGTACGAAAACAAACCTGTTCAGGATTGTGACATCATGAGCATTAAGTCGCGCCGCCGTAACCCTGTGCTTGCAGACATTTTCAGCCGCCTCAAATATATGGAACGCCGGGGCAGCGGTTTCAAGAAAATCTGTCAGGATTATAGCCTGCAAACCAACTATCGGGAAGAACTGCATCCGAAATTCTATTCCGACAGTTATGATTTTACGCTGACGCTCTATAATCTGAACTACGGTATCGAGAATGGGGCAACGGAATCATTGCCCCAAATTGCCCCAAACTGCCCCAAACTGCCCCAAACTGCCCCAAACTCAGATAGCATCGAAAAATTCTTGAAAGTGCTCCGTTTGTTTCCCGGGGGAACTATCCCACAATTATCAAAAGAATCAGGATTCTCTGAACGCATGGCCAAATATTACATCCAGTTTTTGAAAGAATCAGGGTCTATACGCCGTGTCGGAACTAATAGAAAGGGTTATTGGGAAATCATAGAATAATAACCGATAGAGACGGAGACTACTATGACACTGACAGACTTATTTCTTGTAGTATGTGAATCCCGACTTTGAAATTCATGCTGACAACGGACTTATATGAATGTATTCCTTATACTGAAACTGTGGGGCAAGCCAACAGTTACCCAACAGTTACCCGACAGCTCCCCAGCAGTTACCCAGCAATAACAAAATAATGGATACTATGTGTCCGTTCCTGTTTGTAAATCCGCATGAATTTCATGCCGACAGCGGGGTTGATGGGTCGTATTTCGTTATACAAGGGTAGTGGTTGGAAAAGCACCACCTAAGCAACACCTAAGTACCACCCAAGTACCACCTAAGCGCTACCCAAGTAAAAAACCGGATTGGGTGTATTGGTATGATTCGTATTGGTGTGCGATAATTTTGATTGCGGCAGAATTTGGAGAACTGATGCGGTTCCCCATAGTTTCCAATCTCAATTGCCCCAAACTTTACCCCAAATTGTCCTGAAGTCAATTCTATAAACATAAAATTCCCTGTCTTATTTTTCTGGTGGAAAAGTAAAACAGGGAATCGTTGTATCTGTATTGAGAATAAAAGTCAGGGACAAAAACGCTTGCCACGAAGAAAGTCGTTAAGGTCTTTGTAGCCCTTATAGACTCCCGAAGCGTCATGTATTCCGTCACGAGTTTCGTTGAGAGTATCCACAGCTCTGCGCCCGGCATCGTCATTGTCAAGACAGCAGGTGACAGTCGGATAAGGGGCAAGCCATTTCATCGCCTTGCGGAGATTGGAAACGGAGTTCAACACCACAAAATCCATTGTCTCGGCAAAGGGTGTGAAATCCGAACGGCGGCATAAGGTCATATAAGACAGAAAGTCCATAAACCCTTCAAATATGGTACACAGTTCATTGCCATTGCCCATTTGTATGAGCGACACATCCTTTTGCCCGACAGTTCCTTTGAAGAACGGATTTCTCACCTCATAGCCGCCCAGGACATTCCCGAAACCTATACCATAATAGTGCCGATGGCCAAGCGAGAAATGAATTTCTCTACAAAACTCCACGGCAACTGAACTGTCTATGCCTCTGGAATCAATATAGGACAGAAGTTTGTCATTGGTAAGCGGCTTTACCGTCACATCCCGAAATGTGCCGGCTCGTTCATCCTGCAATTCAGACGGTATCCGCTCCCTGATGACAAGCTCCGCCGTGGTGTAGTTCTGGATATGCCGGATTACCTCCATGATGTCGTTGGTATTATACATCATCTTGCCAAGGTCTATGATGTCACCGCTCTGCATTGTAGCGAGATCGTACCAGCGGTTCTTCTTACGGCTGACCTTGAACGACGGATGCCGGTCCTCCCTGTACGGGGCATGGTAAAGCACGTATGTCTGATAATTGCGTACAGGGCGTATGCCTATTTTTTCAAGATAACCGATGATGTCGATTCGCTTGATTTCTCCGAAATTCACTGCCATGTTCAATTTCTTAACTCCGTTAATTTATTCTGCTCATATCTGTATTCACGGCTATCCTTGACGATGATGCCCTTTGACATAAGATGCTTCAACCACATCACAAACGAGGTACGTCCACGCCTATAGCCGGTTTCCGCATACATTTCCCGCAATTTGCCGACCAACGTATTGTAACCTTTGACCGGACCTTCGGCAAATACCTTGTCAAGAATCTCCTTGTGCTGCGATACGGTGATATTCTCGAATGTCACCCGTTCCTCTTCATCGCTGCTGAATCCCGGTATATCCTCCGGCAAACCGTCTTCATTGATACGGAAGGCAAAGTTTGAGAACTCCTTTTCCCTGGTAATCATCGGACGGACTTCGCTCACATCAGGATTTATCTCGCTTTTGATGATTTTCATCACGGTCTCCGCCTTGTTGTTCAGTTCTGTACCGATGTGGCCTCTCGTATTGTCATCGCTCTTGTTAAGGTGCAGGACAGTATGGATGTGGATATTGTACATGTTGGTCCACCGCATGAGGTCGTTGATTATCTCAACGGACTCTCCGGGAGAGTTGATGTCATTGATAAGGTCGCGGATGCCGTCGATAACAACAAAACCAATCTTATCATCAACTTCCAGAGCGGAGTCTATGATGTTGCGGCGTTGCTGTGGCGTGAACTCCCTGAGCATAAGGAAATCCAATGACGACACCTCACAGTCGGAGGGCAGTCCGGACATTTTGAGTATGCGGTGAAGCACCTTGAAGCAATGCACGCGACTTTGCTCTGTATCTATATACAGCACCTTTGTCTTGCCTTCTGGCAGTTTGGCACGATAATGCAGCACTTCTTTCCCTGACAGCAATGCCGCCACTATCGCACTCACATTGAATGTCTTTCTCGATTTTGGCTTGCCCACGGATGCACTGAAATTACCTACTGTCGCCACCGTAATCTCATCGACCGTCAGTATTTCCGGCGGGAATACATAACGGTCGGTGGCACGGATTTTGACATACTCGAGGAATTTCTTGAATTTCTCCCGGTTGGCCTTTTCCTGCGGCGTAAGTTCCTGCGGTGCCGGGAATATCCTGTCGAACGGGATTTCTTCTATCTTCATTTCTCCGCTCCTTTCCTGGCCTTACGGTTCCCCTTGGGAAGCTCCATCATGGTCTCAGCCGCCGCCCTGCGGCTCATCTCATACTTGGAGTAGATGACATTGCGGCGCAGCACGTCATCAAGTTCCTTTCGCTCTTTGTATATGAATTTTCCACGAGGTTTGAAATGGGTAATCTCCCTGTTGGAAGTCATAAGGTATATCTGGCTTTTCGATACCCCTATATATTCCGCCGCCTCTTCGACGGTCAGCATCTCACGGCACATGAAGAGCTTGGACTCCAGTTCCTTGAAATGCTCGAATATCTCGCCGAGGTCGCCATAACGCTCCATGAAGGCACAGATGGATTCGATGCGCTGCACCGCTTCGTCAACCGTGCTTTCTCCCATCTTGGAGAGCAGATGGCTCACGTTCTCCACCCGTTGTAGGGTGGCTATAAATTCCGATGTCATAAACTGTCCTTTTTGTTAATAATAGCATTCATGCGGTTGCTCCGACCCATCGGGCATACCTATTTCCGGCTCGATGAGCATGTGTGACCTTATCCATTTGTCAAGATCTTCCTTGTTGAAGAAAATACGTCCGTTGGTTGGACGGCTGTGGGGTATGTCATACTTGCGCATCAGTTTGTAAAGATGGCTTGAGGTGATGCCGAGATACAGGGCTGCATCCTCGACCGTGAACGTGCCTTTCAGATGGAAAAGCATACCGATGAGCTGGTCAACGCGCGACAGCAATTTGTCGAGCTTGACGGAACACCGTTCTCCCCATTGGGTATCTGTGATGGTCTGTTGTTCATTCATTGTTACTTTGTTTTTTTGATTCCACTTTCAGAGCCGTCGCCCCGTGTCTTGAAAGCTTTCGGCTGCAAAGTAACAATGTAATAGGGCGTTGAAAGCAATATTTTGAGTGACACCTGCAAAGTATCACTCAAAATAGCACTGTCACTCAGGATTTCGGTTCTCTATCGGACATATTTCTCACGTATATGCTTCATCAGAATGTCTATGTCGTTCTTGTAGCTGAAGATGCCGTTGCTCCTTGCACGGTTGAGCGCGGACGAGAAATTGGAACGTGCCTGCGGCTTGTTCTTCCCTTGCAGCAGGATGGAGCCGCTACGCTCAAGGACGGTCTGCCAGCAGCGGCTGACAAGGTTCATGGCACTCAGACAGTCAAAGAAATAGGCGATGCCCATAAGATTTACTGCCACCAACGGAGTGGTGAGTGTACCATGCATCAGGCCGTTCATTTCCTGGACTGTGATTTTCTTCTGGAAGAAGCCTGCGTCATTGGCGCAGTCAGCAAGCAGTGGCATATCCTCGGCTCGGATTGCACACGAGAGTCTTTGTTCCTGCACCCGGTTCACGGAGGCGGTTCCGGATGTTCCCGGATTTTGCTTTCCGTCATCACGACGTTCCGTATAGACAAGGAATATCACCTCATCCATGTCCGGGGCTTCCAGTGAAGGCCGGGTGAAGAATCGTTTTACAAGGTCTGTCCGCTCCAACAGGAGGATGCCGATCGCACCCAACGCCTTGCGGTGGATGTTCTTGCCCACAGCATCTTCATCTTCGGCATAATGATGACCGTCGATAAACTGCAGGGCGAACACCCGTAGCGTCATTACGCCTGTGGCTACATAATCCTGATACTCTCTGTGCGCTTCCAGCAACAGTTGGCGCAGGTGGTCCAGTCCTGCATCACCATTTACGGGCCGGGGTGAAAACTTCCCTGTAAAAAAAAGGAATAAGTTTTCGGATGAATGGATTTACTTCCATACTTCGGATGTTGTTTATGAATAATTTGTAAAAGCAAAAGTCCTCAAAGTATCTACCTTGAGGACTTTTTGTATCTGTATTCAGTCAGACATTCTTATATAATCTACTCATTATAGATGAGCTTACTTCATAAGCTAACTTCATTCTGCGCTTGATGTTCACACGAACAACATTGTTGTTTTTATTGTATGTATGAACGCGGCTCTCTTAATGTTGGCATGTTGAAATATGTATCTTATATGAAGAAATTTCCGAAAGAATAGAATCTATTAAAATAAATGTATCAAGTTCTTGACCTGTTCGATTATAATTGAAGTTCATATTATTATAGTTATTTATCAGCTGGATCCCGTCTTCAGACTGCGGCATTGCGGCTGCTGTCTTGCAGGTCTCAGTTGCCTGCGAATCCGTCCTTCATCAGGAACCGGTGGCAAATATACGAAATTTTACATAACAATCGTTATGTAAATGAAAGTAATCACTGAAATTTAACCTGCATTAAAGCGGTAATCGTTAAATACGATTCATTAGGAAGCAAAAATCTCATTTCACAAAGGTAAATACATCCAAGGCTTCTTTATTATAAATCAGCCATCACCCGTCATATATGTGGCTTTATAAGGGTATGTAGCAGCTGTGTTTTCATCTCTGCAAAACGGTAATATTTACACTTTGGCAGTTTCAGAAATGAGGTGTAACACAAATAGATAACGAATGTACTCTAATTTTTCCTTATAATCCAGATTGGGACGTAATGGATATTTTTTTTGCGTGACACGTGTAAGATATAAATTTCTCACAGTAAAGAAATGTCGTTTGAAATCATTATCATAAACAAGTTTGATTCCCCAAAAACTACATACATTTAATCCGACCCTTCAAATATGATAGATGTAGACTCAACAGAAATGTCGGCAATAAGTGAAAGGATGGTTCGGTCGGTATAAATATATACACCCCTTGACTGACTGACCTTGATAGCCCGCCTGCAACATTTTGGTTAGTCACTCTAAATATATACGCCCTCTGACCGACTGACTTAATTAATCATTCAAATACACCGTCAAACAACGAGACGGCTTCGTCTTTCTTCGTATTGATAATCCGGGCGTAACGCTGGGTGTGCCGGATGGTGGTATGTCCGAGCAGCTGACTGGTAGTGTAAATGTCTATACCCGCTGTAAGACAGAGCGTTGCGAAGCTGTGCCTCGCCGCGTGAAAAGTGATGTCTTTCGTGATTCCGGCATTCTCCATCCACGTTCCGAGGCTCTGCCCGTAGTTTCTTGTCAGCCGGGGAAACACCCTGTCCTCCGCCGTGGCGTCCTCCGGCTTTTCCGGCAGCCATTTCCGGGCGTTCATGTTCAGCGGCAGAAACAGCTCGACACCGGTTTTGTACTGAATTATCTCAACCTGCCAGTGGGTAGCGGTTCTCACAATGTCTTTCCAATGGAGATTCATGATGTCATAGATGCGCAGCCCGCTGAAACAGGAGAACAGGAACGCACCCTTGATGTCCTCACGGCAGCAGGGAGTGGCGATAAGCCGTTTTATCTCCTCTACGGTCAGATACTCGCGTTTGTGCTCTTTGATGGACAGCGAGGCTCTGGTTATTCCCTTGAACGGGCTTTTGGGTATCACGCTTTCACGTACCGCATAGTTAAGCGCAGCTCTGACATAGCACAGGTACAGGAATACGGTGCTTTTTGTCATTTTCTTCCGGTCTGTATTATGTGCGGAACGGCTGACAAGGTACTCCATAAACCTCGTGAGGTATTCCTTGTCCACATCGGCAAGTGTAGTCTCAGAATCATAATCCGTGACCTCCTTGACCGTTCGGTCTATCCACGCTTTTGATGATTCCGCACAGCTTTTCTTCGCATTCTCGGCATAAATGCCCATCCATGCGCAGAACGGCATCCGGGCCTTGTGTGATTTGTCCTTTATGCCCGCAATACGGTTGGTAAGGTCAAGTATCATTTCCTCCTTGATGGCGTTCGCTTGTGCCAGCGTGTTGGCATTCATTATTCTTGACGGTGTGTCGGTCTCCGGCACAAGGTACAACTTCAGGAACTTGTAAGTCCGCTTGCCGTTATGGTATATATCCAGATACAGCGAACGGTTGCCGTTTTTCAGCACTTGCTCCCGGAGCCTTATCGGTTCCTTCATCACCACCTGTTTCTTCAGTCTGCCCATATCTCTTAATCAAATAGTCTGTCAATCAAATAAACTGCATCCACCTTCTTTTTGTCCACGATTTTTGCGTACACCTGGGTCGTTTCCACATCCGAGTGTCCGAGCAACTGGCTGGTGGTATAGAGGTCTGCGCCCATTGTCAGCGTCATCGTCGCAAAGGCGTGACGGCTCACGTGATAGGACACCCGTTTGGTAATGCCGGCCTTGGAAGTCCACGTTTTCAGCACATGGTCGCAATCGCTCAGCGTGGGGACATCAAAGACGGCATCGTCAGGATTTCCTTTCTCTCCCGGCATGAACTTCTGCGCCTGTAGGCTCAAAGGCAGGTAGATTACCTTCCCCGTCTTTTGCTGACGCAATTCCAAATGAGTCTTGCCGTTTTCCTCGATTACGTCTTTCCAACGCAGTCCTTTGACATCACTGTAACGTAGCCCGCAAAAACAAGAAAAAAGAAACGCCGTCTTCACCCTTGGACTCCTACATGGAGTGTCAATAAGCGTCTGCACCTCTTCAATGGTCAGATACTCGCGTTTTTTGCGTTCCCCCTGTATGGAAGCCCAGTCGAATGACAATAAAGGATTGTCGCCAAGAATTTCCAGATCCACGGCATAGTTGAGGGCCGCCCGTATATATCCGCAGTAACCGGATATGGTTTTCTTTGCCAGCGGCTTTTTTGTCAATCTCGTCATCCGGGTGCCGAGATATTCTATAAATCCCTGAAGAAAGTCCTTATCGACCTCATACAATCTTATCCGCGGATTATAAGCCTTCAGGCACACTGATACTGCGTGTACATGATCGACAAGGGCTCTGCGCCCTTTTTTCTCTCCGGACTCAGCGTATTCATCGAGCCATTCTATCAGCGGTGTCCGGGCTTTGTCCGAAAGGATTGTCGCCGGCTTCTTGTTGGTGATGTCAAGAATACGCTGTGCCTTGATGGCATTGGCAGCCTTGAGCGTGTTGGCATTCCTCTCCTTTGCCTCCTGCGATATTTCAGGGACAAGGAAGAGTTTAAGAAACTCATATCTGCGTTTGCGGTCGGTATAGATATCCAGATATATGGATTGGTTGCCGTCCTTAAGCTGCTTGAAGCGGATGCGGACAGGTACCGATTCTGATTTTTTTGTTCTTGCCATTCTCTGCCAATGCTTTATTTCGTATGCAAAGGTACAAAAAATAGCTCATAACGACTAACAAAAAAGTAACATAAATAGCAGAAATAACAAAAAATAACCTATACCCCACCAAAAACAAATCAAAATCGCTTCTATGCAATGCCTTATAAATAAAGGCTTTTGTTTGCACTTACTTATAAATTTCCTCTCTCATTTACGCCATTTCACTTTAGCTGCCATACGTCCTGCCAGCCGTCCGGCATTATAGCCTCGCAGTTCCTGACGACACGCAAGGTCATCGAGGCAACGGCAGACTATCCCTTGCCGTTGTTCTATGTCCGTCCGCCTGTCGAGTACCTTGATCAGGAACTCGTGTCGTTCCACGTAGTCTGCCGCCGCCAAGACACCGGGGATGTTCGCATCATCTTCGTCCCGAACGGACATACCGGCTACGGCAAGGATTATGAATTGAAAATGCTGACCGTCAACCGCGAATGGCTCGCAGCGCAGACAGCAAGTTCGTTCCCGAACATACCATACGACATCATCGGCGTTACCGTCAGAATCGGGCAACGCTCCATAACCGTTTACTACACGAAACGGAAGCCCGACATACGGCTATATTTCACCAATATGTTCAACGCCTTGGAGATAGCGGAGCTTGTGGGCGACACCACCGCCAAGACAAAAGTAAAGCGCACCGAGGCCGTCTGCGACGGCATCGTGTCGTTCTACGACCAGTCCGTGGAGCAGTCATTCGAGTTCCAAACCGCCGGACTTACCGCCGAGTATGCCGAATGGCTCGGACAGCTCTTCATGTCGCGAGATGTGCGCATCATCAACAAACCATACCACGAGGAGGACAACCTGAACGAGCCTTATCCGTCTGTGCTGATTACGGACAGCACCTGCGAGGTGCAGGACGGAGACGAGGAACTCAACACGGTCAAGTTCACGTACCGCTACACTAGCGACCGTCCCGAATCATTGGTCGCACTGCCCGACAGAATACACACCGATACTTTCAAAACTCCTTTCTCGTAATGGCAAACGCGATACACCATACAACGGCATTGACAATGCTCCATTCTGGCGACCCGGTAGACATCTCCTTTTGGAAACGGTCGGGCGAAATCGTGCATCTTCACAACTGCATCGCCCTGCCGTGCGCAGCATCGCAACGCTATGTCGGCACTCAAAATTTCAAGGTGCTTGCCTCCGGGCAAATCCGCAAGATCCGCCTCGTCTGCATTTTCCGCATCAACGGCCTCGAAGTTTTCTTATAATCACTCACACTTCACTATATGGACTCCCTCAAATATTCTTCGGTAGAGACACTGCCAAACGCACGCGCCTCGGTGGCGTTCACCGAGCCTAAGCCAGTGTTCAAGGAGGATGGCGAGATTACACCTACAATCCTCTCCGACACCCACAGCTATATGCCATGGGGCGCGACAAACCAAATGCCGTTCGACATCATAGACTTGATCGAATCGGACGAGACACTCGCCACCTGTCAGATGTTCAACGCCGAGGTTTGCTACGGGTCAGGGCTTGTCTACGACTGCGGCCAAGCCTCCGCATCGATTAAGGGCGAAGTAGATGACTTCACGCTTGACAACGACCTCGCTTCCTACTTCCTCGGTGTCTGTCAGGACTTCAAGCACTTCGCTTTCGCTGTCAGCGTCATAATCCTCAATGCCGAGGGGACAAAGATTGTGCGGCTCGTCCGAAAGGAGGCTTGCTACTGCCGTTTCGCCCCGGCAGACAAATACGGCAAGATACCACGCCTTTACTTCGCCAACTGGCGGAAGTTCGCCACGCTCGAAGACTGCGAGGTCATCGAGATGCTCGACACCGCCACGCCTTTCTGTGACCTCCGCGAAAGGCTCGCTAACGGCGACAAGTGCCGCAAGTTCGCCATTGTCAGCCGCGTGCCGACACCTGACAGCACGTATTACCCCATACCATACTATGCCGCGCTTTTTCGCGGCAAGTGGTACAACATCAAGCAGCTAATCGGTCTTGCGAAAGAAGCCAAACTCAAGAACTCCGCGCCTATAAAGTACCACATCGAGGTGTCGCAGAAGTATTGGGACTCGATATTCAAGTCGGAGGGCATAACAGACCGTTCAAAGCAGCAAGCGCGTATCGTGGAGGAGAAGCAGCGCATCCTCGACTTCCTCACAGGTGTCGAGAACAGCGGCAAGGTGTGGTTCTCCACGTTCTACGTCAACCCCAACGGAGACGAAATGCACGATGTCGTAATCAACAGGATTGACGACACTAAGGAGGGCGGCGACTGGGAGAGCGACATTCAGGAAGCGGTCAATATGATATGTTTCACGCTCCGCGTCCACTCTAATCTTGTCGGGTCAGTACCAGGCAAGGCGCAGACCAACAATTCCGGCTCAGACAAGCGCGAGTTGTACACCATAGCCCAAGCCCTTCAGAAACCGTACCACGACCTTCTTTTCACCGTGCACCGCATAATTTGCCGCTTCAACAAATGGGAGGGTGTCAAAGTCGATGTGCCGTTCATCCAACTTACGACACTCGATGAAAATGCGGATGCCAAGACTGTTACCACATCAAAGTCGAAAGAGGAAAGTCAAGGGTCGAGAGAGCATAAGCCGAATCTTGATACCGAACTATCTCTAATCTCTCGACCCTAAACTCTCGACAATATGAAACTGATTCCGAATGATGAAACCCTGCGCCGTTTCGTGCCGCAGCAGGTTTGCGCCGTCAAAGGCGAAGCCTCGCTCTTTGACCGCATTGCTCACTGGCTCGACACCGCCGAGCAATGGGTGTTCGCCACTTTCTGCCCCGAAACGGTCGTAGCTGAAGCTATTGCGGACTACCCCGATTCTCCAATCCTTAACCCGTTCACGGCAATAGCGGCTCATCAGGCACTTGCCGATGCGATACCCTCGCTGGACTTGGTGCAGACAGTCAACGGCTTTGCCGTGGTCAGCAACCAAAACCTCGCCCCAGCATCGAAAGAGCGTGTGGAACGGCTGATTGCCGCCCACAAGGCGCAGCGCGATGCAGCAATCAACACCTTGCAGCCGTTACTTGCCAAGGTCAGCGGCTGGTGCAATACCTTCCAATGCGAGTTCTTCCGCGCAACGCTGTTTCCAACGCTTGACAGCATCCGACCGCTTGCCTCCGGTGCGGCAACGTGGGAGAAATTTCAGGAACTGCGTCCTGCTATTGCAGTTGCGGAAGGCCGCCTTGCTGCCGAGTACATTTCCCCCGAACTGATGCAACGCCTCCGTGATGAGACGCTTGGCATCATCACTTCACTCTCGCCCTTTGACTCTCGACTTTGCACCGCACTCCGGGGACATGTTGCCGACCTCGTACTTGGTAAACCGTTGCGCGAAACCGCTTTGCGCGACATCGTTGACTGCATCAGGCGGCATCCCGATACTTTTCCCGAATGGCACTCGTCAGACGTGGCGAAACTATACAGCCCACCGACATTCAAGAACAGCATAAAGTCGCATGGTTACTGGTTCTGACAATACCACATCTTTGACGTTTTGCATTATGGATAACAACACGCTAAACATCGACCTCATCATGCCGAAAAGCTGGCACGAGCTGAACGACAAGCAGCTTCGTTATGCTTTCGGACTTATCGCCAAAGACTTTACTTTCGATGAGATAAAGACCCTTTGCCTGTTCCATTGGTCGGCTCTGTCAGTCAGACACCGACACAACGCCGATTTTGTCTGCCGCCTACGCCGCCAAGACTTCATCGTTTCCGTTGACCAAATAGCCGAAGTAATCCCGGCTCTTGACTGGCTCGACACCATACCGCCTCAGCCGGTATGCATCTCTCGTATCGGTCGCCACCGCTCATTCTCACCCGACTTCTCCGAAGTGCCGTTTGAGAAGTTCATCGTCTGCGACAACCTTTACCAAGGCTATCTCGCCACGAAGTCGGACGACCTACTCGTCCAAATCGCAAGCATCCTCTATCTCCCTAAACTCTCAACTATAAACTCCAAACTACGCTTGACTGCCGCCGAGCGGACAAGCGTGTTCTATTGGTTCGCATCGGTCAAAGGCTATTTTGCCCGACGTTTCAGCCACTTCTTTCAACCATCGGCACAGACTGACAACCTCCTTGGCAGCAATGCACAGCCCACCGGCGCACAAATACAGCAGTCTGTCGATGCAATGATACGCGCCTTGACCAAAGGCGACATAACCAAGGAGCGGGAGATCCTCGCCCTTGACACCCACCGTGCGCTTACCGAGCTTGACGCACAGGCTCGCGAATTTTTTGAACTGCGTTCAAAAATTCGACCTTAGCTCAGAGCGTATGTCGGCCTTTGGCTGGTGCGCGGTCGGCTTGCCGACTGAGACTAAGGTCAATATCAGGAGTTCAACGCCAAATACCCGAACAAATGAATCTCTACACTATCGACCCTACACACTCGACTTTCTCTTGGAACGCCACCTCATTTTTCGAGGACTTGACCAATCGAAACCGGCTGGCGCGAAGCGAAAACTTCGCTTTCTGCCGCGTGTCTGGACTTGAAGGCTTCGAGGAGGCACTCCACGTCATGCAGTCAGCCACAGCCATTGTCGCCGTCAGCGACACTTCGCAAGGCTATATGGAAATGAACAACACGCCTCGTACGCGACGTGTCAAAACGATTTTTCTCGCTATGCGACACGCCCTCGATGACATGTCGGCTCGTCAGGAGTGCTTCGACACACTCCGCGAGCTGTTCCGGCAATACATGTCAGTGCTGCTTCAAGAGAAAACCCGACTGGAAGAAAACCGCATCTACCTTGACCCTCAGATTTCATTCACGGAGATAGAGCGGTATTTCTTCTCCGGCGCAGCCTGCGCCTACTTCCAAATAGCAATCGACACATTCACAGATTTACGCTACAATGCTTCAGAGTGGACATAACGCCGAGGAGGAACGCCGTAAATACGTCTTGGCTTTCAACTCCACGATGATAAAGATATGGCGCGAGCGCATCGCTCTGCTGAAAGTCGTTGACACAGGGGCGTTGTACCGCTCAACCGTTTCGGTCGGCTTGTCGATGGACGGCAAGGTTTCCGCCGTAACACTATCGCAAGCCTTCAACACCTACGGCTTGTTCCAAGACTACGGCACAGGCCGCGAAGTGCCGGTAGGCAATCCCGGCGACATAGGACGCGACAAGGTGCGCCAACGCCGCAAATGGTTCTCAACCAAGTACTACGCATCGGTCATGAACTTGAAAGAGTTCTTTGCCGACAACTTCGGTCGTGACTTCTGCGGCATCGTCGCCAACGCCTTGAATGACCGAACATTCCGGCAATCACTTCAGAAATGATGTCTTTTCGGACACGTCCGAGGCATCATAACTTTGCGTCAAAGATTACCGCAATGATAGACGTAACGACATTGACGCAGCTGATAACGCAGTTCCGAAATACGACGCAGTCCAACAGCGTCAGCCCCGAAACTGTCGGCTCTATACTTCAGAAAATCACTGACATCCTCGCCACCGCAGGGACGCAAGCCAACCTTGACATTATCAACAAGTGGCATGAGGCTCTTAAATCCGCCGCCCCGGCTCTCACCGCACTTTCGCTGGGCGCGAATGACGGCGATAACGTGTACCTGAATACACGGAGCGTCAATCTGTACACCGGCGAGCAGACAGAACTGCCACCCTTGGCGATACGGCAAGCCACTGCCGAACGAGCCGGAGCGATGCGTGCGCAGCAGGTCATCGACCTTGACAACGCCAAGAAGGACGTTTCGAGCATCCGGGTGCAAATCGCAGTCATCAACAAACTTCTCGGAATCGGCACTTCCGATACCCTTTACAAGGACGCTCAGATCTCCTGCCAAGCCATTGACGGCAAGCTCCATATACTCGGCGCGTCAAAGCTCATATCCCAAGGGTTCGTGCCGTACCTGTTCCGCAACGTCCGCAAGCGCAACCCCTTCAAGCTAAAATGGGCTACCGATGAGCAGAAAGCCAAGAAGCACTGCCCGGTCAAGAAAGGGTGGGCAATCATGGGGGCGAGGCACTCGGTGCATGTCAATGGGGACATCGTTGAGTTCTCGACCAATCCCCATAGCTTTTACTGCTGCAAAGCCGAGGGGTATACCACCTCTCCCTCTGTGCTTGTGTCGCGGCACGTCCGCAAGGACGGCACCGTCTCTTTCGGGTTGGGACGCTCGTCCGTGTCTCTCGCCGACCCGAAGAACCCTGCCAAGGAACGCATGGTGCGCATCACTTTCGGCATCGGTTTCGCCAAGCCTATGAACCCCGGCATAGCCTCGATAACCCCGGCCAACCTCGTAAGCTCGCTCGCAACTTTCACAATCATATACGACCCCGGCTCGCAAACATGGACATTCAGCTCGCGTTGACGGCCATGCCGCGTAAAGGGGCAAATAAAAAGAAAGCCCTCGCGGCGAACCGCAAGGGATGCTGTCTTTCAAACGAGCTATGAGTGCTCAAAGCGGCACGAGGCCGCAAGGAAATGCAATCAATGCAACACCGCCGGGAAAGCCCAAAAGGAATGCTGTCCCACATAATACAGACAGAGGCATCCGGGTCGGCTTCAGCATGGCTTCACTTGCGTCAGAGGTGTCCGGGGCAGCCTAAGCACGGTTTTGCTTGTCCGACACAAAGTTAACCATAATATTCCACACAGCCAAATGATTAGACGATAAAAACGCCGCAAAAACATGGATATACGCAAACACAAACCGACAATACAGCTCATCTCCGCCATGGCTCTTATAGCCCTCGGCTGCGGACTGCTCGTTGCAGGGTTCATACTGCCACCACCCGGTGAGATACACAACTCGGTGCTGATAGCTTTCGGCGAGATACTGACATTCGCCGGTGCGTTATTCGGCATCGACTACCACTATAAATACAAAGACAATGGAACTGAAACAAAACACCCGGACGATTGACGAGATCATCGTCCATTGCACGGCAACACCCGAGGGTAAAGACTTCACCGTGCAGCAAATCAGAGACTGGCACGTAAAAGGTAACGGCTGGCGCGACATCGGCTACCACTTCGTGGTGTACCGGAACGGCGACGTGATGCCGGGCCGCCCCATTGCTCAACCGGGGGCGCATTGCACCGGCCACAACGCACGCTCAATCGGAGTGTGCTATGTCGGCGGATGCGCCGCTGACGGCAAGACACCGAAAGACACGCGCACGCCGATACAGAAGACAGCTTTGCGACAGCTGCTGAAAAAGCTGAAAGCCGCATATCCAAAAGCAACGATACACGGACACCGCGACTTCGCCAACAAAGCCTGTCCGTCATTCGACGCAACTTCCGAATTTTCAGACTTATGAAAACATTCTCGACCCTCCGCACCCGGCTCTCGATGTTTGCCGCATGCGCATTGATTTTCACCGCGCTTTTCCCTTCTTGCCGAGCCAAGAAGGAAATTGCGGTCAATGAAAAATACGGCATTGACAGCATAGCCGCGACACAATCCTCCGGCTATGCCTTCAGAATTGACTCCGCCATTGGCAGGATCAGCCTCGCCTTCGACACACTTGACATTGCAATCGAGCGGCAGGTCGCCGCCGATACCGCCACAAGAATGCGCATCCGCGCCGTCAAAGGCTCCGTCATCGCCGACCGCAGACAGGCCGCCAACGACATACGAGGGTACAACCGGCTTGACAGCGTGGCGTACAAGCGTGCCTCGGAGACATCGACAGCCGAACATTCGGCAACGGCATCCATTGCCGAGCCACCCGATACGACGCTTGTGTTCGCCGTCATCGGCGGACTGGCCGTGGTCGTATCGGCTGTGCTGGTTTACCTGAAGAGAAGAAGGACATGACCATATCCATCGACACAGATTTTGATTGAAAGGCGGCTTGCCCGTGAGGGCAGGTCGTCTTGCTTTGTCCCCGAACCCACCCATGCCGTTGCGCGGCTGCGCCTCGGAGCAGGATTTCCTGACTGCTTCATTACACCGAAGCAGGGGGCTTTCTCCGTCTGCTCCGTATCTGTGTATGGGCGTGCAGCAGCCGTCAGATTGCGTTCCTCTCCGTCCCATACGTTCCACGCAAACTGACTGCGATGCCGTGGGGACACTCCGCTGTGCTCCGTGTCCGCCACGTCTGTATCGCACTGCTGTTCGCCTATGATACCGAGCAGACTGCGGCAGCCTTCCCCCTGCGTCAGTTCCATACGCCCCTCGAAATCCACATCCGGGCTTTCACCGCGCAACGCCCAGTCAGCGGTATGGACGACCTCGCCCCACGGCATCCGCCCCCGCCCCAAGCCCCGGCTGACTATGCTGGTCTTGACTTCTCCGCTGCGGCTGCGCTGCATCCGCCGCCTCAATGCCGAGCGGTCATTGCGCGTTCAGTCGGAGACCCTTTTGCGTCCGACGACCCACAGCCAAGGCAGAGGCTCTTGCGGACGCGGGCCCCGGCTGAGGCTTCATTGCTCCGCATCGATGCCGTTGTCCTGTGCACCGCCACCTCCGCTGCGAACCTGCGACCACTGCCGTCAGCCGCCACACATCACCCCGACAGGTGCTGCCGCGTGCCAAATCGGGCTTCGCCCAATTTGATTTGCGCGTCAACGATTTTACCGCGCTTTCGGGCGGCAGCGGTGGCGGCTCTGACATATTCCGCAAAGATAATCCCGAAAACAGCCGAAGCAATCCACAGGCTCGGGGGGGCAGTGCAGTGGCACACTCGGGGGAATTATTCCCCCGAACCCCCATTTTGCGCCGACCTTTACGTGTTATCTTCCTGAAAATCAGCATACGGTCGGCTTGCCAACGGATTGAAAAATTTTCATTTCGGCAAAGCAAAGAAAAATTTCGCCGAAAACCGGCTTTTCAATCCGCCGGTTTCCACCTTTTTACCGCCTCCGAATTGCGAGCCTCGGCTGCGCTCTCACAATTCTCGGCTAAAAGGTGAAGCCAAAACCTTTTGCATCGGCATCGAATGTCCGTCTTTTCGGGTCGGTGTATAGAGAGGTATTTTTGCTTGAAAAGTCTAAAATCAGTCGAGAGAGTAGAGTTTAGAGCCGTGAGAAACCGACAAGAAGGCTCTCTAATCTCTCGACCTTCAACTCTAAATTTTGAACTATGTCGAATTACAACAGCACAGCAACAGTTACCCTCTCGGTCAACGGGAAACAGGCGCAGCAGATGTTGCGCCGCTTGGAGACCGATGCGCTAAGGCTTGAAAAAGGAATAGCCCGTGCCGCGAAAGCAGGGGACAAGGCGACAATGGCGAAGCTCCAAAGGGAACTGCGCAACACAAGGCGGCTGATGCAGCAGCTCCAATCGTCTTCCGCGACTGTGGAGCAGGTCATGCAACGACTTGACAAGGCGGCACCGCGAGAGCTGAACAAGGCTCTCCGCACATTGCAGTCGCAACTGAACGGCATCGAGCGCGGCTCGAAGGCGTGGGATGAGCATATCGCGAAAATCAAGGCTGTAAAGGAGGAGCTGGGCAAGGTCAACGAACAAATGCAGCCGCAACAGGGGCTGTGGTCCCGCTTCAACCGCTGGCTCAACGACTGCCAGACCGCGCTGCTCGGATTCGGAGCGGCGGTAACAGGCTTGGTCATGGCAGGAAAATCTGCCGTCCAAGCATACGCCGATATGGAGCAGGAAATGGCAAACGTGCGCAAGTTCACGGGGATGTCCGCCGAAGAGGTGGAGAAACTGAACGAGGAGTTCAAGAAGATGGACACCCGATCCTCTCGCGAGGAGCTGAACCGCCTCGCCCAAGAAGCCGGGCGGCTGGGAAAGCAGTCGCAGGAGGACGTGCTCGGCTTCGTCCGCGCTGCCGACAAAATCAACGTCGCCCTTGACGACCTCGGCGAGGGGGCGACCCTCACGCTCTCAAAGCTCACGGGCATCTTCGGCGACGAGAAACGCCTCGGCACCGAGAAAGCCCTGTTGTCAGTAGGGTCGGTCATCAACGAGCTGTCGCAGAACTGCGCGGCATCAGCCCCGTACATCGCGGAGTTCGCCTCTCGCATGGGCGGTGTCGGCTCGCAAGCGGGGTTGACGGTGCAGCAGATAATGGGCTTCGCCGCAGTCCTCGACTCAAACAACCAGAAGCTGGAGGCTTCGTCAACCGCCTTGTCGCAGGTGATAGTGCGCATCTACCAAGACCCGGCGAAGTATGCCCGCGTAGCCGGAATGGACGTGGAACGCTTCGCCAAACTCGTCAAGACCGATATGAACGCCGCGCTGATCGAGTTCCTGACTACGCTGAACCAAGCCGGCAGGATGGACGTGCTGTCTCCCATGTTCCGGGAGATGGGCGAGAACGGCTCGCGTGCAATCTCTGCTTTGTCCACGCTTGCCAACCACATCGGGGAAGTCAAGAGCCAGCAGCTCGTCGCAAACGAGGCTTTCAGCCAGGCGGTCTCCATAGACAAGGAGTTCGAGGTGCAGAACACGACTGTACAGGCGGGGCTTGACAAAGCGAAGAAGGCTTTCAACGAGCTTGCCGTGGAACTTGGCGAAAAATTACAGCCTGTGATGCGCTACTGCATATCTTCGGGTTCGGCCATGCTTCGCGTGCTCAAAGCCATGGTGGACTTTTTCATCAGGTACAAGACGGAAATCGTCACTGTCGCCGCTGCCGTGGCGGCGTACAGCGCCGTCATGTTCGTGTACAACGCGAGGATGGCGATTGCCTCCAAAGCCACGGCTCTGTTCCACGGCGTGTTGCGGCTGTTGCGCGGCATCCTCCCGGCGGTGAGGCTGCTGTTCACGCCGCTCATAAATGCCGTGCAGTATTTCACCAACGGACTCGAGGTGAACCATGCCATGCAGCAGCGGTGGCGCAGGAGCATGGAGGCGATGAAGTTCTCGTCTTGGGTCGGGCTGATACTCGCCGTTGGCGGCGCGGTGTACGCCGTGACACAGCGCATCAAGAACCAGCGTGAGGAACTCGAGCGGCAGCGCAAGGAGGCGGAGAACTTCAAGAAGTCAATCACAGACCTTGACGAGGCAGCAGCTGGCTATGCCGCTGCCGAGGTTGACCGCCTTGACGCCCTGTACAAGGCGGCCACGGACGAGGCGAAGTCAACAGACGAGCGCAAAGCTGCCGCTGAACGCCTCCAAAACCTGTACCCGGACTATTTCAAGAACCTCTCTGCCGAGGAAATCATGCTCGGCAAGACCAAGACTGCATACGACAAGCTGCGCGACTCCATCATCGAAGTCGCCCGGGCGCGTGCCGCCGCAGGAAAAATCGAGGAGAACGAGAAGACACTTCTCACCCTCGAACAGCAGCTGCCGTCCCTGCAAAAGAAACGCGATGCTGACAAGAAGGCGCATGATGCGGCTGTCGCCGACTGGGAGAACGCCAGGCAGCAGGAGGCCAACCGTTCTGCCTCATACACCAACAGCACTGACGCAGCGGCTTCGGGGCTGGTGAACGTAACGCCTTACGCCCGGCGTGTTGCTTCGACAGGGAAAACCTACAACGCTTCGGAAGCAGCATTGCAAGCCAACCTCACCAAGCAGAAGCAGCTGAACGATGCCAACGAGTTCCTGCGCAAGAAGTACTCAATCAGTGCCGATGCACTGACAGAACCGCAGACTCCGAACACCCCGGTCATCCCGTCTGTCCCGACAGGCGGCTCTAATACCGGCAAGGAAGCCGACAGGTTCGCGGCTGAAAAGGACTGGCGGGAGCAGGAAGAGGCCTTGGCGCGTATCGCTTACGCCACAGGCAAGAAGGATTATCTCGAATATACGGCGGAGATGGACAGGATTGCCGTCGAGTTCTATGAGAAGCAGCTCCTGCACACAGACCTCGGCGAGACCGAAAGGCTCTCCATCACGGCGCAGTGGCGCGAAGCGCAGATGAGGCAGACGGAGGACGCGCTCAAAGGGACGGCTGAAGCGGAAAACAGTTCTTACAACGAGCGCATCGCCGAGGCAAAGCAGTTCTACATAGACGGGAAGTATTCAAAAGAAACCTACGACGAGGCTGTGGAACGCATCGAAATCGAGCATTTGAAGGCTCTGACCCGCATTTACAAAGAGGAATCTAAGGAGCGCATACAAGCGGATGCCGACCTCCAGGACGCTCTCTTCCGGCAGACGCAGCGGCGGCAGCAGAAGACGGAGGAGGCGGAACGGAAGTTCGCTTCGATGAAAGAGAAATTCTTCGGCGACAACCCTGCGGAACGACAGGCGAAATACGATGCCGATTTTGCCGCGCTTCAAACAGTGTACCAACGTGAACTCCAAGCGGCGGGCGACAATGCCGATGAGAAACTGCGCATCGAGGAGGCTTTCCAAAAGGCTAAGCTCGCGTTGCAGAAGCAGTACGGCTTGCTTGCCGAGGAGGACACGCGCAACGCTTTGCAGCGCGGTGTCGATGCTTCCGCCGAATGGCTCGGCGGCGAGGGCGGCAAAGCCTTGTCCGGCGCGTTGGATGCCGTTGTGTCGGGGATGTCAGCGGTTTTCTCGAGCCTGTCGTCTGTCATCCAAGCCGAGCTTGAAATGCAGACGGCGGCGATAAACAAGCGTTATGACGCGGAAGTGAGCCGTGCCGAGGGAAATTCTTACAAGGTCAAAAAGCTCGAGAAGGCAAAGGAGCGGGAGATTGCAAAGGCGAAGAACGAGGCAAACCGCAAGATGTTCGCGATGCAGGTCATCCAGGCGGTGGCACAGACCGCGACCAACGCTCTCAACGCCTACGGCTCTGCCGCAGCAGTGCCCGTGGTCGGCTACATCCTCGCCCCTGTCGCTGCCGCCATGGCTGTCGCAGCGGGCGCTGTGCAGGTAGCGGCAATCAAAAAGCAGCAACAGGCCTCCGCGTCGCAGGGCTACAAGTCTGGCGGCTTTACGCCGCCGGGCAGGGCGGACGAAGCCGCCGGTGTCGTCCACAAAGGGGAATGGGTCGCTTCGCAGTCCCTTGTCAATAACCCCCGGACGCGCCCTCTGCTCGAGGCTCTGGACTATGCGCAGCGCACTAACACAATCGGCTCTATCACTGCCGCCGACGTGTCGCGCTCGGTAACTGCACCAGCCTTGCTTGCAGCGCAGCCGCTGTCTTCCAATACCGTAGTGAACAATCCCTACAAATCCGCCCCGGAGCAGTCTCTCGAAAGGCTCTACGACACCCTCGACCGCCTCGATGAAAGGCTCAACGAGCCGTTTGTCACGGTCAACACCGTTGCCGGAGACCACGGAATGCGGCGTGCGCAAGAGGAGTACGACCGCCTCATGAGAAACCGTCTGCCAAAATCAAGAAAGTAATGGAGATAAGGATAAACGGCAGAGAGGCCGTGTTGAAGAAAGGGACATCGTTTGAGTACGTAGCCGAGAACCGCCTCTTTTCGGGAAGCGATGGCTACACGCTGTCAATCACGTTCCCCCTCAGGGGATGCCCGGAGAACATAGCCGTATTCGGCAGGATTAACCGCGCAGATGTCATCTCTGACAAGGTCGTTTTCAATTGCGAGATAAGGCATGGCAGGTTCTTCAAAGCCGGGTCAATCGCCGTTACGGAAATCAGCGAGTCGGAAGTCAAGTGCCAGTTCCTCGAGGGGCGCAGCGAGCAGAATTTCTCGCAGACTTTCGATGACATATACATCAACGTACTCGACCTCGGTGAGTGGCCTTCGGGCAAGCCGTCGCCTTCGCTGGCGTGGAGTCCGCTCTCATATCCCGACTGCGTGGCGCTGCCTTGGGTCAATGACTATTCGGGCAACATACAGAACCTTGCGGAGTATGTCGTTGACGATGCCTCGCAGGGTAAAGGGCATTATGAATGGAGCGCGGACACCTGGGGGCTGTCGTGGCAGCCGTACCTCATTTCCGTTGTCAAAAGGATATGCGATGCTGTCGGCTATGCCGTTGACCTCTCGGAATGGGAGAGGTCTGAGGAACACCGCTTCCTCCTTGTCTGCAACTGTCTGCCCGCTGCTTGGTACACGCCGCAGTTCGCCCGTGCGCTCCCTCATTGGTCGGTCGCGGAGTTCTTCGAGAGACTCGAACTATTCCTTGGCGCGGAGTTTGAAATCGACCACCGGGCAAAGTCCATAAAGTTTGCTTTTACCGACACCGTACTCAAGGAAACCGGAGAGGTCGAGCTTGAAGGCATCATTGACAGGCATTCAACGGAAGTGTCGGTAGAAGACGGCGGCTGCGAGTACATCGAAGCCAAGAATATCGTCTACAAGGATTGCGACCACGCCGCCTGGAAGTATTACTCTTGCGACTGGTTCGTCAAGGCGAACAAAGGAGATGCCGTGGTTTATGAAACTATGTCGGAAATGCTTGCAGCCAACAGGCAGTGGCGCACATGGGACGGGCAGCACCACCGCAACAGCCCGATTGACAGTCTGCTGTATGCGAAGGACGCTGACGCTTATTTCATCATACGAGCTGTCGGGCGCACACCTTATTCTGACGGCAACAGAATCCGCTTCACTTACCGTTGCGTGTTGCAGCCTGTCAACCTCTTCGGCGGACGCATTGCCGACGAGACTGACGATGCGGATCAGGTGGAGGTCGAGTTCGTTCCGGCACGCATCGACTTCACTGATGAAAAACACGGCAAGTGCCTGTTCCTGTCGTTCTCCGGCTATGACGAGGACTACGCCGAGGGGGAGGACGAGTCCGATTACCCTTTCATGCAGACGTTCTCCGCACAGACTGTCGCCGCCGGTGAGAAAGAGAAGAAAGCGGAATACTATGACAGGATTTATGTTGCCTTTTGGGACGGTGCGCAGGGCACCTCGGGCAAGCTGCCTTACCCGCAGGTCGAGGACATCGAAATAAGGGCTGACTGGGGCGGCTTCTCGTTCCTGCATTTCAACCTGCGGCTGAACAACCGCAAGCTTAACAGCCGTCGCATAGCTCGTAAAATAGACCCGAAAAGGAAGACGGCTTTCAAATTCCTATCAGACACCATCCCGAATGTACGAGCCGTGTTCAACATACACGGAAAGAAGTATGTCTGTGAAAAGATAACCGCGACTTTCACCGAACAGGGAATGACGCAGCTGCTCAAAGGGGAGTTTTATCCAATAGTAGAGTAAGTGTTTCAGCAAAGTTTTTTGGCGTATTTGCCACAGCGAAGCCTCACATAGCGGAGTAACAAAAACAGACCTCGCGGTCTATTTTCTTATTTTGTTATTTTTGTTGGTTCTGTTTGGGTTCTTGTTTCCGCTAAATCTGTATGTACTGCTTAATAATCAATGCAGTAACATTTACGTTAGACGAGCAATGCAGAAGCCCACGCTCGTATATGCAATCAATGCGTCCGGCCATATTTCTCTCGAAATACACTGCCGAAAGCAAGAAAAATTACATATCCTCGGGCATCTACCATTGCTCAATCCTTGACATCTAAATGAATTTTGCGAGAATTCCGAAACATCAAGAATCAGCGCGGATAAACGCTTTCTAATTATGTCTGTCGACCCACCCGCTTAGCCCTGACCGGGCTTCTGCGATGCGGTTTGCGCCACAAAGTTAAACATAGTTTTCGTTCCTGCCAAATATTTTGCCAAGTTTTTGAAGTTTTTGAATACCACGAAGAGAACATTCAGGCCCATAGGGTCAAAGCGGTTTCGCCAAGTGATGTTTCAATTTTTTTTTGAACCATGATAATATCCTGTAGTCCAATGTAGTTACAGCGTTTATAGCATCCGTTTTGACCTATACACCAAAAAACGGTGTATAAATAAAAAAGGAGGCCGAAGCCTCCTTTTTATTTATATCTTGCGATTTTTCAGTCGTCCAGAGGGTTGGGCTCGTCGGGATGGGTGTACCAGCGGGAGTACAGCAGGTAGTTGTGCGCGATTTTCTGGTTGATTTCGCGGCTTTGTTCGGGGTCTACCTTTTTGATGTACTTGGCCGGAGCGCCGGCCCACAGTTCGTAAGGACCTATCTTGGTATTGGACAGGACTACGGCGCCGGCGGCAACGATAGCGCCCTCGCCTACCACGGCGTTGTCCATGACCACGGCGCCCATGCCTACCAAGGCGAGGTCGTGTATGTCCGCCCCGTGTATGGTGACGTTGTGTCCGATGGAAACATCGTTGCCGATGGTGATGGTGGATTTGCGGAAAAGCGTGTGCAGTACGCTGCCATCCTGAATATTGACGCGGTCGCCGATGGTGATGGTATTGACATCGCCGCGCAGGACGGTGCCAAACCATACGCTGCATTTTTCGCCCATGGTGACATCTCCTATAATGGTGGCGTTTTCGGCCAGAAAAGTGTCTGCGCCTATCACCGGAGTGTGTCCGCGCAGTGGAATGATTAATGCCATTTGTATATGTTGTTCTGATTTTTTACTTCTAAGGGGTTAGTTGCGCGTCAGTGGCCGGGTTTTCTTTTCGAGCCAAGTGCGCTGAGCGCTGTTCAGCATCGGAGTAAGGCGCGAGCACACCATACGGTGGTAGTCGTTGACCCATTCGATCTCGGCATCTGTCATCATGTCCACATCAAACAGCGATAGGTCGAAGGGACATAGCGTCAGCGTCTCGAAGCGGTAGAACTTGCCGAACTCGGTGGTCATGGCCTCGGTGGTTAGCACAAGGTTTTCGCAACGTATGCCATGGACATTCTCGCGGTAAAGTCCGGGCTCATTGGATGTAATCATACCCGGAGTCATCGGTGCCGGCACATAATTGAGACGAATGCTCTGCGGCCCTTCGTGCACGTTGAGGAAGTGGCCCACGCCGTGTCCGGTGCCGTGCAGATAGGTCAAGCCCTGCTTCCACAGAAATTGCCGTGCAAGTATGTCAAGTTGCATGCCGACAGTTCCTTGCGGGAACACTGCGGTAGCCAAGGCGATATGGCCTTTCATCACCAGGGTGAAGTCGTGGCGCTGTTCGGCCGTGCTCTCGCCGATAGCTATTGTGCGCGTGATGTCCGTGGTGCCGTCAAGATACTGAGCGCCGCTGTCTATCAGCAGCAGACTGCCGCGATGTATCTCCGCATTGGACTCCTCGGTGGGGTCGTAGTGGACGATGGCTCCATGCGCACCGAAGCCGGCAATGGTACCGAAGCTTTCGTCAAAAAACAACGCCTGAGCCTGACGTGCTTGGCGGAAGATACGTACAACGTCCAATTCGGTCAGGGGCAGATCATTGTCTATATGTCTTTCGATTTCCATAAGGGCCGACACAAGTGCTACGCCATCGCGCTCCATAGCGGCACGCACTCCGGCCAGTTGCACTTTGTTCTTCACGGCTTTGAGCATTCCGGCCGGCGAAGTAGCCAATACGGCACGCGCGCCAAGGGCATTGGTGACTGCTACGGCATTCTTATCCGGCTGTGCAAGCACGCGAACATCTGTCGGCAGGGCTGCGATGAAGGGCAGAACATCGCCGTATCCGGCGACAGACACCCCGGCCTCAGCGAGGTGGGCACGAACGGCCTCATCCAATTTATTCTCGTCTACGAACAAGGTGTTGCCCTTGGGTGACAGATACAAGAAAGACGTGACCACGGTAGTGTACGGCACATCGTGTGCACGAATGTTCAGCGTCCATACAATTTCGTCAAGTGCGCTGGTGAATATAGCGTCTGCGCCGAGGTCGGCAGCCGCAGTCAGTAAAGCGGCAATTTTGTCGGCAGCACTCTGTCCTGCATACCGGATGTGGTGTACAAAAACCTTGTCTTGCGGCAACGCCGGACGGTCGGGCCATGTGTCGGCTATAGGGTCGAAGTCTGTCTTGAGTTTGATGCCGCGAGCACCGAGCGTTGCAGCCAGTCCGTCAGCCTCGGTACGGCTGAACAACATCCCGTCCACGCCCACCGTGCTGCCTTGTGTCAGATTATGCGTCAGCCATGTCGGGATGTCCGGAGTTTCGGGAAGGCCCTCCTTCATTAGCAGGATTTCGGTGCCGTCAAGCTGCTGTGCCGCCTGTATAAAGTATCGCGAATCGGTCCACAGCAATGCTTTGTCCGCGGTCACCACCATGGTGGCGGCACTGCCTGTAAAGCCGCTGATGCGGCGCAAAAAAGCCCAGTGGGCGCCTATATATTCGCTCTGGTGGGGGTCTGTCTTATTGATAATGGCGGCATTGACGCCGGCCTTGGCCATAAGTCCGCGAAGGACTGTGAGCCGTTGAGCTATCTCTGTTTTCATAAAGCCGATAGTATTGGGTGTATTAATTGTCTATGCAGTTGTGGGTATGGCGGCCATACCGGCCGGCGACCTTGTTTTTGAGGTTACAAAAATAATCCTTTTTTGCCGTTTACGCAACACCACCGGACAAAACTGCCGATAGTGGTGCCGGGAACACGCGGACGCAGGCGTGCCAATGTCCGCGCCTGCGTCCGTATCCGGGTAAACTATTGTTGCGCCTTATGGCTATATCAGCACATGCTGCAACTCACTTAGAATTGTATATGACGCTACGAGTGCCAATATGGCCGTAATGGCAACGATGACAACGTCCACCGTCGAATGACTCCGTTCCTCTGTCGGGAAAAGGCGCTCAACTTGCGCACTGCTGTTGAAATAGCCGAGCCATAAGATGCTCACGACGATTTTCACAACAAAGAAGATTACAGCAGGAGAATATTTGAAAAGTTGGATACTTCCAAACATCATACACGTGGTCTCTACCAACGTGATGAGTAGCAATGATTTGCATAGAAATACCACATTGCTTCCGACGCGGCTGATGCACACTAATGCATAAATCACCAAGCCGACCTTGGCTATGTTGCTGAGTAAAAACGGCGTGGGAAGCGACTCGGTCAGCATGGACACGATAGCCCTTACTATCGACAACCACATCATAAAGACAAAGAGGAAAAGCCATCCGCGAATTTTGCGGGGCCGCTCGGTTACGGCTTCCGGCTCCATGTCCGGGTCGGGACGGAAGTCTCGGTTGTAGATTTCTCCTAACATCGGCGGCGGTGTGCCGTCCGATGTTTCAGTCGCACTGCCTCCGCCAAATTCTTCGGGGACTTCGTCGGACCACAGGGTCTCTTTGCAATGCGGACATATTTTTGCGTCTGAAGGGATGGCTGTCCCACATACCGGACAGATTATTTGGTTATCTTTATCCATATCTATATTGTGTTGTTATGTTGTTTATTGTAATTGTTGTCAATCCTTATTGCGCCATAGCGCCGTCTCATAGTGCTATGCCATGGCCGGCAAGGCTGCGGATGAAGCTCGAAAAGGTGTAGGCGTATAGATAATGGTTGAAGTATACGACTTGCACGACACAGATTGCCAAGAACAGTATTGTATCGTAATAATGGCTGCGGCGGCTTCCTAATGGGAATATGCGCCATATTTGCAACGAGAATACCACGTAGACAAGGAAAACCAGAACCGCTGTAATACCAAATGCACATAGGTATATCTTTCCCACATCACCGATTTTGCCGTATACATACAAATACCCGATAGTCAAGAATAGGCAAAGCAAGGCATAATATATCAACAAGTACACCCCGTTAGGCTTTGCTTTACACACCGCGAACAACGTATATGCGCTGAAGAAAGCCATAACGCCGTTATAGATGGTGTATATTGTTCCGAATCGGGGTATCTTGCCAAAAAACATCAAGAAGTCATAGCCATACCGGAATGTCGATATGCATAGAAGTGCCAAGACTCCAATCATCACGCCATGGAACAGCGTTCCATTCATCGACTTTCCGTTCACTATCAATGCGACATGTGATCGGGCAATTGCAGCGTTCTGTGCAGCGGCTATATCTTCTGCCGAGGCCGATTCTGCGGCATCTTCCGCGTCAGGACCTGCGCATGTCGCATCGGCCGACTCCCCAATCTTGTTGCATCTCGGGCATTTTTCATCTTCGCTCGCAAGCGGTGTACCGCATGCCGGGCAGGTGCATTCCGACCCCTTTTTTCTGTATGTCATAGCCTTTAATCTAATGTAATTACAAAATTAGCGCATTGCTGCGTCATTTACAATATTCTTCATTCTATTTCTGAGTAAAAGTACGGCAATTACGAATAAAATGCCGTTGTTACTTGCCGTTTAGGTGGAAGTAGTAGTTGCCTTGGGGCATGTGGCATACAAACGTTTCGGTTGCCATACTCTTGGATATGCATTTTGATACGAGATGACACCGGCCGTCGTGGCGTATGCGGTAATACGCGCATGCATCGACATACAATACTTCGAACGTGGCCCGTATCAGGGAGCCTTCACTGTTTTCCAGCAAAACCGGGCCGACCACCGTCCACGACGGCTCTTCAAGGTTCGGCGTAAAAGACATTGACGATGCTCGCCCCGTGATGGCGGCAGCAAGTGCCAGTGCTGCCAGACTGATGTAATTCTTGGTCTTCATAATGCTTTGTTTTTTAATGTGGTTATGCTTTTTGATTTGGTGGAAGTCTGCTTACCCGAGGGCTTGTTTCCTCCTTTCGCAAGCAAAATTACGCTCCCGGAAGAGCGTTGTCAATACGTAGGCGCGCTTCCTGTACGAACCCCCGGCTTTTTTGTGTGAACCGTGTATTTTCGGCCGTGGCAGCGCCGATATACGGGCTATGACCGGCCGCCTTGCCCTTGAGGGTGGGCAAGCCCTGCTCCAAGGCCCTTCCGAAATTTGTCAAAAGATTTTTCGTGCAGATATTGTGTATATCCCAAAAAGTGCTTAACTTTGCAGTCGCAAACCGCACGAGCATGGTACCTTGGCCGAGTGGTTAGGCACCGGTCTGCAAAACCGTTTACAGCAGTTCGATTCTGCTAGGTACCTCATATGATGAATCCCGCTGTCGTACGGCGGGATTTACTTTTATTACGAAACGCTCCCTCTATGCGGCCACCGGCTCATAACATAAACAGCAATGCTGCCCGTGTGCTCTGCGCACAGGCACGCCGTGCTATGGGCCTCGTGCTTCTCGTTATTATATTGTTAATGAGTAGTGCATCGTTGCATGTCTATGCTGCTGATTATAACTATAATCCCATGTCAGGTCCGCCACCGGCCATCGACCACAAAGACATAGACATGGATATCAATGCCGCATTAGAAAGCGATACACTTGTATACCTCGTGACGGTTCTGCCCGGGAAACATACCGACGAGTTCGAAGGCCAAAGCGCAATCCGAATTATCACGCCATCCGGCGATACGGCCTACACATGGGGGACGTTCGGTTCTAATGCTCCACATTATATATATCAATATCTCGAAGGCAAAACGACTTACACCGCCGTTTCGATGCCTTGGAGTACATTCTTGAGCTCATACGTAAGTCGAAGCCGTGGAGTTCTTTTGCAAGGCCTCGTATTGGATCCGGTTCAAATCCACCGTCTTATGGACATACTCGAAGAGAACCTGCATCCCGAAAACCGAGACTCACGCTACGACTACTTTTTAGACAATTGCGCGACGCGCTCATTGTCCGCTATCGAAAACGCGCTCGGATTCGAGCTTAGACTTCCGGATGAATATTTAGGCAAGTTTAATCCGGAGAAAACCACCTATCGCCAAGCCTTGCGTAGCTATCACGCCGGTTATCCGTGGTATCAATTCGGCTTGGAACTTGCACTGGGCAGCGAAATTGACCAACCTCTCGGCGATGGTGGCGAACGCAAGTTGACATTTACACCATTATTGCTTGCGGGATTCATTGGAAACTGCGTCATCGACTACGCAAAAGCGTATGGAGTCCCTGTTGTATTGGGTACAGTATTCTTAGACGGAGGCATGTCCAAGACTTCAGAAAAAGGTGCTAATACTATTATTAATAGTATATTAGAAGGAGACTGCGACAAGATAACACAAACAGCATCATCGCCAACGCCATGGTATCTAAGTCCTTTGGTCGCCTCTCTGGTACTATTCGTGATCTCATTTTTCGTAGCTCGTAAAGTAAAACGCGAGCTTCGGCCCATTCGCGGCTTTTACACAGCCTTTTATGGAGTTATCGCTATAGTAGGGACCATCTTGACTTATCTTGTCTTTTCGGATCACTATGCCACCTCTCCAAACTGGCTGCTTTTGTGGCTTAACCCATTTGCTATAATCCCGGCCATATTAATCTGGAACAAACGTATGGAACTTATTGCAGATGTAATTTTTTTAGTCCGTTTGTTCCCGACACTGATTCTAATCTTAATATGGCCATGGATTTCACAACGCACAGACATTGCAATCTGGCCGTGGTTTATTTCGGATTTACTCCTCACTTTTGCCCGAATGGAACGCGCAGAAGAGCTCACAGAAACACCCGAAGATGACTCCAACAAAGGCGAAGACTCCGAGTGCCGTGAAGAAAAAATTAAAGGAATAAAACGAACAAATAAATTATGGGGATTCAAGACCAATGGTTACACATACATCATAGAGAATTCTAACTCCAAAGAATCCCGAGAATCGAGTTCTAAAATCAATGAAGCATGAGGCAACGCACAAAAATACATAGCCATGCGGCTGCAAACTTGATATGCAGATGCGCTGCCGGTATTTTATACGCACAGGCACGCCGCGCTATGGGCCTCGTGCTTCTCGTTATATTATTATGCGGAACGGCTGCGCACACGGCTATGGCCGAAAACAGGTTGACTCTCGATTGGAATTTAGCGGAAGACTGTGACACCACCGTATATCTTGCCACATTTTTTCCAGGCAAAGAAGTCTACGAACTCGAAGGTCACTCGGCACTGCGCATCGTCACTCCGTACAGTGATACCGCCATCACATGGGGTATGTTTGATTTCAACGCTCCGCATTTTGTATACCGTTTTGTCAAAGGCGAGACGGACTACAGCGTTGCCGCCGTACCCTGGGCACCATTTCTATATAGTTATGTATGCCAAGGGCGCAGCACTGTACTGCAAAAGCTGAATCTAACCCGAGAGCAGATTCAGCGCCTTATGGCACTGGTCGAGGAAAACCTGCGCCCCGAAAATCGCGTCTACCGCTACAATTATATCGAAGACAATTGCGCTACTCGTCCGCTGCAAATCATCGAAAAAGCCATCGGCCAAGAAACGGACTTGGGATGGACCGGCATATATAGCTTTGACCTTGGTGACGGGACTACATACCGTAACGTCATGCGTCGATACCACGCCAACTATCCGTGGTATCAGTTCGGCATCGACCTCGCGCTGGGCAGCGGCATCGACCAACCTGTCGGAGGGTATCGTAATAGACGCGGCCTTGCCTTTGCTCCCATATTACTAGCCGGGATGCTTGAACACAGCACCTTCAAAGCCGACGGATTGTCCAAATCCGACTTGTTCAAATTCGGCATATCAAACCCTGACGGATATGATATTTCGATTGTAACGAAAACCACCATCATTGATGCCGACGGGCAGCAAGTACCGGAAGACCAAACTATCAGAGGCTTTCTTTTGGATAATGACCCGAGACACGACACTCCGGATGAATGCTTCGCCGTTCTCCCTCCCACCCCATGGTATCTGACACCTATGGCCGCAATGCTGGTGTTGCTGGCAATATCATTCTTCGTAGCACGAACCGTGTCCTTCAAATGGCGTCGTATGCGCGGATTTTACTGCATCTTTTTCGGCGCAAATGCCATATTGGGCTGTATCATTACCTTTCTTGTGTTCTTCTCCGAGCACTACGCCACTTCGCCCAATTGGCTGATATTGTGGCTCAATCCATTTGCTATAATCCCCGCAATCACCGTCTGGAAACCGCGTTACGACAAAACCACGCTCATATATATGGAGTTACATCTGTTGGCTATGCTTGCCATGCTGCTTATATGGCCTTGGATAGCGCAAACGGCCAATGATGCATTCTGGCCTTGGATAGCCGCCGACTTCATCCTCACCTACGTATGGATATGGCGCAATGCCCGGATGGCAAAAGCGACAAAACAGCAGATCATCGAGTACGAAGAGCACAACCGACAACGCGACCGAAAGCAACGTCGGTGGTGGCCCCGGCGCTCACGAAAGACCGATTATATATACGAAATACGAGAGTCACACCCCAAAAGCAACCGTAAATAAGATATGACACAACGCCCGCGAATGCTAAGCTTTGTAGCCGCCACTATGGTGTCGACCGCCCTGAGTGTTGTCCTCGGGGCTAAGCAGCCACGTCTTGTGTTGGGCGTATTTATCGAAGGCCTGCGCATGGAAACGCTGCAGGACCTTGCCCCATACTTCGGGCATGACGGTTTCAATCGCCTGTTGCGCCAAGGCGCTGTCATCACCGATGCCGATTTCGGGCCGGGCTTGGATGCCGCCTCGGCGACAGCGCTGTTACTCACCGGTGCGGCTCCGGCAGCTAACGGCATACCGGCCGCCATGGTATACGATGCGGCCAAACTCCGCACACGCAACGTCTTTGACGATGGCGTAACTATGGGCAACTATACGGATATGACGTTGTCTCCTGCAGCTTTGCAGGTCTCCACCATCGCCGATGAGGTTAAGGTAGCCGGCAACGGCGTAGGCATGGTATATGCCATAGCCTCCGATGCCGCATGCGCTGTCATCCAAGGCGGACATAGTGCCAATAGCGCCGTATTTGTCAACGATGTCACCGGCAATTGGGCCACCTCGACCTTTTACAAGGAGTTCCCCGTGTCCGCATCGATGTCCAACCGCACAGCCCCATTGTCGGCGCGTTTGGACACCATGTCTTGGACTCCGATGCAAGCCTCCGGCAACGCCGCATGGATGCTGCCCGAGCACCTCAGGACATACCCCTTCCGTCACACCTTCAAGCGCAACGATCCCGATCGCTTTGCTCGGTATCTGACTACGCCACTGGCCAATGCCGACATCGTGCGCCTCGCCACACAATACGTCAGCACCTATAAACTGGGCACCAGACAGTCCACAGACATGCTGACCCTGTCGTGTACACTCGAACCATTCCCGGGAACGCGTACTACCGAGGCTCGCTATGAGACCATAGACGCCTATATGCGTGCTGACGCTGCGCTTGCCTCGCTGTTTAAAGCTGCCGAGCGCAACACAGCCGACAACGGCGGCATGGTCATTCTGGTGGCCGGACTTCCGCCTCGCCAATGGCGTCGTCCCGATGATGAAACGTGGGGGCTGCCGGACGGCACATTCTCGACGCGCAAGGCCATGTCGCTACTCAATATGTATCTCATGGCCGTACACGGCACCGGGCAATGGGTCAGCGGATATCACGATGGTCGGGTGTATCTCAATGCCGACCTCATCAAGCAGAACAACAAGGATATAGCCGATATGCGTAGTCAGGCCGCAGCCTTTCTGCAGCGCATGTCCGGCGTCCTTCAGGCATATACCATAGACCAAATTATCACTGGGACAGCACCTGTGGACGACCCTCAAGGCCTGCGGCGAAACACCACCATCGCCTATGCCGGTGACGTCTTTGTCCAAATCATCCCCGGATGGAAGCTCCAAGATGACTACAACCGCGCAGGCACCACTACGCCGCAAACGGCTGCCGTGGCGGCTCTGACCACGGCCCCGGTATTTATTCTTGCCCCGGAAATTCCGGCACAGACCATAGGTGTCCCCGTGGATGCACGGCGCATAGCGCCTACCGTGACGCGCCAATTGCGCATACGGTCTCCCAATGGCGCCGGACGTCCGCCCCTGTCACTACAAAAATAACGATACGACGGACGCGGATAGACGCCGGGCGAGCGCAGCGCTTTTCGGTACTGACTGCCTGACAATTCCGCCAAAAATCCCTATATTTGCAAAATATTTGGCCGCGCACGTGAGGCACGTGCGCTGCTATACATACGATATATCTGAATAATAATATCTTAACACCACTATACAAATGTCATTTACAGGCTTTCTAAGCAAAATATTCGGTGACAAGTCCTCGCGCGACCGCAAACTGTTGCAGCCGCTTGTTGACCGTATCAACGCCATAGGCCCGGATCTCAAGCCGCTGACCAACGATGAGCTGCGAGCACGCATAGATGCCGTGCGTGCAGACATCGACGGCGCTACAGCCGAAGATCGTAAGGCCATCGAAGAAGCACGCGCTACCATCGAGACGTTGCCCGTGGACCAGCGCCAACATCTTTGGGACGAAATCGACCGCCGCGAAAAGAACATCCTCGACACCCTCGAGAAAAAGCTCGATGAACACCTGTGCGAAGTCTTCGCTGTCATGCGCGAAACCGCCGCACGCTTTGCTGCCAATGCGGATGTTGTAGTCACCGCTCGCCAGCTCGACCGCGACCTTGCCGCACAAGGCCGCGACTTCGTCACCATCGATGGAGACAAGGCCATTTGGCACAACCACTGGATGGCCGGCGGCAACGAAATCACCTGGGACATGGTGCACTATGACGTCCAACTCATGGGCGGCATCGTACTCCACCAAGGAAAAATTGCCGAAATGGCCACCGGCGAAGGCAAAACCCTCGTGGCCACGCTCCCCGTATTCCTGCGCAGCCTCTCGCGTCGCGGCGTGCACGTGGTCACCGTCAACGATTATCTCTCCAAACGTGACTCCGAATGGATGGGCCCCCTGTACATGTTCCACGGCTCGACCGTAGACTGCATAGACAAGCACGAGCCCAATACCCCCGAGCGTCGCGCCGCATACAACTGCGACATCACTTTCGGTACCAACAACGAATTCGGCTTTGACTACTTGCGCGACAACATGGCCATGGATCCCGAGGACATGGTACAGCGCAAACACTACTACGCTATAGTCGATGAGGTCGACAGCGTGCTCATCGACGATGCCCGCACACCTCTGATTATCTCCGGCCCGGTGCCCAAAGGCGATGACCAATACTTCGATGAATTTAAGCAAAACGTCAAGAATGTAGTGCAAGCGCAGCAGCGTCTTGTTACGCAGATACTTGCCGAAGCCAAGGCAAAACTCGTATCTGAAGACAAGGATACCCGCAAAGAAGGGGCACTGCTGCTGTTCCGTGCATTCAAGGGCCTGCCCAAGAACGGTGCACTTATCAAATTCCTCTCCACCGAAGGCATGAAAAACATCCTCTTGGAGACCGAGGCTCACTACCTGCAAGATAACGCCCGCGAAATGCCCATCGTCACCGATCCGCTCTACTTTGTCATCGATGAGAAAAACCGCTCGGTCGAACTCACCGACAAGGGCATCGACGAACTGACACGTGGCATCTCCGACCCGCAATTCTTTGTGCTGCCGGACATCACAGCCCAGCTCTCCGATTTGGAACACATCACCAACCCGGAAGAACGCGCCGAACGCAAGGATACACTCATGCAAGACTACGCCGTCAAGGCCGAGCGCGTACACACTGTCACCCAGTTGCTCAAAGCATACACCCTCTTCGAGAAAGATGTTGAGTACGTCATCGATGACGGGAAAATCAAAATCGTGGACGAGCAGACAGGCCGTATCATGGAAGGCCGACGCTACTCGGACGGCCTGCATCAGGCCATCGAAGCCAAGGAGGGCGTCAAGGTCGAGGCAGCCACGCAGACTTTCGCCACCATTACCCTGCAAAACTACTTCCGCATGTACCACAAACTCGCCGGCATGACCGGTACGGCCGAGACAGAGGCCGGTGAGTTCTGGGATATATATAAGCTGGATGTAGTCACCATCCCCACCAACAAGCCTGTGGCTCGTATCGACATGAACGACCGCGTATACCGCACCAAACGCGAAAAATACGCCGCTGTCATCGACGAAATTGTCCGCCTTGTCGGCGAAGGGCGTCCGGTACTCGTGGGCACAACTTCCGTCGAAATATCCGAGTTGCTGTCCCGTATGCTACAAATGCGGCGCATACCACACAACGTGCTCAACGCCAAACTTCACCAGAAAGAAGCCGAGATTGTGGCTCAGGCAGGTCGAAAAGGCACCGTTACCATAGCAACAAACATGGCAGGCCGCGGTACCGACATCAAGCTGACCCCCGAGGTTAAAGCCGCCGGAGGTCTCGCCATCATAGGCACCGAACGCCACGAAAGCCGCCGTGTCGACCGTCAGCTACGCGGTCGTGCCGGCCGTCAGGGCGACCCCGGAACTTCGGTGTTCTACGTATCCTTTGAGGATCAATTGATGCGTGTATATGCCAACGACCGAATCATGAAACTCCTTGACACTTTCGGATTCAAGGAAGGCGAGATGCTCGAACACAAAATGATCAATAACAGCATCGAAAAAGCCCAGAAACGCGTCGAGGAAAACAACTTCGGTATACGTAAGCATCTGCTCGAATACGATGACGTAATGAACAAGCAGCGTACGTACATATACACACGACGCCACCACGCCCTCGTAGGCGAACGCATAGGCATAGACATTTCAAACATGATCTATGATGCCATCGAAAATTTGGTCAGCAACTACGAGCAGGCCGCTGACTTCGATGACCTCACCGTCGAGCTGATGCGCGTACTCACCATCGAGCCACCGTTTACAGCCGAGGAATACGCCAACCTCGAGAAGGAAGACCGCATCGAACGCCTGCATGCCGCAGCCATCGAGACACTCGATCGCAAGAGCCAGCGCATACGCGAAATCGTTATGCCCGTCGTCAAAGCCTCCGTCGAAGAAGGACAAACCGGTATACGCGCTATACCAATTACCGACGGAAAACGCATTTTCCGCATACTCTTTGACATCGAGGAAGCCAATCGCACCGATGGGGCATCGCTTGTCAAGGAATGGCAGAAGAAGCTGCTGCTGCTCACTATAGACGAATTATGGAAAGAACATCTACGCGAACTCGATGACCTGCGTCAAAGCGTGCGCAACGCATCCTATGAGCAGAAAGATCCGCTGGTAATCTATAAAGTAGAGTCCTTCCACATGTTTGAACGCATGCTGGCCAATCTCAATGCCAAGGCAGTGTCCACGCTGATGCGCGGACAGGTATACATACCCGAGCCGAGGCCACAGCAGGAGCAGCCCTCCGCACCCGAAATGTCTCGCGCAATGCCTCAGCAGCGCGCCCCGCGGCCCAACTACCGGACTTCGCGAGGAGACTTTAAGACCGCATCCGCCACCCTGCCCAGCGAAGCCAATGCAGCCGCTGCCGCCGAAGCCGCACAACGGGCTGCCGCCGCACAGCGCCAAAACGAGCCGCAGCGCACCATGCCTGTCAAAGCAGGCCCGCGCATTGGTCGTAACGATCCATGTCCCTGCGGATCAGGCAAGAAATACAAGAACTGCCACGGTCGCAATCAGTAACGTAAGCGATGGCGCAGACATCTGCTGCCGCTGATATCGTCTGACAACAATCGGCGAGGCGTGCCCCATACAGGACGCGCCTCGCCGAATTTTTATTTCGAATTCTCCGTTAACGCGGTCTCGAAGTTCTCCGTATCCGGAATGCTCCGAAATGATGGAAGGCAATACGTTGTCACAGCTTGAAGAATCTGGACATTCCGCCTTTAACCGGCAGGTGCAGGATGATGAGCGATACGGCCACCGAAAGCACACATATCAGCAGCGGATATGTGATATATGAGCCGAAGCCGAGGTCGTGCAACGATGTGAGTTGCTGAATGATGATATAGTGTATCGTGTACACGGGCATAAATAGGGCGCCGGCAGTGCGCAGGACGTAGTTCCCTCCCCATTTACGTTGTATGGCCCAGCAGAATACTGCAATGTAGAATAATAGCGATATGGGCGACCCTGCAAAGGCGAGATTTGACGTGTCATGTATTACCGGTTCAAGGAAGTAGCGTTGTGCGGCGTTGAGCACGGCGGCGCATATTGCAATCCGGCCCCAATGCATGCGAGGAGCCGGGTAAGCCCTTAAGACACCGCCCAAGGCGAAGAAAAACACCCATTTCCACATTTTAAGCGGCTGGATTATTTCTGCCTCTAAATAGCATCCGAATAGCTGTGCCATAAATAGTACTATACATATCAGTCCGAGACCACCGGTACATGCGGCGAAAGCCTTTGTGTGATGTCGGTATAATAGATATAATACAGGTAGTGAGGCATATATAATGGCCATAGACCATAAGAACCAAAATGGAGTAAATGGCCCGCGCAAAACCATTGTGCGGAACACCTCTTCGATACATCCGGGCCAAAACGTTGTGTCATTGTGCGATATTGTTACTATCGCCCAGTAAATCAGGCATATGGCTACGATATAGCGTATTATTGAGTACACTTTTCTACAGACATATGCCGGTGTCACCTCATTGCGCCCAAACAGCAGGTAGCCGCTGACCATGAAGAACAGGGGGACGCCGCCGGCGGTCAGTGAATGGCATATGGTGGACATAGCCAAGTCCTGCTTATACGCAATCAGAACGTTGAGCGTATGAGACACTACCACCGATAGCATGGCTATGATTTTGACCACGTCCAGTCCGGCGATGCGTGGTCTTGTCGTTTTGGTTTCAGCCATCTGATAGTGACGCTATAATTTGAATGCTCTGTCTGCGTACGGAATACGCAGGATTATCCAGCATATAACGATGGTTGAAAAGGCAACCATTGCCGGCCACAGGATAAACGGGCATGGCAGTTTTGTTCCAAGCCCGGACAGAAGCCCAATCAGTATGGGATGCAGAGTGTATGCCGGCATAAAGTAGTTGCCGCTGACCTTGATAAAGGCGGTGTCTTTCCATCGGTGGTTTACAGCCCAGCAAAAAATGTTTATAAACAATGCAAGATTTTGAGACACCCATATGGACTTCGGCTATTTTATCGTGATAGAGGTTATGGTCATATTACACATATCAGCGTCGGAGAAGATTTTGGCCTCCCAATATTTTGATGTAAACTCCGGTTTGTCAAAAAAAACGTAGACGAAGGCCAGTGTAATCACGGTAGCCCAAATATATCCTATTTGACACGATGGAATAAGGCGTGTTGTAAAGAACAATAGCGTAAGCAGCGATGTGGTCAGAGTCGATCGTACCGAGGCGAAGGGCTTGAGTCCGGCTATCACCTGGAGACTGACAGCCAGTGCGCCGTACATTATACCGTTGAATATTGCAAATACTCCGACGCCGAGAATGCCGTTGAACAATTGGACAAGTACATGGGCGCAGAAACGTCCGTTGACTGTAAAATAGTGAGTGACTTGTGATTGTATGACTTGGTCAAACGAGGTAATTAATGTCTTCCCATCGCCGCAGGACCACATATAGTTGAGGTCGTCTAAAAACCACGGGGTGAGATAGGTGGCAATCCCCATCACGAGAGAAACAATTGAGATGATGGCAATGGAGATATTCCTGTCGGTTTTGTTTGATATAATTGTAGGCATAAGCTGTTTGATGTCTTATGATTGGCTGTCTACGGGTTCGCCGTCAAGGGAATCGGCAATGTATGGTGGGCGGCGCTTGGTCTCGTTGAATATGCGTCCGAGATACTCTCCGATGATGCCTATGGCAAGGAGTTGGCATCCGCCGAGAAAGAGGATGGCGATGATTAGGGTGGGGAAGCCTTGGACATCGTCGCCCACGGCTATGGTTTTTATAAGGAAATAAAGGGCGTAGAGCATTGCGGCGGCTGCGCTGAGCAGTCCGATGACTGAGGCCAAACGTAGCGGCGCGGTGGTGTATGATGTGATACCCTCGACGGCGAGGTTGCATAGGCCGCGTAGGTTGAAGGATGATTGCCCTCCGTGTCGCTCGAGGTTGGAATAGAGTACTTCTTTTTTGCGGAAGCCTATCCATGCGTACATGCCCTTGGTGTATCGCTGGGTTTCGCGCAGGCGGCGCAGCGCATCCAGAGCACGGCGGTCCAGCAGGCGGAAGTCGCCTACATTGGGCAATATATCGACGCGCGTCGAGCGCTGCAACATCTTGTAATAAGACATAGACAGTCGGCGACGCAGCCATGACTCTCGGCCGCGGCTGAGACGCTTGCCATAGACATCCTCATAGCCTTGCTCCCACCAGTATACCATCTCCGGGATTGTCGCCACCGGGTGTTGCAGGTCTGCATCAATGATGACGGCGGCATCGCCTGTGGCGTAATCGAATCCGGCAAGCATGGCGTTTTCCTTGCCGAAATTGCGGCTGAGATTGAGGTAGCGGAAGCGTGGATCGCGCTGATGCAGCTGCGCCATGATTTCGAGCGTGCGGTCGCGGCTGCCGTCATTTACCATCAGGACCTCCCAGTCGTAATTGTCCAGCGGTTTGGCCTCGGAATCCTCGGGCGTGTATCGCGGCATCAGACCATCCATTAGTGGCAACAGGGCGTCATATAGCGCTTCGAGGTTGGCCTCCTCGTTGTATGCCGGAACGATGATAGTGATTTTACGCATAATTGCAAGGTGTTGTATTAAGTGTGGGCGATGTGCTGCCGGCGTCCTTTATGCGGCACGCCGCGCCCCTACATTGGGATGTAGGACGCGGCGTGCGCTCGTGAGTGTGTTGCGACGTGATGCCCGCTGCTTATTTCTTGTTGCGGTTGCCGTAACGGCTCATGAATTTGTCGACGCGGCCGGCTGTATCGACAAGTTTCTGCTTGCCGGTGAAGAAGGGGTGCGATGAGCTGGTGATTTCAAGCTTCACCAGAGGGTAGGTTGTGCCATCGACATCGATAGTCTCTTTAGTGGCCACGGTCGAACGAGTGATAAAGATTTCGTCGTTGGACATATCTTTGAATACCACTTCGCGGTAGTTGGAGGGATGTATGCCTTTTTTCATTTCTATAGAATGTTTTATTCGGTTGTTGTATGTACACTTTTTGGCCGCTGGTAGGACGGCCATAGTCGTAATGGCTCGCAAAGGTACGCATATTTACCAATATGGCAAAATTTTACGCCGATAATTTTTTCTCAAATTTTCTTAGAAAGAAGAAAGGTAGAAAGAAGAAATGGTCAAAGGGATAATAATCCTATCTTGGTAAGAACTTGTCCATATGCCGTTGTCGTTGCGTTCGGGTGCGACTTGGGCGGTTTATTGGGTATACGGATGCCGTATGTGCTTTTATGATCGGTTGCACTTGCCCGAGAAATCTCGGGGATTGAATCGGACGAAGATGTCTGCATCACGATATGCGGCTCCAGTCGGCGGTACGATCGAGGACGGCACGCAGCTCCTCGGCAAAGGCGGCATTTGCCGGATTGGAAAGGTCGGGGTCGTCGGCCAATAGTTTTTCGGCGGCATTACGTGCCATTTGGATAATCTGGCCATCGGTGGCGAGGTTGGCTATATGCAGGTCAAAGGGTATGCCGCTTTGCATGGTGCCTTCGATGTCGCCCGGGCCGCGCATACGCATATCCGCCTCGGCTATTACAAAGCCGTCGGTGGTTTGTGTCATCAGCTCGAGGCGCTGTCGGCTGTCGCGGCTTAATTTGGTCGGCGCCATCAGCACGCAGTAGCTTTGGTCGGCGCCGCGGCCTACGCGTCCGCGCAATTGGTGCAATTGGCTCAGGCCGAAACGCTCGGCGTTTTCGATAATCATTGTGGAGGCGTTGGGCACGTTGACGCCCACTTCGATGACGGTTGTGGCGACCATTATGCGAGCCGCGCCCTCGACGAATATCCGCATTTGGTAGTCTTTTTCGTCCGGTTTTAATTGTCCGTGAACCAGAGCAACCTTGTATTGCGGGAATGTCTCGCGGATGATGTCGTAGCCTTCTTCGACGCTGCGCAGTTCCAGCTTGGGGTTGTCGTGTATAAGGGGGTGTACAATGTATGCTTGGCGGCCTTGGCGTAGTTGTGCAGCCAGGGCTTTCATAACTTGCAGACGTTGGGTGTCATAGCGTAGCACTGTTGTCACCGGCTTGCGTCCGGGTGGCAATTCGTCTATGACGGATACATCGAGGTCGCCGTAGACGGTCATGGCCAATGTGCGCGGTATAGGCGTGGCTGTCATTACCAAAATATGCGGCGGCACATTGTTCTTGGACCAAATACGCGCACGCTGGGCTACGCCGAAGCGGTGTTGTTCATCGATGACGGCAAGGCCGAGGTTGTGGAATTGTACAGTGTCTTCGAGTACGGCGTGTGTGCCTACAAGGATGTGTATGCTGCCGTCCAGCAGCCCCGCATGTATTTTGCGTCGTTGTGCTGCCGGTGTCGATCCGGTCAGCAGTTTGATGTTGACGCCTATTTGCGCGGCCATGGACGTCAGTGTTTCGTAATGCTGCCCGGCCAGAATTTCGGTGGGCGCCATCAGACATGCTTGGTATCCGTTGTCGAGGGCCAGCAGCATGGTCATAAGAGCTACGAGTGTCTTGCCGCTGCCCACATCGCCCTGCACCAGACGGTTCATTTGATGGCCGGTGCGCATATCGGCGTGTACTTCGCGTACGACGCGTTTTTGCGCCTCCGTGAGGCTGAAAGGCAGACAACTGCCATAGAAGGTGTTGAAATATCGACCTACGCGCGGCATCACATGCCCTATGGATTGGCGGCGGTGGTGGAGGTTGCGGCGCACCATATCGGCCTGTATGTACAGCAGCTCCTCGAATTTCAGACGCTCGCGAGCGCGTTGGAGTGCGGTGCTGTCCGTGGGGTTGTGTATCGTGCGCAATGCATGGTCTAAGGACATCAGTCGGCAATCATCAATCACGGAAGCCGGGAGCGTCTCCGGTATGGATGGCGTGGTGGACAGCAGTGTTGTAATCCATTGATGAAATTGGCGTGACCCGACATTGCGTTGCCGCAACTTCTCGGTCAGCGGATATACGGCGTGCAGGCCTTCGGCGAGTGTTGCCGAGGACGCTGCATCCACTTCGGGGTGCGCCATATTCCACATGTGGGTGCGGCCGTAGATTGTGGGTTTGCCGAAGATGACGTATTCGGTACCGATGTTGTACATCTCGCGGATGTTGCGTATGCCGCGAAACCATACGACCTCGATGGTGCCGGTGCCGTCGGTGAATATTGCCGACAGGCGCATCTTGGCTCCTTCGCCGATGGTATTCATGGACACGAAGCGGCCGCGCAGCTGTACGGCCGGCATCTCGCCCGTAAGGTCGGCGATGCGGTATGTCTTGCTGCGGTCTATGTAGTTGTTCGGGAAATGTCGCAGCAGGTCGTAGGCCGTGCGTATGCCCAGCTCGGCGGTCAGCAGCTCGGCTCGCTTGGGGCCTATGCCTTTGACGTATTGTATCTCGATGCGGCGCAGGGGGTTCATCGGCGTCCGGATAAAATCTCGGCGGCACGTTCGATATCACCGCTGTAAGTGATTTTGATATTTTCGGGGCTGCCCGGCACAAGCGTCACCGGTGTGTCAAAGGCGGCTTCGAAGACGCTTGCATCGTCTGTGAATGTCGGCGAGTAGGGCGCTGCGTATGCTCGGCGCAGCATCTCCAAATCAAAACCCTGCGGGGTCTGCACGGCGTAATAGCGGCTACGATCGACTGCATGGCTGGTGCCGTCGGCATTGAGGCATCGCAGCGAGTCGGTGACGGCAACCGCAGGAATGGCCGCAAGGCGCTCGGCCGCCGCCTCGGCAACGGCATGTACCACTTTGAGAGGTACCACGGGGCGCGCTCCGTCATGCACCAGTACGATGTCGCCGGGCGTTGTCGGAGGTAGACTCGCCAGCCCGTTGTGCACCGATTGCCAGCGCGAAGCACCGCCGCATACGATCTTCAGTGATGCATACAGCGGTGATGACTTGCTCAGCTTTTGCCAAAGCCCGAGGCAGTATTCGGCGATGACGATACGGAGATTTTCGGGCCGACATATCGCCAGCATGGCATCTATGGAATACATCAATACCGGACGCCCGTCCCGGCCCATGGGCAGGTACTGCTTGGGCATAGAGCCGCCGTAGCGGCTGCCGGAGCCGCCGGCAACGATGATTCCATAGGTGACGCCTTGCATTGGTTGTTGAGCGAAATATAGATTGTTATGAGTTGTGTATATAGTCGGTCAAGACGTATTTTAGGCATATAAGATGCTTGAGCGCCTTACCAGGCAAATATGGGCCGGTCGGACATCATAGCGTTGACCTCGGCACGGACGGCGGCGATGACGGCGGGGTCTTCGGGCGCACGCAGTACGCGGTCTATCATTTCGGCCACGGGACCCATTAGGTCCTCGCGTACGCCGCGTGTGGTGATGGCCGGGGTGCCCAAGCGTATGCCGGAGGTCTGGAAGGGCGAGCGGCTGTCAAAGGGTACCATGTTCTTATTGGCGGTGATGTCGGCCTCGACGAGTGCACGTTCGGCAACCTTGCCTGTCAGCTCGGGGAATTTGCTGCGCAGGTCCACCAGGATGCAGTGGTTGTCTGTTCCTCCGCTGACGATATTGTATCCCATATCCACAAGGGCACATGCCAGAGCGCTTGCATTGGCTTTCACCTGCTTCTGATAGTCGGTGAAAGACGGTTGTAATGCCTCGCCGAAGGCTACGGCTTTGGCGGCAATGACATGTTCCAACGGTCCGCCTTGCACGCCGGGGAATACGGCGGAGTCCAGCAGTTGGCTCATCATCTTGGTGACACCCTTGGGCGTTTTTTTGCCCCAGGGATTTTCGAAGTCTTTGCCCATGAGTATGATGCCGCCTCGCGGTCCGCGCAGTGTCTTATGGGTGGTGGATGTGACGATATGCGCATATTTTACGGGATTGTCCAGCAGCCCGGCAGCTATCAGCCCGGCGGGGTGGGCCATATCCACCATAAATATCGCGCCTATTTCATCAGCCAAGCGACGCATACGAGCATAGTCCCATTCGCGGCTGTAGGCACTGGCACCGCCGATAATCAGGCGCGGACGCTCGCGGCGTGCCACTTCTTCCATTTGTTCGTAGTCCACCAGTCCGGTTTCGGCGCTGACGTTGTACTCAAGCGCATGGAACATCAGACCGGAGAAATTGACGGGGCTGCCGTGCGACAAGTGGCCGCCGTGTGACAGATTGAGTCCCAGGAATTTGTCGCCGGGATTGAGAACGGCCATGAATACTGCCATATTGGCCTGTGCACCGCTGTGCGGCTGCACGTTGGCGTACTCGGCGCCGAAAAGCCGTTTGACGCGCTCTATGGCCAAGGTCTCCGAGCGGTCTACCTCCTGGCAGCCGCCGTAGTAGCGGTGGCCGGGATAGCCCTCGGCGTACTTGTTGGTGAGGCACGACCCCATGGCGCGCAGCACCTGCTCGCTTACGAAGTTCTCGCTGGCAATCAGCTCTATGCCTTTGCGCTGGCGGCGGTCTTCAGCGGCAATAATCTCAAAAATCTCTTTGTCTTGTTCCATATTCTCGGTTTTATTTCGGGGATAATATATAGGTATAGTCTTGTTGTATTGCATATTCGCCTGCGGCGTCGCAGGCTTCGGTATTGCGACTTGCACTGCGGCGTTAGCGGCTGTCGGCAGCATTTGCGCCGCCGGACTTCTGTGCCACAAAGTTAATAATTAATCCTAAATGCCGCAAAACCGTTGGCGAATAGTCTGAATGTTTCGAGAGCGACTCGGATGTGATCATTTATTGCGTTGTGAAATATTACAAAAATTCACATTCGCGAACATAGATTTTGATAGGAAAAGGGAGGCGAAAACGTCATCGAGCAAAAACATGTTGTAAAACATGTTTTTGTGTAATGATTTGATTTACAAAGCGCTGCTGAGGGTATTCGGGCGCTGAAAAGTGCTATTTCGGAAAAAAACGCGAACAAAAAGCCGCTATTTCGCGAAAAATGTTTACCTTTGGGATGTCACGATGAAAATCGTTAACACCCTCTAACAACTGACCACCTAAAAAACCACATCTGCAACAACAGACACCACAAAATCCACGTATGGAAAAGACCCTCATCATCCTAAAACCGTCGGCAATACAGCGCGGACTCAGCGGTCAAATACTCGACCGTTTTCTACGTAAAGGACTTATAATAGCCGGCATAAAGATGATGCAACTGGACGAGGCGATACTGCGCGAGCACTATGCACACCTTGTCGATTGCCCGTTTTTCCCGACGTTGGTACGCTCGATGATGGCTACGCCCGTCATAGTAATGTGCCTTGAAGGTAAGGATGTGGTGTCGTGCGTGCGTGCCATGACCGGCGCCACCAATTGTCGCGCTGCCGCTCCCGGCACCATACGCGGCGATATGGGTATGTCCGGCCAGGAAAACATCATTCATGCCAGCGACACCCCGGAGAATGCAGCCATCGAGATCAAGCGGTTCTTCCGCGATGGCGAAATCTTCGAGTACACTCCCGCCGTCCTCGGCAGCATTTACGCTGCCGACGAGATGGCTTGAGGTGATTGACAATTGCGCAGAGGGCGTCAGGTTCCCTTACGGCAGGCTCTGACAGCCGCGCCGTCCTCTCCCGCGACAGTCGCAGCGGCGGCTGTTTCTCCATTTCCTCCGACACCGAGGCTTGCGGTCCACTGCAGCCGACCGGACCTCGGGTGTTCATCACATCATCTAACCACACATAACTTGCATCCGCCTGCGGACGTTTCTCTTTGTCAGCGCACCGACCGACGCTCCGCAGTCACAACGGACTTATACAGACCAATGAATAGCATAGCACGCATTATGACGTTTGTCTCCCTTGCCCTCGGTACAGCCGCGGTGGCTACGGCTCAGACATACCGGCTGCCGGGTCAGCATACCAAGCAGACTTCCGACCTGCTGGCCAATCAGGCCTCGGCCACTCACTCCATCTCGATAAATCCCACTATTGATTACCTCAACTTCAGTACTGAGGACGAGCCCGAGGGCGATATCTACGAAGAAGGCTGGAACTCGAACCGCGTCAACTGCTATGCCAATGTGCACGTACCACAGACTGCTGTCATCGATGTCTCCAACTACTGTATGCCCCACAACGGCCCCATTACCTCGCCTTACGGCTACCGTCGCCGCTTTCGTCGTATGCATAAGGGTATAGACATCGGTATACATATGCGCGATACCATATATGCAGCTTTCGACGGACGTGTACGCATCACCAACTTCGAACGTCGCGGATACGGCTATTATATCGTGATACGCCATACCAACGACTTAGAGACCGTCTACGGCCACTTGTCATGTTTCCTTGTCAAGCCCGAGCAGTATGTACACGCCGGTGATCCCATAGCACTTGGTGGTAATACCGGTCGTTCTACCGGACCGCACCTGCATTTCGAAACCCGATATATGGGTTATGCAATTAATCCGGCAGGTATCTTTGACTTTGCTAACCAGACAACCCATACGGATACGTATGTCTTCAATAAGAATACATATCAGAATGCACGCAACTTCTCGCCCGCAGCCAATGCCGAGTATGCTCGCACGTACAACGCCATGCGCAGTGCCAATCGCGCCCAGGCTTCGACTCCTTCGCGTACCAAGCATTCGTCCGGGACATCTTCGCGCTCGGTGACGGTCAAAAAAGGCGATTCGTTGAGCAAGATAGCCGCGCGTAACCATACCACCGTCGCACGTCTGTGCCGCGCCAATGGCATCAAGGCCTCGACCAAGATACGTCCGGGTCAAAAGTTGAAAATCAACTGACACCGCGCCGTCATAGGCGGTCGGCAATATATTAGGCTCTGATAAATACAAAGGCATCTCGCAATCTTCGGCGGGATGCCTTTTCCTATACTTATGAGAGTGTGCCGAACGCGTAGTATTGTCGTTTAAAGATTGGAGGCAGGATCCGGGTTGGTGGCCTTATAATCTTGAAGCTGTTGGATGTAGCCACCTTGAGTCGCTAATGACAGTTGAGAAATAGCAGCTTTTAAACCTTTATTGTTACTTCTCTTCTAAAGCCAGCCAATTCGGGTGACCCGTTGTCAAAGTCTTGAAATGCCTGTGAATTCTGCCGGCACTCCGGCAGCTAACAGCAATATCATTCCTTGTAGACGTGGGGTATAGCAGCAATAGCTTCTATAGCAATAATAGTAACAATAGCTCCAATAGTCGCAATAGGCAGTGGCTGAGCCGGTTTTTGCCTATTCGAGCTATTGAAGCTATTGACGCTAACCTCTAAGCGTGTGTGGGGAGTTTACTTGACAGCCACTTTGTGGGTGGTGCCGGCTACGCGGACAATGTAGAGTCCGGAGGCGGGAGCGGCGATGGTCTTGGCGGTGCCGCTGTAGACGGTCATACCTGCCGTGTTGTACACTTCGACAAGGGCATCGTCGGGTGCTCCGGAGATGGTGATATCGCGACCGACCGTGCGCACTGCTACGCCGCTGTCGTCTGCGGTGATGTCGTCTACGCCGGCAAGGATGATAAAGTCTTTCCAGATGTCAGCAGCCTTGTACTTTTCGATAGAGCCTATGGGGACATAGAGCTTGCACTTTGCTACCTCGACGCCGTAGAACGTGTTTGGAGTGCATGCCGGAGGCTCGGTGGCTTCGACGTGGAGTTCATCCAGTTTTGTGTAACGGAATGCGGAGGCTTTTATCTTAGTCACAGACCCGGGTATGGTAATCTTGGTCAGATTTGAGTAGAGCGCAAATGCAGCACCTCCGATAGTGGTCACGGTGTTGGGTATGACGGTTACGGTACAGCCTGCCACCAGTTCGTTGTCAGCGGTCTTGATGATGGCGTTGCAGTTGTTGCGCGAGTCGTAAACCGTGTTGTCGGCCTCCACATACATGAGCTTCACCGAAGAGCAACCGCCGAATGTCCCGGCTTGTATGCTTGTCACCGACTTGGGAATCCAAATGCTCTCAATGCTTCTACAGTACTCGAAGACACCACGACCAATCGTGGTCAATGTCGAGGGGAAAGACACAGTCTTTATGTTGCGGCAATTAAAGAAATTATAGTTGCCTATCTTAGTGATGCCTTCGCCTATGTTCAAGGCTGTCGCCGTACCCCATTGCTTTTCTGCGGTCTCGGTGCTTGTAAAATCATACATAGCACCGGTGCCGGTGATATTAACAGCTCCGTTGAGCATGGTCCAAAAGGCTTTGTCTCCACACTGACCACCTCGGGTGCCTTCCTCGATAGTTTGGAAATTCTTCCAATACTCGGCAGCTTGATACTTCGCTTTCGTATCCGGCGGCACTATCAACTTGGTCTTATCGTATGTATACGAACTGAACGTGGTTTTTGTTATCGTTGGAGGCGTAGTCATACACGCAACTATTTCCTTAATGTCGGAGTTCCATGCAAAAGCAGAATTTCCGATTGAAGTTATAGACGGCGGGAGATATAGTCCTGTAATATTGGTGCCTCTGAAGGCGTTGTCACCGATGCTCGTAACCGTTGGTGCAATTATAACGTCTTTCAAAGAGCCGGCTTCATCAAACGCATAATTCGCAATGCTCTTTATTCCATTGGGGATTACTGTGTTGTAGCAACCGACTATCAGTTCGTTTGTCTTGGTTTTGATGATAGCATTGCAGTTGTCACGCGAGTCGTAGACACTGTTTTTTTTGTCTACCGTTATGGAACCCAACAATGTACAATTATGTATGGCTCTCTCCTTGATAGTTGTCACTGATGCCGGAATATAGATGCTCTCTATGTTGATACCATCGAAAGCATACTCATCAATAGTGAGTATGTTCCTGGGGATGATAGTGCTGGAACATCCGGCAATCAAGGTCGCGGGCTGGGTTTCGATGATGGCGTCACAGTCGAAGCGCGAGTCATATCGCGTGTTCTTTTCGTCCACATTGATATATTCCAAATTCTCGCAACCCATAAAAGGGTTGTAACCAATAAGTAGCACTCCGGCAGGAATAAAAGCACTCTTTAATGCAGTACAGCCGGCATATGCAAAAGGATGTATTTCCTGCACAGCAGCATGCAAGCCAAGTGAGGTCAGTTTGGTGCGTCCACGAAAAGCGGACTCTCCAATAATTTTTACAGTACTCGGAATTACGGTTTTGTTGCCACCCATAATCAACTTATTGGTAGCGGTTTCGATGACTGCATTACACTTGTTGCGCGAGTCGTATGTTGTGTTTAATACATCGACCCTAATCACTTCTATGTCAGAGCAGTCCCAGAATGCTGAAGTTCTGATTTCCTTCAGTGTACTTGGCAAATAAACCGTTGTGATACCACTATTACGGAACGCATTACCCTTAATGGTTTTGACTTGAGTACCGGCCAAGTTTAGTTCTTTAAGATTTCGGGTATAGGTAAACATCGCATAACCAATCGAAGTGAGACCTCCCGGGAATTTTACAGTCTTGACTTTACTGTCTACCCACGCATTCGCCTGATATTGAGGATCGTGCGCGTCATACATATCTCCGGATCCCGTAATCACCAGGTTTCCCGCATCATCCATCGTCCAAGTGAGGTTGTCACCACACTTGCCGAAAGATGCCGCGTAAGATACGATGCCTGACAGCAGCATTATTGCCACTGCCAAAGCCTGTTTTAAGAAAAGTTTTTTCATTTCCGTTTTGTTAAAGGGTTAAACTTGTTTTTCACTTAGTTGTATTTCCGTCAGCAACTCCGAGGTACTACTCCCGACGTTCGGCCGACACCGCTCTCGATGTCTGACCTTAAAATGCTGTCAGGGAAGTGCTTATAGTGCTGCTGTCTTCTGATTTACGGGTGCAAGTTAACGATATTCCATTTAACAGCAAACAAATATTCCGTTAAAAAAATATTAAGGCAAAACAGGAAACAACCGGGTCTGTTTCTGATAAAATGCTATGCATCCTATATCATCCATTACAGTCATCTTCATCCATAAAAAAAGGCGATGCATTTGCATCGCCTTTTTTTGTGTAGCCTCTACCGGGAGGCACTATATCAGAATTGTGACTGTGGGTCAAGGTTAGCAGCTTCGATGTCCTTGAAGTAGCGGTATGTGGCAACCTTGAGTTCGTCGCAAGCCTCTTCATCGGCTACGATGATAGCCTTTTGGTGCATCTGCAAGGCGGAGATAGTCCACATTTGGCTGATGCCGCCTTCTACGCCATGTTTGAGGGCGCGTGCCTTGTTGTGGCCGTTTACGATCAGCAGGACGCTACGAGCCGACATGATGGTGCCGACGCCTACGGTAAGGGCGGTTTTCGGAACGAGGTTGACATCGTTGTTGAAGAAGCGCGAGTTGGCGATGATGGTATCGTGTGTCAGCGTTTTCATGCGAGTGCGCGATGTCAGCGACGAACCGGGCTCGTTGAAAGCGATATGTCCGTCGGGGCCTACGCCGCCCAAGAAGAGATCGATGCCGCCGTAGGAAGCAATCTTTTTTTCGTAGCGACGACATTCGGCCACGGGGTCTTCGGCGTTGCCGTTGAGAATATTGACGTTCTCGGGGAGGATGTCGATTTGGTTGAAAAAGTTGGTCCACATGAAGGTGTGGTAGCTCTGTTCGTGGTCGCGAGGTATGCCGCAGTATTCGTCCATATTGAAGGTGACAACATTGCGGAATGATACTTTGCCTTCCTTGTTGAGGCGGATGAGGGCGCGGTACATGCCTAAGGGGCTGCTGCCTGTCGGGCATCCGAGAACAAAGGGGTGTTCGGCTGTCGGTTTGGCCTCATTGATGCGGGCGGCTACGTAGTTGGCTGCCCATTGGGATACGTTTTCGTAATTCTTTTCGATGATAAGTCTCATGGCTAAGTAGAGAATTATATGATTTGTGAGAAGTATTTTTTTACGTGTCTTGTAGTCGAGCTTGGTCGAGTGGCTGAGCTATGGTCAGAAGCCTCGCAGACCCATAATTTGGCGTACTTCGGCCAGGGTCTTGGAAGCGCGTTCGCGTGCGCGTTCGGCACCGCGAGCCAAAACCTGACGCAGGTACGCTTCATCGTTGAGGTATGTGTTGATGCGCTCGCGTATAGGCTCGGTGATACGCGTAAGGTCTTCGGCAAGTTCTTTTTTGAGGTCGCCGTAGCGTATCGAGCAGTCTGCATATGCATCACGATATTTCTGCACCACTTCGGGAGTCGAGGCAAGCTCGAGGAGCGAAATCAGGTTAGCTATCGGCTCGCACATATGCGAGTTCGGCTCTTTGGGGCCTTCGTCGGTGACGGCGCGCATAACTTTTTTTCGCAGTGTCTTGGGGCCGTCGATGAGGTATATGCAGTTGCCTTCGCTCTTGCCCATCTTTCCGCTGCCGTCCAGGCCGGGGACTTTGATGGGCTTTCCGCCGAAATCGAAGTTTTGCGGTTCGATAAATTCCTCGACGCCGTAGAAACTGTTGAAGCGGCGTGCAAAGCGGCGTGTCAGTTCAAGATGCTGCTCTTGGTCTTTGCCTACGGGGACATACTTTGCTTTTTGTATCAGGATGTCCACGGCCATGAGGGTGGGGTAGGTGAGCAGTCCGGCGCTGACGCGCTTGTTGCTGTCGCCGCCGAATAACTGGTGCTCAAAGGCCTCGTCCTCTTCCTTGGTCATGGTCGAGGCGTCACTCCCGGGGGCTGCCAGGCCCAATGCCTTGCGGGCCTTGTCTTTGAAGGAAGTGGTTCGCATCAGTTCACCCACGCCTACATGCATATTCAGCAGTAGGTACATTTCCGGAATTTCGGGTATGTCGCTTTGGACGAATATAGCGGCCTTGTCCGGGTCTATGCCGGCGGCCAGATATTGTGCCAGAATGTTTTTGACGTTGGCGTGTAGCGCTTCCGGATCGGTGTTGGTGGTCAGGGCGTGCAAATCCGCGATGAAAAAAAAGCAGTCGAAATCGTCCTGCATCTTGACAAACTTGCGCAGGGCACCAAAGTAGTTGCCAAGGTGCAGGTTGCCGGTCGGACGAATACCGCTAAGTACGATGTCTTTGCTCATATATATAATGTATTGCTATTTGTCTATGTGTGCGTTTTTATTCCACAAAGGTAGCTATAAAATGGGAAACGGACGTCAGGTACGGGCAAATATTTGGCATAGGACGGCACAAAACGTCGAGGATTAAAAAAAAATGTGTACATTTGTGGGCTTACTTGTATACACAAGTTGACGATATAAAATACATATATACACCTATACATCAAACACAACCATATTCCCTATGAAACCTTACGTAGTAGGTATAGACTTGGGCGGAACCAATACCGTATTCGGCATCGTCGATGCTCGCGGCGTGCTTATAGCCTCGTCTTCCATCAAAACATGCAAACACAACACCGTAGACGGCTTTATCGAAGATCTTTATGTCGAACTTACCCGACTGATAAAGGCCAATGACGCCGAGGGCAAAATCCACGGCATAGGTATCGGCGCGCCCAATGCCAATTACTATACCGGCATGATTGAGGATGCCGTCAACCTCCCCTGGCCCACGCCCATACCGCTGGCTAAGCTGGTCAGCGAAAAATTCGGCATACCCGTGACCATCACCAATGACGCCAATGCTGCCGCCATAGGCGAGATGACCTACGGCGCCGCTCGCGGCCTCAAGGACTTTATAATGATTACCCTCGGCACCGGCGTAGGAAGCGGCATAGTCATCAACGGCCAGTTGGTATATGGCCATGACGGATTTGCCGGCGAGTTGGGCCATGTAATCATGAAGCGCAACAACGGTCGTCTGTGCGGCTGCGGCCGTACGGGCTGTCTCGAGGCATACTGCTCGGCCACGGGTGTGGCACGTACAGCGCGCGAGTTCCTCGAAATACGCAAGGAGCCCTCATTGCTGCGCAACCTCCATATAGAGGAAATCACTTCCAAGGACGTGTATGATGCGGCCATGAGCGGTGATGCACTTGCCAAAGAAATATTCGATTACACCGGTGACCTGCTGGGTCAGGCCTTCGCCGACATGGTAGTGTTCTCTTCGCCCGAGGCATTCATACTCTTTGGCGGTCTCGCTCGCAGTGGCGAACTGTTGCTGCGTCCTTTACGCGAATCACTCGATCGTAACATCATGTCCATATTCAAGGGCAAGCCCAAAGTGCTACTCAGCGAACTCAAGGAAGCCGATGCGGCAATACTCGGGGCCAGCGCCTTGGGATGGGAAGCCAAAAATGAAGACTGAAAATTTTTACACAAATAATGTTAACGTATAGGGAATGAATCGATGGCAATGTGTATCTTTGCGCAAACTATGTCGGGCAAAGAGTTGCCATAACGACATAAAAAATCGATTACTCATCCCAAGACAAATGTTACAACCGATTATGAAGAAATTTCTGACACTTGTCATGGCTGCAGCCGTGTCCGCTTTTGGCGCCATGGCACAAGCTCCCGCTACGCAGCCCACGCAGAATACCTGCGAAAAGACCGAAAAGTGTGAAAAAGGCCACAAGTGCTGCAAAGGCGACAAAGCCGCAAAAGCACCAAAGACCTGCAATGTAAAAGAAAACGGCGAAAAGAAGTGCTCCGACAATGTCGGAGGCGGAAAGTGCACCAAAGGCGAAGGCCACAAGTGCAGCAAGGACGCTAAGGGCGGAAAGTGCACCAAAGGCGAAGGCCACAAGTGCTGCAAAGACGCTAAGGGCGGAAAGTGCACCAAAGGCGAAGGCCACAAGTGCTGCAAAGACGCTAAGGGCGGAAAGTGCACCAAAGGTGAAGGCCAAAAGTGCTGTAAAGACGCTAAGGGCGGAAAGTGCACCAAAGGCGAAGGCCAAAAGTGCTGCAAGGACGCTAAGGGCGGAAAGTAAACACTGAACCATACATGATACCTGCGGGTGCCTGCCATACGGCGGACACCCGCTTTTGTTACAAGTACGTCGACCGGGCCGGCCTGCCATTGCGTCTGCGCGGCTATACGCTGAGATATTCATGTTTCGGTTAACCCATTGACGGACGTGCATTGACGACGTGCATTGACGGCCGTTGCGCTATCGACATCGCCGCATTAGGGTTGTCCCAATTGAAAAAAAGTTTGTAACTTTGCAGGCAAATGCACGTGCTGCATCCCGCAGGGGCTGTGGCAACGATAGTCATCCTATTGAAAAAGACTGCATTATATATCATATCGGCGGTGATGGCACCGGCGTTGTGGTCGGCAGTGGACGGGGTGTGTGCGGCTTTACGCTCGGACGCCACGTTTTGTGCCGATATCCATGACACAAAAGCGGACACGTCCATGGTGTCCGCGCAGGCCGTAAGCCTTACCCCTGTATCTGTCTTGCGCCCTCCGCACAAGACAGGTTTATTGTTGCCTGACAGTACGACCGAATTATCTGCTACCTTCCTGGTTGATAGTGCAGTACGCACATCTCATGCCGATACGACGGTTGTAGATACCGCGGCGGTGTCTCACATAAGCGACAGTCTTCCCCGGCGACCGCGCCGCGTGGTACGCCGCAAGGTTGATCTGGACAACGCCGTGGCCTTCGCCTCTAAGGACTCGATGGTGATGATACGCCGCGACTCGGCAATAATGTACGGCGAAAGCACTGTGTCGTACGGCGACTTCAAACTTAATGCCGCTGAAATCGACATGGACTTGCGCGACAACACCGTCTATGCCGTCAGTACTACCGACACTGCCGGCGAGGAAATAGGCAAGCCTGTATTCACAGAGGGTGGAACAGATTATGCGGCGCACAACATGCGCTACAATTTCAAGACACGTAAGGGTATACTCTACGATGTGCTCACGCAGCAAGGCGAAGGTTTCTTGCAAGGAGGGGTGACCAAAAAAGACAGCGCCGGAGTGTATTACTTTCAGAACGGAAAATACACTACTTGCGATGACCATGATTGCCCCCACTTCTATTTTCAAATTACCAAGGGCAAGATGCATCCCGGCAAGAATGTCGTGACCGGACCCACCTATCTGGTACTTGCCGGTCTGCCATTGCCGGTGGCTGTGCCCTTCGGATACTTTCCATTTACAGAGACCTACTCCTCCGGCGTGATATTCCCGACTTTTGGCGATGACTACAACCGCGGTTTCTACTTGCGTGATGGCGGCTACTACTTCGCCATAAATCAAAATATGGACCTTGCACTCACCGGCGAAGTCTATACTAAGGGGTCGTGGGGTTTGTCGGCCAGGTCGCGTTATGTCAAGCGTTACCGTTACTCCGGCAGCTTCAATATCTCTTACCTCAAAACCATACTCGGAGACAAGGGTCTGCCCGACTACTCCAAGCAAACCAACTTCCAAGTTCTGTGGAGCCACTCGCAGGATGCCAAGGCTAATCCCAATATGTCGTTGTCCGCTTCCGTCAACTTCACCACCAGCGGATACACGCGCAACGACCTCAACTCCTACTACTCCTCGGCCTTCACCGAGAACACTAAGAGTTCGTCCGTCAACCTCACCTACCGTATCCCCAACAGCAAATGGTCATTCTCGGCCGCACTCAACCTCTCGCAGCGCACCCAGGACTCTACGATAAGCGTCAGCTTTCCAAACCTGACCGTAACCATGAGTCAGTTGGCTCCCTTCAAGCGCAAACGTGCCGTGGGCGCCGAGCGCTGGTACGAAAAAATCAAGATGTCCTATTCGGGACAATTGCAAAACTCCTTGACCGCATGCCAAGACCAATTCTTCCAAAAAAGCCTGATTAAAGATTGGCGCAACGGCATGAAGCACACCATACCCATTAGCGCCACTTTCAGCGTCTTTAAGTACATCAACGTCACCCCCTCGATGTCCATCACCGATCGTATGTACACCTCCAAGGTGCGTCGACAGTGGGATCCAAACGCAGCCGTCGAAGTGTGCGACACCAGCTATTCGTTCTACAATGTGTGGGATTTCAATGCCTCAATAGGTCTTGATACGCGTATCTACGGTTTCTTCCAGCCTATGAAATTCCTTGGCGATAAGGTCAAGATGATACGTCACGTGATGACCCCCTCAATAAGCTTCAGCGGTGCTCCCGACTTCGGCTCCTCATTCTTCGGATATTATGGCAGCTATGACCGCCCCGGGCCTAACGGCGAGATACAACAGGTGACATATTCACGCTTCCCCAACGGCCTTTTCGGAGTCCCCGGACGCGGCAAAACCGGGTCGCTTAGTTTCTCTTTGGCCAACAATTTGGAAATGAAGGTCAAGAGCGACAACGACTCTACCGGAGAGAAAAAAATATCGCTAATCGAGAACTTTACCATATCCCAGTCTTACAACTTTGCAGCCGACTCGCTCAATTGGTCCAATATCAACACCTCGATGCTGCTGCGTATCACCAAGGGCTTCAATCTAAACCTTGCCGCCGTTTGGGATGTGTATACCTACCAACTCAACGAATACGGCAATCCGGTACGTGTCAATATCCCGCGTTGGAAAGCCGGTAAAGGAATAGGCCGCCTTTCCAGTACAGGCACATCTTTCTCGTATACCTTCAACAACGACACCTTCAAACGCAAGTCCAAGGATAAAAACAAAAACAAAAACAGCCGAGACAACGAACCGCCACCATCGCCGGACGACAGATATGCTTCGGCCAACGGGGACGATGGCGAGGACGAGAACCTCGGCGCCGAATTCGACCGCGACGGATACATGAAATGGACTGTGCCATGGAGCCTGAGTGTCAACTACTCCATAGGCTACTCTTACGGCGATTTCAACAAAGAAAAGATGGAGTATAACGGCAAGATTACGCAAAACCTAAGTTTTAGCGGCAATATCAGGCCGACAAAAAACTGGAACTTCTCGTTCTCGGCCTCCTACAACTTCGACACCCACAAATTGGCATATATGAACTGCAACATTTCGCGCGATCTCCACTGCTTTACCATGCGTGCCAGCTTTGTGCCCGTGGGACCGTACAAGAGCTACAACTTCCATATATCAGTAAAAAGCTCACTGCTCTCCGACTTCAAATATGACAAGCGTTCCTCTCTGTCAAATGGTGTCACCTGGTATTGATCCGGGATGCAACAAGACACAGCAAGACGCACAGGCCTAAGACAATACAAGCAAGCGACAAATACAATAAACAACATATAACACAAAACATCATACCATGTACAGGACCAAAACCTGCGGAGAACTCCGCATCTCCGATGCCGGCAGCCAAGTGACGCTTGCCGGATGGGTGCAGCGCGTACGCCGTCTCGGAGGCATGACCTTCGTGGACCTGCGCGACCGCTATGGTATCACCCAGCTCGTCTTCGATGCCGCAGACGATGCCGCCCTCACCGACGATGCTTCGCATCTCGGTCGTGAGTACGTCATCCAAGCCTCCGGTATCGTGCGCGAACGCACCAGCAAAAATCCGCATCTGGCCACCGGCGACATCGAAATCGTTGTGACCACGCTGAAAGTACTCAACTCCTCGCTCACGCCACCTTTCACCATCGAAGACCAGAGTGACGGCGGCGATGACCTGCGTATGAAATACCGCTACTTGGATCTGCGCCGTACACCCGTACGCCGCAACCTCGAGCTGCGCCACCGCATGACTATGGAAGTGCGCCGCTACCTCGATTCGCTCGGATTTCTCGAAATCGAGACCCCCATGCTTGTAGGCTCGACCCCCGAGGGCGCACGCGATTTTGTAGTGCCTTCGCGTATGAACCCCGGACAGTTCTATGCACTGCCACAGTCGCCACAGACCCTCAAGCAACTTCTGATGGTCTCCGGCATGGACCGTTACTTTCAGATTGTGAAGTGTTTCCGTGACGAGGACCTCCGTGCTGACCGACAACCCGAATTTACGCAGATAGACTGCGAGATGTCCTTTGTAAGTCAAGAAGACATCATACAAACGTTCGAAGGCATGGCCAAGCACATTTTCAAGGAACTTCGCGGCATCGAATTGACCGACCCCTTCCTGCGTATGCCTTGGGCCGATGCAATGAAGTATTATGGCAGCGACAAACCCGACTTGCGCTTCGGAATGCGCTTTGTCGAAGTCGATGGTATTCTTAAAGGCCATGGTTTCGGCGTGTTTGATAACGCCGCATATATCGGTGCTATCTGCGCGCCCGGTGCCGCTTCGTACACGCGCAAACAATTGGATCAGCTTACCGACTACGTACGTCGTCCGCAAATCGGCGCCAAGGGCCTCGTATACGCACGTGTCGAAGATGACGGCAATGTCAAGTCCTCCGTCGATAAATTCTACGATCAAGACACCCTGCAACAGCTCAAATCCGCTATGGCTGCCAACCCTGGCGATTTGATACTGATTATGAGCGGCGATGATGCTATGCGTACGCGCAAGCAATTGTGCGAGCTGCGCCTTGAAATGGGCAACCGTCTCGGACTGCGCGATAAGGACACATTTGCCTGCCTTTGGGTGGTCGACTTCCCCATGTTCGAGTGGTCGGACGAAGAACAACGACTTATGGCCATGCACCATCCTTTCACCCATCCCAAGGACGAAGATATTCCCCTGCTGGACACCAATCCTGCCGCCGTACGCGCCGATGCATACGACATGGTAGTCAACGGTGTAGAAGTAGGCGGCGGCAGCATCCGTATACACGACAGCGCACTCCAAGCCAAGATGTTCGAAATACTCGGCTTTACGCCCGAAAAGGCACAGGAGCAATTCGGCTTCTTGATGAACGCCTTCAAGTACGGTGCACCGCCTCACGGAGGTCTCGCCTACGGTCTCGACCGCTGGGTATCGCTTTTGGCCGGCCTCGACAGCATCCGCGACTGCATAGCCTTCCCCAAGAACAACAGTGGCCGCGATGTCATGCTTGATGCACCCGCTGCACTCGACCAAAAGCAGCTTGACGAATTACAACTGCAACTTGCACCTCGCAACGAAACCACAGACCGTAAAGATGCTTAATGCAGAAATTATTGCCGTAATCGAAGAATTAGCCCCTCGTTCGCTCCAGGAATCCTGGGATAACACCGGGTGGCAGGTGGGCAATCCGTTGGCCGAATGCACCGGTGCGTTGCTTTGCCTTGACGTCACTCCCGAGGTGGTGCTTGAGGCGCGCGACTGCGGATGTAACCTTGTCATCAGTCATCATCCGCTGATATTCAAGGGTTTGAAACAAATCACCGGGGCCACGCTTCAGCAGCAGGCCATACTGCATGCCATCTCCGAGGGCATCAGCATCTACTCGTCGCATACGGCAGTAGATAATGCACGCGGAGGAGTCTCCTATGCCATGGCCACCAAACTCGGCGTCCGCGTCCTCGGGACGCTGGCTCCGCGTATGCCTGCGACGTGGCAGCAGCTCAATGTTATCGTGCCGCGCGACAAAGCTTCGGACTTGCGTGAAGCGCTGATAGACATTGGTGCCGGCGCTACGGCTGACCCACGCTATGACAGCTGCACCTTTACCATCGGAGGACGCGGCAGCTTTCGTGCCCTTGACGGGGCATCTCCGGCCGTGGGCGACATCGAAGCGCTCGAAGACGACACGGACGAGGTGTTGCTGCAGATGCCGGTACCCGTGCGGCTGATATCAAAGGTATGCTCCACCATAGCTCAGGTACACCCCTACGAAAGTCCGGCCTACCACTTCGTGGCACCCGCCGATGCCGATCATGACGCCGGATGCGGCGTGTACGGCACGATAGAGACAAGACTCGAGGCCGAAGACCTTGCCGCATTGGCCAAGTCCGCCTTCGCCTGCGAACGCGTGAAAGTGTCCCACTACGGCTTTGGTGACAGCAAAATACGCATATCGCGCGTAGCATTGTGCGGCGGCAGCGGCGGCGAGTTCATACCCGCAGCCATAGCCGCCGGGGCGCAGGCGTATGTCACTGCCGACATCCGCTACCACGACTTCGTGGACTATGGCGACAAAATACTGCTCATAGACGCCGGACACCACGAGACCGAACTATGCACAAAAGACATATTTTATAACGCAATAAGCCAAAAATTCCCTACCTTTGCACTATTCAAATCATCGGTAGAAAAAAATCCAGTAAAATACATATAGACAATGGCAAACGACACCAAAAAAGAAGCCGCCGCAAACACTGTCGAACAGCGTCTCAAATCGCTCTACCAGTTGCAAACCGTTCTGAGCGAAATAGACCGTATCAAGACTATCCGCGGCGAACTACCCCTCGAAGTCAAGGACCTCGAAGACAGTATCGCAGGCCTCAACACCCGCATTGACAATTACACTGCCGAGATTGCCGAGCTCAAACGCAACCTTAGCGCCGAAAAAGCCAAGATAGAAAACTGCGAAGCGCTCATCGCCCGCTATCAGGACCAAATCAACAACGTGCGCAACAACCGCGAATTTGATCTGCTGACCAAGGAAATTGATTTCCAAAATCTTGAGATTGAACTTGCCGACAAGCACATCAACGAATATTCGCGTCAGATCGAGAACAAAAACGCCGACATCGCAGCCACTCGCGAAAGTTTGGCCGATAACGAACACATACTTTCCGAGAAAAAGGCCGAATTGTCCGAGATTGTATCCGAGACGCGCCAGGAAGAAGACACCCTGCGAGATAAGGCCAAAGCCCTTGAGCCCCAGATAGACGAACGCACACTTGCAGCTTTCAAGCGTATCCGCAAAAATGCTCGTAACGGCCTCGGTATCGTGTACATCCAACGCAATGCCTGTGGCGGCTGCTTCAACCGTATCCCGCCCCAGAAACAAATGGAAATACGCATGCACAAGAAAGTCATAGTTTGCGAGTACTGCGGTCGCATCATGATTGACCCCGCACTTGCCGGCGTGCCTGACACCGGCAGCGAGACAGACAATACCGCAGCAAACAAAGAATAACTAAGAAACAACCATATATTTCATCAATAAAAGAAACCATATAACCATGGACATTTCCCACATCGAACACATCGGCATCGCCGTTCCATCGCTTGACGAGGCCATTCCTTTCTACGAAAACATCTTAGGCTTCAAATGCTTTGCCATTGAAGAAGTACCCGACCAGAAAGTACGCACAGCCTTCTTCCGCGTAGGTCAGACCAAGCTCGAACTCCTCGAAGGCACAGCCGAAGACAGCGCCATCAGCAAGTTCATCGCCAACAATGGCGGCCGTGGCGGCATCCAGCACATCGCTTTTGCAGTCGAGAGCGGCGTACAGGCAGCGCTTGACGAAGTTCAGGAAAAAGGCGCTCGCGTCATCGACAAAGCTCCGCGCAAAGGCGCCGAAGGCCTCAATATCGCCTTCTTGCACCCCAAGAGCACCGTGGGCACACTGGTCGAACTGTGCGAAGACCCCAAGAAAAAATAATGGCGAGAGCCGATACATATATCCCATAACGTAATTCATTACTGATATGAGCAGCCAACTCCAAAAGGTGCAAGAGCTTATCGAGCTACGCGCCGAAGCACGCCTCGGTGGCGGTCAAAAACAGATAGACAAACAGCACGAACGCGGCAAATATACAGCTCGCGAGCGCATCGCACAGCTTGTCGATGAAGGCTCGTTCGAAGAACTCGATATGTTTGTGCGCCATCGTTGCACCAACTTCGGACAAGAAAAGAAATCATTCCTTGGCGATGGCGTTGTGACCGGATACGGCACCATCGAAGGTCGCTTGGTGTACGTCTTTGCACAGGACTTCACCGTCTTCGGCGGCTCGCTGTCCGAGACTATGGCACTGAAGATATGCAAGATCATGGACATGGCCATGAAGATGGGTGCCCCCGTCATCGGCCTTAACGACTCGGGCGGCGCACGTATCCAGGAAGGTATCAATGCTTTGGCCGGATATGCCGAAATCTTCCAGCGCAACATCATGGCTTCCGGTGTCATCCCCCAAATTAGCGCCATTCTCGGCCCCTGCGCCGGCGGTGCCGTATACTCGCCCGCACTCACCGACTTCACTATCATGGCCAAAGGTATTTCGTATATGTTCCTCACCGGCCCCAAGGTGGTGAAGACCGTTACCGGCGAAGATGTTTCGCAAGAAGACCTCGGCGGCGCAATGGTGCACTCGCAGAAGAGTGGTGTATGCCACTTCGCAGCTGAAGACGGCGAGGACGCCATCCGCATCATCCGCAAGCTCTTCTCCTATATACCTCAAAACAACCTCGAAGAGGCTCCCTTGGCCGAATGCAACGACCCCATCGACCGCCTCGAAGACAGCCTCAACGAAATTATTCCCGACAGCGCCAACCGTCCGTATGACATGTACGAAGTCATCGGTGCTATTGTCGACAACGGTGAATTCCTCGAAGTACAGCGCGACTACGCCAAGAATATCATCGTAGGCTTTGCGCGCTTCAACGGGCAGAGCGTCGGCATAGTGGCCAACCAACCCAAATACCTCGCCGGCGTGCTTGACTGCAACGCTTCGCGTAAGGGTGCACGCTTTGTACGCTTCTGTGACGCCTTCAACATTCCCTTGGTGACACTGGTGGATGTCCCCGGATTCCTCCCTGGCACCGGGCAAGAATATAACGCCGTCATCCTTCACGGTGCTAAGCTGCTCTATGCCTATGGCGAGGCTACAGTGCCCAAAGTTACCGTTACCCTGCGTAAGAGCTACGGCGGCAGCCATATTGTGATGTCCTGCAAGCAACTTCGTGGTGACATGAACTACGCTTGGCCTACAGCCGAAATTGCCGTCATGGGCGGTGCCGGCGCCGTGGAAGTCCTCTATGCAAAGGAAGCCAAGGCAGCCGAAGATCCTAAGGCCGTACTCGCCGAGAAGGAAGCAGAATACAACAAGTTGTTCTGTAATCCCTACAATGCTGCAAAGTATGGATACATCGACGATGTCATCGAGCCGCGTAACACCCGATTCCGCGTCATCCGTGCACTTCAGCAGCTTGCCACCAAGAAAGTCGTCAATCCCGCCAAGAAGCACGGCAACATTCCTCTATAACCCACCCAGACAATACAGAAGACAACGCACATGAAACGTTCGATAACACTGTTGGTGATAGTGCTGGTGGCTGCAATGGCTGTGGCGACACAGGCCCAGGATCGCAAGTCCTTGCGTATCAACGAGGTCATGATCGTCAACGACACTTCCATTGTTGACGATTACGGCGAACACCATGCTTGGATAGAGCTGTTCAACGCCAACTTCGCACCACTGGAGATATCCAGTATGTATCTCACCAACGACAAAAACAATCCCACAAAATACCCCATACCCTTAGGAGATGTCAAAACTCGCATTTCCAAGCGCCAGCATGTCGTATTTTGGGCCGACAACAATCCCAATAAGGGAACTTTCCATACGAGTTTCACTCTCGTACAAGGACAGGACAATTGGATTGGACTGTATGATAGCGACCGCAAGACCCTTGTTGACTCGGTGACCATTCCCGCCGGTCTTTTGGCCGGATATTCGTATGCCCGCAGCGAAGATGGTGCAGGCGTATGGCAAGTGCGTGACGGTGGCCCCGATGACTATATCACGCCTTCGAGCGCCAACGTCATCAAAGACAAGAATCCCAAAGTCGAAATGTTCGCCGAAAAAGATGGCTTCGGCTTCCTGATGACAATTATGGCCATGGGCATCGTGTTCACAGCCCTGTTTGTGCTCAGCCTCTGCTTTGTAGGTATAGGCACCATCAGCAAATACCTTGCACGCAGCAAGAAGGCACGTGCCAAGGGTGTCGAAGTAGTCGAAATCGACCGCAAGGACCTTGACAGCGGCGAAGCCATCGCAGCCATAGTTATGGCCCTGCACGAACACCTTGACGTGCACGACAAGGAAAGCGCCATCCTCACCATCAATAAGGTCAAACGCGCCTATTCGCCCTGGAGCTCGAAGATCTACGGCCTGCGCGAATACCCCCACAAATAACCCGGAACACAACCAAACATACTGTACGAAACAATGAAAGAATACAAGTATAAAATCAACGGCAGCACATATAATGTTGCCATCGGCGACATCGAAGGCAATATTGCGCAAGTCGAGGTCAACGGCACCCCCTACAAGGTAGAGTTTGATAAGGCTCCCGAAACCAAGGCGGTCGTTGCACCCCGTCCCACAGCCGCACCCCGTACCGCCACGGGCGAAAAAGTGATTAAAGCCGCTCCGGCTGCCACGGGCAAGTACACTGTCAAGTCACCCCTGCCCGGCGTCATCATGAGCGTCCTCGTTAAGGTAGGTGATACTGTCAAAGCGTCCGACACTGTCATTTCCCTTGAAGCCATGAAGATGGAGAACGCTATCCATGCCGGACGCGACGGCAAGGTCACTTCCATCGATGTCAATGTAGGCGACAGCGTACTCGAAGGTCACACATTGGTTACCATCGAGTAATCGACAGAAAGGTTTAATACGCACTCAACAACATTCATTACAATTTCTGAAAAATGTTCGGTGACTTTCTGTCCAACAACCTGAGCCAGTTCTGGGAACTGACAGGTTTTGCCAATGCCGAAATTGGCAACTTTGTCATGCTTGCCGTCGGACTGTTCTTTATATGGTTAGCCATTAAGAAGAACTTCGAGCCCTTGTTGCTCGTGCCCATAGGCTTCGGCATACTCATAGGTAATATCCCCTTCAATACCGGTGCCGGTCTCGAAATCGGCATCTATGAAGAAGGATCCGTGCTCAATATCTTGTACAACGGCGTAAAAGCCGGTTGGTATCCTCCGCTGATTTTCCTCGGCATCGGTGCCATGACCGACTTTTCCGCGCTTATCGCCAACCCCAAGCTGATGCTTATCGGCGCAGCTGCCCAGTTCGGTATCTTCGGTGCCTATATGGTAGCCCTTGCTTTGGGATTTGCGCCTGACCAGGCCGGAGCCATCGCCATAATTGGCGGCGCCGACGGCCCCACGGCCATATTCCTGTCCAGCAAACTTGCCCCCAACCTGATGGGAGCTATTGCCGTATCGGCATACTCGTACATGGCACTTGTGCCGGTAATACAGCCGCCGTTGATGCGCTTATTCACCACCAAGAAAGAGCGCCTCATCCGCATGAAGCCCGCGCGTGCCGTCTCTCAGAACGAGAAGATTATCTTCCCTATCGTTGGAATGCTTCTGACCTGCTTCGTTGTGCCCTCCGCACTTCCCCTGTTGGGAATGCTCTTCTTCGGTAACCTGCTGCGCGAATGCGGTGTCACCACACGCCTGGCCAAGACTGCCAGCAACGCCATGACTGACATCGTGACAATTCTGCTCGGTATGACCGTGGGCGCCTCCACTCAGGCTTCGCAATTTCTCACCATCGAAACTGTGGGCATCTTCTTCCTCGGTTTTATGGCCTTTGTCATTGCCAGCTCCAGCGGCGTGCTCTTTGTCAAGCTTTTCAATATCTTCCTTCCCAAGAGCAAGAAAATCAATCCTCTCATCGGCAATGCCGGCGTGAGCGCCGTGCCTATGAGTGCACGTATTTCCAATAACCTCGGCTTGGAATACGATCCGCAGAACTATCTGCTGATGCACGCTATGGGTCCCAACGTCGCCGGTGTAATCGGTTCGGCTGTTGCAGCCGGTGTCCTCCTGGGCTTCCTCGCCTGATAATCGACATAAACACTTCCAAATACCACGCCGTGCCCGAGCTAAAACGGGTACGGCGTGCTGTGTTTGTCGACCACGGTCAATACCATGTCCACCGAAATAAGCGTAAGTCGTCATCATATCCGGATTTTCAAGCGCGGTCGCAAAAATTTAACAGGTATAAAAGGCGTTAGTCCTTGTCTCTTTGCTGAAAAATCCTTAACTTTGCCCAAATTTTACATATACGCTCACGCATCATCTATGAACGAAGTGACATACCAGGGGCTGACATTCGAGCCCTACATCACCAGAGACCAGATCTCCGCCCGAATACAAGAGCTGGGAAAGGATATAACGCGCGATTGCGCAGGAAAAACGCCCTTGTTCGTCTGTGTGCTGAACGGGGCTTTTCCTTTTGCCAGCGATCTTTTCCGCGCCTTTGAGGGCGATGCCGAGATAGGCTTTATTCGTTTGCAAAGCTATAGCGGAACATCCAGCACCGGAACTGTTAAGGAGGTCTTGGGCCTGTGCGAAGACATCAAGGGTCGTACTGTTATCGTGGTAGAGGACATTGTAGACACCGGCAACACTATAGATAACTTGGTCAAGGATCTACGTGCACACGAACCTGCAGAAATCAAGGTGGCTACGCTGCTGTTCAAGCCTGATGCGCTCGAACGAGACGTGCACCCGGACTACGTGGGATTCTCGATACCAAAGAAGTTTATCATAGGCTTCGGATTGGATCTTGACGGACTTGCACGTAATCTTCAAGATATATACGTACTAAAGAGCCAGTTCGCTGACTGAAAAAGCGGCTCCATAAAGGGGCCTTCACTCCGACCATGCGACAGTGCCTGTGAGCCATGCGTTGCGGGTCGCAAAAACCATGCTTAATCGACAATGCTGAATCTTGTAATTTTCGGGGCACCCGGCAGCGGTAAGGGGACCCAAAGCGAAAAACTCATAGACCGCTACCATTTGCATCACATTTCGACGGGCGAGGTCCTTCGCGACCATATCGCACGCGGCACCGAATTGGGCCGCACTGCCGACAGCTATATTTCGCAAGGACAGCTTATCCCGGACGAATTGATGCTTCGTGTACTCGAGCATGAGCTTGACAACAACCCCGACAAGACAGCCGAAGGCGTCATCTTTGACGGTTTCCCGCGCACGATACCTCAAGCCCTGGCTCTCAAAGATATGATGAAGCGTCGCGGTCAGAAAATACATGCTGTCATAGGGCTTGAAGTGCCCGAGGACCAGCTTATGGAGCGTATGGTGCTTAGGGGCAAAGAGTCGGGACGCAGCGATGACAATCCCGGGACTATACGCAAGCGTCTGGCTGTGTACCATAAGCAGACACAACCCCTGCGCGATTATTATGTCGGCGAGGGTGTGTATGTGCCCATAAAGGGCGATGGCACTGTCGACCAAGTCTTTGAACGCGTAATCGCTGCTCTAGACAAGGAATAATTTAGAATTATTGTGGCGGTTTGGCGCTTTATTGTGTCTTATGCCACATCATTATATATTACCCAAAACGCATACCATGCGAAGCGATACACAAGATACATCCTCTATGCATTTTGACAATGTCATAGAATTATATCAGAATGCTTGGCGAGACAATTTCGACTTGCCGGCATTGACAGACTACGGCGAAAGTCGCGGTGCGCTCACTTACGGAGACATGGCGGCACAGATAGCGCGACTTCACCTGCTGATGAAACACATCGGGATACGCCGTGGCGACAAGATAGCTCTGGTAGGGCGCAATAGTGCGTCCTGGGTAGTCGTGTTTATGGCTGCAGTGACTTATGGCGCCACCATAGTGCCGATTTTGCACGACTTTTCGCATGATGACATACAGCACATAGTTACACACTCGGAGTCGCGAGTGCTTTTTGCGGCCGAGAACATATATAAGCATTTGGACTTCGAGGCTATGCCCGGACTTTGTGCTGTTTTCTTGTTGGAAAGCTATAGCCTTGCCAACAGCCGCAAGGTGGATGGATACTCAGATGCTGCAGATGCTGCTGCGGCATTGGATACGGAGTTCGAGAATGCTTATCACGGTTCTTTTGGACCGCAAGACATCAAGTATGACCTGTCCATACCGGCCGACCATACAGCAATCATTAATTACACATCCGGAACAACGGGTTTCAGCAAGGGCGTGATGCTTTCGTTGGACAATCTGGCCGGCAATTTGGCCTACGGAGTGCGTTCCAAGCTGCATTACCGTAACTCTCGTGCGCTGTCGTTCCTGCCTTTGGCTCATGCCTATGGTTGTGCCTTCGATATGGTTGTGCCTCTGGCCGTCGGAACCCATATCACATTGGTGGGCAAGACCCCGTCGCCGCGCATATTGCTGCAGGCTTTTGCGGAAGTGCGCCCGTCGTTGATACTATGCGTGCCGCTTATTCTCGAAAAAATTTACCGCCGCATGATAGTCCCTGTGCTCCAGAAGCGGCATATTCGCGTGGCCTTGGCCGTGCCCGGGTTGCGTTTAACCATATACCGACTGATACGTCAGCGTCTGGTCAAGGCTTTTGGCGGCGAATTCGAGGAGGTTATTGTCGGTGGAGCGCCCATAAGCCGCGAAGTCGAGGCTTTTCTGCATCGCATACGTTTTCCGTTCACAGTCGGCTATGGCATGACCGAATGTGCGCCGCTGATTTCGCACACTCCATGGCGACGTTTCAGCCCGGCTTCCAGCGGCCATGTTCTTGACGGCATTATGGAAGTGGCCATCAACAGCGAAGATCCTGAGAATATACCCGGCGAGATTCTTGTGCGCGGTCGCAATGTCATGCAGGGCTACTATAAAGAATCCGGCTTAACCGCCGATGCCATCAGTGAAGACGGGTGGCTGCATACCGGCGATATGGGTACCGTGGACCACGACGGCGGCACTATTCGTATCTGTGGACGTTACAAGACCATGATACTCGGTCCCAGCGGCCAAAACATATATCCCGAGGCCATAGAAGACCGTGTCAACGCGTTGCCTTATGTTCTCGAAAGCCTCGTTGTCGAGCGCGACGGTCACTTGCAAGTACTTGTGGTGCCCGATGCGGACGCACTCGAACGCGACAATATCATGGACGAAGACGAGCGCTTCAAGCTTTTTGATGCCGCACGTGTCAAGCTCAACGGGACATTGGCGCCTTTCGAGCGCATAGACTCGGTGGTGATTATGCCTGAAGAGTTTGAAAAGACGCCCAAGCGCTCAATCAAGCGCTACCTGTACACGGCCTAACCGAGATGCATCCGTAGCGGTGTGTCACTATTAATTGCAATATGAACAAATTACTTTTGGTTGCAGCCATAATCATTATGTTGGGACAAGCTGCCACTGCGCGAAGTGTTCCGGCGTTGCGCATAGTCGAGTCTCCGCGTGACACCGTGACTCGCGCCACTGCCGAAATAGTCGGAGTTACCGCCCCCGGAGCATTCGTGACGGTCAATGGCATTGCAGTGAAAGTATACAAAACCGGCACCTTTGCGACCACCGTGGACCTTTCGCTCGGAGCTAACGATATTTGCGTGGAGGCCGTAACCTCGGATGGAGCCAGCGCGACGCACACACAGCAATGCTTCCGCGCCGAAAAATCCCAAGCGGAGTTCCGGTCAGCTACAGAAGATGAAGCTCCGGTGATGATGTTTGCCTCGCCTCGCCGGGTGGTGACACTTGAAGATGCATTCCTGCAATATGGCAGCGGCGATGACCGTCTCGGCGGCTCGAAGATGGGATTTATAGACCCGGAGATTGTTCTGGAGGCCATAGGCACTAAGGGCAGTTTGTACTGTGTGCGTTTGGCTTCTGACCGCATTGCATATATACCCAAGCGATTGACCCGCCCGGCAGATATGGCAACGCCTACCGGTGTCGTTAATACTGAGTCATGGAGCATTGTCAACACCGGACGTACGGATGATGTAACCATTGGCTTGCCGAGGCGTTTGGCCTACCGGTATAGTACGGAGAGTTCCCCATCGGCTATTGTCGTTGATGTCTTTGGTGCCACGGACAATTCCAACTGGATAACGCAGCGCACGCTTGACCTCGGAATCATAGATCATACCGATTTCCGTCAAGTAGGAGAGGACACGTATCGGGTGTATATATATCTGAAGACTTCGCATGTGTGGGGGTATACAGTAGGATATGACGGCATCGGCAGCACCTTACGTATTAGTGTGCGTCATCGTCCGGAGCTGACGCTCAAGGGAATGACTATAGGGCTGGATGCCGGACATGGCGGCGAGAATCCGGGTGCTATTTCTCCGTCAGGGTTGCTCGAAAAAGATGTAAACCTCGATATCGTTATGCGTGTGCGCGACTTGCTGCATAAGCGCGGGGCAAGCACCGTCTTGACTCGTTACGAAGATGACGGACCATCGATGTCGCGTCGCAAGGAGATATGGCGCGAAGGCAATATCGACTTGGCTGTGAGCGTGCATAATAATGCCGCCGGCAGCTATAAAGTTTCCGGAACTGCAGTGCTGTACAAGCATGCTTTTAACCGTGATTTGGCGATGTGTGTTGCACGGCGTCTGACGCAGACGGGGCTTGACCTCTTTGGCGTTGTCGGCAACTTCAATTTCTCGCTCAATGCGCCCACATTTTGCCCCAATATACTTGTCGAGGGAATGTTCATGACCTCTCCCGAGGATGAACAGCGCCTTGCCGACCCGGCCTTTCGCCGTCAGGTTGCCGAAAAGATTGTCTTGGGGCTTGAAGACTACCTCAACCTGTGCAAATGACACAAATGTACATCTGACAATGTAGTTTTATAACTCGAAAAAAAATATTACACCATGGCACTTTCGCGCGACAATCTTTGGCGCAATTCAAGGGATTACTTCTTCATTACCTTTGGAATGGCGCTGTATGCTTTTGGCTTCACGGCTTTTATACTGCCGCACAAGGTCGTCATAGGTGGCCTTGCCGGTGTGGGTACCCTTGTGTATTTCAGCACCGGCATACCTGTGGCAATCACGCAGTATCTGTGCAATCTTGCTCTCCTCGCAGTCGCCTACCGTATCGTGGGACGCAAATTTGTTGTAGGGACCATTTACGGCGCCACTATGATTTCGCTGTGGGTGGGCCTGTTCCAGCCAATCTTTGAACGTATTGTCGCTGTACACGGGCCTTTGGTCCAAAGTCCGGCGATGAGTATTGCCGTTGGAGCCATCATCATAGGCGTGGCTATAGGCATTACTTTTGTGCACAACGGGTCTTCCGGCGGTACCGATATCGTAGCTGCCATGGTTTCCAAGCGATCTAATGTGACAATAGGCCGTACGATGTTGTGCACCGATTTTTTTATCATATCATCGTCCTACTTCCTGTTCCACGACCTCAACAAGGTGATATACGGCCTTATGGTGACCGGCATTATTTCGTATGTAGCCGATATGGTAATCAATACCAACCGCCAGGCAGTGCAATTTACGATAATATCGCCACGGTGGAGCGAGATTGCCACGGCCATCAACAACGATGCCCATCGCGGGTGTACTGTGGTGGATGCCATGGGTTGGTATAGTAAGTCGCCGGTGAAGATGCTACTTGTCGTATGCCGCAAAATAGAGTCGGTCACCATTTTCCGCATTGTCAAGTCTGTCGATGGTAATGCTTTTATTACACAAGGCAAGGTCAACGGCGTCTACGGACGCGGTTTTGACCAAATGAAAGTGAAGGTGAAACCGGAGGGGCAGCGTGAGGGCGATGACTTGTCGCGCCGTATTGATGCGGCAGCCATGGGCGACCACGGGATAGGCGGCGCAGCCGAGGATCCGTTCAGACATGCACATTCGGCTCGCGCCACTGTCGAAGAAGAACGTATGCGTAGCGGAGGACAGCCTACCAGCCGAATATAAATCCACATACGACAAAATCAACAGATATGATAATACGCAAATTCATCGCAATCTCCCTGTTGGCCGTTGCGGCGTTGTGCCGGTCAAGCATTGCGTTCGCTGAGGACCGCTATCCATTTATGGATACGTCACGTCCTTCCAAGCCTTTGGATATAGGCGTACATGTCGGGTTGGGAGTCTCCACCCAAATCCAAAACTATGCTTCCGCCGTGCCCGGATGTGCAGACTTCCATCTCTCCTCAGGGCTGCAAAGTGCCTTTGGCGCAACTGTCGAAGTGCCTTTGCGTCGCTATATAGCTATAGGTACCGGTGCCGATTTCGTAATCAGCAACAACTCGTGGGCAATGACTGTCATCAATTCCGAGCCCAATACGGTCAGTACATTATATTGTCGTAATACATACCGCGCTTTCGAAATTCCGATATACGTGTCTCTACGCTTCAATTTGGGGTCGCGTATCGTCTGGACAAACGAGGGCGGCATGTACCTCAGCTTTGGCACCGGCGGCCGTACTCGCATTACATCCTATACTGCGGCGGTCAATCAGTTGGGGCAGCAGCAGGTGACGCGCACTCGGTACGACCATGCGTATTACAACGCTGACACGCCGATACTCAACGGCATCGGCCGTAATGATGTCGGCATACACCTCTCCACCGGATTGCAGTACTTGCATCATTGGACGCTCAAGGCTGTCATGCGCTACGGCTTTAGGGACGTGGCACGCAATTATGGCGTGCTTGATGTGAATGTCCACAACCTTGCTTTCTCGTTCCGTCTGGGATATACATTTTGACATTCGGACTTTTATTCCCGGACGCAATAAAACTAACGGCACAATAATTCAGCCCATGAGGGCAATATAGAATATGACAACATACACTTCGGGCGAGTCTTCAGTACATAGCGACTGGGATCGCCTTCACTTATGGCATCCGTATACTTCGACCATAGATCCTCTGCCTACCTACAAGGTAGACCATGCCAACGGATGCGTCATCACGCTGTCTGACGGCACCGAACTTGTGGACGGAATGTCTTCGTGGTGGTGCGCCATTCACGGATATAACAATCCGGTAATAAATGCCGCTGCTACCGAGCAGCTTTCTCATATGAGCCATGTAATGTTCGGCGGCCTGACACATGACCCGGCCATCACGCTGGGCAAAATGCTCTTGAAAGTTGCACCCGAGGGTATGAATAATATATTCTATGCCGATAGCGGCAGCGTGGCTGTGGAAGTGGCTATGAAGATGGCTGTACAGGCCGCCATATCGCGCAGCGGCAATCACGGCAAGACCAATTTTGTGACCATACGCCGCGGCTATCATGGAGATACTTGGAATGCCATGAGCGTGTGCGACCCGGTCACCGGAATGCATACCGCTTTCGGTACATCGCTGCCTATACGCTATTTCGTGCCATCGCCCAAATCGCGCTTTGACGGCGAATGGGACGCCTGCGACATCCAACCATTGCAAAAGGTGTTCGAAGAACACCACAACGAGATTGCTGCACTCATACTCGAACCTATCGTTCAGGGTGCCGGTGGTATGTGGTTTTACCATCCAGAATATCTGCGTCAGGCACGCAAACTTTGTGATAGGTATGGCGTGTACCTCATTTTTGACGAAATTGCCACCGGATTCTGGCGCACCGGACGCTTCTTTGCCTCGGAATATGCCGGAGTTGTACCGGATATTATGTGTATAGGCAAGGGACTGACTGCCGGCTATCTTACTATGAGTGCTGTGCTTACTACTAAGGATGTGGCCGACACCATCAGTCGCGGTGAAGCCGGAGTGCTGATGCACGGGCCCACGTTTATGGGTAATCCATTGGCCTGTGCCATTGCCGTGGCCTCGTTGCGTCTTCTCAATAGTCAGGACATGCATGCACGTATAGCTCGAATCAACGAGATTATCTCTCGTCATCTTGCACCCGCGCGTACTCTGCCCAATGTCTCCGATGTGCGCACATTGGGTGCTATAGGGGTCATCGAAATGTGTAACCCTGTGGACGTCGGCGAGTTTCAGAAGATCTGCGTCGAGCGTGGTGTGTGGATACGTCCCTTCGGACGCAATGTTTACGTCATGCCGCCATACGTGATTGAGGATGCTCAATTGGCTTTCCTTACGGATACTATGGTGGACATTGTGAGGACTTTACCGTAAACGTTTTGCCGTGAAGACGATAGAAAAGACCTTGCAACACCTTGCAGACAGCGGCAACCTGCGGACTATCCCGCATGACACCGCTGCGACAGGCGAAGACGTCCTCGATTTGACGTCCAACGACTACCTCGGCATTGCCGGGGATGTCAAATTGCGACGCAGTTTTCGGGAAAGCCTTGATGATGAAGATTTTATGCTCACGGCCAGTGCCTCACGTCTACTGGCTACGCACCAGCGTCAGTATGAAGAGTTGGAAGAACTGTTGGCCGGGCTGTATGGTAAGCCTGCGTTATTGTTCAATAGTGGCTACCACGCCAATACGGGAATGATTGCCGCCTTGGGCGACAAGCATACGCTGATACTTGCCGACCGCTTGGTGCACGCTTCTATTATCGATGGAATGCGGCTAAGTGGCGCCCGATTTATGCGTTATGCTCACAACGATTATGGGCATTTAGAGATGCTTTTACGTAAATTCGGCGGAGAGTATGCACGTGTGCTCATCGTCTCCGAATCCGTGTTCTCCATGGATGGTGACCGCTCTGATATTGCTGCGTTGGTGGCATCCAAACGATTGCACCCCAACGCATTGCTTTATATAGACGAAGCACATGCAGTGGGCGTGTGCGGTCCTTGCGGGCTGGGATTGGCCGTGCCGTATCTTGACGATGTAGATATACTTGTGGGCACGTTGGGTAAGGCCTTGGCCTCGCAAGGTGCCTATGCCATTCTTTCGGAAACGTTGCGCGAGTATATGGTCAATGCTGCGCGTTCGTTGGTTTTCTCCACTGCTCTGCCGCCCCTGTCAGCTCGATGGAGTGCCTATGTCATACGTCGGTCGGTAGACATGGAGGACAGTCGTCGTCATCTCGAATCAGTGTGCCGGGACGTGGCTTCTGCTGTCAATGCCTCCGGTCTGGCTATGCACGAAGTGTCGCCATCGCACATTATCCCTATAATAATAGGAGATGCGGCACGCGCCGTCAGACTGTCCAAGGCACTGAAACTCCGGGGGGTGCTGTGTCTTCCTATAAGGGTGCCCACTGTGCCGCCGGGCACCGAGCGGCTTCGCTTGTCGCTCAACGCCTCTATCTCCGATCGGGATATACAACACATCGCCGAGGCATTTGCCGAGGTGGCTGCAATGCAGATTTAGCGCTTTGCGATAGGTCGTGTAAAAGAGAATGTTGAACTTTTGGCACGGTTATTGCCTTTTGCTTTTAAAACATTCGTGAGTGAAAATTAACAGTGAAACGATGCAAATGTTGAAGTTAAAGAGACTTTTACTTGCGAATTAAAAAATATTAAGTAAAAAAGAGTGTGCTATAATAACAAAAAGGCATACCTTTGCAGAGAATAGCAACATAATGTTATCATCTATCAATATGAAAAAGATTATTCTTTTGGCTGCTATTGCACTAGGTGCAATGTCAGCACAGGCTCAAGCAGTTGAGTCCCCCAAATTCTTTGACAATTGGTCGATAGGACTTGATGGCGGTGTCACCACCCCGTTGAAGAACTATTCCTTCTTTCCCAACATGCGCGGCTTGGTAGGTCTGCACATTGACAAGCAGATTACACCCTCCTTCGCACTCGGTGTTGAAGGCCAGTTCGGCGTCAATACCTCTTCCTGGACACAGGAAATACACTCTCGCACCGCTTTCGACAACTCGTATGTAGGGGTCTATGGCAAAGTTGATCTTTTCAACTTCTTTGGCGGTTACAAGTGCGAAACTCGCCCCTTCACCATCGAGGCTCTTGCCGGTGCCGGTTGGGGACACAACTTCAATACCAGCTATATAGAAGCAGAACGTCTGGTATACCGTCCTGACAACAACTACTTTGTAACCAAGGTCGGCTTGAATTTTAACTTCAATGTTTCGGAGAAGGTAACCATTTCTCTCCAGCCCAGCATTTCTTGGAACATGGATGGAAATGGTTCGCAGAGTACCACATACTATGATGCCAATCGCGCCGTATTCAACCTTCAAGCAGGTGTGACATACCACTTCGGCCCCGGCTTCACTTGTGTTAAGCCCTTCGACCAAGCCGAAATCGATGCCCTCAACGGACAAATCAATGAACTTCGTGGCCAGCTTAACGACTGCAACGCCAATGCCGCCGCATGGGAAGCTAAAGCCAATGGCCTTGCTAACGAACTGGCAGCTTGCAAGAACCGCAAGCCCGAGGTAGTTCAAGTCAAGGAAGAAACCAATATCCTCAACAGCGTACGTCTCGTATTCTTCCGCATAGGTTCGTCCGCTATCACTGCCGACCAGCAGCCCAATGTCGAGATGGTAGCTTCCTACCTGAAGAACCACAAAGATGCCAAGGTTGACATCAAGGGTTACGCTTCGCCCGACGGTTCCGAGGAAATCAACATTCGTCTTGCCAATGCACGCGCTCAGGCTGTGAAGGATGCCCTCATTAACAAGTATAAGATTAACGCCAACCGCATCAGTGCACAAGGCGAAGGCATCGGCAATATGTTCTCCGAGGAGAGCTGGAACCGTGTCAGCGTCTGCACCATCGAAGACGGTAGCAATAAGTAATCATGTTTGACTCGGGCTATTTATAACGCCCGGTTTAGATGCGACATACAGTCGGCGACTCATACCTTGGGTGTGTAGTCGCCGATTTTTTTTTCGGCGTATAAGCAATCTCGGGTATAATACTTTACGACAATCAAAAAGCCGGGGAAGGGAAGCCGAGAAAGAGATTATTTGGGGATAATGCGTGATAAACTAAAGTCAAAGCGACAATGCAATTTTCAGCGTGTTTAAGACTTCAGATTTTTTGAGGCCGCAGGGAAGAAGAGTTTTCGGCGAGGATGGGGCTTCACAAGCCCACAGCTCCTCCTCGCCGAAAACTCTTCTTCCCGACCAAAAGTCAACGTAGTCCAAGGCAGTACAAAAAAAAGGAGACCGAAGTCTCCCTGAGATTTACTAATTTTGTATTGCACTATGACAAAACATTTAACCTCAAAACAAAGGTACCACTTTTTTTGAACACCAAAATCGCGGCACTCGTAAAGAGAGGCGTATGGGTCAAAACGGGTGCTAAAAAATGCTGTAATAGCTTTGGTTTACAGTGCGTTATCACAGTTCAAAAGTTTTGAACCCTCATCTGGCATGAGCGCTTTGGATCTATGGGTCAAAACGGGTGCTAAAAATCACCATTAGATTTTAGGTTTGAACAATAAGTTTTAACTTTGCTTCACGGCCTGAAGCGTAACAGGGCTCTGCTGGGGAGCGACCCTGCCAGGAATAGGGTCGTCAAATATGCATATTGCACTTATAGGAAGACGGCGGATTAGCTGTCTTCCTTTGCATTATGCAATTTTGCATATGCCAATAAAGACCCCGTTTTGACCCATAAGTCGAAAAGTTAATGTAATGTTAAAAATAAACCGGCGAGTTGGGTAGCACATTCTAATGCTGCTCAACTCGCTGTGTATCTGCGCGTAGCACTATCCAACTGTCAAACTATAAATTCCCTCAAAAAGACGGAATATGAGTTAATGCGCTGATAATCAGATATTCGATTTTCTGCTATATATTACGTCTATATAGAATATTTGATTTTGTAATCTTTTGTGGATTAATTATTTATAAATCTATTACGTCTATCATTGGGATTTTATAGGTCAAAGATGGGAAGTTTCGCAAAATAATTGAGTGACTGAGCCTGGGAGCTTTCCAAAAAGCAAAAGGCTACCCAAAAACTGTTAAATCGATTAAACGACATATACTACATGGTTGACCAAGGGGAGGTGAGTGTCCTTACTGTTTCTTTCCAATCTGGCGAAGTCTGACGGGCACCGTTTGAGTCGAATGCTATCCATTTTCGTCCTATAGCATTTGCTTTGAGCGGAGGATTGGAGATAGTCTCGAGATAGATTCCCTTGCTATCAATTTGGGCATAGACTGGTGCATCGGCAGCTACTACAACAGCATTCTTGATGTGTTTGCTTATTTCACGTTGCAACTGAGCGGCAAAAGGATTAGAGCCTTTCGCCGAGGTGCAGGTGTGGAGAACAATAGGGAATGGGCGGTTATAAGCATTGAGCACCAATTCATAATCGTTGAGAGTGCGGAGAATCAATTCGGCAGTCTGAGCCGGTGTTAGATCCTTGCCGTTGAGACGAACACCGCTGGAATTCCCTTCGGGGTCGCAGATCCCATGGGCATAGATGTTGAATGCCGGACCTACACCGAAAGCATCGTCGAAAATCTTTGAGGCTTCCTGCATCTCCCAATTCGTCAAGTCCTGGTTGTCCATGATATTGACATTGAGTTGCCGGACATCCGGATCTGCCTGAAGGAACCGTTTGTTGCGATAGTCAGTGCGCTGTATCACTTCCACGGAAGTCCCGTCTTTGAGTTGATGGCTCACAGACTTTGGCTCAGGATGGGAAAGCTGCTCAAAGCATTGTTCATATTTGAGGATCTCTTCATTGATTTGCTGGAAGGTCTGTGCCATGCTCCATTGGGCGCAGAGCATCAGCATAATGAAAACCAACTTTCTCATTTCTTTTCGGTTTGGCAATTTACACAATCGCCGAACTTAGCGGCAAGTTTGTTCCTTGCTTTTTCGACAGTTTCCACTGCATCGGCAGAAGACTTGAATTGATTGTATGCCCCTCTCATCTCTGCCTCGGCTTCAGGTAGCAATTCACTACCTAAGTCTCTTTGTATTTGAGCCTTCTCTTTTTCCCATGTACGGTAGAAATTGCGATTTGGAGTATATCCATAGGTGCCATATACAACCTGTAAATTTTCTTTCTTTGCGTCGCGCTGAATCTTACGGTCATTGGCGAACTGTCTCATTTTATCGCCAAGTATCTCAATCTGTTGGGGAGTGTTGGTACGATCAACTTCATCGAGGTAACCGTCACCATCTGTACCAACCAAAATCAATGTTAAGGCTGTCACTTCCATATCGGCATTGGTAAATCCCGGACCAGCAACCTTTTCAATTCCATATTTACGGATATTGTCCAATACCTCACTCAGTCTTGTTTGGGGCAGATTGATGTTAGCGAGAAGAGCCTGTGACGCAGCACCGTTGTTTAGCGCCTCTTTAAGCGCACCCTCCCGATTTTTATCTGCATTTTTCAATAAATCTCTGAGTTCCTGAACCTTTTTAGCATGTTCGATTACTGCTGGATCAGGTGTCTCACCAATGAGCGATACCGGGAAAAGCATCATAGTAAATGCCATCAGTAGTACTATCAGTTTAATATGTTTCAGAGGACTCTTCATTTTCGGCTATTTTTTTGCTTTGGAGATATTCTATTTCTTGGGTCATGCATTCGTCGAGGAATGTTAGTTCGTCAAGCGTCAGGGAATTTTCATCAGCGATGAAACGTTGAAGAAGTTCCTCATAGTCGTAAGTGGGTGGCTCATTGAAATCTGTTATCATGCCCTCTGTCGGTTTCACCTGAGTTCCTTTGGCATTGGTGACTTGATTCTCAAAATTTTCACGGTGCTTACGGGCCATATCCTGCCCATTTACCGATGGCTTGAAATTTGCATCAGCCGCAATGTCGCCCATGACCTGATTGTGCAGCTGTCGGGTAGTTGCGTGCTGTGCCTCAGCATAAGCTATAGCAAGAGCCAAAAGACGCGCGTCTTTCTCAGGATCATATGAAGAAGATGAGCGCCGGCTATAACCACCTCCTCGATTTTTGGAGGCGCCTCCCACTGACTTGCCATTAGCCGGACGAATGAGTTTGCGCGATGGTGTGATCTGCACCCCATACTGGGCTTTTGCTGCGCTGCGTATTTTGCTTTGCATTGTTTGGTACTGAGCCACATCCGGGTCAGGGATGTTGATGTCGTTCCAATGCTCCTTGAGGAACTTATTGAAGGTCGTAAGTTCTCCGTTGGCGATGCGGACTTCCACATCGCCTTGCTGACCTGAATTGGTATTGGCAACAGACTCGCCTAAGACATACTGATTTTGGGCCACAATAGCCAGAGGGCTCATGAGTGTCGCAATTGTCAGTAGTATTTGTTTTAACTTTTTCATTGGTTGTCATTTAAGATTATTGAACAGGCTTGCCATTTTCGAACATTCCGTCATGTATCAGTTCTTCATCGAGCCAAAGCTTTCCCTTTCCATGGAATTTTCGGTCTTTGAACTCACCTTCATATCGGAAGTTTTTCTTTCTCTTTTTGTCATAACCGGTCATGACTCCTTCAACAGGTAGAACGGTGTCGCGCAGTTTCTTGTAAATCTTCTCCATGCTCATAGATGCAGGGATTTCGCCGGCTTGCATGAGCGCAAGTTCGTTGGGTAACTCAAAATCACTGACATCCCAATAATAAATGGAATTGAGACCTATGGGTTTGGCTTCTCCTCTAAATACAGGTGCGATATCATATACGCCCTGGAACTCAATTGTGCCGAGATTTGGATATTCATATATAGTCACATTTGTAGGGAAGAACCCTTTGTTATTCAACCGCAGGCTTATGTCCGTCTCCAAATCTTGCAATAAGGATTGTTCCAGCATGCCTTTGGGTATTGAGTTAACCTTCGTAGAAAGTTTGTCGCTCAAACGCTGATTCATAATAATATTGGCCGCAAAGGGAGTGATGACATTGTACCATTTTTGACCTGAGCGGGCATAGTCCTGGAGATGTTGAGGTATCCGAGCTATATATTCCTTTGATTTAACGGCCTGTTTATATGCTTCTTGGCCTCCATAACAGTTAAATATGAACTGGTTTATTGACTCAAGATATCTGTCGGGATCCGAGGAGCCTAAAGGGAAGCGTGTATGTGTTTTATCACATGGAATTCCCTTTTTATCTTGATATTTAGCAAAAGCGATACTGTCCTCAGGGTTAATCTTATATACGTATAGCGACTTGGTGTAATCATATTTCGAAACTCCTTTTTGTGAACTTTCATATATCACTTTGTGCTGAATATCAAGTCGTGCAATCCCAGGATAGAGTTCCCTTACATAGTAATCATATGTGTCTGAGATGTTCTCCGACCCAGAAAATATTTTTGCCATTCCCTGAGCCAACATTCCACTCATTTCAGAACTGAACATTGCGAATTGAGAGCCCACAGTAGATCTTCTACGATTACGAATAGCGATGGATCGCGTCATTGAGTGGGATAAATGCTCACCCGCTTTCGCTATTCCAACGGCTAAGGCAGTATTACCCTTACCCTCCATATTATAGCCAAAGAAAGCAGCCACCTGTCTAGTTTCAGGTGAAAAGACAACCTCTTTGGTTCCGCGTTCAGGATATCTATCTACGTTGGCATCACGAATTATGCTATCGGGCATAATGTCGATTATAGCCACCGGAATCAGATGGCCGTTGGTTTCAGCGCTCATCCACGTGCCTGTCATACGCTGGACAAAGTCTTCCGCATAGCTCTGAATATACTCACCGCGTTGCTCTAAAGTACTGATGGCTTTATGTAATTGGTTGCTTGAAGGTAGAGATTCGGCGGCATGCCTAAGTCGATCGAGATTTAGTTGGAGATAATGATAATCTCGGGCGTTAAACGCAATGTTGCCTAAAATATACGCGGCGTTGGCCACTACTGTTTTGGGTGAATATTCAGAGGATGCTAATTGTTCCAGGGTACGGTCGGCAAAAGCGAGTTCGCGATCAGGGATTGAATCATTCTCATAGATAGCCGAGCAATAGTCAAGAAGCTGCTGATGCCAGCCAGCTTCTGACAGACCATCCTTCTCCAAAAGCGAAAAGGATTGATTGAAGTCGCCGTCGGTAGCGATATTCATCAATAACTGATGGGCCATTTCGGCTCTGTCGGTGTTTTGCGCTTGAAGCGAACAAACACAACAGTTGATCAAAAGCAATGTGATAAAGAAGAGAGATCTGGACATGCCAAGTCAGGTTTCCCTTGGCTCTCGAGAAGTTATAGGTGAAAGAAAACGTGAGCCAACTATGTCATGTCCTATTTTGAGGGTTCTGAGAAAGCCTGTGAGCAGATGTAACAATAGCAGCCCATGCTATACGCGTGAGAGCCGCCATGCTATCCTTGCTCTGTTTATGAATTTCTCAGAATCTCAAACTACAAGATGAGCATAACGCTTCTTTAATTCAATATGTCGTCGGACCGGACTACTCCTATCCAATGGCAAAGTTAGCTAAAATATTTGAGAACGAGCGCGTAACACAGAGGAAAAAATCAGGTTGTAGAGTCAAGTGGCAAGTGCAGAATTAGTGAATCATATTGTATAACTCAACTTTTGGAGAGGAAAAGCCTAATTTTTTTCTTAGGTCTATCGTTTATGCGTGATAATGCGCAAGATATGTCTTTTCGCGTTGAGGCATTGGCACTAAGCAAAAAAATGCGTAATTTTGTGCCCGTAAAAATGAACGGAGAAGTTCCCAGAATATTGATAAGCAAGGAGACTGTGTCCTCGATGGCTGCCGTAGTGTATCCCGGAGGTATCGAAGCCGTCACTGTCATCGACTCGGTTGCCAAGGCACGCATAGCATTACGTGCCTTGCGCAAGTGTACGCATATCGGATTCGATACGGAGACACGGCCATCGTTCCGTCGTGGACACATGAACAAGGTGGCTTTGCTGCAATTGTCATCAGGGCCGCATTGCTATCTGTTCCGCCTGAATATGCCGGGAATATTTGACGCGGCAAAGCCTTTGCTCGAAGATCCGGAAATTATCAAAATCGGTCTTAGCGTACATGATGATTACAATGCACTGCGCCGTCGTGGCGAAATCAATCCGGCCGGGTTCTTGGACCTGCAAGACTATGCGCGCACATTCCATATCGAGGACATATCTTTGCAGAAGATTTATGCCATAGTCTTCGGCGAACGCATCAGCAAGGCCCAACGTTTGACCAATTGGGAGGCTGCACGGCTCACCGAGGCGCAGCAGATATATGCCGCCATAGATGCTTGGGCTTGCCTTAAACTTTACCGCTATATGCGCGAAGGACATTTCGACCCGTACACTTCGCCGTACATTGTGCACGAAGAGGAGGTCTCCGAAGATGCTGCCGAACATACCGATACGGAGGCCGCTGCGGATGTAAAGTCGGATGCCGGGGTGCTGTCGAATGATGTACCTTCAATGGCGGATACTGCTGCCGAATAGTATTTACGAGGCAAAATATCATTATACTCAGATGTCCGCTCGTCCGCCCAAATACAAAGTTGTCCCCGTATTATTGATGGTATACCTTGCCGCGATGGCATTTGTCGGGTATCCGCGTTATGCTGCCGGACAGATGTCTGCATTGCAATATTTCGGGATAATTGCCGCGACCGTTGCAGTCATAGTCCTGCTGTTCTTTTCGCTACGTGCGCGCTACCGTCGCGGCAAGTAATCAATCTGTCTGGTTTATAATTATTTGCATGAGAGATGCCGTTAAGTAAATGGCGTCATTCCGGTTGTGTGTCCGGACAATGGAAACAGGGTGGTAAATTGTCGATTTGGTTTTTTATGTGCTGTATGGCGAACAAAAGTCCGGCCTTAGGTTGTTGTATATATACAAGGCGCAATACAGACGGATTGCGTAGTTATAAACCTTTATTGTTTAACCAAACACACGACAAAATGAAAAATTCAGATGTAATGGTTGCCGCCACTGTAGGCGCATTGGCCGGCGCAGCCTTAGGTTTACTGTTTGCACCCCGCTGCGGCAAAAAGACACGAGCCGCGATATGCGAGTATATGCGTCGTCATTGCCGTCCGTGCAAGTGTGACGAGCAGGAGTGCTGCGAATGCGACCAAGCCACCGACAACGACGAAGACTAAGGCTTATCGGAAGCTGACGGCTAAATGCTGTCAGTCCCTGGCACAGTAGCGCGGATGTATCGGCACGGGCTTTGTAACAATAGGCCATCGGTGACCGTGCATCCGCGGCTTTGTGCGAAGGAGGTGGAAGGTTGCGCTACAAATACAATTATGGATGGTTAATATACCCTTAATACTTAATGAAATGATACAAACCTTACTGAATATCGGAACGCGAATCGTACGTCTGACGGTGCGTCAGCACTGTGCCGAGATACGCCGACGAGCCATTATGCGGACCGGCGATATCCTTGGCGCGATGGCTTGTTTTGCCGTATCGATGACCTTGATATTGATGGTCGCTGTTTTTATCGGCATCGGCGTGGTCCGATTGCTGGAAACGGTAATGGCCTCTCATTGGGCCTATCTGTCCGTGGCCGGAGTGTATGTCCTGCTGTACGTGATAGTACGAGTATTCCGGCGTCGGCTGTTTTATCGACCGATACAACGATTTCTATTCCGGATATTCGATTCGGAAGGACAATAGATGTAGCGTATTGCCACTGCAGCTTGGGAACGTGCGTGCGGCTCAGCGTTTGGGCTTGAACAATAGGGTATATGTGCAACCTACGAGCAAAGCGCCGCCGACGATGTTGCCCAAGGTGGCCGGTACGAGGTTGTCGCACAGCATCTGTACAACCGAGACATCGGCGCCTGTGGCCATGCCCGCCGGGATGAAGAACATATTGGCGATACAGTGTTCCCATCCCAAAGCTACGAAAGCGGCTACAGGCATCCAGCACGCCAGACATTTTTGGCCAAGGGTGTCGGCTCCGAGTGCCATCCATACGGCCAAGCATACGCACCAATTGGCTCCGACGGCACGGCATAATACGGTGAGCCACGGCATCGAGACTTTAGCCTCTGCCAATCCGGTGGCAGCGTCGTGCCAAGGAGCTGCGTCCAAGGTTCCGGCTCCGAGGACAAAGAGCCCTACAAATGCTAATGCTCCGGCAAAATTGCCCAACCATACCAATGCCCAATTGGCCAAAACGCGCGGCATAGATGTGCGTTTTGCCGCCAGTGGCGGTATCAATACGGCGTTGTTGCCCGTGAATAACTCGCCGCCGAGCGTAACGATAAGAATTAGTCCTATGGGAAATACGGCGCCGCTGAGCAGGCGCTTGGCGGCAGGCGCTTCGGCTGCCGCGCCGGCTATGATACTCAGCAGTCCGCCCAAAGCGATGAAGGCTCCGGCGAGCAGAGCTAAAGCAAGTGTGCGCCGCCACGGCAGTGCGGCCTTGGTAGTACCGGCAGCGAGGGCGGATTCAAGTATTTGTGTCGTGGTTTTCATCTTTGTCCGTTTGGTTTTGGCGTGATATTTTTGGTCCTGATGCTGTCTGGTTTGATGCTGTCTTGCAAGGCAGTGTTCCGGCGTTTACGGACGATGTATGCACGCAATGCTTTGACTTTGACACGATAGGGCGTGACTGATTGGTAACGGAGACGCCCCGGTTCGCTGCGATGGAAGTAATACGAATTTTGTTTGTCCCATGATGCAAAGGTGAACATGCGTCGCTCGCCCGGTGGCAGAGGTTGGCGCAGAGTAACGCGCCTTACATGCAGCTGGTGGCCTTGCATGTCCATGTAAGTGAGCATGATGGTGAGCGCCGTGACGGTGTCTTTGCTGCCGTTGAAAGCCAAAATGGTTTCTTTGTGCGACCGCAGGGTCTTGTCATATCCGCTGAAGGTGATGAGTGAATCCGGGTCGGCGGCCAGAGTGTCGCTTGCGTAGTATGTGTATTGGATTCGCTCGGTCAGCCCATGTCGCGTGGTGCGTTGGCGTCGTGCGGCACCGGGCAGGGTGCATGCCAATGCCAATAGGCATAAGGCTGCTATAGTTATGAGCCGTGACCGGGCAAGCCGAGGGTGGGGGCGAGTCATAGTCCTATAGGGTTTTGTATCGTGGGCGGTGGTGTCGGGTAGATGCGCATGGCGCCCTCCAGCCCGTCCGGGCGGGTGTCCTCACGTTGCACCGTGAAACGGAATAGGTAGGGGATAAGGCGACGGAGGTTGACGCGCCATCCATGCTTGTAGGGGTCGAAGCGGAGCATTCCTGTCGAGACGTCTACGGTGATGGCCAGACGTTGGGGGCGGTGTCCCTTGCCGTTGGAAGTGAAGTTTCGGAATATGGAGGCATCATACATTCCCACTTTGCCCGAGGTATGGGCCGACCCCATCACTGTGCCCGGAGCTATGGACAGGTCGGGAGAATGGATAATTGACATCTCGTAAGTGTTGATGCCGTTGGCACGTATGGCGATGTATGCGCCGGCCGATGTCATCCATACGCCTTCAATGGGGGCGAGGGCTTGGCGACCATGCCACAGGTGCCTGCTTTGTTCGATGGCATATCGAGCCAGCGGGTCGTGGTCGAATACCGAGGCGGCGAGCGGCTGTGTCCATACGCCGATGACTATGGCAAGTATGGACATGAGGCGCAGACCCGGTCGGGTGGCGATGTGATGCTTATATGCTGCTGAATTTGTATGCAAGGCCGAAGGAGAGGATTTCTTTGACTTGGAGTTTGTGCCAGTCGGGGTGGTCGTCCGAGCGCGGAGTGTTGGTGTCGTAGCGGGCGTGGACGTATATTTGCGTAGATAGGTAGCGGTTAATATCCATGCCCAAAGTGTTTTCCCAATCGGCATAGAATGTGCCGTAGTCGGTAAAGGTAAACATGCGCGAGGTGAAGGTGATGTTGGAGCATATCTTCCACGCCAATTTCAACTCGGAGGACGAACCGATGCTCATTTTTGTGTCCTTGTCTGCGTTTATGCCGAATTTGGTGTGGTCTATGGTGGCATCCGTGCATACCTTAAGGTTGTAGGACAAAGGTGCTATGGATATATCTAAGTTGAAAGTCTTGCGCTTGTTTGTGTAATTATAGGTCATACCGAGACCGGCGGTGAGGTCTGCGGGGCTGAGGAAGGCGGCTTTCAAGTCGTAGGTATTGGTGACGTATGATTTGAAAATCTGGGTCTTGAATTGTGCAGTCAGCGAGTAGTACCATCGACTTGCTGCCTTGATGCCGAGCGTGGAGTTGAATTGTAGGAGGTCTTCGGAGATGCTGTAGTTGCGTAGGTCATCGTCCGGGGCGCTGTTCAGTCCCAGCTTGTAGCGCAGTGTCGATACAAATAGCAGATTAGGGTGGTACTTGGGGTTTAGCTTGACATCGTACTGGACGTTGATGAGCGTGTTTAGATTGTTGTTGCCGCCCTGATACCAGTTGGGCGAGACGTATGCCTGACTGAATTGCAGCGACGAGGCAAATGTGCGTATCCAATGGCGTTTTTTGACATACACATCTATGTGCCCGGGCAATTCGGGAGTAACCTCATCGATGTGTATTGTATGATCCTTGGGGTCAACGCTCATGGTGTACTTGCGCGGCGGTTCGGGTAGGAAGGCAATGTTGTAAGGCACGTATTGTGGGTGCTTGACCATGAATGTTTGAGCTATGCGTTGCGCGCGGGTGTGGGTGGCGGCTTCCTCTTCGAACCAGCGGAAGGCGGCATTGCCCGACAGGTCCTTGTGCCACATATCGGCCGAATCAAGGTATTCGTAAGAGACGAAAGTCATCGGGCCGAATAGTTGGCACGGCAGGTTGCGCATGGATACTGTTGTGTCTGCGGGCATCAATGTCGTGGTATCGGGTTGGAGGATTGCGACACTGTCGATGCTGTTAATGCTGTTAATGCTGTCGTTTGATATGACGTTGGCTTGTATCTCGGTTTCCGGCACACGTGCGCTGTCGCGATACATAGCTTGGGCATGCGCTGCCGGTGCGGCGGCTATACATAACATCGGGATTAATATTTTGAGCAGTCTCATTGTGCTATATTGCGGTTGGGTTGGCATGGTTTGGTGGCTGTGTACAGTGTGCATACGCCGAGAAAGAATTCGCGCCAACAGGTCTCGGACATTCCGGCTCGGGTCATTAGTCGGCACATGTCTTCGCGTGCCGGGACGGCGGCGACCGATTCGGGTAGGTAGTGATAGGCGCGGCTGTCTTTGCTGACCAGACGCCCCATGGTGGGGATGGCGCAGCGCACATACAGTTTGTATGGCAGGCGCACAAGCGATGAAGATGGGGTGGAAAGTTCCAGAACCAGCAACTTGCCTCCGGGTCGCAGTACGCGGTACATCTCGGTATATCCACGTGCCAGATTGTCGAAGTTGCGCACGCCGTAGGCCACGGTAATGACATCAAAAGTGCTGTCGTCGTAGGGTAAGGCCAGGGCATCGCCGCATTTGAGGACTATGCGCCCGGCTACGTCCGGGGCTTCGCGGCTTATCTTGGCGGCGGCAACGTCAAGCATACCTTGTGATAAATCTATGCCGTTTATATGTGCCTGTGGTATCTTGTGTGCCAATGCCAGAGCTACATCGCCGGTGCCGGTGGCGATGTCGAGCACGTGCGTCGGAGTTGCATTTGCCGCTTCAGATACGAGACTGCGCAGCCATCGGCGGTACATGCCGAAGGTCATCATTGCGTTGAGACGGTCGTAGGAGGCGGCGATGTTGTCAAACATCTGCTGCACTTGTTCGTGCTTGCAGGTGTCCCGGCAGTAGGGGGTGATGCCTTCGACGTTGTCGGCGTGCTGTTGGTGGGACATGGTTGTATTGCTTCAAATTCGCTCGAGACAGTCCAGAACATTGCGTTTTATGCGTTCGGCGATGTCCTCGTCCTGTGCTTTGACAAAATCTTCGCCCGTAAGCCGGGTGTACAATTCGATATATCTTTCGGATATGCCTTGACATATTCCGTCGGTCATGAGCGGGACGACCTCGCCCGGTCGTCCCATAAATCCGTTGTCAATAAGCCATTGACGCACGAATTCTTTGGACAATTGGCGTTGAGGCTCTCCGGCAGCGAGCCGCTTTTCGTATCCATCGGCGATGAAGTATCGCGACGAGTCGGGCGTGTGTATCTCATCGATAAGCACCACTTTGCCATCGCGTATGCCGAATTCGTACTTGGTGTCTACCAATATCAGTCCATGGTCGGCGGCTATTTGGCTGCCGCGTTCGTACAAGGCTTGTGTGTAGCGCTCCATGTCGGCATAGTGCTCGGCGGACACAAGGCCTTGGCGGACAATTTCATCGGCGGAGATGTTGAGATCATGTCCTTCCTCAGCTTTGGTTGTGGGTGTTATTATGGGGCCGTCGGGCAGACGCTCATTTTCGCGCAGCCCCTCAGGTAGTGGAACGCCGCATAGCTGACGTGCACCGTCGCGGTATTCGCGCCAAGCGCTGCCGGCGAGGTAGCCTCGAATAATCATCTCAACACGTACGCCTTCGCATTTGTAGCCCACTGTGACCATGGGGTCGGGGGTGGCTATCTTCCAGTTGGGTACAATATCGGCGGTGGCGTCAAGCATGTATGCTGCTATCTGGTTGAGTACTTGCCCTTTGTATGGTATGCCTTTGGGTAGTATGACATCGAAAGCGGAAATGCGGTCGGTGGCTACCATCACCATGATGTCGTTGTTGATGGTGTAGACATCGCGCACTTTTCCGTGGTACGCAGCTGTCTGTCCGGGGAAGTTGAAGTCGGTGTGTGTCAGTGTTTTTGCCGAAGCCATAATAGGATATTGTTTTGATGTGTGGTGAAATGTCAGTCGGAGTCTGCGTTGTTGTCAGCCGTTTGTGCCGCTTCACGGGCCGCCATTGCTTCGGCCTTTTCCTGCGCATCGTGGCGTTCGTAAGCTTCTACAATGCGTTGTACCAGCTGGTGACGCACGATATCGTGCTTGTCGAATTCGACGCGTCCCACTCCTTTCACTCCGTCAAGTATGCGCAGCGCCTGTACCAGTCCGGAGGCGGTGGCGCGCGGCAGGTCTATCTGAGTGACATCACCGGTGATAATCATCTTGGCGTCAAGTCCCAGGCGTGTCATAAACATTTTAATCTGGTGCGTGGTGGTGTTTTGAGCTTCGTCCAAAATGATGACTGCATCGTTGAGTGTGCGGCCGCGCATAAATGCCAGAGGCGCTATTTGTATAACCTTGGTTTCCATGTATTCCTTGAGCTTGGCTGTCGGAATCATGTCCTCGAGTGCATCGTAGAGAGGTTGGAGGTACGGGTCGATTTTGTCCTTCATATCGCCGGGAAGGAAGCCCAGTTTCTCGCCTGCCTCAACGGCCGGGCGCGAGAGTATAATCTTGCGCACTTGGCGGTTTTTGAGCGCGCGTACGGCAAGGGCTATGGCAATGTATGTCTTGCCTGTTCCGGCGGGTCCCATGGCGAAGGTAAGGTCGTTGTTGCAAAAGGCGTCCACCAATCGCTTTTGGTTGGGAGTACGCGCCTGTATGGGTTTGCCGTTGATGCCAAAAATGATAGCGTCATCGTGGCTGATTTCTTTGGGCGCTTCGCCTTTGACGGTGTCGATGATGGTTTCTTCGGATAGGCGGTTGTAGTGTTCGGCAAATCCGGCAAGGGCCTTGACCTTGTCCTCGAAATCGGCCGTTTCGTTCTCTTCGCCTATGGCTTTGATTACGGAGCCGCGTGCCGCGATACGCAACTTGGGATAGAGGTTGCGTAGCAGGTGCATATTTTGGTTGTTGACGCCGTAGAACACCACGGGGTCAACGTTGTCTATAATCACTATGCGTTCGTTCATTGTGCGTTGCTTGCAAAAATAGATGCTTGTCCGAGTACGACGCAGTACACTATACAGCTGTCTCGGAATGCTTCCGCAAAGGTACGTTTTTTTGCCCACAGCCGCAATACTTGTAGGGGACTTGCGGATGTGAATTGGAGCCATGCATCGGCGCTTGTCGCGGCCTTACCATGAGCACGATTTACTCGGTATCTGTTTTGGCAGGGTCGGGGAGAGCCGGGTCTCGCATATCGGGTGCGGAAGGGATGGGGATGTCGGGGATGGGCGTATTTTCCATCAGGGCGTCCATCTCTTCGGTGACATTGAAAATGTCTTGGGAATCGCGCGGCCGCAGGGTGCCGTACCACTGGAATTTGGATAGTAGCAGGTCGGAGCGTTTGGCCAGGTAGAGCGGGGTGACGCGGCCGTTGCTTTCGGGCCAGGTTTTCATGCGTATGAGGGCGCGTTTTTCGAACCATCCGCGCATGTTTGCTGTCTGCAAGTTGACCATTTTATTGATGGTCGAATCGTTTTCTTCGGGGTAGAATATGGCTTCTACGGAGTTGGAGACATCGAGCCGTGACAATTCGCCGCCGTTGAACCATGCTTCCATAACTTTGCCTGTCAGCTGGTTGTAGTAGTCGTCTTCGATATGCTGAGCGGTGAAGGCGAAGTCGGGCAATAGGGCGCGATCGATTGTGCTGTCGTTGAGGTATAGAATGATGCGGTTGCCGAAGATTTGTCGGTCGTCGCTCCACACTACGGGGTGGTGATGCAGGTGCAGGGTGCTGTCGCGTTGCACAAATATCATCGAATCGCACAATCCTTGCATATCTGAGCGATAGAAGCGTACGCGAGGCCAAGCGGTGAAGACATGTGTCGAATCTGTGGAGACAATTTCGCGCTTGATTATTTGCGGCTGTACCGTGTCCGGCGACCCTGCCGGTGGGGCGATGGTGTCCGTGACAGTGGTGCGTATGGTGTCTATGTCGAGTATGCTTTTGATGTAGCGTCCGTGCATATACAGGGTGTCGCCGCGCGAATATTCCATGGCCAGGGCACGTCCGGTAACAAAAGCACTGTCTACAAGTCGATTGTAGTATCCGTAGGTGCCGCGCAGCGTTGTTTGGCGTGCCGAATCGGTGATGTCGACGTTACCGAAGGCTTCGCCATAACCGCGGTCGCGGTCGTAGAGTATCGTGTCGCCGGTGAGCGTGGATGTGCTGTCTGTGTGTACGGTCGAGTGTTTGAAGAGCTGTGCCTGATTGTTGCGGGTGTCGTATACGCCTTCGGTGGTGTGTATGGTGCCGCGTCCGCTTATAATTTCGGTAGGTGAGTAGAATTCGGCAATGCGCGTGCGTGTGTCATAGTACATCGTGTCCGAGTATATGTCGAGGGTGTCGCGCCCATCGATACGGTGCAGGTGCACATCTATATAGAAGTTGGCTTCTTTTGTGGCGGGCAAGTACTCGCCTTCGACGGATACCAGACGGTTTTGAGGATCGGTGAGGACACCGCCGTTGGTGTAGTATCCTCGCTCGTCGACCATATCATAGGTGAATTCGGGTGTATTGAGGCGCACGTTGCGGTTGATCATACGCACATCCTTGCCTTCGTCGGCATAGAGGTAGGCAATTTCGCGCAGTCCGTCGTAGTTGAGCTCATCGGCGTATATGAACAGGGTGTCACCCTGCTGCATACGCACGTTGCCGAAGGCGTCCATACTTTCGGATGTGGGGTAGTAATGGGCGCTGTCACAGTACATCTGCATGGCGCCCTTGGAGAAGTGTACCGTGCCCGAAAGAACCATGAATGAGTCGCGGTCTTGCTTGTGTAGCACATCAGCATGTTCAAGGAATATGCGTCCGGCTGCAGCTCGGTTAGCCTTGGGTATGGACGGGCGTATCGGGCCTTTATGTCGCGGTACCAGTTCGGCCGGGGTAGGACCTTTAGTCGTTTTGGCCTTGGCGGCGTACAGCAGGGCGTCCCATGCCGGGGGCAATATGGCTGCCACGGCAAGGCATAGGGTGATTGTTCGGCGTTGCAGCGGGGTCACTATTCGATGGTGTGAGGTGTGCTGTATGCGGTATCTGTGCGGTGGTGCAAAGTTCGGAAGATGCCGTTATTCGGCTTCGCCTTCTTTGCTTTTTTCGGCTTCCTCGGCATTTTCGACTTGGCCTTTGCGAGCCTTTATCCATCCTTTGTGCTGGAAGTCGCAACCGCGCCATCCGTCTTCGATACGGACGTAAGTTTCACTGATTTTGCGCTCGAGCCATTGGTCGAGTATCTGTTGCTTCTTGGCGGCCTCGTACATATTCTTGATTTGTTGGTAGTCGTCGCTGAGGTTGGCCGAATGAGCGTCTATGCGATTGGTTAGGCGGACGATGGCCACGATGTCTCGGTCGCGCTTAGGTTGCTTCATGATGAAGGGCTTGGACACTTCGCCGGGTTTGAGGTTGGCGACTTCGCGAGCCACTTCCTGAGGCAGTTCGGACATCTGGAAGCGTGTAGTGCCGGTGTTTTGGTTGACCATTACGCCGTTGCTGTAACGGGTATCCTTGTCTTGCGATACGAGTCTTGCGGCGTCTTCAAATGTCACGCGGCCTTTGTCTACGATGTCGCTGCGGAGACTGTCGAGGCGCGTGATGGCATCCTGAAGGTCCTTGTCGGACACCTTGGGACGCAGCAGAATGTGGCGCGTATTGATTCGGTCGCCGCGCTTTTCGATGAGCTGGATGATGTGAAATCCGAATTCAGTTTCGACAATCTTGGAGACTTTCTTGGGGTCATTGAGGTTGAAAGCTACAGCTGCGTATTCGGGCACCAATTGGCCTCGGCCCAAAAATCCGAGTTCGCCGCCGCGCACGCCTTCGGGTGCCTCGCTGTAGAGAATGGCGAGTGTCGAGAAGTCTGCTTCGCCACGGTTGACGCGGTCGGCCATATCGCGCAGACGTGCTTTGACATCGTCTATTTCTTGGCGCGGAATCACAGGGTTGACTGTAATAATCTGGACTTCGACTTGCCCGGGGACGTAGGGTATCGAATCTTTGGGCAGGTTGTCAAAGTATTTGCGCACCTCGCTGGGTGTGGCTTTGACGTCTTTGGTGAGATTTTGCTGCACCATGTGCACACGCTGGCGGTCGCGGATGCTGTTGGCATAGTATTCGCGTATCTCGGGTATGGTTTTGCGGAAATATTGCTCGACTTTTTCGCGCGAACCGAGGTTGTTAATCAGGAAATTGAGCTGCTGATCTACCTGCAACTGAACTTGCGAGTCCTGTACGACAACCGTATCGATGTCTGCCTGATGCAGGTAGAGGCGCTGGATGGCCATCATCTCGGGTATGACGCAGTAAGGGTCACCGTTGATGGCTTCGCGATCTTGCTGCATATCGCGATATGTTTGCTCGATTTCGGACTTGTATATGGGGTCATCGCCGATGGTCCATGCCACTTCTTCGGCAATATTGTTCTGGGCTACGGTAATGGCTGCTACGGCTGCTACGGCTGCGCTTACGAGTAAGTATTTGGCTTTCAAATCTTTTTGTGCGTTAGAATATGTGATGTCATATGGCCGCGCTTATCGCGAGCGCGACTTATCACGCAAAGTTAGCGCATTTGCCCCAAACAGCAAAGCAAAATACGTTAAACCCCGTCAAAAAAGCTTGTTCCGTCGCTTTACGGGTTTCGAAATCAAGTTATATGGACGACTTTTGGGGAGATGAAATTTAGAACTGAGGATTGTAAATCATGTTTATCCGTTTATACCCATTGCCTTGACGGGTCCGGCTGACATTGTGATAAGGTCAGTACACCACGCGCTGAGTGCCACCTCCTTTGGTTCGCGGCGGCCCGGAAACCATATATGCACAGCCGTCAAGGTCGCGTGTAAGATGCCATACTATGGGCTGATACATCAGTGAGCGGGCGTCCTGTGCGCCCCAGCCATATATTATCCGAGTACGTTCGGCTTTGGCTCCGGGCAATGGCTTGGCCCCGAAATCGCGGCACAGTGAGTCTTCAATCACAAATTTGTACTGACCGAAAGTGATGCTGCCGTCGAATACTATTTGATTGGCCGATTTGTCTAAGTATGCAGCTTCGCAGACCACCAGATGTGTATGGTCGTCTCCGAGGTGATACATGTAAAAGGTTAGAGCTTTATCCTCAAGCCATTGTCCGACGCGCAAAAGATCAAGGCTTGGCCGTATATCGTCTCGCAATACATTGAGTATTAGCGTATCGGTTGTTTCGACAGGCTTTATATTCTCTCTACGGATGACTTCGGCTTCTTCGTGTAGTATACCATTTATGGTATCGGTGGACTTATAGATATAAGCGCCGTGAACGCCGGGGTTTCGGGGTTTTTCGAGTGGTTCGCTCGCAAGAGCTGTTGCCGTGGCAATAGCCACGACCAATATGGTGATTATATGTTTGATGCAAGTCATATCTGTGAGCTTTGTGGCGTTTGTCTATGTCGTTTGCGAACACGTGTGTCAGTCTATTGCTCGCACCGGCTCGCCGCGCATTGTTGTGGGAGCGCCGATGACCATGTATGCATCTCCTGTGTAAGACCGCGTCAGATGCCATACCAATGGGGCGCGCATCTGCTTGGGCAGGTCCGTCCACGTGTAACTATATGTCACGGTGATGTTTGGTGAGCATAGCTTTCCGAACTTTTCGCACAGCGATTTCTCAAAGACAAAGGTGTATCTACCGACCTTGTAGTAGCCCGAGAAGGTCATTTCGTCGGCGCGTTTTCCGAGACCGTCATTACAGCAAATATCTATGTGCGTATCGCCCTCGGCACGCGGTACCACGAAGAACAGTGTGTCCGTATCCGTGATTTGACGCCGCCATTTCAGCAATTCGATGGCAGGATATGTGTCCTTGTGCAATACTCTGAACATCAGTGAGTCTTCCAATTGAAGCTGCTCCAATTGGTCGGTGCGCTCCATTTCCCGTATTTCGTATTTTGTATCATTTATGATAATAGAAGTTGTGTCAACGCTTATGATATCGGGTTTCGGTGTGGTTGCAACCGATGGCTTGGTCGATAGGGCTGCAAGTGCCAGTATGGCCGCTGCAATGATTGTATTGTTTTTCATCTTTGTGCTTGCGTTAATGTTTTGTAAATATTACTCTTAGCAGATGTCAATAGACTACGCTGTAACAGCTGCTTGTCGTCGTCATTGGCGGGCCAAATATAATGCAAGCTACATGGTTGTAGTCTCGGGTGATGTACCACACCAATGGGTCGGACGTATGAGGAAAACTGATTTCGTCCCATGAGTAAGAATATCTTGCCACAGTCGTATTACTCAGAGGCTTACCAAGCGACTTGGCTATCGAGTCTTCGATGGCCAGCGTGTATCTCCCTATTTTGCAATAGGCTGTGAAATGCAGGTCGTTAGCCTTTTTGCCCATATACGCGGCTTCACACACTGCCAAATGCGCAAGATCCGACGACATTGGTATTATGAAGAATAATGTGTCAGGTGTCTTTAGATACTTGGACTTGCGCAACCGTTCGATACGCATATATATGTCCGTATCAAGTGCTTTACGCATCAACGAGTCGGCTAATTGCAGTTTGGTCAAGGTGTCGATTCGCTGCACCTTGGCGGATTCGCGGCATTTACCGTCCACCGTTTTTGTCTTGTAGTAAACATACTCGATGTTGCAGCCGGCCTTTTGTGGCCTTGGCGGTGTGCTCGGCGACTGCCGCCCATAGCCGGCCGCAACGGCAATTAATCCGGCAACAGCTGCCATTCCTATATGTTTGATATTACGCATAGTCACTTCTTGTTGTTGGTATAATCTATTGCTCCTGTTCTTGTTGTATACCCATAGAACAATACATTCTGGCGTGTAACGCCGCGCACAATGTCTCTAAAAGTGCGGTCTGCATCGGATTCTTGTGCCGTACCTCTCGGATGATTGTGATGGTGGGCACGTATTGTATACCCGAACTTTAATTGCCTGTTAAATATATATGAACCTGATATATCAGAGGCGCCTTTGTGTGATGTAGATAGGAAGTTCAATCCTTTTTCGCCGGATTTTCCGGTTTGGAATAGAGACCATTCTTTGCATGTTTGATCTGCTAATGTTTCAAAGGCTTTTTCTGCATTCTCATCCCCTCGCACTTTAAATGCTTCAACCTCATATCTAACCCCGTCAGCTTCGTAAGTAGTAGTATAGTATGGATTTATAACGCCATGTCCATTTAATTCTTCAGTATAATAAGCTGCATATGTGCCACCTTCATAAGTGCCTATGCTCACCTTGTCATTTCCATCGTCTTCTATTACTTTTATCAAAGTTCCATTACCATCAAAACAATATATATCCATACCTGTTGGGTCGGTGAAGCGGCGGGGGTTGGCGGCGCAGTGGGTGTAGGGGGAGAAGGATGGGTAGTCGGCGGACTTGGGGTCGGGGGTGGTGAAGCGGTCGAGGATGGCATCGTGCCAACGGGCGATATTGTCGTGCCAACCCAGCCCGGCGAAGTTGCTCCAGCGGTTGCCGATATGGGCACGGTCACTCACGCGCTCGGTGCCGAACATCTGCACGAGCTCTAATGCATTAGTACTTAGACGCTTCATGTTCATTTATGATGCTTTGGAGAAAGTCTGGGCGTATTATTTCAGTGGCCTCATCAACGCAGGTACGAATTAGTGCGTTTGCATCGGAGAACCAAGTTCGGCCAGACATCCTGACGGGATAGCTACCGAACACGTACTCCAGGTATTGCCGCCACTTCTTTTTGGTGATATACTGCTTGTTGCAGCTATACCATTGTTGTAGTATCCGGCCTTGCTCTTTATCTATAACAGGTGTGTTGTAGGTGCTTCTCCCAAGGTATACGGCGATGTCCGAAACCGGCATCTTGTAGTCAGTACGCGTGCGGTCATAATGCGGAAACATCAAGCGAGGCAGATCGGCTATGGTGACAAAAAAAGTCAGCAGCTCCATCTCATTGTCGGAAAGCCGGATGCTATCGTTGGATGCACGTGTTGATAAGGCGTCTACGATGCTATCTACTTTTTCAGAAGAGAAGGTAAACCCTTCGAGCCGTATGCCGCATTCGTTTTTCGTTGTCGAGTCATCGGGTGTGTATGAGTAAGTCTTACCATCAAAGCACACTCGTCCTTCGACCGAAGTATATACTATTTGGGTGATATCATACCATTCTGTATGGAGTGGCATTGAGCGCTTAGGCGCATTTTGTGGAACGCGGTATTCCAGCCCGTAAGCGTATGTGTCTATACGACATAGGCTTAGTAGAACGAGCAAGACGCGGAATGCTTTAATCGCAATCTTTCCCATATTTGTTGTCTTGAAATTCTGTTATCAATGACATTATACCCCGAATTACGGCTTCTTTGTCGGCGGTTGATGCGCTCTTGCGTAAGCGGTTGTGGCACTCTTGCTTTACCGGAATGTTCGGGTCAAAGAGGATGTTTTCGAGTGTGGCGTATCGATTGTACATACTTTCAGTGAAATAGCCTTGATTGACACGATACCATTCGATTAGTCGCTTTGCGTCTTGTGCGGTAAGGGTATATAATTCTTTTTCAGAATCGAAACTCGCAATAGCATTGTGCCATCCGGAATGAATACTTCGGTAGTCACCGATAGTCTCGAATACGGAGAGAAAGAAGTACAGGTCTGCATCTTCCTTTACATTTATGGATTGCGTGTCGGCATTGTCAATCTGTTGTTCCACTGCTCGGATGGTGTCGTCCGCCCGTTCGCACATTGTCCTGGCGTACGTTGCAACAGCAGAGCCGATAGCAATTGCAAAGATAAATAGCCGTATAGTAAGTTGGTGGTTAGTCATCTGAAATACAATTTAGAATTTATATTGCCATTTAAGAATAGAACCAGCGTGATTGTTACACTTCCCTTGTCCCCGAATGGCTGACCGATTCTAACATGTCGTTGTGATAAAACCTTTGGCTGCCCGGGAACATTGTTGGATGAGCCGCTAAAAGTTGCACTATAGTCAGTGTGTGCGGTTGAAAAAGGCGCATAGCCTGTGTATTTCGCTTCCATGCGTATGGAAGAATTATGGGCTTTAAATAATTCAACACCTTTTGCTTGGACTAAAAATTGTTCATCGGTTTCATGAAGTAGTGCCGCTGAACTCGACGTTGGGCCGTTATCCCCAAGTGCTTGTATATCTCCAATATCTATAGTTTTCTTTGACGCATCTCCAATTAGAATTTCTGCAGAATTGTCTACGATGTTGATTGTTGTTGTCTGTTTATCATTAATGACTGAACTAAGCAGGTCAATCACACAATTTTCGGCTTCTGTTGACGTCTTCTCTGTCCTGCTGATTTGGATGTTACCATCATCATTAATATATACTTTTGCGCCATCTCCCACCATTTTATTATATAATTGGATGGTGTTGTCAACGGCCTCGCCGTCTCCGGTCAAAACAAGAACCATTCCGGTGGGGTCGGTGAAGCGGAGGGGGTTGGCGGCGCAGTGGGTGTAGGGGGAGAAGGATGGGTAGTCGGCGGACTTGGGGTCGGGGGTGGTGAAGCGGTCGAGGATGGCATCGTGCCAGCGAGCGGTGTTGTCGTGCCAGCTCAGCCCGGCGAAGTTGCTCCAGCGGTTGCCGATATGGGCGCGGTCGGTCACGCGCTTTGTCCCGAAGAGCTGCACGGGCAATCCTGACGGGTAGTACATCGTGCACTGCCGTATCGTTCCCTCGTCATCCACCACCGTGCGCACACTGCCCAGGCGGTCGCGCACGTACCACAGATGCGTAAACGTCCGCCCGGCGGCAGATGTCGCGCCGCTATTGACGACTCTGGCGATGCCTTCGGGGGTGTTGAGGCGCCAAGTGCTGCCGCTGATTTCCCAGTCGCCGCGGTAGAGTGTGCGGTCTATTACCGGCTCGCGGATGGTGCGTACTATGGTGTCGCCCTTGGAGTTGACACGCACGGTCGTGCGCGTGCGCACCGAACGGAACTCGCGTGCCATCAGCGTCCCATCCGGCAGGTAGGAGGAGAGTGCGCGATTGTCCGGAGTCAGCTTAGGCTGTCTACGAATAGATTTCATGTGTATTACTGCTCATCTTCTTCATCCCATATATCGTTTCCGTCAAAGGTCTCATCTACTTCGCTAAACTCATATTTTCCATCGCAGTATTTTAGCTTGAACATATCGTACATATCCGTATCCGTTACAAACAACGCGAGTCTGATTGTACACGTGTCGTTTTGTACGGAGATGTTCGCCGGACCGCCAATAGTATATTGCTCTACCTTGTAACGCCAAGACTTAAGCCACGGAGAGTAATCGTATATGCCTCGATTGACAATAAATGTATCCCTGGCGGCTGTGTTTATATCCTGGATTATAAATAGTCGGACTAAGGCATAGGGCTCAACGCGAACCTTATAATTTTCGTCAACGTCATACGCGGTAATGCGCGATGAATCTTGCGACAAATAGCTGTATATGTGGTATTTTCCTATTATACTATCGCCCTCGCCACAGTCGCTGAATGCACAACCGTCGTAATAATTGCGTCCTGTTGTAAGTAATTTTTCAATCGGAGTATAATTCTTTTCTCCGATACAAATAAGCTTGGCGTTGCAGGTTATTGCGATGGCCAATGCGATTGCAAGTAGGCTTATGATTGTCGTTCGATTCATAGTTTGACGTCTATTAATGCTGGTATTTCAAGTTGTTTATTGGAAACTAGAATAGGCATTGGTGTAGCACTCCCTGTCGCTTTGACTTCGATAGTCTCAAGTGTGCCCATAAAGTAAATGCTATTGTCTGGTGGGGATAAAATTAGTTTTTGAGCGTCTACCATTTGTCCAGGTCCATTGGCCGGATCAATCTTTTTGCCGTTTAGTTCTAGTTCGTAATGTAAATGTGATGCCCATTTCCCTCCTGGTTTAGAGTTTTCATTGCCAAATGAACTGGCCCCAATCTTGCCTATTTGTTGCCCTTCAGAAACGTCATCACCCACCTTCAAATTATCAGATATATCTGAAAGATGCATATAAAAAGTTGAAACTGAACCATCGTATGACTGTATCTTAATTCTTGTTCCTCCGGGATTTTTGTCATCATAATAATATGCTACACGCACTACTTTCCCATCATGTGTGGCATATACAGGGCAACCATAGTCATCGTATCCACTGCCTAAATTTATATCAAGTCCTTGGTGTGGTAAACGCCTTCCCCTGTATTCACCATAGTTGTTGCTGTGTCTGCGTGTATGGCCGTTGTAGGCCCGTGGAACAGGCCAATCCTTCTTTCCATCGAAGTCAATGCGGTTAATCGGATTTCCGGAACAGAACACATATGTTGAGTGTGATGGTGATTCGGCGGACTTGGGGTCGGGGGTGGTGAAGCGGTCAAGGATTGCATCGTGCCAACGAGCAGTGTTGTCGTGCCAGCCCAACCCGGCGAAGCCGCTCCAGCGGTTGCCGATATGGGCGCGGTCGGTCACGCGCTCCGTCCCGAACAGCTGCACCGGCAGCCCTGACGGGTAGTACATCGTGCACTGCCGTATCGTGCCCTCGTCATCCACCACCGTGCCCGCTGCACCCCCGTACGTCGTCACCGTCACCCGGTTATGCCGCGCAAAACAGGGGGCAACGCACGCCAGAACTGCCGCGACAGCCGCACAGCCGCACGTGAGTCCGGATTCGGATCTTCTGATTGTCCTTGAATATTTTTCGTGGTGCTGCATGACGGGTTTCGGAGTTTGGTAATTGTTTGTGAGTCGGAAGATTGCAAAGCAACTCTATCCGTCGGCAAATATACGTGGTTTTTTTAGAGTACAAAATGATTTTGAAAAAAAGTTGCGAGGTGCGCCGAAAAAGACGTGAGATAAAGCAAGCCGCCTCAGACGGGCGGTGGCTGAGGCGGCTTGCTATGAGATATGCCGGGCTGGCGTCGCGCAGGCTTAGCGGATGATGACTTTTGTTGCCTTAAGGCCGTCAGAGACGATGTAGAATCCCGAGGCGGGCAGACGGATGTCGCCGCTGCCCGAGGCTACGGGTGCGCCGGTGGCGGTATAGACGTTGATATAATTGTCGGCGTATATTGTATGTTCGACGATGGACCATCGCGAGCCGTCGACTTGGATGTCGTTCACTGCAGCGGGGTCTATTACGGTCATAGTTTTGGTGCTTGGATTCAGTACGATTTTGGCGTTGGATATGGATGCATTGTCCTTGAGTGTCATATTTGCGCCCTTATCTTTGAGCACGTAAGGGGTGTTGGGGATGACGGCTTCGCCGTTGGAGCCGAGGTCGATGGTGTTCCAGTCTTCGGTGGCAAGTTTGAATTGTTCGTGAAGGTCGATGCTTTCGATAGAAAAAGTCCCGTCCGGGTTGTAAGTCATCGGGTTGGATAAGCCCCAGCCGTTGAGATTGCCGCGCAGATACACCGTATAGTCGGACCAATCACGCGGCGGTTCGTATTTCCATTGTTGTCCGAGCCATTTGGTCTTGGATACAAATTTGGAGAGGAACGAATTTGCCGCAGCCTGTTCGTTGCTGTTGCCGTAGTTCGGCCATCGTGCGGCGTCGGCCGATGCCGCAGCCGAGATCTTATCGGCAAATGTGCCGATATAGCGTTTGGTATCGGCGTAATGCTTGGCGCAAAACTCGCGCCATACTTCTTTGACCTTGGCTTGGAAGCGTGGGAATTTGTAGATTTCGCCAATCCATGTTTGGTTGAATGTCGGACTGTCCCAGATATACTGCGAAGTGCTTCGTTGGTATGCGTTGCCGAAGTCCCATACCGGGCCGAATACCCATTTGGTATCGTTGCCTAATTGCTTGTGCATATAGCAACTGCCGTGGAACGACTCGCAGTCGTCCAGGATTTCCTGAACAACGTAGTAACGTGCAAGTGCATCGATGTCCACGTATTTCTCCCATTTGGTCGAGGATTTGTCCGATGTGTATATTGCGGCATTTATGGCCGTCATCTGAGAAGTCAAGTAAGAGCCTTGGACCGAAGACAGAATCTCGGGGGTCTTGTAGGTGAAGATTATTCTTTCGCCGTTGCCTTCGGTGATTTCGATATGTGGGTCGGTGTCGTAATTGTCTATTTCAACGAGCCATCCTCCGGTGACCGCTTCGGCATCGGTGGCGTTGTCCGCTTGTTCGACGATGTCCACTCGGTCCGGGTCGACGCGTATCAGCTCGGTGAGGAAATACAGACCGATGTATTCGCCGTTGAGTAGAACTTCAACCGGCTCGGCCGTCGGAGTCCACGCCAGCCCAAGTTTACGGCTGAGTTCGAAACCCACGGCGTTGCGCAAAAAGCCGAGGTTGTCATCAGCGTGTGCCAGCAGACCGAAATGCTTGTTTTTTTTCATTCCAAGAATGGATACCTTCTTGTCAAATTTCAGACGGTAAGGTTTCTTGTCGAATCCGGTCCAAGTGTAATTGCCGCGGCCTTTTATTTTCAGCGATACCGGTGCATCGGCGCTGCCGACCGGCTCTACGCCGCTCACGCCGTTGGCATCGAGGTATAGCGAGGCGTTCACGTAATCTTCCTTGGAGGTGATTGCCGCGCCGTTTTCGGTGTCGATGTGCAGCAGAGGTAATGCCCCCGAAGGCTCGGCCGCATACGATAAGGCGGCCGCGAGGACCACAAATACCGAAGTCAATAGAGCTTTTGCTCGGGGAAGACGCACACAATTGAATAAATACATAAGTATGAAGTGTTGTAGAAGTGTGGATGCACAGACACGACTGACACCTAAGCATGACATGACCATAGAAGCATAGTCATATCATCGGTGAGGCAAGTGTGTCGCGTTTGCAGTAAGTATGATGATGCAAAAGTACCGAAATTAAAGCAGATAGCCAAGGCTCAAACCGTTTTTTTTGTACCGATGGAGCCGGACTGTATTCAGGTGCTAATGCGCCGCGCTTGTCAGAGGCGGCAAAGGATGGCTGTGGGGACGAGTAGGGCGAGGCGGTTGCGCAGGCGTGTATGGATGTCCCGTAGCGCGCGCCTGCGGTCGGCATTGATGTCCTTGCGGCAACGCGATATAATGGTCTGTAATGCCGTGATGTCGCCGTCGGGGGCTGTGCGCTTCGCGTCGTTATCGGTCGGAGTTGTGATGTGTCGTATGGCACGTAGCGTGCGTGCGGCGGTGACCAAGATATTGAAACGAGCCGATAGACGCCTATCCATAGCGGCGCTTACGATGGCTGAATCGCCCAATCCTTTGCTCCAAGTCACGATGTCATCCGTAACATCGAGGACATCGGCACGGTGGCTATCCCAATGGTGAACGAAACTGGCCGCGTGCTGTCTGTAAAAATATATAGGAGATGTGTCGTGGACTATGGCCTCGGCGCGCCAATACAGTTTGTAGAAGATGTCCAAGTCTTCGTAGCGTCGTCCTTCGGTGTAGCGCAAGCCGTCGAAAAGATCCGAACGGAAGGCTTTGGCGCACGACATAGGCTCGTGATAAGGGCGTCGTCGCAGGGTGGCGATGACGGCATCGCGTGCCGATAATATTTGTGGCCGTGCCTCGGGCAATGGGTTCGCATCAAAGGGCTGTGTGGTGTACCAGCACGCCACGGCCGGGATGTCCGGATGTCGGTCGGCGAGGTTCATAAGCCGTTGCAGCGCCTCGGGGTGCAAAATGTCGTCCGCATCGACAAAGGTGACGTATTCGGTGCACACGGCATCGAGCGCGGTGTTACGTGCCGCCGATGGTCCGCCGTTGGGACGCGACATCAGCCGAATACGCTTGTCTCGGAGGGCGTATTCGGCTGCTATGTCGGCTGTTGCGTCTGTGGAGCCGTCATCAACAATTATCGCCTGCCAGTCGTCGAAAGACTGCGCGAGGATGCTGTCAAGGCATTCGGCAATCCAGGGAGCGGCATTGAAAGCCGGGACGACAATAGTGATGAGTTCCATAGAGGTATCGAGTTGTGAGGACTCGGAATTATTCGATCGTCAAAGGTTGCGAGGGGGAAGACTCGTTGTTTGTGCGGTTGACGGCCGTGACAACGTAAATGCCCGGTTTATAAGCCATGTAAGTATCCGAGTATACGACATCGACGATATATTTGGGATCATTGATAGGTGTACCCTTGGAGCCTTTGGGGAAGCGGTATACTACAAAATGGGTGGCATCCATGACGGTGCCGCGAGCCTGTGGTACATCCCATTTGATAGCGCAAGGACGACCGGAGGTGGCGCGGCGCAGGTTTGCAGGGGCCACGGGTGTATCGGAGCATATCCACGGATAAGTCGGAGGCAGTGCCGGTGTGGCTTGTATGTCGCGAGCCAGTGAGTCGGCCACGCCGCCTACGTTGGCAGTGATAGCGTATGCAGGCCACCAGCAATTGCCTTGGACATTAGGCAGAGAGCGCGACAGGTCCACCTTGTGGTGCAGTTGCGTCGGGTCGGTAGACGGAGCCAGGTCTTTGTGCTTCATGATGTTGTGTACATCCTGACCGAAGTACATGTGGCGTGGACCGGCATTGTCGTTCCACCATTGGGCCAATACGAGTGTTGAAGCGCGTTTGTGTTCCAGCTCCCAATACAGCTGGGGCAACAGGTAGTCTATCCAGCCTTTTTCGGACCACAGCAATACATCGGCGTATAGTGCATCATAGTTTTGCAGGCCGTTGGTATCGCTGCCGCGCGGGTCGCTGGACTTGTTGCGCCAGATGCCAAAGGGGCTGATGCCGAAGCGTACCCAGGGTTTTGTGCCTGAAGTGATGGCGTTGTGAATTTCCTCGATGAGCAAATCCACATTTTGACGGCGCCAGTCACCTCGGCTCATTCCCTTACCGTATTTGGCGTAAGAGGTATCGTCCGGAAATTCGTAGCCTGCCACCGGATATGGGTAGAAATAGTCGTCGAAGTGTATTCCATCGACGTCATAGCGGTTGACGATGTCCATGACCACTTCGGTGATGAACTTACGGTTTTCGGGCAGTCCGGGGTCGAAATACATCTTGCCATCGCCCTTGTAGGTGACAAATCGCCATGGCTCGCGATGGTATAGGTGTGAAGGCGCCAGTTTCTCGTTCTTGGTGGTGGTGACGCGATACGGGTTGAGCCATGCGTGCAGTTCCATGCCGCGCTTGTGGCATTGCTCAATCATGAACTGCAACGGATCCCAGTACGGAGAGGGTGCTTTGCCGCCCTTGGTGAGAAAGCGGCTCCACGGCTCCAACTTGCTGGGGTAGAATGCATCGGCGCTGGGACGTACTTGAAAGAGTATGGCATTACATCCGGCGGCACGAAGGCTGTCAAGTTGCGAAATCAGATATTTTTGCAGCTCGACGGTGCCTTTGCGCAGATACTGGCCTTGGAACACGGTGTGCATCCATCCTCCGCGGAATTCGCGTTTGGGAGCTGCCGGGTGCGATGCGGCAGCAGTGGCGGTCATGCCCAATGCGAGGGCTAAGGCTGTCAGTAGTCGTTTCATTGTATTGTATGTATTGTATTCGGCTAAGAATGTCATTTTGCGTAGGCTTTCATTAAATTTCAGCGGCTTCGGCTTCGGCCTCTTCCGTCTTGGCGGTTTCGCCTTTGACGTTGGGTAATTCGAGGCCGAGGTGCTGTCGGCGGTCAATGACTTTGAGTACCATTCCCAATACCAGGGCGGCCACGCCGAGGAAGGCGAGCATCAGCAGCGGGTTGGTATAGTCGTAGGACACGGCTGCCGTCTCGGCGTTCATGGCGCCGCTTTTGACGGCCTCTACCAGCGCGGGATTGGAGGCGTCCAGAACCTTGCCGATAAGCAGGGGGAACAGCCACAAGCCGATGTTCTGTATCCAGAAGATGAGAGCGTAGGCCGAACCGATGATTTTGGAGTCAACCAACTTGGGTACGCTGGGCCACAGCGAAGCGGGGACGAGCGAGAACGAGGCGCCCAGCACAAGGATGGTGGCATAGGCCACGCATACGCCGCCTATGGGGCTACCCTTGAACATAGGCAAGACAAAGGCGAAGGTCAGGTGGCACAGTATCAGCAGCACCGAGCCGATGACCAGCATCGATGCGGCCTTGCCCTTATAGTCCACGTATTTGCCAAGAATCGGGGTGATGCCCACGGCCAGCAACGGGAATACGGCGAAGATTGCGGCTGCGCTCTGACGCATATAGCCGAAGAAGCAGTAAGTGACAAGTGCGATGATGGCCACTGTCAGTAGGCTGTATTTGACTGCCTTGTTCTTGCTGAAATTGAAAGCGAACGAGCCGGCGGCCACGACAATCATTATGACATACTGGATGACGGTTACCGTGTCCGAAGCCCAGAAGCTGTCGGCTGCCGGAGCGTCAAGCGTCAAGTTGCATTGCAACATATTGACGGCGTATTTCTGGAATGGGAAGATGGCTGAGTAATAGAGTACGCACAGCAGCGCTACAAGCCAGAAGCCGCTGGAACGCAAAATCTTGCCAAGGTCGGAGATGCGGAACGGATCGTCTTTTTCTTCGGAGGCATCGTCGAGCTTGCGGTCCATGAAGAAATAGACGATAAACATTATGAGTGCTATCAGCAGCAGCACCACACCGAAGGCTACCGAACGCGATACGTCTACGGTGCCGCCCATCTTGGCAAACATCGGCGAGAATATCATGCAGGTGGCCACGCCAAGACGGGCCAAAGCCATTTCGCTGCCCATGGCCAAAGCCATTTCGCGACCCTGGAACCACTTGACAATGCCGCGGCTGACGGTGATGCCGGCCATTTCGACGCCGCATCCGAAAATCATAAAGCCTACAGCGGAGAGTTTGGCAGAGGCAGGCATGCCTTCGTAGAAGGGAGAGATGCCCAATTCGTCAAAGCCCGGGATGTAGTTCAGGTTGTTGTTGAACCACATTTCCAGGCCACTGCCGGCAAACATGTCGGTGACGGCATACCAGTTGATGGCTGCGCCGACCAGCATCACCGTACCCGAAAGTACGGCCGTGAAGCGCACGCCCATCTTGTCGAGGATAATGCCGGCAAATATAAGGAAGAATATGAATACGTTGAGGAATGTTTCGCTGCCCTGCATTGTGCCGAAAGCGGTGGAATCCCATCCGCGTTCGGACTGCATCAAGTCTTTGATAGGCGACAAGATGTCCATGAAGATGTAAGAGCAGAACATTGCCAGTGCCAACAGTCCGAGGGCTGTCCACCGTGCCCACGCTTTGTCGCGGAGGCTTTCGGGCCGCTTCAGTGTGGCCGTTTGTGTGATCTGAGACATAATGTTATGTGATTATGTGGTGTTATTATATTGTATTTCAATGTGATGTATGGGTGCTGTTGTCGAAATGCCGGCGACGAACAAAGGCTTTTGCCTTGTTCGGGCCATAATCTCAGCGCCATATTGCTGCAAAAGTAATCAAAAAAATCCAGCTACTGTCCATAATGCCTGAAAAACCACAGCCAAACCACGCAAAAGATGTGAACGATGGTCGGTAAGCAAAAAAATGCGTAACTTTGCGGAGAATAAACGGAGGCGAGCAAGCCCGTTTGCATTTATGAAAAGCGACAACAGAAAGATACGACTCTTATCGGCGGCCATGTCCATTGTTGCAATGGTCGTGGTTCTATGCGGCTGCGGTGGCAGGGAGAACGGACGCCCGGTGCTGACCGTGAGCATCGAGCCTCAGCGAGCTTTATTGGAAGACATCGTAGGCGACCGCTTTGAGGTGCAGACCTTGCTGACGTCCGGAGCTAATCCGGAAACCTTCGAGCCGACAATGCGTGCACGTATGGATGTGGACAAGTCCAAGGCGTACTTCATCATTGGCGGTATGCCTTTCGAAACCACATTGGCTTCGACGCTTCCGTCTACGGTGCGTCTTGTCGATTGTGCCAAAGGTATTGCGTTGATATACAATACGCATGACCATGGCGAAGGACACGAACATATCGCCGACCCACATACGTGGTCTTCGGTGCGCAATACCCGTGTCATTGCTCGCAATATGTACGAAGCAGTCGTGTCCATAGATGCTGGAGGCAAGGAATACTACCGAAGCAGGTATGAGGCACTTGTGCATAGGCTTGATTCGATTGACCGCGTTTGGAACGAAAAGCTGAAGTCGGCACCGACGCGCGCCTTTGCCATTTGGCATCCGTCATTGAGCTACTTTGCACGCGATTATGGCCTGCGACAAATATCCGTCGGCTTTGAAAATAAGGAAATGCCGCCGACGGCAATGGCACAAGTTGCCATCGAGGCACGCGAGGCCGGAGTGCGCGTGCTGTTTTTCCAGCGCGAGTATGATTCGCGCCAGGCCCAAAGCATGAACCAAATGCTTGGAGCCCGTATTGTAACCATCAATCCATTGGACTATGATTGGGAAGGACAATTATCAGCTGTCGTCGAAGCCTTGTGCCGCTGAGGGCGGGGCGCTGTTGTCGCTGTCCGGTGTAGGTATGAGCTGGGACGGACGCGATGTGCTGCGCAATGTCGGCTTCGATGTGCACCAAGGTGATTTTATTGCCATCACCGGACCTAACGGCGGTGGTAAGACCACATTGTTGCGCATTATGTTAGGACTGTTGCGACCCACGCGTGGCACGGTGACGCGCGACCGCGATGTTCGTGTCGGCTATCTGCCGCAAAAAAATATGATAGATTCACATTTTCCCATAAGTGTGCACGAGGTCATCAGCTCCGGACTCTTGGCTTTGGATATGGACAAAGTTGAGCGCCGGAAGTTGTACGACGAGACCATCCGCCGCGTCGGACTTGAAGCGCATGCCGACCAGCCTATTGGTCAGCTTTCGGGCGGTCAGTTGCAGCGTGCGCTTCTGGGACGTGCCATCATTTCTCATCCGCGTCTATTGGTGATGGACGAGCCTTTGAACTATATAGATAAGCATTTTGAGTCCCAACTCTACGATTTGATGCGCGAATTGGCTCGTGATACAACTATTGTGCTTGTGTCGCATGAGATGACCACCATCGCCGGGATGGCCAATCGGCATTTCATCATAGATGTCGAGCTGCATGAGTGCTCTGCGCCGCATCACTACATACATAGCGATTGCGACGAATAGTATCGCGGTATTTTATCTGGATATTGATAGTTTGTTTATGTTGTCTCGGGGCTGCGGTATTGGCCTTTGTGGCGAGTGGTGTGCCCGTACATCACGGCGTGTGCCGGGCAGCGATGGTAGCAGGCCAGACACATCGCGCAATTGTTTCCCCAGAGAGGCTTCCCGTCTTTCATCGAAATGTTATACATGGGACATGTGCGCATACATGTTCCGCATCCCGTACATGCGTCCGAGACGACAAAGCGTTGCGGCTTGACCCCGTTGTGCTTGAAACTCGGATATATGACCGAGGTCTTCAGCCGGGCAAAGCGTCCGCGCGTAACCATATCGCGAGGCGTTGCGGATAGGTCGTCCTGCATTATGGCTGCGGCTATGATTGCTATGTGTGCGGGGGCTGCGGCGATTTTGGCACGCTGTAATTCGTCGCTGTCGACATCGAAGCCCGGGAGGCATACGTATGTATTGGGCATTTGAACGGTATATGCCGACCGGGGCGTCCATTTGCAATCGGATACGAGGCTGCGCCACATTTTGGCCGCATTGCCGGCATCGTCGCCGCAGGTAGCCACCATGTAATGCGGTACTTCGGACGCTCCGTCAATCACGGCATGGCGCATAAAGTCAACGACTATCGGCGGTACGCCCCAACTATATATCGGGAACATCCATACAATACGCGATGATGCGGCGACGTGACTGATTGATTCGTCGCGCCGTCGCGGAGATATGTCAAATGCTTTGTCTCCCAGTGCTTTGGCTAATAGCTCGGCGCAGTACCGCGTATTACCCGTGCCGCTGAAGTATAATATCATAATATATGCGTATCGGTTGAATGTTGTGCTAAAGATGCAAGTCCATGTGTCCTAATATCTTCCGGAATGGGCAACATTCATCACCTCAGCGTATGGTGATTTGAGTGGCCCCGAAACCGTATTTTTGGAATGAAGCATCTTGGACATCCTGTCCGCGGTAGCGGTGTCCCAGTTCTTTGATGAGCGCTTGGCGCAACTTGCCTTCGCCTTTGCCGTGGATGAATATTATGCGGCGCCCGTGTCGGCGTAGATTGGCATCCATGACACGACGGAAAGTGTCCACTTGATAGTTGAGAATATCGGCGGGCGACATTCCGGCGGTGGTGTCCAGCAGGCTGTCTATATGCAGATCCACCTCCAGCGGGTCGGCATCATTATCTTCCGTTTGAGCTATCGGACGCCGGCGCACCGGACGGCGGTCGGCACGTTTTTTGTCCTCGAGGGCGCGCCGCAGTGCCTTGGCTGTATCGTCGGCCCGTTTGGCGGCATTGTCTGCCGGAACATCATTGGAGACCAGCGCTGTTGCCAATACCGGAGTGTCGAAGTACTCGTTGGGTCTGAAGCAATGTACCTTGAAAAACTTGGTGGTGTCTACATTAATGCATACGTCCAATGGCGTCTTGGGCCGGAACGTTCGGCCTTGTTTGTACGCCAGAGCCTGAAAACGTATATGGTCCAGAACCGAAACGTCTTCGGACGTGTGTTCGCCTATGAGCAATTGGATGTTAGGTTCGACGGTGCCGGCGTATATCGTGTTCCAAACGTCTTCGCCGTCGCGTTGTGCCATCAGGACAAAATCGAGATAGTAGTTAGAGTCATTTATGAGATAGCAGTCATATCCCGAGGCGCCGATGTGTCGGAGGTCGCCGGCTTCCCAGCCCAGGACGATGTTCAGGTTGTCGCCGCCGGGTGTCTCTATAGCCGCTTCTGACGGAATTGCGGGCTGCGTTGTGTGCGTTGTTTGTGCCTGTGCCGGTTGAGCTTGTTTGGACGGTTGCGGCGTCTCGATTGCGGCGCCCATGCGTGTGTTTTGGTCTGTGGATACCGCCACGCATTCGCGCAGCAGCACCGGTGTTTCAAAGCCGTCGTCGTCTACCACGGCAATATTTCCTTCGATGCGCACTATGCGGCCACCGCCTACGGCGTTGAGGTAGCGCACAGTATCTCCTACTTTTGCCATAATTGTCTGTGTGTTTCTTTTTTTCTTTGGTGCAAAAGTACGGAAATTCCGACAAAGGGACAAGCACTCGGCGGATATGAGATATGGGACGGCGAGGTGTGGCCGGTGGCCGAGACAATGTTCGACACCGATAATGCGGGTCTTGGTGTTGTTAAGCCTCGGTATGCCGATTGTGAACCGCTACGGAAGATGGTTTGACCGGATATGATTCATCTGAATACAAAAAAGGAAATAGGCGACTTTCGCAAGCTGCCTATTTCCTAAAACCTATGATTCACTTATTATTGTACTTAGATGCTATATTGGATAGATGTCTATAGTTTAGTTCTCTTTTCTTGACAACGCAAAGGTATCAAAAAATATTCAAGCAATTAATGATATAAATTATAATTATGAATTGTTAACATTAATTTGCAATAAGGCGTGTCAACTATCTTTACGAAGTCCTGACGGTGCATATGTCTCATCGTGGACAAAGTATAATGTAACTATCTAAAGTATACCGTAACTTTTCTAAAATTTAACAGTTTATATAGTCCGCCTATAGTAAAAAAGGAGTACCTTTGTACTCCTCAAAGAGGATGCCTTTCTCCATGCCTTTTAAAGCAGAACTTATTAAACCAGATTGATTTATATAATAACATCAACCAAATACTAATCAATAAACAAATCGTATGAAAAAATTTTTACTCAGCCTCGCTGCTGTAGTCCTCGTCGGCGCATTCGCAATGGCCGAACCAGTGACTGTCAACTTCGCTGATGAGACGACTGCTGCACTTCTGCCTAAGAAAGAATCCGCCACTCCGTCAACAGTCAAAATCAACGAGATTGACTTCGAGTTTATGAACAGCAAGAAAGGCGCATATTCCGGCGCCTCATATCTGCAGATTTCCGCAAAAAAGGTGACGCCTTATGGTTATGTGGCGTTCACTCTTCCGGACAACTGCACGAAAATCACGATAACTACCAGTGCAAGCGCGTCTGAAGCTGTTAAAGTGTCTCTTCTCGCCGGTACAAACACAATCAGTAAAGATGTACAGCTGAATGCCAAGGGTGCGGACTTCGCATTTGAAATCCCCACAGAATATCAGGCTGCAGGTACAAAGTACACTCTTCAGGTAACCAACAAATACAACGCTCAGATCTCCAAGGTTGTATTTGAGATGGGACAGGGCGGTTCCAGCACACTCATCGATGCAGGCTTGGCCTTCGCCAGCGAGACCATCAACGCTACTCTCGGCGAAGCTGTTCCCGCAAACGCACTCACCAAGGGTACTGATGCAGCCGTCGTATACACTTCCAGCAACGTAGAAGTTGCTACCGTAGACGCTGCTACCGGCGAGGTTACACTCGTTGCAGCCGGCACAACCACCATCAAGGCCGCTACCGAAGCTACAGAGAAATATAAGGCCGGCGAAGCATCCTATACCCTCGTGGTTGTAGATCCCAACGCTAAGAAACCCGCCAATCTTGCTTTTGCTAATGCCACCGTTTCCGTAGATCTCAGCGAAGCTGTTCCCGCAAACGCACTCACCAAGGATACTGATGCAGCCGTCGTATACACTTCCAGCAACGTAGAAGTTGCTACCGTAGACGCTGCTACCGGCGAGGTTACACTCGTTGCAGCCGGCACAACCACTATCAAGGCCGCTACTGAAGCTACAGAAACATACGAAGCCGGCGAAGCCACTTATACACTCACCGTAATGGACAAAGCCGAAATCGTTTACGAAAACGATGGCAAGACCGACGCCAGCGGCTTCACTTTCGAAGTCGTTGAAGGCGAAAATCCCTGGCTGTTCTCGAGTTTCGGTATGACCGGCAATGCATTTAAGATTGCCGGTAAAACAGCTGACGCATATGCAGTTTCGCCCGTATTCGATCTGACTAATCGTATCAAACCCATATCGATTACGCAGACATTTGCATATAGATACATCACAGTAGCACAGGTCCCCGAGTACTTCACAATCGCAGTACGCGAAGAAGGTGCAACCGAATGGACCGTGCTGACCGCCGCTCCCGCTCCCGAGGCAATGGACCAATGGACATACGTAGACGACTATGCCATTGACCTCGGTGCATACGAAGGCAAGAAGATACAGATAGGTTACCACTACGTAGCTGACGGTACCGTATGCGGTGGCTGGCAGATTAAGAACATCCTCGTAAAGGGCAAAAAGTCTTCCGCCGTATCCGACATCACAGTAGAGGACTCCGATGCTCCCGTGGTGTACTACAATATGCAAGGCGTACGTGTAGCCAATCCCGCCAACGGTCTTTATATCCGTGTACAGGGCAAGAAGGCCACCAAAGTACTTGTTCGCTGATAGCAGCTATAGGCTGATAGCCAAACAATAGCAGCGGGCCGCATCCATTCTGGGATGCGGCCCGCTGTCGTATTGTATCGGTGGGCTCTCGTCTTATTGCCGCAGCGATGCTACGGCAGACTCGTATGCGGCGAGTGTATGTGCTTTGGATATGGCCTTGAGTGCGCGGCGCTCGGACGAAAAGGCTGTCGCATATTCCCAGTAAGGCTTGACGTGCGTCAGGATTTGGGATGCGCCGCAGTATCGTGTGCCGGCCTCGACATATACGGCATCGAGCAGCATGATGAAGGCTCGACGTTGTTGAGCCTCGTCATACTTCCGACCTTGACTGATTTCGACGGCGAGGGTGGGGCGGCCTAAGAGGCCGCGGCCGACCATGATGCCGTATAGCGACGGGAAACGCGTGGACAGAGTCTTGGCCTGCTCCGGTGTGCGAATGTCACCGTTGTAGACGACACGGTGAGTGGTTGCTGCTGTAATTAGGGCAAAGGCGTCAGTGTCGGCTGTGCCGCCGTATTGCATCTTGGCTGTGCGCGGATGCACGCACAGATGGTGCAGCGGCATATCGTTTATGACCGGCATTGCGGCACGCCATTGCTCCGGGTCGTCTATGCCCAATCGCATTTTGATCGAAAAAGATATTCCGGCGTATCTGTCTGAGATGTCTTTGGCTACAGACTCCAACAGCGGTATATCGGCGATGACGGCGGCGCCGCGTCCGTGCCGCACTTGAGGCACAAAGGAGCATCCCATATTCAGATCTATAGCCTTGTATCCGGCATCGGCAAGGCTGTCGCAGAGAGTGCGCAGCTCGGCGATGTCGCGGAATATAACTTGCGGTATGGCGGTGCGGTCCTCGGCGGCATCTCGTAGTGCACGTGCCGCCGGCTTTCCGCTTTCGACGCGCACAAAGGGTGTGAAATATGCGTCAATGCCGCCGCACAGCCCGGCATGGGCACGCCGCCACAGGGCGGTGGTATAACCTTGTAAGGGAGCAGCGTATATTACCATCAACGTGCAAATTCGAGTGGCATTGCTTTGCCGTGGCGGCTGCCGTTGAGCCATGTGTCGATGATGCGGTAACGGAGTGTCCGACCATCCAGAGGTGTCCAGGCGCATCGTGAAACGACGTCCGCATCGTGCACGGTGTAGGGTGTGACGCGGCGTATGCGTGCAATGTCTGCGTACATTCCCGGAGCGATGACGCCGCGCCGCTGTATGCCGTAGAGCTGCGCCGGATTGTGACACATCAGTCGTACTACTGTTGTCGAGTCAAAGAGCCCGAGCATGGCCGGAACTGAGTATTGCACCATCGGGGCTCCGGAAGCGGCATGTAATGCCCCGCCGGATTTTTCGGATAGGAGGTGCGGTGCATGATCGGTGGCTATGATGTCTATGCGTCCATCGACGACGGCGCGGCGCAGAGCTTCGCGGTCGGCGGCGGTTTTGACGGCCGGATTCATCTTCATACGTGGGTTGTCGCCGTCTTCCTCGGCGCACCACAGCAGGTGATGCGGTGATACTTCGGCGGTGATGCGTTTGGACGGTGACAGCGGTTCGTTCGAGAGTAGTGCCGCCTCATCGGCGGTGGAGACGTGTGCGATATGTAGTCGAGTGCCGTATTGTCGGGCAAGTGCGATGGCGCGTTCGGTGGCACGTAGGCAGGCTTCGGCCGGACGTATTTTGCTGTGTACTCGCACCGGGACTTCGGCGTTGCCGTAGATTGCCGATATGATTGCTCGATTTTCGGCGATAATTTCTTCGTCTTCGGCATGTACTACGATGACGACGTCCATCGATGCCGCCAAGTCAAAGATCCGGCGCAGGTCATCGTCTTTGTCCACGAGCATATTACCGGTGGATGAGCCCATGAAAAGCTTTATGCCGGGAATGATGCGGTAGTCTGCATGTGCCAACTCGTCGAAGTTGGAGGTGCCCGCTGCGCCTATAAAGAAGGCGTAATTGGCCTTGGCGACTTCGGCGGCACGTTTCATCTTGGCGTGCACCAAGGCCATCGTGGTGGTCTGCGGCACCGTATTGGGCATATCCAATATCGAGGTGACACCTCCGGCGCGTGCGGCTGTGGTTTCGGAGGCAATGTCGCCCTTGTGTGTCAGTCCCGGGTCGCGAGTGTGCACATGGCAGTCTATGGCGCCGGGTGTGAGAAGGTCGCCGTAGCAGTCTACGCATTCTTGCGCTGTCATCTCCGGGGGCGGGGCGCCTGTACCGGTGGCGGCGATGGTATCCCCGTCTATAAACACGTATGCCGGAGTCCCCTCCGGGGCTCCGGCAACGGTTGCATTATATAATAATGTTGTCATTGCCGTGCAGCGGCGTGACGTTTCTTGATACGGCCGGTGGCACCCCACCATTTGAGCTTGATGACGCCGAAAAGGGCTTCGCCGAAAATCCCGGAGCTCATCTTGGATGTTCCGAGAACACGGTTGACAAAGACGATAGGTACTTCGGTGATGCGAAATCCCAAAACGTGTGCCGTATACTTCATCTCGATTTGGAAGGCGTAGCCTTTGAAGTGTATCGCGTCCAGGTTCATAGCACGCAGCACGTCTGCTCGGTAGCATACAAATCCGGCGGTGGTGTCGCGCACGTGCAGTCCGGTGACTATGCGCACATACTTGGAGGCGTAATAGGACATGAGCACGCGTCCCATAGGCCAATTGACAACGTTGACCCCGGTGAGGTATCGCGAACCGACGGCGACATCGCCCTGCCCGCTTACCAAGGCTTGGCGCAGTCGCGGCAAATCCTTGGGGTTATGCGAAAAGTCGGCGTCCATTTCGCATATGTACTCGTATCCATGAGCCAAACCCCAACGGAAGCCTTCGATATAGGCCGTGCCAAGACCGAGTTTGCCCGCGCGTTCGATGATGTCTACACGCCCGGGGTGCTGCGCCATTTTTTCGCGCACGATGGCGGCGGTGCCGTCGGGCGAGTTGTCGTCAATCACGAGGATGTCGAAAGGCGTGTCGAGAGCCAGTACGGCATCTATGATGGCGGCTGCATTTTCCTTCTCGTTATACATGGGGATGATTACGAGAGTGTCTGCTTTGGCTTGTGTGGTCATCTTGTTGTGTTATGGTGTTGTATGATGGTGCGGACTGTAGGCCGGGTATGGGTGTCGCGCAAGGGGCGGCGGATGTTGTCCCGGATGTTATTTTTTGTCCTCTTGAGCCTTGTTGTAGGCCTCGTTGAGAGCCTTGACAACTTCGTCGGTGATGTCGAGTGCCGGATTGAAGTAAAGGCCGGCGGCGCGGTCGAGTATTGCGTCGTATTTCTTGGTCTTGTTGTATTCAATCAGGAAGTTGTCTATATAGTCGCTGGCGGCTTTGGTGAGCTCGTTGATACGGCGGTTGTCCTTGTCGGCGCGAGCAGCATAGCGGGTCTGAAGGCTGCGGTCAAGGTTCTGCAGTTCCTTAATATCGGCGTTGTAGCTGGCTTCGCTGAGGTATCCGTTGTTTTTGGCTTTTTCCTGAATGGCATTTTGCTTGCTTTGGAGTTGTGCACCCAGTTCGTTTTGGTACTGCTGCAATGCCATGGCTATCTGGTGGCATTCGTCCATGGTGTGGCGTGCGTAGTCAAACTTGACAAGCAGCGAATCGCGGTCGATGTATCGTATATTGGTGGTGGCGGCAAAGGATTCTGCCTTGACTTTCTTGACGGGGGTGACTGTGAGCGAGTCGCTCTTGGTGTCGGCTTCGCCATTGCCTCCGCATGCGGTGGTGGCTAATGCAAGTATCGCAACGGCATAAAGGATTTTTCTCATCTTGGATTTTTAGATTGTTTATATGTGTGATTATTTGGATTCTTTGTCATGCGTGGCGCAGTCCAGGCCTCGGCGGCGCAGGGCTTCGTTGTCGTGTATGTGCGACGACGGGAAGCGCCCTCCGCGGACAAATAATACGCGTATGCCCAGCAGCAGTAATGCCGCCAGCAACAGTATCATTGTCAATATCAGCAGTCGCATAAAGCCTATGTCTTGCGTTTGGATATGCAAATTTAATAAAGTTAGGGCGGAATTTAGCTATATATCAATTTTATTTTGTAATTTAGGGGGCGAAATACGCGCGATTTTAACAATCTTTACAAATGCCATGCACGTAAGACCCGCGAGGTCGGCATAAGTCAATACGAGTTATATACCCAAAATAAATACCATTATGACAATAAAAGATTTGAAACCGGCCGAGGTCTTCGGTATCTTCGACCAAATCACCAAGGTTCCCCGTCCGTCCAAAAAGGAGGGAAAAATCCGTCAGTTCTTACTGGACTTTGCCGGCAAGCACGGCATAACAGTCAAGACAGATGCCATAGGCAACGTTCTGATGAGCAAACCTGCCACGCCCGGTCACGAACAGGCTCCCGGCATCATACTGCAAGCGCATATGGATATGGTATGCGAGAGCAATGACAAGTCTTTCGACTTCGAAAACAATCCTATCACAACCATCGTCGATGGCGAATGGCTGCATGCCGATGGTACCACTCTGGGCGCAGACAACGGCATCGGTATAGCCGGTGCACTTGCCGCCTTCACGGACGAGAAGCTGGTACACGGACCTATGGAGGCTCTCTTCACGGTAGACGAGGAGACCGGCCTCACGGGAGCGTACAACCTCGGCGATGACATGATACATGGTAGCATCTTGCTCAACCTTGATTCCGAGGACGATGCCCAGATATTTGTGGGTTGCGCCGGCGGCGTGGACACCACTTGCGTGTTCAAGTACAAACGTTCGTTTGCACCTACCGACTTCCATTATTTCAAATTCGACATCAGCAAGGGCCTCGGCGGCCACTCGGGCGGTGACATCCATCTGGGTCGTGCCAACGCCGTACAGTTGCTTGCTCGCTTCCTCTGGACTCTGGGCAAGGAATATGAGCTGTCCTTATGCGAAATCGACGGTGGCAATCTGCGCAACGCCATTCCGCGTGCCGCCCATGCAGTCTTCGGCGTCAATACGGCCAATAAGGAGAAGGTTGTAGCTGCTTTCAATTGCTACGTAGCCGATGTCAAGAATGAGTACAAAGATCTGGAGCCTACCATCGAGTTTACGCTCGACAGTGTGGACCGTCCTGAGATGGCTGTGGACGAGGATACGACACGCCGCCTTGTAGACGCCCTGTATTCGGCACCCCACGGAGTGATTTCCATGAGCCGCGACATTGAGGGCTTGGTAGAAACTTCCACCAACTTGGCAAGTGTCAAGATGCGTCCCGACGAGGAAATACTCGTGACCACTTCGCAGCGCTCGTCTGTAGAGTCGCGTAAATGGGACATTGCACATCGTGTCGAGGCAGTGTTCACTCTTGCCGGTGCCGCCGTGACACACGGAGACGGATACCCCGGATGGGCACCCAACCTTAACTCGCGCATCATGAAGATTGCTTCGGATGCTTACGAGGAACTCTATGGCATCAAGCCTGCCGTCATGGCTATACATGCCGGTCTGGAATGCGGTTTGTTCCTGCAAAAATACCCGCATCTGGATATGGCTTCGTTCGGTCCGACATTGCAGGGCGTGCACTCGCCCAGCGAGCGCATGAACATCCCTGCTGTGGAACGCTTCTGGGGTCAGTTGCGCCGTACCATCGAAAAGGTCGCCGACCTCAAAGATTGATAGTATAGACAAAAAGCATCCGTGCGAGACCTCGTGTCAAACAGCACGGATGTTTTTTGTCTTTTGAGTCCTGCGCCTGTTTACGGCGCTCAATACCATTAAGCCCATGAAACTACATTATTGCGTGCTTGTCTCGGCCGCGGTGGCGTTGTCCTCGCTGTCGGTGCTGTCGGCTATGAGCCCGCGTCACAATACCAAAGGTACACATTCCAAGAGTACGAAAACCAAGACTACGACTGCCATCGCCGACACCTTGCGTGCTGACAAAATCGAGCCTTCGGATGTGCTTAAGTATACCATCGGTGTCGATGGCGACACAATACCATTGGAACTTGCGCCTGAGTATAGGCACGGACGTCTGACGGAAGATGATTTTGTTGAGGTGGCATCCGAGATGGATGTCGAGGTGGCCGCCATTAAGGCCGTGGTCGAAATAGAGGCCGGCAAGACACACCAGGGTTTTTGGTCCGAGGGCAAGCCGCTAATCAATTTCGACTTGACAATGTTCCGCCGTTTCGCAGCCCGTAACGGTGTAGCTTTGGGAAAGTACCGGCGCAGTCATTCGGTGGTGTTTGTACGTCCCATGGCGGCTCGATACGGGTCGCAGCAGGCTGCCCAGCAGGCACGTCTGGACGCGGCACGCACCATACATGACCTTTCGGCAATACAAGGTACGTTTTGGGGCATGTTCCAAATCGGCGGGTTCAATTGGAAGAAGTGCGGGGCAGACAGCCCGGATGATTTTGTACGCCTGATGTCTCGCAGCGAGCGTGACCAATTGGAACTTTTTGCCACTTTTGTCCGCAATTCGGGATTGTTGCCGGCTTTGCAGTCGCGCAATTGGAGCGCCTTTGCTCGTGGCTATAACGGCCCGTCTTATGCTGCCCGCGGCTATCATAAGCGTATGGCAGCTGCATATTTGCGTTTCAAACGTGCGTCAGCGACTTGATTGACAAATTTTTCGCAATAGTCTTTTGCAACCGAAAACGGCAGAAAAAGTGAGCGGTCGGTCCTTGAGGACCGGCCGCTCGCCGTATTGTGTGTGGGTTGCTTGCTTATTGGATAAACTTGCTTATTGGATAAAGAAGACGTTGAAGATGCTGTCTCCTGCAACGCCGAGCAGCCAGTCGTATACGGGGCTTACGATGCCAAGCAGCAGGATGCCGCCAACGGTAATCGCAAGACCCAGGCGCTCGGAGAATGCCGAGCGGAAGCGCCCGATTTGGCATGGTTCTTCGCTGATGTACATTGCCTTGACTACCAAAAGGTAGTAGTACAGGGAAATGATGGTATTGATGAGTGCTATGAGTACCAGCACGTAGATGGCGATGCTGCCTTGTTCGATTGCTCCGGTGAAGATGAAGAACTTGCTGAAGAAACCGGCGAAGGGCGGGATGCCGGCGAGGGAGAACATGGCCAACATCATTGCAAACGACAGACGGGGATTAGTCTTGGACAATCCGCGGTAGTCGTCAATGGACACCTTGCCGGAGAAGTTCTCGATGGCGGCGATGACTCCGAACGCGGCAAGGTTGGAGAATACGTACACAAGTATGTAGTACATCATTGCGGCGGTGCCCATGACGTTGTGGGCGATGATGCCGAGCATGATGTATCCGGCTTGTGATACGGAAGAGAATGCCAGGAAGCGTTTGATGTTGCGCTGGCGTATGGCAAAGAGGTTGCCTACGGTGATGGTCAGGATGATTAGAGCATACAGCATCCATTCCCAAACTTGGCTGTATATGTTGCCGAATGCTTGTGCAAGCACGCACATGAATGCGAAGGCGGCTGCGCCTTTGGAGATTACGCTTAGGTAGGCGGTGACCGAAGTGGGCGCGCCTTGGTATACGTCGGCCGTCCAAAGGTGGAATGGCACGAGTGACAGCTTGAAGCCTATGCCTGAAATGACGAAGGCCAGTGCCAGGATGAGCATGCTGGAGTCGGCACCACTTACGGCAAGGTAGATTTTGTCAAAGTACAGCGACCCGGTGAGCGCGTATACAAAGCTCAGTCCCATCAGGAACACGGCAGAGGAGAATACGGCGGTAAGAATGTACTTGACGGCAGCTTCGTGGCTCTCGTAACGGTTTTTGTCGAGGGCAACCATGGCGGCAAGAGGCAGCGAGGCGCTTTCGAGACCGATGATGAATACCAGGAAGTGGCGTGCCGAAATCATGAGGTACATGCCGAAGAGTGTCACGAGCAACAGCTCGAAGAACTCGCCGCGGCGCATTATCATCAGTTCGCCGTTGACCCATTTGAGCGACTGTACCAGTACTATGATTACACCTATATTAAGGATGGTTTTGATGGCTGAAATTTCGGGGGATGTTTCGTACATACCGGCGAAAGCTGAGGTGAATTCGGCCGAGCCGAGCATGCAGGAGCATAGGCCCAAGATGGTGAGTGCTACCATTCCGATAATGGCGACAATGGGCAGAGCCCCTTGCGCTTTCTTGGGCATGAAGGTGTCGTAGAGGAAGACCAAGAGGAAGACTACGAGGAGTCCTATCTCTTGCTTCATTGCTAAAAACTGTGAGTAATCCATTGCTTAGTATGCTATGTGCTGTGTGTGGATGCTGAATAATGTCATTATGTCGATGTTCATCCTACGCCTGGTATTACGGGGGTCATACCCAGGACGCTGAAGATGTCAACGGAGAATGTGCTGCGGATGAGGTCGGCAAAGAAGTTGGGGAAGCAGCCTATGGCGGCTACGCATACTATGAGCGTGACCGTGGAGAGGCGTTCCCACCATGTCGCATCGGTGAGTGACAGGTGGTGTTTATCTTGTACCGGGCCGAAGAGCAGTTTGCCTACAACGCGCAGGATGTACACGGCGGTGATGACGATGGATGCGCAGGCCACAATGGTAAATATGCGGTGGAAGAGGTCGGCGTGCTGGAACGATCCGACGAATATGGTCATCTCGGCCACAAATCCGCTAAGACCCGGTAGTCCGAGCGAGGCCAGACCGGCGATAACGTAGCATACGGCCAAGTAGGGCATGATGCGCATCAGTCCGCCCATCTCTCGGATGTCACGAGTGTGTGTACGTCCGTAGATCATGCCGATGAGTGCGAAGAAGAGGGCTGTCATCAGGCCGTGCGAAAGCATCTGCATAATTGCACCGGTCATTGCAGTGGTGTTGAGCATTAGTATGGCGAAGAGCACCATGCCGCAGTGTGATACAGAGGAGTAGGCGTTGATGTACTTGAGGTCGGTCTGTACGCAGGCGCTGAATGCACCATAGACTACGGAAATGCCGGTGAGGATGAGGAATATCCAGGCAAGTTCGTTGGCGGCTTCGGGCATCAGGTAGATGGCAACGCGGAAGCAGCCGTATCCGCCGAGTTTCATGAGTACGCCGGCGTGGAGCATAGATACAGCCGTGGGAGCCGAGGCGTGGCCGTCGGGCGACCATGTGTGGAAGGGGAACATGGCGCCGAGTACGCCAAAGCCTACAAATGTCATAGGGAACAGGAATGTTTGCCAGCCGTGGGAGATGGCTCCGTTCTGTACGATTTCGAGTATGTTCCAAGTCAGTGGTTGTCCTTCGGGTGCGCTGTGATAGTATATGCCTATGAGGCCGAGCATCAGGAATGCCGAGCCGCCCATGAGCATTAGGGTCAGCTTCATCGCCGAGTAGTTCTTGCGTCCCGAGCCCCAAACGCCGATAAGGAGGTACATGGGGATGAGCGCGACTTCGTAGAACATGAACATGGTGAAGAGGTCGATGCTGATGAAGAAGCCGAAGACGCCGGTGGACAGGAGTATGAGCCACAGGAAGAAAGCCTTGGGCTGCTCTATTTTCCACGAGGCGAAGCTGCCGGCGAAGACTATGATGCTTGACAGCAGCAGCATGGCTATGGATATTCCGTCAACGCCGACGGCGAGGTGAATGTTGAGCGGCTTGAACCACTCCCAGGAACCTACGAAAAGCATGGGGTCTGTGGCTCCGGCGGCACGCTGTTGCAGGTATTCGACGAGAAGATACACGGATAGCGCTATCAGTGCCGATGACCCGGCGACGGCGACGGCGCGTATCTGCTTGATGCTTTTGCTCAGTGCCAGTCCCGCCAGCATTATCAGCGGGATGACTACGAAGTATATCAGAATGTTGCTAAACATTGTTGCGTTGTTTTTAAGATTTTACACCGTTGTATTGGGCTTAGGCAAGAGACAGGACTATGGTAGTGATGACTCCGAGCAGCAGGGCGCCGATAAGGTATACGCGAACGTAAGTTTGTATCTGACCCGACTGCAGGCCGCGGATGGCGAAGGATGCCTTGTCGGTGATATTGGCAAAGGCGTCCATGGTTCCGTCGATGATGTGGCGGTCAAACCATGCTATGGGGCGGCAGATGAGATTGAAGATAATCTTGTGGGTGATGAACATGTAGAGTTCGTCCCAATAGAAGCGGTGGAAAGCCCAGTTCCAAAGGTGCGGCATGGCTGCACGCAGGCGTGCGGGAATGGCGTTCTCTTTGCGGTACATCACCGTGGCCAGTGCTATAGCGGCTATGGCGATGACTACGCTGGTGACGGCTATTGTCGGGTCGAGGTGGATGTCGTAGGGCATATTGTCCCAGGTGACATAGTGCCCGAAGGGTATGAATCCGGCAACGCAGGATACTGCGGCGAGGAATATCAAGGGCACTGACATGGTCCAGGGTGCGTCATGCGGAGTGTGGTGGGCGGTGTCATGTTTCTTCCACCAGAAGATGAGGTAGTACAGGCGGAACATGTAGAATGCCGTGAGGGCGGCCACCATGGTCATCCAAACGCCCATCCATGGGCTCCATGCGTATGCGGCCGAGAGAATTTCGTCCTTGCTGAAGAAGCCGGAGAAAGGTGGTATGCCGGCTATGGCGAGACAGCCGATGAGGAATGTCCAGTGGGTAATGGGCATGTATTTGCGAAGGCCGCCCATGGCGGTGTAGTCGTTGGAGTGTACTGCGTGTATTAGCGCACCGGCTCCGAGGAAGAGCAGGGCCTTGAACATGGCGTGTGTAAACAGGTGGAACATCGATGCCATATATCCGAGGCCGTGGTGGCTGACCTCGCCCATGCCGAGACCGGCAACGCCGAGGGCTACCATCATGAATGCGATTTGGGAGATGGTGGAGAAGGCGAGTACGCGCTTGATGTCAAGCTGCGTGCAGGCGACAACTGCGGCATAGAAAGCCGTGGCGGCACCGATGATGGCTACGAATGTGGTTGCTGAGGCCTCTAAGATGTATACCGGGAACATGCGTGCTACCAGGAATACGCCTGCAACAACCATGGTGGCGGCGTGTATAAGTGCCGATACCGGCGTGGGGCCTTCCATAGCGTCGGGCAGCCAAATGTGCAGGGGCATCATTGCCGATTTGCCCATGCCGCCGACGAAGATGAGCACAAGCCCCCAGGTGAGTACCGAAGCACCGAGGAAGGTGGCGCCGGCGGCTCCGCCGAGAGCTTCCATCGGGTTGGTGGTGAGGGCGGCGAAATCAAAGGTCTTGCTGTAGAACGACAGGACAAGGATGCCGATAAGAAATCCGAGGTCGGCAAAGCGAGTGACAATAAACGCTTTTTTGGACGCGGAGACGGCTGCGTGCTTCGTATAGTAGAATCCGATGAGCAGGTATGAGGAGACACCCACAAGTTCCCAGAAAATGTACATCTGGAAAATGTTGGTGGCTACCACCAGCCCGAGCATTGAGAAGCTGAACAGCGACAGGAAGGCGTAGTAGCGCTGGAAGCCGCGTTCGCCGTGCATGTATCCGAGGCTGTAGAGGTGTACCATAAATGAAACGGTGGTGATGACTATGAGCATCATTGCCGAAATCGAATCAAGGTAGAAGCCCAGACGTATCACCAGGTCGTCGGTAAAGGCCAACCAGTTGACATTGAATACGATGTATTGGAGGCGTTGACCCGATGCGTCAATAAATTCGGGGTTGCCGCTGAGGAAGTATGTAAGTGCCACGGTATAGGCCATGACGGCTGTGACACCCATACCTGCGGTACCTAAGATGCCTGCCATTTTGTGGCTCATTTTGCATCCGGCGATACCCAGCAGCAGGAACATGAACAGGGGTATGCACAGAATGAGCAGCGGGAATGTGATATCCATGACTGTTGTTAGAATTTCATTTCGTTAAGGGTGCGCACATCGATGTTGTGAGTGGCACGGTAGATGTTGATTATAATGGCGATGGCCAGAGCCGTCTCGGCCGCTGCAATGGCGATGGCGAAGAGCGTAAAGAACATGCCTTCGAGTGCGCCCGGATAGAGGTAGCGGTTGAATACAACGAAGTTGACGTCGACGGCGTTGAGCATCAGTTCCAGCGAGATGAGTATGGCGATCATGTTCTTGCGGGTTATAAATCCGTAGATTCCGGCGCAGAACATTATCAGGCTGGGTATTAGGTAATATATTGCTGTAATTTCCATAGTCGTGTGTGGCTTAACGTTTACGTGCAATCACTACGCCGCCGATGATACATGCCAGCAGCAGGATGCTTATGGCTTCGAAGGGCAACAGGTATTGACCGGGCCCGGAACCGAGGATGTCCGTTCCGATACGATCCATTGTGGGGTTGGTCATCTCCGGCGCTTTGGCAAAGAGTGCGCAACGGCTCACTAATGTGTAGCCGCATACGATGGCTGTGGCCAGGGCTGCCAGCAGACCGGCTTTACGCGACTTGGAGGTGAGTTTCTCGCTATTGTGGCCGGGTTTGCTTGTCAATAGTATTGAGAATACAAACAGTACCACTATACCGCCGGCATATACTGCAATCTGTACTGCGCCGAGGAACTCGTAGTCGAGTTGGAAATACAGGGCTGCGGCGCTGAAAAGGGTGAAGAGCAGGAAGGTGGCAGCGCGTAGGATTTTGCGCGTGGTCACGGCCAGTACCGAGAATACAATCATCGACAGGGCGATGATGACATACATGATGATACTTCCTAATGATTCCATTATATTGTGTTATTTTTCGTTTTGCGTGGGTTTGGGCGCGGCCGGTTGCACTAAGTTGGCCGGAGCTTCGGCGGATTTAGCGGCTTCGGCTGCTTTGGCTTTGGCGGCAGCTGCTGCTGCGGCCTTGGCTTTGGCTGCTTCGAGCATCTTGGCTTTGTATTCGGCTATCTGTTCGGGCGTGGGGGCGGGCTGCTCTTTTTTGGGGAGGTAGTTGAGTGTCTTTATCAGTTTGCTGCGGGTGAACACGGCCTGTTCGAAGTCGTTGGTGAATTCGATGGCGTGTGTGGGGCAGTTGGTGACGCAGAGCTGGCAGAAGGTGCAGCTTCCCAGGTCGTAGGTGTATTTGTCCAGGACTTTTTTCTTGCCGGTGGGTGTAAGTGCTGGTATGTCCTTGGTTGTGATGGCAATTGTGCCGTTAGGGCATACACGCTCGCATGTGCCGCAGGCTATGCATTTGTGATTGCCTTCGTCATCGTAGACAAATTGGAGTATGGCACGGAAACGTGGTGCGGGATGATGTGTCTCGCGGTTCTCGGGATAACGTTCGGTAATCTTAGGCGTGACGAATTCCTTGCCGGTTACGGTCATGCCTTTTACGAGGCTTGCCACTCCGGAGCCTAATGACGTGAAGTATTCTTTTATACTACCCATTGATCGGTTGGTTGATGTTTGGTTTGTATTGTTGTTTTGCTTTATGATGTGATACGTCAGTCTCGTACCTGGCCTCCTACGATGTCGAGAAGCTCGGTGGTGATGGACTGTTGACGCAGTTTATTATATTCCAGTTGCAGTTGTTCGAGGAGTTTCTTGGCGTTGTCGTTGGCGCTTTGCATGGCCATGATGCGCGCGGCTTGTTCGGAGGCGCGGTTTTCGGTAAATACCTGTTGTATGCTTGCCATCAGGAACATGGGCAGTGCGCTGTCAAAGATGCCGGCGGCGTCCGGCTCGAACAGATAGGGTCGGGAGGCGTTGGCTGTGGCGTTGTCGCTGCCGCGCAGGTTGCTTTCGAGCACCGGCAGGTATTGTGTGGCCGTGAAACGCTGTCTTCCGGCGGTCTTGAAGGACATGTAAGCTATGTCTATGCGGTCGGTCTGACCGGATGTAAAGCTTTGCCGGAGGCTGTGGGCATAGGCCACGACATCGGCGCCGTCGGTTTTGGATGAGATGTTTTCGGGTGTATCTTCCACGGTGGCTCCTTCGATAGCCATGGTGTTGCAGGCCTTGGCAATTTTACGGCCTATGGGAACGATAGTAATGGTGGCAGAGTTGTCCAATTCTTTGCGCAACTCGGCGACATAGTTTGCCAATTGTTTGGCTATGTTGGCGTTGTAGGCTCCGCACAGTCCGTCGTCGCTACCCCAGACGATGATTGTGGCGTGCCGGACGTGCCGGGCGGCCACAAGTGGCGATGCGAAGGTCGCGTCCGAGCTCAAAAGATTGGCGATGATGTCATTGATAAGGCTGCGGAAGGGCACGAGGCGGCGCAGTGCGCCTTCGGCTTTGTGCATCTTGGCCGAAGATATCATCTTCATGGCTCCGGTGATTTTCTCGGAGGAGGCTACGGAGCCTATGCGTCCTTTGAGTTCGCGTAGTGTTGCCATTGTTTTTTATTGTCGTTCTGTCGTTGTTTGGGGTGGGGTAGGCTTGGTGGAATGTATGTCGTTCAAGCAAATCGGGCGGCCACGTTGGAGGCTACTTCGGTAAGTTTGGTTGTGACGTCATCTCCGATGCGTCCTGCAGCTATTTCGTTGAGGGCTTCGGGGTACTGTGCGCGTAGTTGTTGGATGTATTGTTTCTCGAAGTCGGCTACGTGATCTATGGGTACTTTTTCGAGCAGTCCGTTGACGCCGCAGTAGATGACGGCCACCTGCTCTTCTACGGCCCAGGGCTGGTATTGCGGCTGGATGAGTAGTCTCTCGTTTTTGCGGCCTTTGTCGATGACGCGAGCGGTCACGGCATCGATGTCGCCGCCGAATTTAGTGAATGACTCGAGCTCGCGGAACTGGGCTTGGTCGATTTTCAGTGTACCGGCCACTTTTTTCATACTCTTGATTTGGGCGTTGCCGCCTACACGAGACACGGAGATGCCGACGTTGATGGCGGGGCGTATGCCGCGGTTGAAGAGTGCTGTCTCGAGAAATATCTGTCCGTCGGTGATGGATATGACATTGGTGGGGATGTATGCCGAAACGTCGCCTGCCTGTGTCTCGATGATGGGGAGTGCGGTGAGCGAGCCTCCGCCTTTGACCATGGGCTTGAGCGCTGTGGGTAGGTCGTTCATTTTCTCGGCTACGGCCTGGTTGTCAATGATTTTGGCTGCGCGTTCCAGCAGACGTGAGTGCAGGTAGAAGATGTCGCCGGGGTATGCCTCGCGGCCGGAGGGACGTTTGAGGATTAGCGAGATTTCGCGGTATGCTACAGCCTGCTTGGAGAGGTCGTCGTATACGATGAGGGCGTCGCGTCCGGTGTCGCGAATGTATTCGCCGATGGCTACGCCGGCAAAGGGCGAGTAGTAGCGCATGGAGGCCGAGTCGCTGGCGGTGGCGGCTACTACGACGGTGTAGTCCAGGGCGCCGTTGCGGCGGAGTGTGTCCACGGTTGTTGCAACGGAGGATGCTTTTTGGCCGATGGCTACGTATATGCAGTATACTGGTTTGCCGGCTTCGAAGTTTTTGCGTTGGTTGATGATGGTGTCTATTGCGATGGCTGTTTTGCCTATCTGACGGTCGCCGATGATGAGCTCGCGTTGGCCTCGGCCTATGGGCACCATTGCATCGACGGCTTTGATGCCGGTTTGCAGTGGCTGGTTTACGGGCTGGCGGTATATTACACCGGGAGCTTTGCGTTCCAAGGGCATTTCGATGAGTTCGCCGGCTATTGGACCGCGGCCGTCTATGGGTTCGCCCAAAACGTTGATGACGCGTCCGAAGAGTCCTTCGCCGACGGCAATGGAGGCAATGCGTCCGGTGCGGCGGACGTTCATGCCTTCGGTGACGGTATTGACGTTGTTCATCAGGATGACGCCTACATTGGATTCTTCGAGGTTGAGGGCGACGCCTTTGACGCCGTTTTCAAATTCGACGAGCTCGTTGGCACGGACGTTGTCCAGTCCGTAGACGTGTGCCACGCCGTCGCCTACATCTAGCACTTTGCCGACTTCTTCGAAGGCGACGTGCGAATTGACGTTTTCAAGCTCTTGCTTGAGTACTTCGGATATTTCGCTGGGGTTTATCATTGTCGTGGGTGGATGTGTCTTGTTAGGGTGTTGTTGCTGGTATTGTGCCGTGCCGTCACTGTATCAGGCGTTGGCGCAATTGTTGGAGTTCGTTGCGTACCGATGCATCGAGGCGTTGCGAGTCTATGGTGACTGTGAAGCCGCCTATGAGGGCGGGGTCGGTGCTGTATGTGTATTGCGCTGTGCCGCCTTGGAGGTGCTTTTCGACCATCGCGTTTATGCGGTTGCGGTCGCTGTCGGCCAGTGTAGCTGCGGAGGTAATGTGTACCTTGTAGATGTTGTGCTCGCGGCGGTATATGGCCAGATATGCGAGTGCCGTCTCGCGCATGATGTCCATGCGGCGGTGTCGTCCGAGGAGATTGACAAAATCATCAAATGCTTCTGCTGCTTTGCCTTGGCTTTTGGCTTCTGCTGCTGTGGCCAGTATCGAGGCTTTGCGGGCGTTGTCGACAAAGGGGTTGGCGATTGTCGCTTGCAATGATGCGTTGTCGTCATAGGCTTTGGTGAGGGTGTCCATGACGGTGTACATCTGTGCGGCGACATCGCGCTCTACGGCGTATTTGTAGAGTGCTTTGGCGTAGCGGCGTGGCAGTAGTCCTTGGTCCATTGTCGTATATTGGTTGGTTGTGGCGTATGGCTCGCGAATGGTGTGTGGCGGATGCGCGTGGTTTTATTGTCAGTTGTTGTTCTCGATTTGGTCGAGGTATGTATTAACAAGCCGTGATTGAGCCGCTTGGTTTGCCATGTTTTCTTTGACGACTTTGCCGGCGATTTCGAGGGCGATTTCGCTGACTTGGTTGCGCAGTTGTTTCCGGGCTTCTTTTTGCTGTTGCTCTATGGAGAGCTTGGCTGCGTCCATCACTTTTTGGGCTTCTTTGGCGGCGGCTGCGCGAGCTTCTTCGATGAGTTGTGTTTTCATCTTGTCGGCATCGCGGAGCATTTGGGCTTGTTGTGTGCGTGCCTGTGCGATGTATTTGTCGGCTTCGGCGCGAGCGTTGTCCAGTTGCTCTTTGGCATTTTGGGCATATTCCACACCCTTGTTTATGAGGTCGGCGCGTTCGTCAACGCTTTTCAGTATCGTGGGCCATGCAAATTTCCATAGGATCAGGAAAAGTATGGCAAATCCGACGAACATCCAGAAGACGAGTCCGAAGTCGGGGGTAAATAGTTCCATAGCGGTAATTTAGGCGTGGTGTTATAGTCGTTTGTTGTTTTTTTGTTGCTTTGCCGTAGTTGTCGGGACGTCACTTTCGGGGGCGCCGGCACGGCTTGTGTGCCGGCGCTTCCGTGTGACTGTGGCGTCCGGTGCTATGATGCTTAGACGAACAATGCGAGTACGCAGACGATGACGGCGAAGAGTGCCACGCCTTCGACGAGGGCTGCGATGACGATCATGTTCGAGCGGATGTCGCCGGCAGATTCGGGCTGGCGGGCGATGGCTTCCATGGCTGCGGCGCCGATTTTGCCGATGCCGATACCTGCGCCGATGGCGGCGATTGCTGCTCCGATACTTGCTCCGAGCCCTACGAGGGCTTCTGCTGCTAATATTCCAAACATAGTTTTGTGTTTTTTGAAGTGGTTATTGTATTTTTTATTATTTCGTGTAAGTTTCTTTTGTGCCGGTTAGTTTTGGGCGACAGTGGCGGGTGTTACTGCGAGTGTCGCTGCAGCTTTGTCTGCTGTCCGGTGTGCTTCATCGTGTCCTCGTTCTTGTGCCAAGGAGATGAATATGGTGGAGAGCATGGTGAAGACGTATGCCTGAATGAAGCTCACCAGGACGTCTATCAGTAGCATAAATACTGAGAATAGTACCGAGACTATGGTGGTGGCTCCGCCGGCTATGGGGTTGACTGCCGAGAAGATGAATATCAGCAGTGTCAGCACCAGCACTATCATGTGTCCACCCATCATATTGGCAAAAAGACGCACGGTCAGTGCCGCGGGTTTGGTGAACATACCGAAGACTTCGATCAGCGGCATTATTGGCAGCGGGAATTTGAGCCACAACGGCACGTCGGGCCAAAAGATTTCTTTCCAGTAGTGTTTTGTGCCAAAGATATTTGTCACCAGGAATGTGAGAGTGGCCAGTACCATTGTCACGGCTATATTGCCGGTGAGGTTGGCTCCGCCGGGAAAGATTACCATGAGGCCCATTAGGTTCATCAGGAATATGAAGAAGAACACAGTGAGCAGGTATGGGGCGAATTTGGAGGCACGGTCTTTGAGTGTGCTTTTGATGACGCTGTCGTAGATGAACATGACGAGCGCCTCGATGGCGCCGAGGCCGCGTCGCGGTGCCTTGTTGGGGTTGCGGCGGTACCATGAACGCAGCCATAGCATCAGCCCGACTACCAAAGCGATGGTCAGTATGAGTGCCATGACGTTTTTGGTGACGGAGATGTCGAGAGGCTTGATTTCTTTGCCGTCGACGATTTGCACGACTTTGCCTTTGTTGGGGCTGTCTTTGTCGGCGATGCGGAAGAGTGCTTCGCCGTCCCGATAGGTTGCGCCGTTGGCGACACGTGCCGATGAGAATACGTGCCATCCGTCGGTGCCGTGCACGATTATGGGCAGGGGTATGCGGTAGTGGTGGTTGAAAGGTACTTCCCACCCGTAGCCGTCGCCAAGGTGCTCAAAGATGATTTCCTTGGGGTTGAGCGCTTCGCTGTCGTGGCTGCTTTCTTGGGCGGCCGCGGCGTTGAGTGCTCCGGCGAAGACCATCGTGAGTATCGTCAGTATTTTTGTGAGCAATTTCATGTGCGTGCTTGGCGTGGGGTATATTGTTGAAATCGTGATATGTTACGTGCCCGGGGTCAGTAAATGCAGACGCTGATGACGTTGTTGTCTACATCGGCGATACCTCCGGAGACGGTGTAGGCGGTCTCTTTCCCGTCGGCATTGCGAAAGACAATGTCACCGGCGGCGAGTGTCGACACCAAAGCTGCGTGGTTGTGCAGCACGGTGAAACGGCCTTTGGCTCCGGGGAGCGTGACCATGGAGACTTCGCCTTCGAAGAGTATTTCTGTTGTGGATATTATCTTCAGTGTCATTGTCTTGATGTGTCTGTAGGACGTTGTACTTAATCCGAGTGCGTTTTATTTGACTTCGGCAAGGAGGCGTTTGCCTTTCTCTATGGCTTCGTCTATGGTGCCGACGTTGAGGAAGGCTTGTTCGGGATATTGGTCCATTTCGCCGGAGAGTATCATCTTGAAGCCGCGGATGGTTTCGTTTAGAGGTACCATCACGCCGGGCAGTCCGGTGAATTGTTCGGCTACGTGGAAGGGCTGTGATAGGAAGCGTTGTGCGCGTCGTGCGCGTGCTACCACGAGTTTGTCTTCGTCGGAGAGTTCGTCAACGCCGAGGATGGCGATGATGTCTTGCAATTCGTTGTATTTCTGAAGGAGTTGCTTGACGGCTTGTGCGGTGTTGTAGTGCTCTTCGCCTATGATATTGGGGTCGAGGATTCGAGAGGTGGACTCCAGGGGGTCTACGGCGGGGTATATGCCCAGCTCTGCGATTTTACGGGAAAGTACCGTTGTGGCGTCCAGGAACGAGAACGTAGTTGCCGGTGCGGGGTCGGTAAGGTCATCGGCGGGGACGTATATGGCTTGTACCGAGGTGATTGAACCGTTTTTGGTGGAGGTGATGCGCTCTTGCAGTGTACCCATTTCGGATGCTAACGTGGGCTGATAGCCTACGGCTGATGGCATGCGGCCGAGCAATGCGGATACTTCCGAACCGGCTTGTGTGAAGCGGAAGATGTTGTCGATAAAGAGCAGTACGTCTTTACCTCCTTCGGCTTGGTCGCGGAATTGTTCGGCTACGGTGAGGCCGGACAAGGCTACGCGCAGACGTGCGCCCGGCGGTTCGTTCATTTGGCCGAACACGAGTGTGGCTTGCGAGTCTTTGAGGTGTTCGGTGTCTACATCGGCAAGATTCCATTGGCCCTTTTCGAGGCCTTCTTTGAATTTGTCGCCGTAGCGCATTACACCGGACTCGATCATTTCGCGGAGCAGGTCGTTGCCTTCGCGAGTACGTTCGCCCACGCCGGTGAATACAGAGAACCCGTCATGTCCTTTGGCGATGTTGTTTATAAGCTCCATAATTAGCACGGTCTTGCCTACGCCTGCGCCTCCGAAGAGTCCGATCTTGCCGCCTTTGCTGTATGGCTCGAGTAGGTCAATGACTTTGATGCCCGTGGAAAGTATTTCCGTGCCTATTGTAAGGTCCTCAAATTCGGGCGCCGGTTGGTGTATGGGACGCAACTTGGAGCGGTCGAGGGTGGGAAGGTTGTCGATGGCATCGCCTATGACGTTGAGCAGTCGGCCTTTGATTTGGTCGCCGGTGGGCACTGCTATGGGTTGTCCGAGGTCTTCGACTTTGACGCCGCGTTGCAGGCCGTCGGTGCTTTCCATAGCGACGCAGCGCACGGTGTCTTCGCCGATGTGCTGTTCGACTTCGAGGATGAGTCGGCTGCCGTCTTCGCGTTTGATTGCCAGTGCGTTGTATATGGCGGGAATGGTGGCTCCCTCGCCTTCGAATACTACATCGACGACGGGACCGATTACTTGGGATATTTTACCGTATTGTTGGCTCATAACCTTTGGAGGTATTGTATATTGTTGTTTTGGCGGTATATAGACGGATTAGAGAGTCCATCCCAGGGTGATGATGCATACCATCAGTGCCAGGTTGAACATATTGATGGGAAGGAGGTATTTCCACTCGAGGCTGAGCAGGTGGTCGATGCGCAGACGAGGGAATGTCCATTTGAACCAGATGATGATGAAGGAGAGTGTGATGGCTTTGGCAAAGAACCAGACTACCGAGGGTATATAGTCCATCACTCCGTTGAAAGCGTCCCATCCGGGGATGTGCAAAGGCATCCAGCCGCCGAAGAAGAGCAGGGCGGCCACGCCGCTGATGATGAACAAGTTGAGGTATTCGGCCAGGTAGAAGAAGCCGAAGTGGATGCCGGAGTATTCGGTATGGTATCCGGCGGTAAGTTCGCTCTCGGCTTCGGGAAGGTCAAATGGGCCGCGGTTGGTCTCGGCTGTTCCGGCAATCATGTATATGATGAAGGCTATGATTGCGGGAACGTGTCCGGAGAATATAAACCAAAGGTGGCGTTGTTCCTCGACGATGCCGGTGACGCTCATTGTTCCGGCGAGGCACACCATGGTGATGACGCTCAGTCCGATGGAAAGCTCGTAGCTAATCATTTGTGCACCTGAACGTAGGGCGCCGATAAGTGTGAACTTGTTGTTGGAGGACCATCCTGCCAGCAGGATGCCCAGCACGCCTATGGAAGATACGGCCAACAGGAAGAATATGCCGATGTTGAAGTCGATGATTTGCAGTCCGTGTCCCCAAGGAAGCACTGCAAAGGAGAGCATCGAGGCAATGATGACCAGATACGGTGCCAATGCGAAGAGGAATTTGTCGATGTGTTTCAGTTCGATAAGTTCCTTGATGAGGATTTTGAACATATCGGCGAAGCTTTGCAGCAGTCCCCAAGGGCCTACGCGGTTTGGGCCGAGACGGCACTGGAAGAATGCGCAGACTTTGCGCTCGAAGTATATGTAGAACAGCGCCAGCAGTGCGTACAGCAGCAACAGGCCGACGCCGATGGCGAGACATTCGATGGTAACGGCGAGCCATTGCGGCGCCCCGAGGGTTGCAACGAGGAAGTTGTGTATCCAGTCGGTGATTACCGAAAAGTCGAAATCTTGCATTTGTGAGATATGGTTGTGTTCGATAGTTAGCTAAGTGTTGTAGGCGCAGTGTGTCATCGATCCATGTCCGGGACGATGTAGTCCAGCGAGCCTCCGATGGTGATGAGGTCGGCTATCTTGTCGCCGCGTGTGATATGGTCGACAACGCCGGCCAAGGGGAGGCATGGCGGGGCAATCTTGAGGCGGTAGGGTTTGGTGGAGCCATCGCTTTCGAGGTATATGCCGAAGGCGCCGCGGCATCCTTCGACGAGCGTAAACCATGAGCCTTTGGGTAGTTTGATGACTTTGGGCACTTTGGCGCAGTATTCGCCTTCGGGTATGCTGTCAATGAGCTGACTGATGATGCGTGCGCTTTGTTCCATCTCGGAGATACGTGCCTTGAAGCGTGCCATCGAGTCGCCTTCCTCTCGGATGATTTCATCGAATTCGACTTCGTTGTATACGCTGTAGGGCATGAGTTTGCGCATGTCGCAGGCCCATCCGGAGGCGCGTCCGGCAGGTCCTGTAACGCCGTAGGATATTGCGTCTTCGCGACTGAGGACGCCCACGCCTTCCATGCGGTTGCGTGCAATGATGTTGCCGGTGAACAGTTTGTTGTATTCTTTGATGTTGGCGGGCAGTACGTCAAGTAGTGCGTGTACGTCTTTGACGAAGTCGGTATCGAGGTCTTGCATAACTCCGCCGATGCAGTCGTAGTTGAATGTCATGCGTGCGCCGCAAGTTTTTTCCATGATGTCGAGTATCTGCTCGCGTACGCGCAGGGTATAGAATAGCATCGTGGTGGCGCCGAGGTCCATGCAGTATGTTCCGATGAAGAGGCAGTGAGAGGCTATACGCGAGAGTTCGTCCATAATCACGCGAATAACCTGAGCGCGACGCGGTACTTCGATGCCGGCGGCTTTTTCGTAGGTCATGCACAAGCCGTGGTGGTAGTTGTGTGCTGCGAAGTAGTCGAGACGGTCCATGTAGTGGAGTGTCTGCGGGTAGGTGAGGTCTTCGCAGAGTTTTTCGACGCCGCGATGGATGTATCCCATGTAGACGTCTATTTTTTTGATGGTCTCGCCATCGACTGCTGTGCGGAAGCGCAGCACGCCGTGGGTGGCGGGGTGTTGCGGGCCGATGTTGACTACGAAGTCTCCGGGCTCGAATATGTGAGCGCTTTGGCGGGTGACATTGCCTTCGGCGTCTTCTACATATACGTTGGTGTCATCGCTTTGGCGTTCGTTTTCGATGGATACGCGGTTGAATGCGGGGTCCATGTCGTAGTCTTTGCGCAGGGGGTATCCGTGCCAGTCTATGCTGAGGAAGAGCCGACGCATATCGGGGTTGCCGATGAATATGATGCCGAAGAAGTCGTAGACCTCGCGTTCGTACAGCCCGGCGATGTGCCACAGGTCGGCAACGGAGTGCAGCATAGGCTTTTCGCGGTCTGTGGTGGAGGCCTTGATGGCTATCATGTTGTTGTGGCGCGTTGACATCAGGTAGTATACGCATCCGAGGCTGTCTTTCCAGTCCATTCCGACAATGGTGACGAGGTAGTCCATGGCGAAAGAATCGTCATCGCGGAGCGTCTGTGCCAGGGCGTGCAGTTGTGCATCGCCGATTGTTACCGTCAGGACGTTGTCCACGGTTTCAAAGGTCGCTTGTGGAAATAGTTGGGCTATCTTGCCCTGCATATCTGTCATAATGTATATATGTGCTTTGTGATATGTTCGGTGTTGAGGCTTGTGCGCGTCTTAAGCGTCTACGGGGTGCTCGTCAAGGAATTTATTGCGTTTCTCCTGACGGTTGACGCCGCCGAAGAATCTTTCGACCTTAATCTTGCGGGACAGCTGCATGATGCCGTAGATCATTGCCTCGGGGCGTGGAGGACATCCGGGGACGAATACGTCTACGGGTACGATTTCCTCGATGCCTTTGGCTACGTGGTAGCTTTTGCGGAATGGCCCGCCTGAGATGGCACAGCTGCCACAGGCAATGACGTATTTGGGCTCGGCCAGTTGGTCGTAGAGGCGTCGGAATACGGGCACCATACGGTTGACGATGGTGCCGGCCACCATCATGAAGTCGGCTTGACGTGGTGAGGCACGTGCCACTTCCCAGCCAAAGCGTGCCATGTCAAAGCGCGCCGCTCCGAGCGACACAAATTCGATGCCGCAGCAACTGGTGGCGAAGGTGAGCGGCCAGATGGAGTTGGAACGCCCCCAGTTGATGAGTTTGTCAAAGGCTCCGACGATGACGTTGGTGCCCGATTCGCGAAGCTCCTGTACGAGCTTCTCGATGTATTCGTTGTCCTTGAATGCCTCGTAGGGCATGCTTTTTGTCGTTACTTTTTCCATGTAAGAGCTCCTTTCCGCCAGGCGTAAGCAAGGCCCAGCACCAAAATGCCGAAGAATACTGCGATTGCGGTGATGCTTGCTGTGCCCATGGAACGCATGGTGGCGGCCCAGGGGAACAAGAAGACGGTTTCAACGTCAAACATCAAAAACAAGATGGCGAAGAGATAGTAGCCCACGTGGAATTGGGCCATGGATTCGCCGCGTGTGGGGATGCCGCATTCGTATGGCTCGCTTTTTTGCGGGTTGAAAGACCGCGGCGAGATAAGTCCGGCAATCCACATTGCCAGTGCCACCAGTGCGACGCCGGTGAGGGCGGCGGTGACGGCCAACAGCGCGTTGTTCGTGATTCCGAAGATGGATAACAGTGTCATATAGTAAAATGCTAATTTTTACACGTTTAAACATGGACTTAGGGCCGCGAAGACGCGGCAAGCCCACTTTTTGGGGGCAAAGGTAATGAAAATTTGTCAAATGTCGGGTACTTGCGCATGCATTTTTTCAGGGTGGTTGTATGTATGTCGGATAAGGGGCGGTATGTCCGGAATAAAAAGATGAGAATTTATTGTGTATTCATATTGAGCACAGGGTTGGTAGTAGTGATATATCGCGTCCGCGCTATTGAAGTTTTTTACGATGTGTCCGTGATCGATGGTGGTTGATGGGATGACGAAGGCGTGGGTGCAATGTTTTACGTCTCTACAGTAGCGTTTGGGAGGGGGTCGCATTACGTTTTTTTTGCCTTGACAGGGTGTTCCCTAAAAACAGATTTTCAAATTTTCAAAATAATAGCTGATTGCAGGCCGAAAACAAATTTATGTCTGAAGCTGCTGTCGAAGTCGGAATGTATTGACCTACAAACATGTATTGACTAATGTCGAAGATTTTGTTAAATTTAATAATGTGAAAGATGTCGAAGTGCGCAATAAACGGCACTTGTGGTTACATAGTCTGCAAGAAAAAAATCATATTTAACACAAATTAACACGGGGGGGGGGGGGTAAAAGTTTAAGAATATATGCATAAATTTGCAGGTGTAAAAAAAACGAACAAAGAAGCTTATCCAAGGCGTTAAAAAGCTGCAAACGCCTTAATATATTGTCAGTCACACCGACAAATTATTGATCAGCCACAGATAAATCTGTGCTTCCAATACAAAATATTTGTTAGTCAACTGATTACGAAAATGGATACATGTCCACAGAGTTTAACGTAATAGCGATAAAAGCGAATTACATTTAACCCCCGGTGTGGTACTCCAAACGTAACATCGCTGCCAATGGCAGACGAAGGTCGGACAATAGCGGTCGTAGAGGCGAGCCGAGTTGCAATAGCCGAGTCATACGGCATTGACCGCGACCGGTGAGTGAGGACGAACAATAGGAGTCCCGATGCGGTAGTACCGCCTTACATACGACAATGAAGGTCGTTGTGGAAAAGAAAGATTGAAAAACAATAATATAGATACGTGAATAACAAAAAAACAGATTCTTGTCAGCATTCTTAGGTAACATATAGGCACTGACATTTACTCAAAATAGACAAAGACGATAAACCCAAAACGATATAGTATGGTTACATCAATTCGATTGTTTACCGTATTCACTATGATGCTTGTGGCGTTGGTATGCCGCGGGCAACAAGATATGAGAGGCGTTGCCATAGAGTTTCGCGCGGGCAAGGCCACAATTGACACTACTTTTCGCAACAATGCGCAAGGTGTACGACAGCTGCGACAGCTGGCGGCGAATGTGGCGCGTGATTCCAACTATCGGTTGACGTCTCTCACCTTGGGTGGATATGCCTCTCCCGAAGGCAGTTACCAATTGAATAAGCGCTTGGCGCGACAGCGCTGTGATGCTTTGCGAGCACTTATAGACGAGCAGCTCTCTGTTCCTGATAGCATAGTGCGCTACACCATGGACTCATACATTCCTTGGGATCAGATGGAAATGATGGTGCGCAACTCGAACATTGAGGACAAGGATAGCATTATTGCGGCTCTGCGTGCCGACAGCACTATGGTGCGCTACGGCAACAGCGCCACTATTGACGGACGAGCCAAGGCCATAGAACGTAGTCGCGGTACGGATGCCTGGCATCGTTTGCAGCGAGCCATATTCCCACGTATGCGTCTGGCTACGGCGGTATTTATCACGCGTCGCATCACCCCGGCACCCGAAGTGGGACGCCTTGCCACGCGTCCGGCTATGTCGTTCGATACCCTGCCCGAGCCGGAGCCTGTTCCCGAGCCGGAGCCGATCCTCGAACCCGAACCGGAGCCTGCCCCGGTGGTCGAACCGCTGGATTCCGATACATTACAGAATATCTTTGTCAAGACCAATCTCGTGGGGTGGGGCTTGATAATGACCAATATAGCAGCCGAATATCAATGGAACGACCGGTGGAGCGTGACACTGCCGCTGTATTACAGCGCGTGGAATTACTTTAAGGGTACGCGCAAATACCGCACCTTTGTGGTACAGCCCGAAATACGCTACTGGTTCAACGAGCACGTGTATGCCGGGGTGCACCTCGGCTTGGCATACTACAACTATGCCAAGGACGGCGAGTGGCGCTATCAAGACCACAACGGCAGTACCCCGGCCTTGGGCGGAGGCATCGGTGGCGGATGGCGTACGGCTTTGTCCAAAGATCGGCATTGGTGGCTGGAACTGACCGCCGGCATCGGTGTCTATAGGCTGCATTACGATGTGTTCCATAATTATCACAACGGACTTGTCGTGGACGAGCGGCGTCGCACATTCTTCGGAGTGGATAATGTCGCTGTGACCATAGCCTACCGTTTTGATATAAAGCGTAACAGACGATGAAAAAGCTGAGAAACACAATAGCTTTTGTGATTGCGGCTTTGGCCGTGATGATGGCCTCGTGCGATGTCCATGAGTTTCCCGAACAGGGCGAGGGCACGGATGTCGAACTTGTGCTTGATTTTACCGGCAATATGAATATGGACTTCTATAAGTATGTCGATTATCTGAGCCGTGATGTAGACGGTTTGTCATACGACATACGTTATGTCGTCAATGTTTATCCCGTTGTCGATGAAAGTCGCAACAACAATCGCGGGGGACGTAGCGCTATAGCCAGCTACGTCTTCACCAAAAGTGATATTACCGACCTCAATTACACGGTGCCTCTCAAGTTGCCTGCCGGCAACTACCGCTTCCTGGTATGGGCTGACTACGTGGCCGCCGGCACCGAGGACAACCTCCATTACGACCCTTCCGATTTTGAAGAAATCATCTTGACCAAGCGCGAAGGTTACATCGGCAATACCGATGCACGTGACGGCTTTAGAGGCGAGCAGGTTGCAGAGATATATGCCAATACAGAGTATATCAACAACACCACCGGCAGCGGAGTGTCCAATCGCATCGTTGTTGAGATGAAGCGCCCCATGGCCAAGTTCAAGTTCCAAGCCACGGACGTGGTCAAGTTTCTTGAAGAAGAAGCACGACGAGCTGCCGCACGCGGAGATGCCGACCCCAATGCCGCCGAAGCCGAAAATGACAAAGACGCCGAAACTGGCGGCAGCAAGGGCTCTGACAGCAAAAGTCCTACGGATTCGTCATCGACACAGGACGCCTACGGACGCATCAATACCGGCGACTACCGCGTGCTGTTCCGCTATTCGGGATTTGTGCCCTGTTCGTTCAATATGTTTACCAATCGTCCTGCCGATGCATGGACCGGATTGACTTTTGAGGGGCGCATGACCCAGCTGGACAAGGACAATGCCGAACTTGGCTTTGACTATGTCTTTGTCAACGGGCATGAATCTTCCGTCACGGTATCCGTGGAGATATACGACCGCGACGGTACATTGCTGTCTCGCAGCCAGCCGATATCCGTTCCATTGGTACGCAATAAGGTTACTATTGTCCGTGGTAAATTCTTGACCGTTAAGGCCGAAGGCGGAGTGTCTATAGACGCCGACTTCGACGGCGAATACAACTATGAGTATCGTTGAATTTCGGCGAGATAATAAGACGGCCCTCAAATATAGAAAATATACAAAAATAAATATTAGAATAAATCACAATTAATCAAACGATTATGAAAAAGTACTTTTTCTCATCACTTGCACTTGTGGCAATGATGTTTGCAGGTACGTCCTGCTCCTCTGAGGAAGTGGCACCCGTGACGGGCGAAAGCGCAGTCACGCTGTCGGTAACCCTTCCCGATGGTATCCAATCGCGTGCGTTCGGTGACGGCACCACCGCGCAGAAGTTGCAGATGCTCGTCTTGGACGGCGAGACGGCCCTGCCCGTGTTCACAGGTGCCGATCCCACCGTTCTGTCCACCGACATCAATCTGACCAAGCAGGTGACCCTGCGTCTTGCCGCCGGTAAGACATATAAGGTTGTATGCTGGGCAGCAGCCGAAGGCGCACCCTATACATTCGATCCGGCCACGCGCACAGTCACGGCCAACTACGAGGGCGCACTGACCGGCGACGAGAAACTCGATGCATTCTACGCCGCTCAGGACATCACCGTGACCGGTAACACCACCGAAACTGTCAAGCTGTACCGTCCGTTTGCACAGCTGAACATCGGAACGAATGACCTGGCTGCCGCCAAGGCCGCCGGCTTCGATGCCAAGACGGTGAAAGTTACCGTACCCACCTACAAGAGCCTGAACCTGGTCACCGGCGCTGTTGAGGCCGGCGACCCCGTGGCCGTACACTTCGGCGAAGGAGCTCTGCCCACCGGCGAGAACTTTCCCAAGGACGGATATGAATACCTGTCGATGAACTACCTGCTGATGAGCGCCGACAAGCAGCTCGTGGACCTGGAGTTCACCGTCAAGGCAGCCGACGGCAGCACACGCACACTTCCCGTAAGTGCCGTGCCCGTACAGCGCAACTATCGCACCAACATCTACGGCAGCCTGCTGACCAACAGCGTCAACATCAATGTCGAAATCGTTCCCGCATTCGAGGAACCCGACTACGAAATGGATGATGTAGCACGTGTTGTAGCGGCTCTCAGCGCCGGCCATTCGGTAAAACTTGATAAGGATCTTACCCCCGGCAAGACCATGGCGATTGACCTTAAAGACGGTGCTTCGGTTACGCTTGATCTTAACGGCCATACCATCGCCAATACTACTGATGTATGGAATGGAAACGATTGGTCGCTAATCAGTGTTCGCGGCAACGGAACTCTCACTATCAAAGGCGGTACACTGAAAGCCAAAGAGAATGACTGCTTTGCAATGGATGTATTTGACAAGACTGCGAATTTGATTATCGAAGATGGCAAATATATTGGTAATGCCCATACTGTATATGTATATGAAGGCAACTTGAAGATCAAGGGAGGCGAATTTAGCATTCAACAATTGTCTTCGCAGGGTAATTATGAATTTACAATCAACTGCTATGACTCATCATATAAGAGTGGAATCGCAACAGTAGAAATCTCGGGCGGCAAGTTCCTGAAATTCAACCCCGGCGACAATCGCGCAGAAGGTAATGGGACAAACTTCCTTGCTCCCGGCTACAAGGCAGAGGCCGAAGGCGACTACTACAAAGTCGTATCCATCCCGGCAGTGACGACACAGGCAGACTTCGAGAATGCTCTTAAGGTTGAGGGTTCAACCGTTGTCGTCGCCCCCGGCACTTTCACATTGCCCTCTTATGATGTGCCAAACAACATTAAGAACGTCACAATCATCGGCCAAGACGGTTGCGTATTTGATTGCGTAACAAGTCCACTTGCCGGTTCGAAATATGAGAACGTGAAGTTCTATAACGCCACATTCAAATATAGCAATAATAACTTTCAGGGGATGCAGCATAGTTCAAACCTTGAGTTCAATAATTGCGTGATTGAGGGACAGCCGTTTGGCTATGCAGCCGGCCTCGTATATAACAAGTGTACCTTTAAGCAGACCAGCCCGGGTGCATACAATATATGGACATACGGAGCCAATCCTGTGACCTTTAATGACTGTGTATTCGAAAGTGCAGGTAAGTCGGTTCTTATATACAACGAAGGCACACTTGTTACAGGTGTGAATAAGTTCAACAGCTGCAAGTTTGTTGCTTCCCAGAAAGTTGCAGGCAAGGCAGCAATCGAAATCGACCAAACGTTCACGAACTATGAGGTTGAAATCAACGGCTGCACTGCTACCGGTTTTGACAATGGTTCTGTATCTGGTAATTCCCTGTGGAACAACAAGAAAGGCGTTGTAGCAGGTAAGACTCTCGTTGTCAAAGTAGATGGTGTAATGCAGACATTGAAATAAGATTAAACCTTCCTCTGTGTGTTGCGGCATCACTGCCGTGACACACTGAAGGGGGGAAACATAAACTAATCAATTGCAATTACATTTTAAGGCAATATGAAAAAAGTATTATCATCAATGGTAGCCATCGCATCGCTTCTGATGCTTGGCACGTCTTGTTCCTCGGAGGAGGTTGCTCCTGTGACGAGCGAAAGCGCAGTCACGTTGTCGGTAACCCTTCCCGATGGTATACAATCGCGTGCGTTCGGTGACGGCACCACCGCGCAGAAGTTGCAGATGCTCGTCTTGGACGGCGAGACGGCCCTGCCCGTGTTCACAGGCGCCGATCCCACCGTTCTGTCCACCGACATCAATCTGACCAAGCAGGTGACCCTGCGTCTTGCCGCCGGTAAGACATATAAGGTTGTATGCTGGGCAGCAGCCGAAGGCGCACCCTATACATTCGATCCGGCCACGCGCACAGTCACGGCCAACTACGAGGGTGCATTGACCGGCGATGAGAAGCTCGATGCATTCTACGCCGCTCAGGACATCACCGTGACCGGTAACACCACCGAAACCGTCAAGCTGTACCGTCCGTTTGCACAGCTGAATATCGGAACGAATGACCTGGCCGCCGCCAAGGCCGCCGGCTTCGATGCCAAGACGGTGAAAGTTACCGTGCCCACCTACAAGAGCCTGAACTTGGTTACCGGCGCTGTTGAGGCCGGCGACCCCGTGGCCGTACACTTCGGCGAAGGAGCTTTGCCCACCGGCGAGACCTTCCCCAAGACCGGATATGATTACCTGTCGATGAACTACCTGCTGATGAGCGCTGACAAGCAGCTCGTGGACCTGGAGTTCACCGTCAAGGCAGCCGACGGCAGCACACGCACACTTCCCGTAAGTGCCGTGCCCGTACAGCGCAACTATCGCACCAACATCTACGGCAGCCTGCTGACCAACAGCGTCAACATCAATGTCGAAATCGTTCCCGCATTCGAGGAACCCGACAATGATCGTTTTGCCGCTATGGATCTCATCCTTTCGGAACTCAACGCCGGCAACTCTGCAACACTTTCCGAAAACCTTGTTCTCCCTGTGCCCTCCAAAGGTCTGTGGATTACTGTCCCCGAAGGAAAAACCGCGACCCTCAATCTCAACGGCAAGACTATCAGCAATGACGAAGATTTGTGGGACTACATCAATGCGATGCTGAACTTAACAAGCGGCTCGCTGGTGCTCACCGGCAAAGGCACAATGTCTGCCAAGGAAAATGATTGCTATACTATTAATGTAAAAGGTGGCGCACACCTCGTCATCGAAAACGGTACATACGTAGGCAACGTCAGTGCCATACAGGTGGAAGAGGGCGTCTGCGAAATCAAGGGCGGTGTGTTCAACCTCAAACAGGTATGGACACCCAACTTCCTCCTCAATTGCATCGATAGCAATTACAAGAATGGCAAAGCCAAATTTATCGTCACCGGCGGTACATTCGTCGGCTTCAATCCCGCAGACAATAAGGCAGAGGGCGTCGGCACCAACTTCGTAGCTGACGGCTATGGCGCAATCCGCACAACCTATCAAGGCAAGGAAGCTTGGAAAGTCGTGAAACTGACCGAAGTGACCTCTCTTGAAGATATTAAGAATGCGAAAGCCGGGTCAAACATTGCAGTAAACAACACTATAACAATGACCGACCCTATGATGGGATATAACGGCAACTTAAACCTATTCTTAAATGAGGGTGGCGAAATTGCTCTTGATAATTCACACAAGCAGGCTCTTAGCGAGACAATCTTCGTAAGTAAAACCTTGAATGTCTATGGTAATGGCGGTAAGGTAACTGCACCCGCCTATACAACGTATGGTAATGGTGCTTCAGCATTCCTTGTACAGGGCGGAACGCTGAATATCTATGGCAATGGTACATATGAAGGCGGTTCGGGTTCGACTGCAAACTATGCTGTAAGAATAACCAAAGGTACTGCCAATATTTATGGAGGTTACTTCCATGCAGGACTTGACAAAGATGGTGATTCCGGAGAAGTAATCTATCTAAATGCAGCTTATAGGTCATATGCATATTGCAATATCTATGGCGGTGTCTTCGAGTGTGAAGGCGATGCCTCGTTCCTGATCAACATCAACGACGGTACTCGTGCAAGATGTACTGTTAAAATCTACGGCGGCATCTTTGTTGGCTTTGATCCCGGTAACAATAAAGCCGAGGATGAAGGCACAAGTTTCCTCGCCGATGGCTACAAGTCGGTTAAGACGACCTACAACGGCAAGGAAGCTTACCAAGTTGTAAAGAAGTAATCATTTTTGAATTGATATAAGAGGAAGGCGGGCACGCCTTTCGGAAAACGCCGTCAAGCGTGTCCGCCTTAACTCTTTAATTTATAATTACAAACAGGATTATAAACTACACAGAAATAATATCCGTTTTTATGCAGACAGATTAACCGATACAAAAAAGAATTAGGATTATCCCCAATTAATAAACATTGACAACAAATACTTAACAACTTAATACGCTAATAGTATGAAACTTAAACTATTATCATCAATTGCGCTTATGGCAATGATGTTTGCAGGTACGTCCTGCTCCTCTGAGGAAGTGGCACCCGTGACGGGCGAAAGCACGGTCACGTTGTCGGTAACCCTTCCCGATGGTATCCAATCGCGTGCGTTCGGTGACGGCACCACCGCCGATAGTCTCACGATGCTCGTCTTGGACGGCGAGACGGCCCTGCCCGTGTTCACAGGTGCCGATCCTACCGTATTGTCCACCGATATCAATCTGACCAAGCAGGTGACCCTGCGTCTTGCCGCCGGTAAGACATATAAGGTTGTATGCTGGGCTTCGGCAAAGAAGTCACCCTATACATTTAATACAGTCACGCGCACAGTCACGGCCAACTACGAGGGCGCATTGACCGGCGATGAGAAGCTCGATGCATTCTACGCCGCTCAGGACATCACCGTGACCGGTAACACCACCGAAACTGTCAAGCTGTACCGTCCGTTTGCACAGTTGAATATCGGAACGAATGACCTGGCTGCCGCCAAGGCCGCCGGCTTCGATGCCAAGACGGTGAAAGTTACCGTACCCACCTACAAGAGCCTGAACCTGGTCACCGGCGCTGTTGAGGCCGGCGACCCCGTGGCCGTACCCTTCGGCGAAGGAGCTCTGCCCACCGGCGAGATCTTCCCCAAGGCCGGATATGATTACCTGTCGATGAATTACTTGCTGATGAGCGCTGACAAGCAGCTCGTGGACCTGGAGTTCACCGTCAAGGCAGCCGACGGCAGCACACGCACACTTCCCTTAAGTGCCGTGCCCGTACAGCGCAACTATCGCACCAACATCTACGGCAGCCTGCTGACCAACAGCGTCAACATCAATGTCGAAATCGTTCCCGATTTCAACGTGCCCGACTATGAAGGCGAGAAGTTCGAGGCTACAGCAAAGGTTAATGGCGTGGAATATCCCAGCTTTGCAGCCGCAGTGGAAGCAGTAAATGCCGGTGATGCTGGTACATATAATGTCGTACTCCAAGGTACTACATCATGGGAAACCGGCGATGCCGGAGACAATGCCAACAAATGCTTTATTAACCCGGCTTCAACGGTCAACCTTGACCTTAATGGCAAAAGTCTGACTATGACCGGCTCTGGCGGCTTTGTAAACGCTGCCAAGATGAACATCTCCAATGGTACAATCGTAGACAAAACCGCTTATAAGTACGAGAACGGCGAAACCGCATGGGAATTCACGTACCTCGAATTTGAAGGCGGCGAATATACCTTTGACAACGTTACATTCAATAATAGTGTAATGTTTAAAGGCACAAAGGCCACGGCTACTAACTGCATATTCAACGGTATTGCCACGCTTACTTCGAATCAGAGCGACGAATACTGTCTGTGGATAGGCAAAGGCGATGTTACGCTCAAAGGCTGCAAGATTTCTAACGGTTACCGTGGCGTCAAAGCCCACAATGGCTATGGAACTGAGGACATCAACATTGTCATTGACGGCTGCGAATTCTTTGACTTGGCCGGTAAGGCAGCAGTACTTACAGACCGAAAAGTAGTTTCATGCGACATCAAGGATTGCATTTTCCGCGATGTACAGGCCGGCGGGCAAGGCATGTACGCATACCAGAGTTACACTTCGCTGAAACCCAAGGTATCCAATTGCCGCGTGGTATTCACCAAAGCACAAGGTCTTGTGAACTTTGCCAAGCAAGTTAACGAAGTTAAGATGTCTTATTCCGATAAGACACTCACCTTTGAATTGGGCTCGGATATGGATTTGGCCGGCATCAACTGGGAGCCTATAGGCCAAACCGGCGTTCAACAGTTCCAAGGCGTTTTTGATGGGAAGAACTACACAATTAAGAATTTGACCATCAATAAGGTGTCGACTGAGGCATACGTTGTAGCCGGTTTCTTTGGCTGGCTCAATAATGGAGCAAATGTCAAGAACGTCAAATTCGAGGGAGTGAAAATCACAGCATCCGGATATGCCGGCGTTGTTGCCGGTTACATCGAAAACCATGTAACCCCGGAGGCACAAATATCCAACTGCCATGTGAATAATGCCGCAATCAGCAGCAAGGCCAACGGCTCGGCCAAGGGTGCCAAGGTGGGCGGTATCATCGGAATGTTTACCGACCCTGCACATGTCACCAATTGCAGCGTGTCCAACACCAAAATTGATGCAGCGCGCGATGCCGGTCAGATTGTCGGCGCGACTTATGCCGATCGTATAGTCAATTGTACCGCGACCAACGTCAATGTTACGGCTAACGGCACCGGCGACGGCAGCAATGTGCGTAACGAATTGATAGGACGTGTTCTCTTATAAATATGAGATAAGGGGCAGAGGTTTGGCGCATCCGAGCGTCTGCCCCCATATTCAGGATATAATAATTTAATCCGCTAAATATTAAATCAATGAAAAAAACACTATTTTCATTTGCAGCCATCGCATCTATGCTGATGCTTGGCGCATGCTCATCCGAAGAGCCTGCAGTAGAAACTGCCGGCGCTAAGAGCACCGTGGCAGTCGAACTTCAACTTCCTGACGGACTTCAGTCCCGTTATGGCGAAGGTACAACAGCCACAGACTTGACCTACGCCGTGTACGAACATGGTAAGAAAGAAGCCCTTGCAGTATGCACCGGCGGTGCTGATGCAACTATCGGCAAGGCAACTATGTCCGGTCTGAAGACCACAATCACCCTTCAACTGACCACCGGCAAGGAATATGACTTCGTATTCTTCGCCGCTGCTCCCAACGGCATCTACAGCTTTGACAAGGCTAATCAGACTGTTACAGCCAACTACACCGGTCTGAAGGCTAATGAAGAGTCGCTTGATGCTTTCTTCAACACTACGACGTATAAAGTAGTGGGTAACGCTACTATCAGCGCCAAGCTGTATCGTCCGTTTGCACAGCTCAACATCCTGACAGACGACGTTACCGCATCTTCAGCTGCCGGTTTCGCTCCCCAAGACACCAAGGTTGTGGTTAAAGACGTAGCCAATAAACTCAACCTCGTAACCGGTGCCATCGAAGGCGAAACCGAACTCACCTACGACTACAACGCCCTTGCAGCAGGTAAGATGACTATTAAGGGCAAGGATTATGACTACCTGGCCATGAACTACCTGCTGGTAAACGAGAAGAAGACTGTGGAAGTCGGCTTTGGTGTCAAGAGCACCAAGAATGAAGAACGTGCCATCACATTCAACAACGTGCCCGTACAGCGCAACTTCCGCACCAATATCTATGGTAGCCTGCTGACTAACGCCCTGAATGTTAATGTAGAAATTATACCCGGATTCAATGAGCCTGACTACGAGGTTGTAGGCGTATCTGACGCCGAGACCCTTGTCTCCGAACTCACCGCCGGTAATAATGTCGCCCTTACTGCAGATATTAACCTCGACCAAGCTGTGATACTTAACCTTGCAGGCAAGGAAGCAACTATCGACCTCAACGGTCACAATATCATAGGTTCCAAGAAATTCTATGATACTACTGTAAACGTTTGGTCGGTACTCAGCGTACGTGGCGGCAAACTCACCATCAACGGCGATGGCAACGTTTTCGCTGCTACCGGAGCTATAGCCGAGGCTCCCAACTACATCGAAGACTTCGCGATTGACGTAAATAATGGCGCTCAACTTGTAATCAATGGAGGCAACTTCAAAGGCAATGACACCGCAGTCTATATTTATAGCGGCTCGGTAGAAATCAACGGCGGTACTTTCGAAGTATACGACAACGGCCTGTCATATGGTGCACGATACAACATCAACGCATATGACTCCGCATTTACCGGAGGCACAGCCAAGATTACAATCAAGGGCGGTACATTCTTTGAATTTGATCCCACCAAGGCTCCCGAACCAGGTTCTCCCAGCCTGCTCCCCGCCGGATACAAGGCCGTAAAGACTTCTATCAATGGTAAGGATGCTTGGGTGGTAAGTGCTGAATAATTTGGCTGATTCATCTAAGCGAAACATAGGCGTATAAGCCTTAGACTTTATGACCCGGACCTTTTAGGTTAATTTCTGAATAATAGAACTCAATTACTTTTTATCAATTGCGGGTCTGGGCCTGCCGGGAACGGCGGGCCCTTTTTTTGTCTTGGGCAATAGGAATGATGAGAATGATGGAAGAGTCCGAGAACTTGAGGACTCTTAGATTAGGGGTGATGCATAGCTCGCATCATTCCCATAGCTCTCATAGCTCTCATAGCTTCCATAGCTCTCATAGCTTCCATAGCTCTCATTGCTCCCATAGCTTTACGAGGGCTATGGGCAGTGGGGGGGGGATGAAAAACTAAGCCGGCAAGTCTTCACAGACAAGCCGGCTTGATACTACAAAAATCCTAAAAATCTAACCTTGTATGTATTTAACCTGAATAATTTAAATGCAAAGATAGCTAATTGAATAATGTTTGTCAAGTATGTTTTTTGCAGCGCGAAAAAATATAAGAATATATTTTTAGAAAAAAGCGCTAATATTATGTTTGCCAGAGTAATGCGTAGGCGGTGAGAGTGCATAAATATAAGTATTTATTTTGCGCACATGCCTATGCCTTCTACTCAATTGAGCCGATGTTGCGAATGTGTTGTTCGAATAAATCGCGATCGCGTGCCCGGGTCTTCATTTTGTTGCGATAGGTGTATATGGTGTTGAGCGAAAGGCCGAGGAATTTGCTGATTTGGCTGCTGTCGTCCAGGCCCAGACGCATGAAGGCGAGGATGCGCAATTCGGGAGTCAATCTCTCGCCCTCGGGTACGGCAACCTGCTTGTTTTCTTCAAAAAGTTTATTGACATCGTTGACGAAATCAGGATAAACCATCAGGAATGCCGAATCGAACACCTCATAGAAATTTTGCAACTGGTCGCGCATGATTTTTCCGCTTTCAATCATGTTGAGTAAGTCCACTACCTGGCCGGCTTTGATTTTCCGTCCCGCTATGCGGTTGAAGTCTTCCAGTGCCGAGAGATATACTCCGCAGAGAGACAGTATTTTGCGTATATATTGGTCTTTGAGCGTCACCGAGTTCTGCAACCGTACTTTCATGCGTGCCAGACGTCGACGATTGCGTTCGAAAAACAACATCAGCACACCGCTGACAATCAATAAGATGCTGAGGGCTATCACGACTATTGTCATGTTGCGTGCACTCGTGCGTTCCATGTCTTTGTTGGTGGCAAACACCAGCGGTAGCGCTTCCGCAATTTCGATGGAACGCAGGCGACTGCCCGATTGGACAGCTATGGCCAATGACAGTGTCAGGTATTCGTAGCTGCGCTCGATGTCTTTGCGGTCGTATAGCAATTTGCCCAGGCGGTGTAGAGATGTCGTTTCCCTGTTGCCGGTGGCGATGTCGCTCATGGCGGATAACGCCAGATAGTATATGCCCTGGTCGATATGGTACGAATCCTTAAGATATGTTTGTCCTATGATGGCTGCTGTGCGTGCGTAAAGGTGAGACTCAAAGGGTATGGTATGCAATAGTATCTCCATATCCTTGAGCGCCTTTGTCGAGGAGCTGCGCGAAAATTCGCGGTTTAGTAACTGGAATCGATACTCGGGGTCGCTTTTGTCCATATATTTTAGAAGCGAATCGACGCTCTGTTCCGACTTATCTGCGTACAGTTGCTTGTTTTCCGGTCTCCTGTAAAAATCGGCGGCATATTTATATATAAGGTCGCCGGCGTTGAAATACAGCTCCTTGTTGGCCGGATATACGTTTTGGACTGATAGCCTCTCGTATAGGTCTATGGCGTCCTTGACAAGTCCGTAAATAGGCAATACCGTATATTCCAGGATGTTGAAGCGCTGGACGGATAGTGAGTCGCCCATTTCGTCAGCCAGTTTTCGGCCACCGTCAATGCATCGCAGGGCCGAATCGACGTTGACATGTCGATACTCGCATACCAGTTTTTCGTAGATCTCTATTTGTTGTTTGGGTGATGCCGTAGATAAGGACTTCTCCATTTGCTTGAGAGCGCGGTCGTTGCGTGTGGCGTATTCCTCCCAGTCTTGGACGTAACTGTCCAGTCTGTTTAAGATGTTCGGGATATTAGGCTTGGCGCACAATGCGATGGCGCAACAGGCCATTGCGGCTAATAGGACGAACGGCCTTTTGGCCTTCGGATGTCCGGTTATGTACAATTTCATGTTTGCGAAGTCTATTGGATGTTTATGCGTGTCGTTGTGCCTTGAGATTGTTTTTATCAAATTCCGACGCGTTTGACGATGCAAATATACGAATTATTTATTGTTTTACACCTATATTATACTTGTATTTTGCCTATATTCGAATGCTGTTATATTTTTGATTGCCAGATAAATTGTATTGTATAAGTCTATAATCTTGCTTCTAAACGGTTATATTTTCTTGCGAGGGCTTGACAGAGGGGCTAATTTTGCACCGTAATTCTTGCGAAAGAGTTCGCAACATAACAATGGCTAAAAGGCCAGCCTTAACAGGCACTAAAGTCTCATAGAGATTTATCTACTTATCATACGTTGCTTTCCAATGCATAGCAAAGGTGGCAATTTCGATTTAAGGAAAAAGATTAGTTTTTAGGTTTTTAGGGTTAATATTATATTTAAGGTTAAGTAAGGATTATTGAAGACGGCAAACACAGCCGTCAGAGATGCAAAAGTCGTCGACCGAGATGGTTGATGATTTTTTGTTTTTATAGGTTTTTTGTAATGGGAATAATGGGGGTAATGGATAAGTGGGCAGGCGGCTTTTAATATACTAAAACAAAGCGACATCGACCTTTGTGATAGATCGATGCCGCTTTGTAAGTCTTAGATGTCTGCAGCCTATGTCGGGCTTATCCTCCGGTATAGAAGCATTGGACTTTACCGACGGGCAGTTTGCCTTCGAGTTTAATAGGTATGCGTCTGGCATCGGTCGTAATCCAGGCGTCCATATTTTCGCTGGTTCTTGTTCGGCCATCGCTGGTGAATATGAAGGTGATGTGATGACATTGGTACTTCTTTTTGTCGTACTTGATGGTCTCAACGCCGGCATACTTGATTGTGAGCAATTCTTTGCGCTTGCCGCTGAAAATGTTGATGGTAAGGACGTGCCCTTTCTTCCATGTGTCATAGGGAAGTTGGCGCATATAATAAAAGGATGTGAGCATGTCCACGGTTGTGCCCATGGCTCCTAATTCGCGTTTTTCATCCACTACCATATTGCCTTTTTTGTCGCGCTTTTGTCGTGTACATTTGCCTTTGACCTGTGCGCCTACATAGCTAAAGTTGACAGTGTCGTGCTTGTGGTCGGAACCTTCGTGCGCTATTCTTTCGTAGTGTATCGGGCGAAACTTGGCATAATCGATGATGCCGTTGAGGGTGTCGCGCACTTTGTAAAAATGATCTGCCCAGCTTTCGGATGCGGCCGTGAGCTTGGTAATGTATTGTGATCCGTTGTTGCGTATACTCAGGGTTGCGTGGCCGGCTTGTTTATTGACCATTCCCCATTTGAACATCACTTTGTAATTGATGCTCTCATTTTTGAATTCAACATTAGCCCCTATGGCCGGTGCTATGGCCAGCGCCAGGCCTGCGATGGCGGCGGTGATTCGTTTCATCTGTTCAGTTTTTTTGTTTATTCCTTTTGGAATAGGGTGGGAGAGTGTTGTCCCGTCCCTATTTTGTACTTAGACTTTTTGAGTGTTCCAAGGTTTAGTGTGCAGTTGCCACGGCAATTTTTACGCAAATCTTGCGGTGCTTTTTGCCGGGAATGCCGATGTTGGGGGCATGCGCATCTTCGGGGAAGAATACTGCACATTGGCCGGGTTGCACGTCAAGAAAGGTCTGTGCCTTGTCTTCGTAGAAGGCGATATCTCGCTCGGCATTGTATCCGGGGGTGACAATGCGAGTAAGCGCATCCGTAGGCGCCCAACCGATGGTTTCGGTGTTGTCCAGTGGGATGTGTATATCGATATAGCGGCGATGCGCTTCCAGCGGTGCGTCTTCGCGTGTGCGTAGGACGGGAGACTCGACATTAGCGTAATCGTGCGCGTCTATGTCATGACGTCCTTGTACGATGCCGTTTGTGATAGCGCCAAGCCAGACCGCTACTTCAGGGCGCATCCATGTGTGCTGTGTGGTAATCAGTTGGTTAAGAGTGCAGAGTATCATTTTTGCATGTTGTCTGTGGGTGTTGTGTCCCGGTACGAATCAATCCTCATTGTCGTCATTCCACACCAGGGGCAGGACATCGCGGCTGCTCTGCTCGATACGTTTGTTGCGCCAGCACTTGCGGCATACGGCCACGTATCGGTCGTTTCCGCCGATTTCGACTTGGGCACCCTCGCTGACAAAATTGCCTTGAGCGTCTATGCGTGCGTTGATGATGGTTTTGCGTCCGCAATTGCATGTCGACTTAACTTCGTCGATGGTATCGGCAATTTCGAAAAGGCGGCGCGAGCCCTCGAATAGGTGGCTCTGGAAATCCGTGCGTAGTCCGTAGCAGATTACGTTGCATCCGAAGTCGTCCACAATGCGCGACAGCTGATCCACTTGTTGTTCGCTCAGAAATTGGGCCTCGTCGACCAAAAACCAGTCCACCAGTTTGCCCTCTTTCTTGAAGTAATTCTTGGCAAATCGGTATAAGTCTGTATCCGGGTATATCCATTCGCAAGCGCGCTCGATGCCTATGCGTGAGTGTATTACTCGATCGCCCTCGCGAGTGTCTATGGCTGGTTTCATACACAGATAGCTCATATGGCGTTCCTCGAAGTTGTACGCTGTGGTCAGGAGCAGCGCGGTTTTGGCCGAGCCCATAGTGCCGTAGCGAAAGTATAGTTTGCCTTTGCGGTACATTGCTGTATTCGGTTTCGGATAGGTGGTAAAAATATCGTTTCAAAGGCCAAAGTTAGTAATAAAAATCCGTAATTACATCTTCGATTTTTAACTCCGGCGCAAAGCGCGTGAATTACAGAATATTCCGCTCGAATTTTTTTGAAGCCGTGGAAACTGTACCGGTTTTTGGTACATTCAATGTCTAATTTTGAAGCGGTAAAATATTGTTGAATGCATAAAATCAAATATTTATTATGAAAGGCGCAATCATCGGCGACATTATCGGGTCGCGTTACGAGTTTGACAATACCTCGGACTATGACTTTGAGCTCTTTGGCCCGGGGTGCGATTACACTGACAATACTATTTGCACCGTGGCTGTGGCTGATGCCGTTTTGCGCGACTTGGGCTACGCCGAAGCCTTGCGCGCGTGGTGTCGCCGCTACCCCCACCCGAGGGGCGAATACGACAGTTATTTTTTTGATTGGGTGAATCGGCCCGACCCATACCCATACAATAGTTTCGGCAACGACTCGGCCATGCGTGTCAGCCCTATAGCATGGTTCTATGACAATGAGGACGAAGTACGTCTGCAGGCCGAGGCTTCGGCTGCCGTGACGCACAACCACCCCGAGGGCATTAAAGGCGCTGTTGCGATTGCCGTGGCGATCCTGCGTATACGGCAGGCGCCGGTCAAAGATCCGTATATCTTTGAGGACGTTGCTGATGAATTCTATTACGATGAGTACACTTGTTCCGAAGCCTTTGACAGGTTGCCGGAGCGTGGCTACTTTGACGCGACGTGCCAAGGATGCGTCCCCTTGTCTTTGTATATCGCTGCCACAGCCACGAGCTTTGAAGACGCCATTCGACAAGCGGTGTCTTACGGCGGCGACTCGGGCACGGTAGGCGCCATCGTCGGTTCGCTGGCCGAAGCCCGATTTTCCATTCCGCCGGATATATACGTAGCCGCGATGTCGTTCCTGCCTGCCGAGATGCTCCGCGTCATCGAAGCTCTTGATGCTCGCCTCGGCAGATGAAAAAGTTCCAATGGAATCAAATGCAATATTTAGCTTTAATTAACATTTGCGCATCCAATTTTTGCTCATTATGCCACATAACTTTGCGACATCGTCAGCAGACGAGACTAAAACAAACGGTAATTAATAACTAAAACACATTATCATGAACAAATTAATGATGATTGCGGCTTGTGCTGGTATGCTTGCTTTGGCATCATGTAAGACAACATGTTATCAGGTGTACAATGTCGCAGTCCCCGAGGCTGCGAGTTCCGAGACAGGTATCAAGTACGCATACGATGACATCACGGTATCGTACAATTTCTGGAGTCACGGCGGTGAGCCTGGCTTCACGCTCACCAACAATTCGGACAAGATTGTCAACGTCGACTTGACGAAATCTTTCTTTGTGCTCAACGGCACATCATATGACTACTATGTAGATCGTGAAAACACTAGCTTGGTTACCGGCGGTGTGGCGGCAGCATATTGGGGGTTGCTGAAATCTGCATCGACAGGTGTTTCGCAAACAATACGCAGCAAAAAGGTTGTTTCGATACCGCCCAAGACCTCTCGCTTTATTAGCGAATACACCATCACGCGCAAGGCTTATGATACATGCGAATTAGGGGCTATGGAATTTGGAGAGCTCGAATTTACAAGTGAAGACAGCCCTGTGAAATTTGGCAATATAATCACGTATGCCAAGGATGGTGGCGCAGAACATACGATAACTCATTCGTTCTACGTAAAGAGCATCCTCAATATCGATGCAAAAGACGAGCAGAAAAAACGAAATGTATACGACTGCCGAGGGAAGAAAAGCAAAGTCACGTTCTTGAAAGACGAAGCACCCTCGGCATTTTACCTGCAATACGAAAGAATTATGAACTCAAAGTGACTTTATCAGTCTGTTTTGCATCCATAATGAATGAGACGGGCGTGTCTGTGTAGGCGCGTCCGTCTCATTTGCTATATATGTGGTGTTCATGCTGATAAATACTCATTTGGCAAGAGACATAGAGTGGCAATAGCGTAATCCAAAAAGCATTTTTTTGTTTTACGGGGTTTAGTAATCTCGAAAATGTGTGTTATATTTGTGTATGACACATAGGCCCGACATAGAAAAGCTGTTCAAAAAGTATTATGCGCAGATGCATCGGCAGGCCGCGATGCTTCTGCATGACGATGATCTTGCGCGCGACATTGTCCATGATGTTTTTTGCACCTTACTTGACGGGAATATAGCTGTATCGGTCTTGACTCCGAGCTATTTGCTCCGAGCCGTTCGCAATCGTTGTATCAACCATATACGCGATTTGGATATTCATGAACGCGTACTGGGCTTGTATTTCGCCGAGATGGACGATTACGATGGTGAAGATTGGCCGGACGAGGACACTGTGTCGGAGATATATTCGATTATTCGCGACAACATGCCCGAGCAGTGCCAACGCGTAGTCGAACTGCGCTTTGTCGATGGACTGAAATTCGAGGCGGTGGCTCGCGAGATGGGCATCAGCCAGACAGCCGTGTTCAAGCACTTGCGTCATGCACTCAGTATTATACGAAACAAATTGAGTGAAAATGGATAAGTATGATGTAGTGCTCGATATCATAGAGCACCCCGAAAATTACACGTCAGCACGATTGTCCGAAATACTTTCGGATCCGGAGACGCGCGAGATATATAATGTTTTGGTCAAAACGCAGTCTGCAGCGGAATCTCGGGACACAATCTCGAGTGCCGAAGTGGACGAGGAATGGAAGCGTTTCGAGCAGGCACATCCTGCACCTCGCTTCCGGTTTCTATGGCTGTCCGGCCGTGCTGCGTCTATAGCATTGCTGATAGTGTCGTCCGTGGTTGCTTTTGCTGTGGGTATCACCATTAAGGTGAGTCTCGATCGTGGCAAAACAGACGAGGCTATCGTCGTTGCTGCCCGGGGAGATGCAGCCCAAAGCCAGGCTGTCGTACGAGATACCGTTGCGCCGTCATCCGAGGGTGTGCCCGCTAAGTCGACCTCTCCGGTGTTGTTCGAAAATGCTTCGTTTGGCGAGATTGTCGAGACGATTGCAAAGACCTACGGCGTCAAGGCTCGGTTTGAGGCAGAGGCAAAGAATCAATTGCACTTATTTTACAAATTCGACCCGAATAATACCTTGCAAAACATTGTCGACCAGCTTAACAGCTTCGAACAAATCGACATTACACTCGAGGGGAGCGAGTTGGTGGTGCGATGATGCGCGGTTCGGTAATGGCATTCGTGCTTTCGGCATTGTCCGTAGTCGTGATGCAAGCACACAAGTACGAGCATAATTTTCGCAATACGCCGATATCGCAAGCCCTCGTAAAAGTCGCAGAAAACCCCGATGTAAATTTATCCTTTATATATAAAGACCTGGACAATTACACGACTTCGGCGCGTATTAGCACCGATAATATTTACGAGGCCGTAAGGATGATAGTTGGCCTCAATCCGATATCGGTGGTACGCAAGGACGGCTGCATATACGTGGAAGCGCTCCAGCACGGTCGTTATTTCTATACGGGCTCTGTCATCGGAAGTGATGGCGAGCCGGTGGCGGCGGCTACGGTGATGCTGCTCGCTCCCACCGATTCGATCGTGATCACTTACGGCATTACGGATGGCGAGGGTCACTTCCGTATACCCTGCGACCACAACGGGATTATAGGCAAGATCAGCTGCATGGGATACAAGACAAAATACCGGCTGTTTGCCAAGCATAATGTCGGGGTAATCACCATAGACGAGCTACCGATCAACCTTGCCACGGTGACGGTGGAGGGCTCTACAGCCAATTTGTATTCCGACAAGTCTGTCTATTTGCCAACCAAAACGCAGAAGAAGTCCGCACAGACGGCACAGGACCTCATTCAACGAATGGCGATTCCGCAACTGGCTGTTGACGAGGACATCAAGACCAATACCGGACAGCAGGTGGATATATATATAGACTACGTTCCGGCCATAGGTAATGAGCTTACCGGCATACTTGTCAGCGACGTAAAGCGTGTTGAGTACTACGACTATCCGAGCGATCCGCGTTTCCATGGCAAGTCGCACGTGGTCAATTTTGTGATGCAGAGATATGAGTACGGCGGCTATGCAAAAGGTATATACTACGACAACTTCGTGATGTCCAGGCAGCTTAACGGGTACTCAAAGTTGCAATACAAACGGATGACCTTTGACGTGGCGGGAGGATTATTCTTTATGCGCGACAAAAAGTATTACGAGGATACTTACGAGACATATCGCTTGCCACAGCCTGACGGAACAATTAAGGAGATACAACGTAATTCGATTGTAGACAATACTAAAAAGACATGTCATGACTATTGGGCATCGTTCAAGGCTCTGTATAAGACAGACAAGGTAACAATGAGCAATATGTTCTCGGTGGAATTTAATCGGACTCCCAAGTATACAACCGACGGGCATGTGTCATATAGCTCGGAAGAATATGAAGGGTCGGAGTATAGCTCACTTAGCTCCAATAGGATTAATTCATTCGCTTACAACGGCTATTGGTATTTTGCCTTGCCTGGGAACAATACAATCACGTTTAATCCACGGTACGCCTATACCAATACCCAACAAAACTCGCGCTATGAAGAGAACGGCGCGGAGGCAATCGTAAATGGCGCGAAAGATAACTCCCATCAAGCTGTCGGCGACATTGCTTTTGTGCATTCGTTTGGTAAGGTCGGCACGCTCAAAGTTATGTGCCAGGGACGTTTTTTGCTGAACAAAACCCGATACTCGGGGTCGTCGTCCGTCTCGGACAAGGCGCAGACGCTAAGATTTGGTCCGGGCGTAAATTACAGCTATACCGGCGAGAAGCTACATAGTACATTGAGCATCGGACTTAATTGGGACCGCTCGGAGTATGGTACAACGGTTGAAAACACCACGGCGCCATGGGCGGACTTGGCGGTACAATGCTCCATCAACAAGAAGAACTCGTTTTCGGTAAAGGTTGGTTATCGGAAATCGATACCGTCTTCCGGCTATAGGAGCGCTGCCGTCATACACTTCAACCCGCTTATGAGCTATACCGGCAATCCATCGCTGGTCCCATATAAATCGTTCGATGCAGACGGCAACTACACGTTTATCATAAATAAGGCGTTCAAGATGGCGGCTTATGGTAATGTTTGGGTCGTTGACAATCGCTATGTATATGACTACCAGGCAAATGATACGGGCGTACTCCGAACAATCAAGCAGCCGTTGGGCGGCTTTGCCCAATGGCAATACGGTGTGCAAGGCACGGGGAAGTTCTTCAAAGACAATTTGCAGGTATCATTATCCGGCTATATGCTCCAAGGACATAATGGCGCCCCGTACAATTGGAACAAAGGCAGGATGGTCGTGTCCGCATCGGCATTTTATTACTTGAAGGATTTTTACTTTGGCGCGACTTATCGAAGCCCTATGGTTTATCCTGACGGCTGTATGATTGGTATGTGGATGGACACAAGGTCTAACTACACCTTGCAAGTCGGGTGGAGCAACGACCGATGGAATTTTCGGTTCTATACGCGCAATCCATTTTATGGTAATACTTACGCCACCAAGAGCACCACGCAAAGCCGCTATTACGACTCAATCGGGCGCATATATACCGGCAGCTATATCAGATTCTTCCAAATCTCGGCCACGTACACATTCGGCTATGGCAAGAAAGTTAAGGCCGGTAATGAGGCGTATAAGGCAGACGGCGCATCCTCAGGCATTTTGAATAAGTAAGAGAATACAATAGGACAGCACATACATTACTTGATGGCGTCTCTCGCGATATTGTGGAGGCGCCATCGCTTTGCCGGAGCGCGTTTTATGTTTTCTTTACGGGGAGCAATATGTAGGTCATATATTTTTCGTACCTTTGCGGCGTCAAATGGGGCATGGCGGCTGTATACCGCGCAAGTTCCCCGGGACATCATATAGGAAAATCCAATCAAAGAGACAAACATGGAACAAGAAGTTCGCGTACGTTTCGCGCCATCACCCACCGGACCGCTGCATATTGGCGGCGTTCGCACGGCTCTTTATAACTATCTTTTTGCTCGCAAATTGGGGGGCAAGATGATATTACGCATCGAGGATACCGATTCGCAGCGTTTTGTCCCCGGAGCCGAGGACTATATCAACGAAGCTTTGGCTTGGTTGGGTATAGGTATTGACGAGGGCGTACGCGAAGGAGGCCCCTACGGACCGTACAAGCAAAGCGAACGCCGCGACATTTACCGCCGCTATATGAAGCAACTGGTGGATGCCGGCAAGGCTTATATCGCCTTTGATACTCCGCAGGAATTGGAGGCCAAACGTGCCGAAATCAAGAATTTCCAATATGATGCGCACACGCGTATGCTGATGCGTAATTCGTTGACACTGTCGGCCGATGAGGTTAAGCGCCTTCTCGATGCAGGCGAAAAGTATGTGGTGCGCTTCCTTATTGAGCCGGGGCAGGAAGTGCATGTAGACGACCTGTTGCGCGGCGATGTGGTCATCAAAAGCGATATCCTTGACGACAAAGTGCTTTACAAGAGCGCCGACGACCTGCCTACATACCATCTGGCCAATATCGTGGACGACCACCTGATGAAGGTTACGCATGTCATTCGCGGTGAGGAATGGCTGCCGTCGGCTCCGCTGCATGTGCTATTGTACCGCGCCTTCGGCTGGGAGGATACTATGCCGTGTTTTGTCCACTTGCCGTTGCTGCTCAAACCGGATGGCAAGGGCAAGCTCTCCAAACGCGACGGCGATCGTCTCGGTTTCCCCGTTTTCCCGCTGCAATGGATTGATCCGGTGTCGGGCGATGTATCCTCGGGATACCGCGAAAGCGGCTATCTGCCCGAAGCTGTAGTCAATTTTTTGGCACTGCTGGGCTGGAACCCGGGCGATGACACCGAGATCATGGATATGGATACGCTCATCGCTAAGTTTTCGTTTGAACATTGCTCGCGCTCGGGTGCTAAATTCGCTTTCGAGAAAGCCAAGTGGTTCAACCACCAGTATATACAGATGATGCCGGATGAGAAGTTGGCCGAACTTTTTGTGCCGGTGCTTCGCCGCAACGGCGTGGATGCGGACGCCTTCGGACTTGAGTACATTACTCGCGTTGTGAAATTGGTCAAGTCGCGCATAAATTTCGTTGCCGAGTTGTGGGATCAAGCCAAGTTCTTCTTCGCAGATCCTGAGGATTACGACCCCAAGGCGGTCAAGAAGCGCTGGACGACCGGAATGCCGGACACTATGCGTGCCCTCGTGTCTTTGCTCGAAACTCAACCGATATTTGACGGCGTAGCGCTCGAACCTGTTGTGATGCAATGGATTAAAGACAATGAATTGCATATGGGCAATGTCATGAATGCCTTCCGCCTCGCTGTGGTTGGACAATGCACAGGGCCGCACATGTTTGAAATTACGGATGTCCTCGGCCGCGAAACCACGCTACGTCGTTTGCGCCGCGCCATAGACAATATTCAAGTGCCTGTTGCCGAGTGACATGAGCTTGCTGTATAATGTTGCCATACATGTCTATGCCGCCGGGGTACGCTTGGCGGCAATTAAGCATCGTAAGGCGGCATTGATGGTGCAGGGGCATCGCGAGACACTCGCGCGCATAGCTGAGGTTCGACGCAATGTCGCACCCGAAGGCTTTGACGTGTGGATACATGCTGCTTCGCTGGGCGAATTCGAGCAAGCCCGTCCGCTGATTTCGATGATACGCCGGCAGCAGCCACATAAAAGTATTTTGCTGTCATTTTTCTCGCCTTCGGGGTATACTGTGCGACACGCCTATCCGGATGTGGACTTGGTGGTATATCTGCCTTTTGATACGCCGCGCAACGCTCGCCGCTTTGTCGAGGCGGTCAACCCAAAGGTTGCAATTTTTGTCAAGTACGAGTTTTGGCGGAATATGCTTGGTCAGCTCTCGCGGCACGACATTCCAACGTATCTTATTTCGGCTATATTCCGACCCTCACAAATATTTTTCAAGCCGTGGGGTGGTATGATGCGTCGCGCTCTGCGCTCGTTTACCCATATATATGTACAGGACGAGGCTTCTAAACAACTTCTCGGTACGATTGGGTACGATGCCGTGGACGTCGTGGGCGACACGCGCTTGGACCAGGTGATAGATACTCGGGCGCATGCCAAGGTTTTCCCGTCACTGGATATGTGGACGTCCGGCTCGGGTATGACTATTGTCGCAGGCAGCTCGTGGCCGCAGGATGAGGTATATTACATTCCGTGGCTCAAAGAGCATCCCGAAGTAAGGGCAATCATAGCGCCGCACGAATTTGATGATAAGCGCCTCTGCGCACTTGTTTCCGAACTTGGAGGGCCCGAAGTTGCCGCGCTTTGGTCGCAAATCAAGGACCTTGCCTCTGTCCCCGCGCAGGTACGATACATTGTAGTGGACTGCTTTGGCATCCTATCATCATTGTATAAATATGGGCAAATTGCCATAGTGGGCGGCGGCTTCGGCGCAGGAATACACAATATTCCCGAAGCAGCAGTATATGGTATGCCGGTTATCTTCGGACCACACCATAACAAGTTCCGCGAAGCTACAGACCTTTTGCGGCTCGGCGGCGCTTTCACCTATAACGATGCGGCCGGATTTGCCGCCGCTATCGACCCGTTATATTCCGACTCCTCGGTACTCCGCACAGCATCAGCAGCCGCTGCCGACTACATCGAGTCTCATACCGGCGCCACCCCACGTATCTTCGCAGATATATTCTGATGTCAGTTTTGTGTGTCAGAGCAATATTGTCCTAAATAAATT
>DAAP01000039.1 GCA_001701165.1 Bacteroidales bacterium H4 | reverse complement strand
AATTTGATGCGGTTGCCCTGCTCTGATGTTTTGATGTTTCGGCGTAAAATATGTAATTTTGTAAACCCAAAGGGCATCACGCCTACGTCAGGATGATTGAAGCCCGTAGGAAATTGAAACAAAACGAGACACGGGCAAATGTCCGTGTCCATTAAAACCTCTGACAGCACTTACACGTATGGTCAATGCACAGAAATATAAAGTCGCTGAAATAGAACGCGACCGTCGAATATTGGAGCTTCTCGCGCAGAATTTTCCGACAATAAGCGCAGCCAGCACCGAGATTATTAACCTCGAGGCCATACTCAATTTGCCCAAAGGTACCGAACACTTCGTGGCCGATGTGCATGGCGAGTATGAAGCTTTTCGTCATATTCTCAAAAATGCCTCCGGCAATATCAAGCGCAAAGTACGCGAAATTTTCGGCTCGACACTGCGCGACAGCGAAATCAAGGACCTATGCACCTTGATTTATTATCCTCGTCCAAAACTTGAAATCATCAAGGATAACGAGCAAGACATCTCCAATTTCTATCAAATTACATTGAATCAGTTGGTCAAAGTCTTGCGCTCCGTTTCGTCAAAATACACGCGCTCCAAGGTTCGTAAGGCTTTGCCTAAGGCATTTTCGTACATCATCGAAGAGTTGTTGCACGAGACCCCGGATGATATAAAGAAACAAGCATACTTCAACCGCATAGTCGAGACAATAATTCTCACCGGTCAGGCCGATGAGTTCATCGTCACCATGTGCAATGTCATACAGCGATTGAGCATAGACCAATTGCATATACTTGGGGATATCTTTGACCGCGGCCCGGGTGCACACCTAATTATGGAGATGCTTAACGACTATCCCAACTTTGACATACAATGGGGCAACCATGATGCTCTGTGGATGGGCGCTGCAGCCGGGAACATGGGCTGTATCGCCAATGTCCTGCGCTTGTCGTTGCGGTATGCAAATATGGCCACGCTCGAAGAAGGTTATGGTATCAACCTTGTGCCGCTTGTGACTTTTGCCATAGAAATGTATGGTGATGACCCGTGCACATACTTTACTCCAACATTTATGGATGATGAAGCCGCACATACCGAAAAAACGCGGCGCATACTTGCTCGTATGCATAAGGCCATAAGCGTCATACAATTCAAAATCGAAGGACATATCATCGACAGACATCCCGAATGGAATATGGACGACCGCAAAGTACTGAAAGGAATTAATCCGGGACGTGGTGTGGTTACAATCGATGGCACAGAGTATCCATTGCGAGATTGTCACTTCCCGACCATAGACCCGGCCAATCCTTATGCGCTGACGCCCGAAGAAACTGACCTTATGCATAAATTGCAACACTCGTTTCTGGTAAGCGAAAAGCTTCAACAACATATCGGGGTGCTGCTGTCGCATGGGGCTCTTTACGGTGTGTACAACGGCAATCTGCTGTTTCATGCATCGCTACCTTTGAATGCCGATGCAACATTCAAGGAAGTCGAAATTGACGGCGAGAAATATAGTGGTCGTCACCTTCTCAATAAGGTAAACCGTGTGATGCGTGCCGCCTTCAATGCCGACCTACCTCAGGATGAGCGCGAATATGCCATAGACTTCTTCTGGTATCTCTGGTGCGGCCCCGACTCACCGCTCTTTGACAAGTCCAAGATGGCGACTTTCGAACGTTACTTCATCGAGGACAAAGCCACACATGCCGAGACCAAGGGCAATTACTATACCTTGCGTGACCGTGTCGATGTATGCGACAAAATTCTCGATGAGTTCAAGGTGAAGGGCGAACACCGCCATATCATCAATGGGCATGTGCCCGTTCGAGCCAGTCGTGGCGAAAGTCCCATACGAGCCAATGGCCGTCTGATGGTAATTGATGGTGGATTTGCCAAGGCGTATCACGATACCACAGGCATTGCCGGTTACACCCTTGTATTCCACAGCCGAGGGTTTGAACTGGTTCAGCACGAGCCTTTTACTTCCGCCGAAAATGCTATTGTCAATGGTACTGACATCGTGTCCACCAACCAGATAGTAGAGCTGAGCGCCCACCGCATGCGTGTGCGCGATACTGACAAGGGCTACGAATTGCAATGCCAAATAGACGAACTCATGGAATTGCTGTATGCTTACAAAAACGGATATATAGCCGAGCGCTCGCACTAAGGCATACATATGCAAACGCCGGAGGGGGCTGACACACATGCGTGTATCTGCCCCCTCCGGTTATCTTCGGTATGAAATGTATGTCGGCCTATATTGTGGCTATAGCTATACGTAATTCTTCGGGATGCAGATAACAAGCTGCAAGCCGACATAATCGCTCGGGGGTCATAGATGTAATGCTGCGTACTTGAGCGGCGTAGTATCCGTTCGGGATGCCGGCCAAAAGAGCGGATTCATAGTAATCCATGATTGACAGAGGCGTATCCAATGTTGTGGCCAGTGTCGACATTACGTCCCGACGCAACCGCGTCATTTCGTCCTCGCACATAGGTTCGGAAGCGAGTAATTTCAATTCATTGCGTATTTCTTCGACGACTGTATCAGTGTATTCGGTATCGCATTGGGCCGAAATTTGCACCATGCCGGACTTGCGTACTCCTATGAGGGCCGCCCCTATGCCGTACGTAAGGCCTTTACGCTCGCGAATATTGGTCATCAATCGGCTGCCGAAGTATCCGCCAAGTGCAATTACGGCATGACGCAAGTCCACATAGTCGGGATGCTGACGTCCTATAGCCGGTATGGAGGCGCAAATGGCACTTTGGATAGTATGCGGCAAATGTTCGACACGTATCTGCGGCGGTTGCGGCGATGGCGGTATATCTACAAACGATTCCACCGAGGCAGGCTTCAATCCACTTGCAAAGGACGCCACAATGCTGCGTGCATCTGATACACAATCCAAGTCACCCGTTACAAATACATGTATAGAGTGGTGGGTGATGCCTTCATAATGGCAACGGCGTACATCCGCGACTGAGACAGCCTCGCATTGTTCGGCCGTTACGGGCAGCATATAAGGATGGTCGGGACCATATGATAATTCGGCAGAGAGACAAGATGCGACATATGAAGGCTTGGTCAATGCCGTACGCATATTAGCAAGTCGCGTGCGATGTTGTGCCTCGAATGCCCCGTCCGGAAAAGTTGGCGTCAAAATCATATCGGACAACAGCGGCAGTAGTGCCAAAACCTTGTCTGTTTCGCCCAAAATGCCGATGCCTGTATATTTTGCATTGCCTATCGGTCTGAGTGATACGCCGTTGAAATCAAATATCTGCGCAATGGCTTCTCCCGTATGGCTTTGCGTGCCATCGCAAAACATGGGCGCAACGAAAGATGCCGCACCCCTGACCGGAAGATTGGCGTCACCGGCATTCCAAAACACGTTCACACGAAGTATGCCGCACTTCGGACGATTGTAGGAGTACAGTGTGACACCCTCACATATTTTAGCTGTTTCGATGCTCGGGATGGCAAGAGAGTCGAATTCGCGCACCGATGGCGGCGTCTTTCTGTCAAGCATCAGTTTCGGGATTTTGTTCTAAAAATAGGCGTGCAGCCTCCAAATCTTTCGGCGTGTCAATGCCGATAGTATTGGTATTGGTGTATGCGACAGCTATAGTGTATCCGTTTTGCAGCCATCGGAGCTGTTCCAATGACTCGGCACGCTCTAACGGCGATTGAGGCAATGATGCAAGATGGCGTAAAACATCGTGTCGATAAGCATACACACCCACATGTCCGTAATAAGTCGTGGCCTTAGTCCAGCTATTTTGCTCGATTCCGCGGCAGAAAGGTATGGGCCAACGCGAAAAATACATAGCAGTGTTTACCTGTGATATTACGACTTTTACAAGTGCCGGGTCAGCAATGGTTTCGTATGGTGTCGAAGCCGGCAACGGCCGCGCCAAGGTGGCGATGTCCACGTCTTCGCGCTCGAAACATCCGGCCAAAGCCATCAGCGAACCGGTGTCCACGAAAGGTTCATCGCCCTGGATATTTACAATGACATTTTGTGTCACTCCGAGAAGCTCTACAGCCTCGCGGCAGCGATCGGTGCCACTATGGTGGTCGATGGACGTCATTACAACTCGTCCGCCAAAGCCGGTGACGCAGTCTGCTATGCGAGTGTCGTCTGTGGCCACGGCTACATTGTCTCCAAAAACCTTAGAGACACGACGCCATACATGCTCGATGACGGGGCGAGTGCCCAGCATAGCCAAGGGCTTGCCCGGAAAGCGTGTCGATGCGTATCGTGCCGGTATCACGGCAAAACATTGGTTGGATATCGATGAAAACATATCGGTGTTCGGTATTTGTGTTGTTCTTAAAATTCTTGAATAGGCAGTTTAATGCTATGCTAAGGCATGGTTTCGCCGCTCGGTCGCATTTTCTTTTTTCCAAAATACGATGGTAGTATCAGCGATCCGGCCACTAGGTATATGTAATAGCTGATCAATCGCCAAGCCAGAGCCATCATCAGGGCCATCTGCGGGCTGCCGACAAGATCGCCGTAATAGGTGGCGAAAATTACTTCGGAAATACCGCTGCCGCCCGGGGTAGGGGAAACCATGAGCAAGACCCATATTACAAATTGGCGGCCGAATACCAGCCATCCGGATGCATCGGGACAGAAGCCCCAAAATAAGGCATTGACCACCAAATATCGTGAGAACCATGATACAACAGTGGCAAAAAACACATTGAGCCACCAACGCATCGAACGTTGGCGCAATTGGCGTGATGTAGTCACCATATTGTCGGCCATTTCGTAGGCGCTTCTTCTCCATCGGCGCAATATGCGCCGGCCAAAAGCCTTTTTGATGAATCGAGCCACTGCTTCGGGCCATGCAATTATGCCCATAAACAATAACGCTGTATATACCACAATGCCGGCGTACACTATCCAAAAGACTATACGCACACCCAACATAAAGCCGGCATCTACTGTGCCTTGGGCAAACAAGAGGTCATTTGGTATCAATAACAGTATCACAGGACAAAATACCACGAAAAACATCTCGTCCATCAGCAGTGTGGTAAGTGTCAGTGTTGCGGCTTTGCCCAGAGATACTCCCTCTCGATTGAGATAAAACACAGCCAAGGCGCTACCTCCGACAGCAGACGGGGTTATGGCCGAAGTGAAGGCGCACATTAAATCGACGCGCACCGACCGACGCCACGTCAATTGCGGGTGTGCAATCGTGTGAAAACGCCACGTTAAGCCAAAGTCTCGTCCGACCACAAATACGCAGGCAAGCGCAAATCCGACAAGCATTTGCACATTCCAGTCTATGGCATCTAAAGCTTTGCCCCCGAATTCATCGGCAAAGAGCCATGCCGTGACGCCCAAGCCGATCAATACGGGCAAGGCAACACGTAACAATATGGAAGATAATGAGGTCTTCATTCGTAGGACCGGGGCATAAAACAATGAAGCATGGTCAATTGGTTTATGGATGCTTGCGTCCCAAGCGCATCATTCGACTTTTTTCGTGACGGTATTTATTGTAGACAATATGCAATCGATGGCCTGTACCGCATCGGATGAGGATCCTATGTCTTCCAGCGAAAGAGCAAAGCCGTTGACCCCGGCAGCAATCATAGCTCGGATGTTAGCGGCGGCAAATGCCCCGACAGCGACAATGGGCGTATTGACGCCGGCATCGCGCACTGTTTTTACAAAGGCCGCAGCCTCGTCTACGCCCGTGTTTGTCGGTATGGTAACATAATCAATATCAAGGGCGGCCAAAGTACCGACAGATGATGCCGATGCCGCAGCAATACCGATGATGGCCTCGGCTCCAAGTTTTTCGCGCAAAGCGCGTGCATTGGTCGATGACTCAGATATATATACGCCGTGTACGCCCATTTCAGCGGCCAACTCGGGGTTGTCTTCTATGGTTAGAATGATGCCTTGCTCACGACATTCGTTTGCGATGACTGACAATTGGGCGCGGGCGTCCTGGTCGGGAATATCATCGATACAAACCTGTATCCATCCACATCCGGCCTGTACGGCCAAATGAGCCTGTTCGGAAAGTTCGAGCCCTATATGTCTTTTTGCAATGAATAGTAGCATGGTATAATATGTGGACTTATGTTATTTGTGGACAAAGGTAGTGATTATGCGCGTACACACAAAAAAAAGGCGAACAATTCGCCTCCGGTAATGCTAAAATATGGGAGAGTACGAATACCGCACGTCTAAGACAATAATATCTTGGTGATAGTGTCGGAAGCCTCTTGCAATTGTTTCTCGTATGGTATACGTTCTTCGATTTGTCGACACCCGTATAGCACCGTGGCATGGCTGCGACCTAAACGTTGTCCTATGGCCTTGAATGACATCTTGGCAAGTTGTTTGGCCAGGTACATCACCATCTGGCGCGCATCCGAAATTTCGCGCTTGCGCGAGGAGGTAAATACCAAACTCTGTTCCACGTTGTAGTATGAGCACACTTCGCGAAGCACATCATCAAATTCGGTGCTGCGCCGAGTGGTGCGTATGGCATTGCCCACGACGTTGCGAGCCAATTCCAGGGACACCGGGATGTTACAGAAAGTCGCACGTGCCACTATCGATGTCATTACGCCCTCAATGTCACGGATGCTGTCGGTGACGTTATTGGCTATATAAGTCATCACATCGTCCGGCAATTCAATGCCTTCGCTTGCAGCTTTTTGGCTGAGTATGTGTCGACGCAATTGCAGATCCGGACGCTCGAGACGTACGGAAATACCCCACTTGAAGCGGCCGAGCATACGCGCTTCAAAACCTTTCATATCTGCGGGCGCACGGTCCGAAGACAGTACAATCTGTTTGTTGTTGAGATGCAGATAATTGAATATATTGTAGAACATGTTTTGCGTTTTGGGCTTGTCGTTCAAGTCCTGGATGTCGTCTACAATAAGGGTGTCTATACTCTGATAGAAATTGAAGAACTGGTTGGTCTCACCACGCATGTGAGCTGTAGTGAACTGGCTCTGGAAAGTGCGCGAGGTAAGGTATACCACCCTCATGTCGGGGAAACGTTCTTTGAGGCGTATGCCTATGGCTTGGATAAGGTGGGTCTTGCCCACGCCGGTGTCTCCGAAAATAAAGAGGGGATTGAACGTCTTGACCTGCGGGTCGTTGGCTAAAGACTCGGCTATGATCAGGGCGTTTTTGTTCGATGACGACACACAATAATTCTCGAAAGTAAACCGAGGGTTGAGTTGTGGGTCTACCGAACCGACAGGTCGTGGCGCAAAGGGATTGGCCACCGCCGGCGTAGTTACAGCCTTGCTTCGCGGTGTGCTGGCCACGTCCACTTGCGTGTCAGGCTCTTTGCTTACGACATTGAACAGATAGTGCAATTGTACGTCCGGGCCGTATACTCGGTGCAGTATAGGCCCTATGATGTCAAGATAGTTGGCTTCGATATGCTCGGCAAACAACGGCGTCGGAACCATCAGTTTAAGGTCATTGCCGACGTGGCTCACTTCGCTGATGTCCTTGAACCATAGGTCATACTCGCTTGCGCTAACTTCTTTACGGATTAGCGTAAGACAATCTTCCCATAGTGGCGTATGGCTGCCCGGTTTGTTCATAATCAGTTAAGTGGTAAACCCGTATTTTGCAGAAATATCTACCTGCGGCGAAAGATGGCTGACGCTGCAGGCGCATAACGTGGAATGCAAAGTTGGCGATTTTTTTTTAATCTGCCAAAAGATATTTTCACAATTGTCGGCCAAAATCTTCTAAAAACCAACAAGCCAGGGCGTTTTGTCGGAGCATTTTTTTTTTGTAACTTTCGGGCGTTTTTGGACGGATGTGCCGTACATAGACACAACGGCCGATAGTTCACACCATCTACTCATTATGGATTACAAGACTCCGTTATTCAGCATTATCACAGTAACTTACAATGCTTCTACTACGCTTGGCCGTACAATGCAAAGCGTGGCGGTGCAGTCATGCGACCGATATGAACATATAATTATGGACGGAGTGAGCACGGATGACACCGTGACTATTGCCCGAAATTATGCCGATAGTCGCACGCGTATAGTCTCGCAACCGGATGCAGGATTGTATGATGCCATGAACAATGCTATGGATATTGCCTCGGGTGAGTATCTTATATTTCTTAATGCCGGAGACAAATTCCATGATGCCGGGGTGCTGCAACGCCTTGCCGAGGCCGTAGAAGCCAACTGCCGCCCCGGCATAGTCTACGGACAGACGAATTTGGTGGATGATGAGGGGCGGTACATAGGTCCGCGACACCTCAAAGCCCCGCGTAAGTTGACTGTCAATTCTTTCAAGAAAGGAATGCTGGTTTGCCACCAAGCTATGGCTGTACGCCGCGATATAGCTCCGCTCTATGATACGAGATGGCGCTTCTCGGCCGATTATGACTGGTGTATCGTATGTCTGCAGCGCTCGCCTAAGAATGTGTATGTAGACTGCACACTAATTGACTACTTGTACGAGGGGATGACCACTCGTAACCACGGCGCATCACTTCGTGAGCGTTTTCGCATAATGGCTCGCCACTATGGACTTGTACCGACCATGCTGCGACATCTGGGCTTTGCACTGCGCGGCTTCGGGCGTAAACTCGCCAATCCTCGTAGCAGGCAATGACTACCCAAATCGTAGATTCCGTCACATGGGCGCATAGTCCGCGCGAATTCTATGGTCCGATAATAACCTATGGTTTTGCTTGGCTTATATGCCTTGACGGTAATGTGGCAGGCTGCCTGTTTACACTGTTTGTCCGATAAAATTTTATGTTTATGACGGACAATGTCCGAAATCGACCGCTTTTTGTCCGAAATATTCACCCCCTCCTAAGTGTATGTGTGTTAATTTTGCACTTGTAAGAAGTCGCGTGTCTATGTGGTGTTAGTAAGGTGTTCCGACCTGCCGTATAGCCGACGACCTCCCAATGCATGACATCCAACTTATACAAAGACCAAACTAAACCAAACCAAACTAAACAATACAATACTAATCTCTAAGAAAAGATTTATATGAAAAGAAATCTACTGACATTTGGCATACTTGCCGTAGCTATGCTGTTGCCTTGCGTGGCTTCAGCCAAAAACATCGCCGGCTATCCGACCGTCGATGGCTGGGATTACACAGTTTACGATGATGGAACAGCGGAACTTATCAGTGCTCCCGGAGCCACCGGCTCTGTCGTTGTCCCCGACGTAGTCACGCACAATGGCAAATCCTACACGGTTACCTGTTTGGGCGGACAATCTTTCAACGGGAATAAAAACATCACTGCGATACAGTTGCCTTCGGGGCTCAAAGAGCTTGGGGGACGTGCCTTAGCTTGGTGTGAGAATCTGGAAACGGTCACCGGCGGTCCCGAGGCGTTAGAGAACATATATCAATATAATCTTATGGGCTCGAAATGGATGGAAAACCAGCCGGAAGGTCCCGTCTACTTCAAGAAATGGCTGATCAACTTCAAGGGTAAGTATGAAGAGGATGTCTTCGCTCTGGCTGAAGGCACCATCGGTGTGATGCAGTGGGGTAATTATAAAGGTATCAGGTCTAAGGTTATGCACGTGCCGGCATCCACAAAGGATATAGATATAGTCACTATTATGAATGATTATAATGGGATGCACTATCTGGAGCGTTTCGAGGTAGACAAAGGCAATACGACATACTTCAACGACGAGGTGGGTGCTTTGTACAAAAATGGCGAGTCGATCACCATCAACGAGGTTGAACATACCGGTGTTGCGTTTGTATGTCTCCCGAAGGCAAATCCCGCGAAGGTCTACAACGTGCTCCCCGGCACAAAATTCTTGACGGCAAAATCCCTAAATAACTGGAACCTGGAGCAGTTCAACGCCCCCGAAGGCGTAGTGTATGTAGGCAACGAAGTCTTCCGCTTTAATTCTCCCAAGGGAGTCGACCTGCCTTCGACCGTCCTAAAACTATATGACTCTTTCTACGTGGCAGAAGGTGTCGAAACGGTTGCGCTTCGCGCCACCGCAGTGCCTGAGTATACTAACGACTTATTCTACAAATGCCCGAATGCCACGCTGTATGTACCGGATGCTTCGGTAGACGCTTATAAGGCTGCTACGGCTTTCGCCGTAGTGAAGCAAATCCTGCCGCTGTCGCAGTATTCCGCAGTGAAGGATGTCACCGCCGCCGAAACCTCGGCAGAAGTGACCGCCATCTACGGCATAGACGGCTCGGTGCGCACCGCCCTGCAACCAGGCATCAATATCGTACGCTATAGCGACGGTACCGCACGCAAGGTTATGCACCGCAACTGATAGGCCCTTAAGACAATCGATATATATTGCCTCCGCCGTAAGGATGACAGACCTTACGGCGGAGACCGTTATATATATGTGGGAATGTGTTGTGCATGTCGCGTATAGAGAATGATTTGTACGACCCGAAAAAAAACGCTAACTTTACAGCGAGAGACGTACCATGCTCAATACACGGTCGACAAAAAACAGACAAACACAATGTATATACTCAATACAACATTCCATGTAGACAATAGAGTGCGCCGGGACTTCTTGGACTGGGCACGCAAAGTATATATGCCGGCAGCCATCGACACAGGGCTGTTTGGCAGCGCACGCCTGCTGCGCGTGCTCACAGATACCGATCCCGAAGGCGTGAGCTTCGCATTACAGATGGACTGCGAAAGCATCAGCGAGGCCCGGCGATGGCATGATGAGACGGCCACGCTGCTGCGAGACGATATGTCCCAACGTTGGGGTGACAAGGTGTTGTTCTTTACCACATATCTCAAGGACGCCGAATGAATTCCGTAGAGCCCAAGGAAGGCGGTTTTGACCGCATAATCATTGGCATAGACCCGGGCACGAATGTTATGGGCTACGGCATACTCGGCGTGTGGGCAAATAAACCCACTTTGGTTGCTATGGGCGTCATCAAACTGAGTCGTTTCGAAGACCACTATATGCGTCTGCACCGCATATACGACCGGGTCTTGGGCCTTGTCGAACAATACCTGCCCGACGAAATGGCCATAGAGGCACCGTTCTTCGGCAAAAATGTCCAAAGTATGCTCAAGCTGGGTCGAGCGCAAGGTGTGGCCATAGCTGCGGCTTTGGCGCGTGCCGTGCCTATCACAGAATACGAACCGCGCAAAATCAAACAGGCCATTACCGGCAATGGTGCCGCCTCAAAGGAGCAGGTGCGCGAAATGCTACGCCGTATGCTCAGCATTCCGAAAGTGGACTTGGATATCGAACTGGATGCCACCGATGCTTTGGGCGCTGCCCTTTGCCACTTTTATGAGTCTTCAAAGCCGGTTATCGCCAAGTCTTATTCGTCTTGGAAGGACTTTATAGCCAAGAATCCGGATAGGGTCAAATAAGGCGGCGATTATTCATGACTCGTTGTAGACGAGTTTCGACACAAGTCTTGTGTGGTTGCTATATATATCGCTCCTTAAACGCCTACTTGAAGAACAAACATGCGTCTCCGTAGCTCAGGAAGCGGTAGTCGTGAGCCAAGGCATATTCGTATACTTCGCGCCACATAGGGTCGCCAATCATGGCCGAGACAAGCAACAATAGCGTTGATCCCGGTTGATGGAAATTGGTGATCATACCATCCACCATCATATATCGATAAGAAGGCGCTATCATAAGGCGAGTGTGTGCAGTCAGATGCTCCATATCATTGGCATCAAGATACTCGTAAACGTTGCGCATTGCCTCGGTACGCGTCAGTCGCGGATGCTCGTCTGAATAGGCATACCATTGAGGAACAACGCCGTCCCAACGGCCTTGACCGATAAGGCATCCGCAATGATAGAGACTTTCGAGCGTGCGTACACTGGTGGTGCCCACGGCAATAAGCGGACGTTCCGGAGCCAAATCGGCCAAACGTTGTATCAAATCGCGTTCGACTACCACGGCTTCGCTGTGCATCTCATGCTCACCGATACATTCGCTCTTGACCGGGCGGAAAGTGCCGGCTCCCACATGCAATGTCACCTCGGCTCGTTCAATACCTTTGGCATCTAATGCAGCAAGCACTTCGGGCGTAAAATGTAACCCCGCCGTAGGTGCAGCTACCGACCCGTCGATGCGCGAAAACACCGTTTGATAGTCAATGCGGTCGCTTTGTTCGCTGGCACGATTGAGGTATGGCGGAATGGGAATCTCGCCCGCGGCATCAATGACCCGGGCAAATGAAGCATCCGAGTCCCAGCTAAGACGCACCAGCGACTCACCGCCGGGGAGTGTTTCGATACGTTCGGCTGTCAGGCATAAGTCTTGTCCGTCGATATTAATGAGCCCGTGTAGAGCTGTATCCGCATTCCATCGCTTCGAATTACCGACCAGACACTTCCACACTACCGGTCCGCTTCCGCCGAAACAAGTCTCGTAGTCTGCCGGACTTACGGGCTCAAGGCAAAATACTTCGATGAGTGCGCCTGTCTCCTTGCGAAAACGCAACCGCGCATTGATGACGCGTGTATTGTTGTATACAAGCAACGTATTCTGCGGCAGATAATCGGGTAGGGCGGCAAATACCGTATCGGATTCAATGCCCGAACCGCGACGTGCCACCAATAGTTTGCAGGCATCGCGCTGAGCCAACGGGTGCTTGGCTATGCGTTCGTCCGGTAAGTCGTAGATATAATTTTGGATATGTATCTTTCGAGGATCGGTACTTGTGCCGCTGTTGTTTTGTTCCATCATAAAACTATTAGTCATGAACGGGGAGACTGAAGCCCTGACGTACAAACATCTCGACTAAGGCCTGCGAAAAGGCCTCATTGCCTGCTCGGGGATAGCGTACTTCGGCGTATACTTGTGCAAGATTTTCCTTGCCGTTTTCTTGAACAAAGCGGCGATTGGCATCCATATCTTCTTTATCCTTATAGGCGGCGGATATTTGGGCATCCTTAGGCTCTTTGTACCTGTCATGATGAACAATATGGGAAACGTCCAAACGATCCTCGCCCGAGACGGCGCTATCGGGTACGCCGAAGGCCAAAGTAGTTACCGGCACTACCAAAGAAGGCAGCTCTAAGATTTCGGCGATATCCTTGCCGTTGAAAGTTGTAGTTCCGAGATAGCAGCATCCAAAGCCGCGCATTTCGGCGATGGTGTTAAACTGTTGAGCGAACAATGCCGTATCTATCCATGCCCAAGCTAAGGCCTGTATATTGTCCACGCCCGCATCGGCGCCATTGAGACTGCACCATCGTGTATATCGATGTAAGTCGGCGCAAAACGTCAGAAGGACAGGCGCTCCGACTGCCGCCGGCTGATTGAAATGTGCATCGTTCAGGCGTTTGCGTCGCTCACCGTCATTATGTGTCACCACCATGCTGTACAACTGCATATTGCCCGTATTGGGCGCATGCATAGCCTGTTGTGCAATATCTTCGATGGTCGCATCAGCGATGTCTATATCTTTGAAATGGCGGCATGTACCGCGGTTTTGAAAGTATGTATTTCGATCCATGATAGTCTTAAATGTCGCTTTTGAAGCATCAAAGTTACGACTTTTTCGAGTAATAGACCGCATTTTTTGAGCCTGATTAAAATATGGAGCCACGGCATTAACGCATTAACGCCACAGCTCCTTATGTATTAGTGATTTAGAGTATTATTTCACCTCGTAATCGTTCTCGATGGCAAACTTCGGCTCGTATTTAGGCATCGTTATGCGGTTGCCTTTCTCATCAGTTATATAGACTTCCACTTTGCCCTGGCTGCGTGCCGATAGACGCTCTTGCAAGTGATTCAGAAAGTCCTGCTGTTTGCGAAGAGCTTTTTTTCGATCGACTTTGCTGTATGTATTAGCTTGATATATAGGAGTGATGGCTTGATTCGTGTTTTCGATGCCGGTTGCTACAAAGCGGAAATTGGAATTTGGCGCATACGCTTCCAAAATCAGACCCGGCAGTCCGCTCAGTTTCCATGGTCCGTCAGATACGGGTATTTCGGGCGAGAACCAGGCCTTCCACTGACGGCCGTGGTAGCTACAGACTGCAAGCATGCACTCATATCCGAGTATGGTCTTGGTGCTGTCGTCCACCATCTCCCATTGTTGTCCCATGGGTTCGGTATATGTTCCGGGTTCGTCCGCCCATTTGTCATATACCGTAACAGTCGAAGATGCTGCATCCTTATATACATACAGACTCTCGATCTTATGAGGTGCATTGCCTTTGGTCTGATTGATGGTTATGGAGCCGTCAGGATTCTTTGTCATCCATGCGGCCATTTGGATGTCGTTGAGTTGTTTCTTGCCTTCCGGGGTTGAGGTAAGCGAGTCGCAATATTCGCTCATAGTGTTGTAATACTTAGAGCCTTGCACGCCTGCCAGTAATACCATATCACGTTTTACCTGTTTAGTGAAGTTGCCTGAGCGAGGCGTAGCGTACGCCTCGTATGCCACTTTGATTGTGGCTTGTTGTGCCGATGCACATACAAATGAGCTTATCCCAAGCATCGTAAAAATTGCTTTAATGTTCATAGTATAGTGCTTTATATGAATTAAGTATTGTCCCTATTTTGTCAGTGTTATTGTCAGCAGCAGCTCGCGACCTCGCAGGTTTCGTTGCGACTCAAAAGCTGCAGTTTTGCTGTATGTTGTGTAATTGTATGTTCGCTTGTCCAAAATATTGCTCAGCGATGCAGACAATTCGATACGCTTGTTCAGTGTGTATGTTACCTTGGTATCGAGCATCAAAACATTCTTGTATAGACCGTCTGAAATCTCATTGTGGTAATGTTCGCCCGAGATATCCCAGCGTAATTTATTCATGGGAAATACGGAGATATTCATCCTGTTGACAAGGCTGCCAAGCCAAGATGCATCGTTATCGTCCATGGAAAGGCGGTTAGCTTCATAATCGATGCTATAGTCAGCAGATATACATCCGAGTGGCCTCGTGGAAATGCTACCCCCAACGCTATATGTTGTGCTGATAGTGGAAATAAGCTGAGATTGGTAATACTGCCGGGCATTGGCGCGACTGAACAATCCTTTAGCCTTTATGGTTCCGTGCATGAAGTCCAAAGATTGTCCAATGTTGGCCATGGTATACATTGTACGAGAGGACATAGCCGCCGATTTGTAACCATATACAAGGTAGTCGCCATAGAATATTTGGTCGATAGTGTATGGCGAATGGTTCCACGAATGTCCGAAAGTAGCATTGGCAAACAATCCGCGACCTGTATTTTTGAATGCGGCCGAGGCGCTCACTCGCTGAAATGTGTTGTTGTAAAAATCATCAGCGCCACAGGCGAAAAGTCTTGTACGAAGACATAATCATCGAGTTGTGTATCTTCGAAATATCCATAGGCGCACGTCCGGCGCTACCATTGAGCGTAAGCTTCAAACGGTTCTGCGGAGTCCAAACGACCTTAACATCGGGCGAAAAATACACTTGCGAAGTCGCCTCCAACGCCTTGTCGAAGCCATAATGGGCAAATGTCAACGGCAGCTCGACCATAAAATTAACAGCGCGTACCATATACTCGAAACGCGGCTTTGCATACACGGCGACATTTGATGTATTGAGAGCCTCGTATGTCAATCCGGGTACGCCCGAAGGCAGAGAGGACAAGTCGGCATCAAAGTCTCGTATATTGGCTTTGACACCGGCCGTAACTCCGACATTGATACCCTTGAATACAAAAGCGTATGCAGCACTCTCATGTGTATAAAAGGCGCGGTCCGAAACATGTTGGCGCATAGCATTGCTGCCGTTCGGTATCACCGTAAGCGTCTGAGGAAGGGACTCCCATTCAATCTGGCTGGCAAATGTTACCAGATGTTTGCCTGCAAAGCGTTTAATGGCTTTGAGGTTATTGGCAATATAATAGTCAGGCAATGATGCCGTCTGCATATTGTCAAAGTTGCCTGCCGTTGCCAGACGCATATCGTCCCAATCGATATTTGTCTTTAAGTCGTTGTTAAGGTATAATGTCTTTTGGTTGGTCTCGTAGCTGAAATTTCCGCTAAGGCTATGCGCATGTTCTGTACCCGAACGATGTTCCGATATGATGCGGTTGCCACCATCATCAGCGCCACCATAGTATGTGCTGACAGTCGTAGCATCGGCTGTCAGCCTGTTAAACGAGTAGTCCAGATTGACCTTCAGTTCGCCTGAGCATATCTTGAATACATTGTTTGCAGACACTATAAACGAACGGTTAAACAGTGTACGCCGACAGTCAAGCGAAGGCACGGACGGCAGACCTATATTGATATATCGGTTTAGCGAAGTACCACGACTGTTTCCTAAAAAATCAGTTGTGATCGGGGACAGATCTTCGCCAGTATTGTTGGCTCGCGCCGTTATGATACTTTGCATTGACGGCATGATGGCTAAGGCAAAAAACTCACCATCCCATACAGCGCCTTCGGGTTGCCACGACCATCCGCCACCCGAATGTCCGTGGACATTCCATGTTGCTTTGGCATGGCCTTTCATTTTCAGGTTTATGGCCGCACGGTCCGAAAACACCGTACCCAATAGCACTTGTAACGGCTGGTGATTTTCCATAACCTGCACTGCGCCGACATCGTTATGGTTGATGCCGTTGGTCGCAACGCCGTATTTTCCGCCAAGCATATCGGTGCCTTCGATATAGAATTTGTTTATAGCCTCGCCCTGATACTGAACTTCGCCTGAAGGCTTGACATCAATACCCGGCATATGTCGGAGCACGTCGCCTATACTCTTGTCTTGAGGTTGTGCAAATGCCCCCACATTATAAGATAATGTATCGCCTTGAGCCCTAAGGCGTTTGTCGCGTATGGATACTTCGTTGAGTGTATATACTTCTGCGGCCATACGTATGGTCAGAGGAAATGATATGCTGTCTAAGGAGAAACTCTGGCGAGCATAACCCACAAGTGATGCTTCAAGTCTAAGTCCGGCAGTCGATTCAGGCGCCTTTAGTGTAAAAACACCATCGGCCTTTGTCGTAATGAATCGCTTGATTTTGCCTACGCTATCGCGTATCGTCACCGACACCCCGGCCATAGGCTCACCGTCGGCGTCATCAATGATAAGCCCGGTTATTGGGGCTTGAGCTACAGCTTTGATGGTTATAGCGGCAAAAAACAATGTGATATATGTGAATACCTTCATAGTTCAATGTAACAAGTGTAAAATTAACGCTTTTGATGCGTATACGATGTTAACGAAGTTTATTTGTGTCGGTGGGTTTTGTTTTTTTTTGTTAAAAATGTGTTATCAATCAAGCTGTTACATTATTTATATATTAAATTCTATCCGAAAAGGCGGCGTATGATACTGTTTCTTAGAGTGTGACTTCGCTCAGACACACTCTAAGAAACAGTATCTTTTGTATGTAACTTTGAACTCATTAAAGTTTTTTATTTATATATCGCAAAGTTACTAAAACTTTTTGATATGACAAAGCCCCAGCTTGTGAAAGTTGAGGCTTTGTTTTATGTTTTACAACAGGTTTAAAAATGGGGCTGCGCCTATTTTGACACAGCCCCTTTGAAATTAGGACTAATTCTCTAAGGATAATTACTTAGAGAATGTGTGTGCGAATTATTCAGCAGCTTTCTCTGCCTTTTCGGCATCCAATAGGATGGTGATGTAGCTGTTGGCGTCAAGTAGACCGCGGACATAGGCTTTGATGTCGTCTGCCGAGATAGCGTTGACTACATCTACATATCCGTTCCACGTATCAACGTCGTTCAACATAGTAGCGGCAATGGCACTTGCCCAAGAGTCGTTCTTTTCCAAGTCATCATTGGCGTTTTTCACCAGATACTCTCGAACGGTAGTTATATCTTCATCAGAAACTTCCTTGGACAGTCCCTCAAGGATGTTGCGAACTTCGGTGAGGACTGAGTCGCGCAATTCGGGCTTCATGGGCCATGCAATTTGCATGACCGTATTGGTAGAACCCTGACGCGAAAGTATGCCTTGTGCCGAAATCGAATAAGTGGCCCCCATCTCTTCGCGAACTTTGCGGAGCAGACGAGATGTCAGTATTTGGCTGGACATGGACATCAGAACTTTGTTCTTGGCCGTATAAGCCTGTTTTGTGCAGATACCGATAAAAGCCCAAGTCTGAGGCGTGGTCATCGCCGTAGTGAACTCCTTGGTTTTGGTGCCCTGAGCAGCGTTGAAGCCTTCGACAGGGGCATATTCGATGCTCTTGCCATTGGTGGGAAGAGTGCCCAGATATTGGTTGGCCAATTGGGTGAAAGCGTCCATATCGATGTCACCTACAAAGACGAATGTATAATCCTTAGGGCTTGCGAGCATCGCGCGAACGATATCCACGGTGGTCTCGCGATTGGCCTTGCGTATAGCCTCTGTCGAGATTGCTTGCTTGGCAGCAGCCCCAAAAAGAGTCTTCATTATGTCGCGGCCGAAGATGTACTGCGGGTCTTTCTCTTGATTGGCAAGCATACCCTCGAACTTACTCTGCTGAGCGGCAAATTCTTCGGGCTGTATATCGAAGGATGTAAATGTGGCATAAACCATCTCCATGAGGGTGGGGAGGTTTTTGGTCGTAGTCTTGCCTCCGATTTCGCGGTTATAGGTGTCAAATCCGAGGTTGATGTTCGTTTGTTTGCCCGACAGATACTTCTTGAGGTCTTTGTCTGTGTAGGTGCCGAGGCTATATTGTCCGAGGGCATAGGGCATAAATATGATTTCGTTTGCCGCTTCAGGTTTGTAGTTGGCCAAGCCACCGGTAGCTATGGCATCGAAAGCAATTTCGCTCTCTTTGAATTTGGTGGGTTTCACAATCACACGCACGCCGTTGGCATAAGTGATTTCAGTAGCATCCCAAGCATCGTTGTGTGCCACTTTCGTGGGCTTGACAGCCTTAGGCAGATTGGGAATTAACGGTTCGGACTTCAGTTCTTCTTTGAACGGTTCGATATTCTCGGCTTCCACGCTGTCGATTACTTCGGCCAATTGTGCTTCAGTCGGAACGATGACATTGTCATTGTCCGGGAACATTCCCATAAGTACACGATTGTCATTTCCGTACATCTCGGGAAGAAGGCTGTTGATTTGCTCTAATGTAATCATCTGGGCAATCATCTGCATAGTCTTATACTCGAATTCGATTCCGGGGATGGGGTCGCCTGTTGTGAAATTCTGAGCATATTCGCGGCAGTACGAGGTGTTTTCGCGAGCACCTCGCTGGTCGTATTGTTTCTCATATTGAGAGAGAATTTCGGTACGTGCGCGATCATATTCGCTGACGGTAAATCCACCACGTACGGCACGGAGCAATTCACGATAGGCATCGCCGAATGCTTTGCATGTATCGTTACCCTTGGCTATTACGTAAAGTGTGAGGGCATCTTTGGTCTTGGACAGGAAGAAATCACCGATTTCGACATTGGCATAAGCGAATGTCGCATCAGGAGTGGCGGCAATATCGGCCAAACGATGATTAAGCATCGTAGTAATTGCTTCCGTCAGGTATGTGACAGGATAGTATACAAAGGTACCGCGCATCTGCTTGGGCAGCAACTGTTCCTTCTGCTTAAACATAAACATGATTGTACTTGCGGTCTGCTCCTTATCCTTGCCTATTGCATATATGGTTCCGGGGGTATCCTGGACTTGTACAAATTCGCGGGGCTGAGGATTTTCGGGCATCTTGATAGGGCCGAAGATAGCCTTGATTTGTGCTTCGATGTAGTCGGGATCAATATCGCCCACGACGATGATGGCTTGGTTGTCAGGCCTGTACCACTCCTCGTAGTAGTCGCGAAGAGCTTGCGGCGGAAAATTATCCACGACCTCCATAGTACCTATGGGCAGGCGCACGCCATACTTATTGTCAGGGTAGATTGTGGGTAATAGTTGCTCGTACAGGCGCATTGTGCCTACCATGCGCATACGCCATTCCTCATGGATGACACCGCGTTCGCTGTCTATTTCCTTGGGATCCAGGAGAAGTCCGTCAGCCCAGTCGTGCAAGATAAGCAGGCACGAGTCCACCACTGCTTTGTCTGCTACGGGAACGCTGGAGATGTTGTAGACGGTTTCATCTACACCGGTGTAGGCATTGAGGTTTTGACCGAAGCGAACACCTTTCGTTGCCAGCCAATCGATGACCTTATTGCCGGGAAAATTGACCGTACCATTGAAGCACATATGCTCCAAGAAGTGAGCTAAGCCTCGCTGACTGTCATTTTCGAGAATTGAACCGACATTCTGTGCAATAAAGAAGTCAGCTTGCCCCTTAGGGGTTTCGTTGTGGCGGATGTAGTACGTCAAACCATTGTCAAGACGTCCTACGCGCAACGCGCTGTCGGCGGGTATCTCGGGCATACCCTGGGCGTTAACGCCCAAGATGCCTATAACAGCCGCAGACAGGCTCATTAATAGCTTTTTCATTTGTTATATCATTTAATGTTATGTGATTACTTATTCGTAAATCATATAAGTTAGACGTTCCGTTTTGGAAAAAATTACACGACTATCGGTTAAAGTTTGTTAAGCATCACTAAGTATAGCGTGGCTATCAGTCGTTAAGGTCTTCGAGACCGAAATAAGTGATGCCTTTAAGCGACAGCAAGTCCACGAGTTCATAAGGCTCGAATGTAATTTCGATATTTCCTTGAGCGTAAGATGCTATTTCGTAAGGTTGGTACGAAAAGACTATTTCGCCCAAAGAGTTGATATAGAAATTACCGTTTTCAGGCAAGCCTTCAACATCCGTGGGGCCTATGGCGCTGAACAGTTCACTGGCGCGGTCTCCAATAATACGCGGCAGATTCTTCAAACCTTTGGTTGAGAATAAGTCGTGGAGCGTAATGACTCCCTGCAATGTAGATTCGGCCGAATAGCCGAAATTGATATATCGCGTAGAACTCATGCCATGAGCGGCGCCGGGTTCAAGGGACTCGGAATGCACGCAATAGACAAGTAGCGAGGGTGTCAGTGTATACACAAAACCATTGACACTGGCCTCGCCAAGGGTCGTAGCATCTTCGGCGTAAGCCGATACAGCCTTGTATCCCCCCTCGGACGGGCGTGTGCGCATCCACGTGGCTGCAGCCGCCATGACAGATGTCCCGGGCTTCGAATCAAAGGCATATGCGCAAATGCTGTCGCACAAAGCCGTAATGTCAGCCGATGCTACACGTAATGGCATTACGATACTTACCGAGTCATAAAACTGAACATCCTTGTCGCAAAGGAAATCGGCGGCAGAACCCACGAGCGAATAAGTAGCGCTGCGCTGAAATGTCGTAAACGCAAGGTCGTTCCCTGACTGACCATTGATGGTACAGCGATCTGTGCATGATGCTAATCCCGAAGTGAGGATGCCACCCAAAGCGATAATTAAAAAATTGAACTTCATAATGTATATAGTTGCTTTAAAACATTCTATGATATGTAAAGGAGTGATGTGTCTGCTATGTATCATAGCTTATATATAACGTATGAACTATCTTTTTGTATTTATCAATAAAAATAGTTTTCTCATTCCTGCATCAAAGTGCCCTTGGTGTCCTTCAAAGCCCTATACACCTGGCTGAACAGCCGAGGACGGATGCCGCAGGCATTGAATGCATCGTTGTCACGCGTAGGGTTGACGCGGTTGCACAGGAAAATAAAAAACATGTCGTTGGCCGGATCTACCCAAAATACCGTGCCCGTAAACCCAAGGTGTCCGAAAGTCTCGGCAGTAGCCTCATCGCAAGTGGGCGAATTATTGGGATTGGTCATATCAGGCTTGTCAAACCCCAGGCCTCGACGGCATGTAGAGCTATGGTCTGTCGTGAACAATTTGACCGTGCGTTCCGACAAAACTCTGTCTCCGCCATATACGCCGCCGTTAAGCCACATCTGGCACATTTTGGCAAGGTCGTCCGCATTTGCAAAAAGGCCTGCATTGCCTTGCACGCCGCCGCTGAAGTCAGCCATTTCGTCGTGCACATATCCCCATATGGTTTGACGGCGCAGGTACGTGTCCTTTTCGGTAGGCGCAATCTGCGAGCGCGGATATTCGTCCAACGGGCGATAGCACATCGTAGTCATGCCAAGAGGTGCCCAAAGATGGGTTTTGCACCACAGCTGATGCGGTGTTGCGGTAGCTCGCTGTTCTGCATCCATGAGCAGGGCAAAATTGAGGCACGAATAGTTGTAACGCTTTGAGGCTCGCAATGGTATATTGTAAATGCGGTGCATCACGCTATCATAGGTGCACCGTCCCACATATATGCCGTCGGCACTTGCTATGTCAAATTGTGCCGTACGTATGGGCGAGGATATGTCTTGGCGCAACTTCGCAGAAGTGGCGCCGAATAGGCCGCGCTGCACCTGAATAGTGTGTGCGCTGTCCCTCCGGTATACTAATAGCGGGCGAGCATATGTAGCCGTATCCATCATTATGTCAAACATATTAAGTGCCGCCGGCATACCGCTCTCGTGATACAACAACTGGCGAATTGTGATATCCTGCTTGCCATCCGAACGAGCAGCCAAAGCGGGAATATAACGTGAAGCTTTGGCATCGATATCTATTTTTCCATGATCTACGGCAGTCATAATGCCCGGAAGTGTGCCCATGGCCTTGCTGACAGATGCGAGGTCGTACATTGTAAAAGGTGTCACTATGTCGCCGCCGGCAGTGATATGACCGTACGAGCGGTCCACTACGATGTCGCCGCCGCGTCCGACCACAACCTGACATCCGGGAAATGCGCCTAATGCCAAAGCCTCGCCGACTATGGCATCAATGCTGTCTGTAAGTGCCGCGTCCATCCCATGTGCTTGAGGCGATGAATAGCCCAGACGAGTCTTATGTAAGCGATGGCCGGTGCCAATCTTTGCTATGCCGTGCAGATTGACAGGCAGAGTGCCTGAGACTTCTATGCCTCCGAAGACGGCTTCGGCAGCAGCTCGACGTAGCTCGGGTGTGTCGTCATAAGCCAATACTAACGATTGTTCGTGTCCTAAAGCACCTCCTTTGAGACGCGACATCTTGTATGGATTAACAAAAAACGCTTCCACGAGCGACATCTTGCCAGCACCTTTGGCCTTGACAGCCTTAGACAATACATTCAGGGCTTGACGTGATGACCCTTTATCGTTGAATACGCCTACGATAACTGTATTGTGTTTACATATAGCCGCTATATCAGCCGAGCTGAAAGACCCGGTACGAGACGCATAGAGGTCCACCGGCGCATATCGCCGACAAGTGTTGCTGAAATCATTCGAGGCTTCGGCGCCTATGCTCACGACTGCAATGCTTTTTTGCCCGAGATGGCGCAAAGGCAGGATGTTATGCTCGTTGCGAATGACAGTAATAGCACCCTCGGCAAGGCGGCGTAGCAAGTCATCGGCACCAACGCTGTTGATGCGCTCCGAAAGATTGTTGCGGTCGATAGGTGTGTATTTAGAAAGCCCCAGATAGTATTTATATCGAAGCACTCGACGACAATGCGTCTCCACCTCTTCAGCCGAAATCTTGCCGGAAGCAATGGCTGCCATCACAGCGTCAATGTCCCTTGCTGTATTGGGCGGGCACAATAGTATATCTGCTCCGGCACGTAAAGCGGCTACGCATGGATTGGCGACAGCCTCCGTGGCACCTTTCATGCCAAGCGCATCTGTGTAAATTAGGCCGTCAAAGCCCAGAGTATTACGCAGCAGTTCGGTGGTAATTTTGCGTGACAGCGAAGCCGGAGTAGAGCTTTTGTCATAAGTCGGTACGGCAAGGTGTGCAGTCATGATTCCGCTGTGACCCTCGGCAATGAAGCGTTGGAAAGGCACCAACTCCACTTGTTCCATCTGATGCCGGGTGCGCGTCAGTGTCGGCAGGGTCTTGTGCGAATCGCTGTTGGTATCACCGTGCCCGGGGAAGTGTTTGGCAACAGCTTGCACACCGCCATCTTCCAGTCCGCGTGAGTATGCGCAGACAAGTGAGGCGACTTTTTGGGGGTCTTCGCCAAAGGATCGATACGAAATCACCGGGTTGTCAGGATTGGAATTGACATCGGCCACTGGGGCAAAATTGACGTGTATGCCCATGATGCGACACTCGCGAGCCATTTCTCGCCCATATTCATACATCAACGACTCGCCATTGTGTATGGCACCCAGTGCCATGTTGTGCGGGAAGCGGGGAGTTTTGGGTATGCGCATACGCAGACCCCATTCGCCGTCAAAGGTCATCAATAACGGCACGCTGGCCTGAGCTTGAGCGTAATTAGTCATGTCTGCATATTGGGCAATAAAACCCTCGGTGAAAATTAGTCCGCCGACTTCATTGTCTTTCACCAAAGACCGCAGCATTGCACGCGAAACATCTCCACGTGTAGGTACTACTTTGGGAAAGAACAATTGTGCAACTCTCCGGCGCGGCGACAAAGAATTGTATACCGAATCGACCCAATGGTTACATGCCGACTCATCCGCGTTGACTGCGATGTTAACCTTATGCCCGGATACGCCATGTTTGGATGATGATGGCGTTGGCACAGCGATAATGCATGTCGAGGCAATGAGCGTAAACAGTGCCGTTGTCGAAGATGTAAGGAATCGAAATATACACATGTCGTTACTATTTATTTCAGCCGCCACAGTCGATACATATAGTATCGTGAACGGTGACGGCTGAATCTTGTCATATTCTGAGATGAGGTGCTATTTAACAGGGTGCATACGAACAGTTTTGTCCGGATTCAGGCGGCGGGGTATGGATTTGTCGTTGCGTACATAGTCGACCAATTCGTCAAATACTTTGTCTTTGGACGAGGCTACAATAGTTCCGCGTGTAAAGCCGGTCATATAATCACCGCCTCCGGCAAGATAATTGATGGTGACAACGCGATAAGTCTTGTTCGGGTCTATATTTTTGCCGTTGAGTTTGGCTGACAAGGTTTTCTTTGTCTGCGGATCGAAGACCACATCGACGCCTTTGCTGACGCCATTGCCATTGGTCGAGGCCATAACATCGAATACAGACATCAAATCCGAACCCTTGATGTCGACCACTTGGATGTAATTAGTGAACGGCATCATGGTTATCAATCCACCCTCGGTAATCTCGCCTTTAGCCATATCGTGACGTATGCCACCCTTGTTTATTATTGCAAAATCCGCCTTGGTAAGTTTGTTCGCAGATAGTAACTTGTTACCTCTATTGTATATGAAGTCCGAGACAAAGTTCAACAGCTGCGGACCATCGGCAGGCAAGTCTATAGCAGCCTGACGACCGGTGGGTACGTGCATCAGCGAATCTACTCCGTGACGATAAGGCTCAAGGCTTTGTTCAAGTTCACGATCTACTCGATTGTCAAGGCGAGCGTTAATTGGAATAAGCGAATACTCGGTGCTATTGTTGTCCGAGAGATTGATAACGATACGACCTATATTTACGCCGTATCGACCTGTCTGAGCGACCAATACGCTGTCCCCGTTTGCATTGGCTATGCGCCACGGCATCCCGGCTTTAGGATGTGCCGGGTCAATGACATCATGGCTGTGGCCACCTATTATGACATCAATGTCCTTGGATGCTTTGGCAAGATCCACATCTCCGATAGTTCCTTCGCCATCGGGACTGTATCCAATATGGGTCACAGCTACTACAGCGTCCACGCCTTCGACATCTTTTAGATAGGCGGCAGTGATGTTGGCGCTTTTGATGATGTCCTTGTAGTGCACTCCGTCATAACTACCTTCCATAACCATTCCCTTGGGATTAAGGTTGAGCGCAATGAAGCCTACGCGTTTTTCCCCGATAGTATCTATGCAATAGCGTTGGAACATCCCGGCGAGCGGACCGCTGAAATCATAATTGGTAGATAGCAGTGTTGCGTGGCTTCCGCGAAGATTTTCGGACAATTGCTCCGAACCGTTATCAAACTCGTGATTGCCAAGAATACGTATGTCGTATCCAAGGATATTCATCATCTTGTTCTCGACCTCGCCTTTATACAAGTTGAAATAAAGCGTACCTTGGACGATATCGCCGGCATCAATAACTCTCACGTAAGGATCACAGGCTCGCACACTATCAATAACCACCTTGCGCCGCAGTATGCCACCGAGGCCTTTGTCGTCAGGGTCTATGTGTGAGTGGGTATCATTGGTGTGCAGTATGGTAAGCCGTTGTGCCGAGACATCGACAGCCATAGCCATACACACTATAGCACTTGCGGCAATGACGCCACAGCGTCTGAATGTAGAAGATGAGTTGTGTGTCATATATATTATTTATTGATATTCAATACTATATGTCATAGGCAAAAAGCCGGTGACACATTAAAACTTATCGATGCAAAAATACTCATTAATTTGCAAACATCCACTATTTTATCAAGAATAAAAGCAGGTCAAAATGTATGAATTTAGCAAAATATTGATGCCTAAGTATCAAAATCCACTTCGAGCAAAATATTCGGTTAAATCATCAATCGTTCTATTACAGAATTAAACCGGTACATAGGTGCGCCGAATGAATAGTCATATGCGCTTTGTAGATTCTTAAACGAAGTGCTCTCAAGCCCGGAGTGTTACAACAGGCTATATCTCTCTTGATAGAAAAACGATGGTCGCCTGAGCAGATTTCAGGCTATCTTAAAAAGCAAGGAGTAAAGATCTCCAAAGAACGTATCTATCAGGAAATCAGGATGCGCCCGGAACTACATAAATATTGTCATCACAAAATGAAGTATCGCCGACATAAGCCAAAAGCATACAAAAAGGCCGGGAAATCTCTGATACCCAACAGGGTGTCAATTCACGACCGCCCCGTAGAGGCAGATGGTACTCGTTTCGGTGATTGGGAAATGGACCTGGTGATAGGAAAGGGTCAGAAAAGTGCAGTCTTGACCGTCATAGAACGCAGCCGAAATATGTTTATGCAAAAGAAGCTCCCATCCAAGAAGCCGGAAGATGTCGCGAAAGCTGTTATCGCCCTTCTGGTACCATACAAAAAATATGTGCTCACCATTACGACAGACAACGGATTTGAATTTCGTGACCACGAAGACATTGCAGAAGCTCTTGACTGCAAAATATACTTTGCCGATCCTTATTGCTCCGGGCAAAAAGGTGCAGTCGAAAACGCCAATAAAATCTTCCGTGAGTTTTTCCCTAAGGGCACTGATTTCAGAAAGATATCACAGCAAGAGTTGAACAAGGTTTAGTATCTGATAAACGATAGGCCTAAGAAAAAATTAGGCTTTTCCTCTCCAAAAGTTGAATTCTACAATATGATTCACTAATTTTGCACTTGCCACTTGACTCTACATATCTTCTTCGTCTTAATAATTATTTTGATAACAACCACCAAATAGATAATATATAGTATGAAACCACTCTTTCTATCATTTTTAGCAATGATTTGTTTGAGCGCTTGTGTTAATAACACAACCTCTAATAGTGAAATCGTTTTATCTTCTACTGATGAAGCAGTCGAACAAGCATCGACTTCTTCTAACTATGTTATTGCAAACATAGTAGATAGTATCATAACCGCTAACCCTGATTATCTCAACAATGACATCAAGCGTAAAAAGGTCGCAAAAGAAATCCAAACGGCTATTATTGCTGCCGTTAACAATGACCATTCAGTGTTAACTGAAATACCTCTTACTTTTGAGCAAATGATGCAAAAAGGCAATAAGTATATCGTCAAGTTTGAACTTGCCAATATTGGCTCTAACGGCACTCGCATTAGCAATAAATACGACATCTACTTTAATGTATTCACTGAAATGACAGAAGATGAAGCAAGCGAATTAGTTCAGAATCACAAATATCATCTGACCTTTAATTCGTTCTCTGATGTTAGTGGAAAGTTAGTCCTTCCATCTGGTCGAACATTCACAGACACTCCGAATGTCTACAATTCAAGTCTTGACGACCGTACAAGCGTTAGCCCCGGTGGCTTCCTATTAACAGGCGTAAAATTCTCTGAATAGTTTTATCGACATGAAATTATGAACGAATTTGACGATTTAGACACCTACAACGGCGACCCGGTGCATGACGGCTGGGTTGACTTTGACTATAACGAGAACACGGGCGAGTTGTCGGATCTCTTTGAGGAAACCGACCTCGACCTATACATTGATAACCTTAACGACTGTGAGTAAAATGTCAAAAACAAGAGACTATTATAATTCAGAAAAGGTTCGTCAGTTAGCCCTTATCAAAGAGGGGTTTTTCGGCTTAGACGAAACTGGTAATGGCGTTTTCAAAGGCAAAACTTATCCTTTTGTTCTTCAACAAAAAAGCGCGTTTACAAATCTTTATGAGCCTATCCGCTCTGAGGCATTATCTTATTTCAAGGATAATAATATTGATTGGTGGGCAGGGCGGAAACCAACTGGGCACACTCTATCTTCTCAGATTGCCTGTGTCAATCACTTAATGGCAATACGGAAAGACCCGGTCGCTGTTTTAGCCTTATTAAATGGTATACGCAATCAATTCAAGGAAGTTTTACCTATTCCTTGTGATTCCGATGTGTCTTATATCGCGTTTGAAGCAGTCAGCAAGAAAGATCATCTCAAAGAAGATGGTCCCACTCGCGGCTCTAACTGTACGTCAGTTGACGCACTTATCTACGCTGTTGATAATAATAACGAGCGTTGGATAATTCCTATTGAATGGAAGTATACTGAGAGTTACGACGATTGTAAATCCGGGGACAAATCTAACGAAGGTATTACCTTTAAGGTAGAAACCAATCCACTTAAAAAAACAAAAGGAGAAGTTCGTCTCGACCATTATTCTGCGCTGATTAAAAATTCTGAACAACTTCGCTCAATACCTTCATTTGTTGAGAATCCAAATTATGATTTTCAAGGTTCAGTATATTTCTTCGAGCCATTTTATCAGTTAATGCGACAAACTCTTTGGGCGGAGCAAATGATTCAACACAAGGAAGAAGAAGACATCAAGGCAGATCACTATCTACATATTCACGTTATCCCTCAGGCTGACACCGACTTACTTAATAAAGAATATCGCCCTGCTAATAACAATAATATGGAAGATACGTGGAGAGCTTGCTTAGTAGACCAATCAAAGTATCTGATAATAGACCCTAAGAATCTGATGCTACCAATAAAGGATTCTTACCCCGAATTATGGAATTATCTTGCTAAAAGATATTTCAATAATTAGGGATATTCAGTTAATGGGCTGGTTGAGATTGTCCTCAATTGACCATATTTAATATTTTTGGCTCGACTGTCGCCTTAGATTCGAAAAACGGCAATTTTGGAGGGGGGGGGTGACGCCGTTTTCTTGCGGACAGGGTATGATTAAGCGTTCCGACATGTCGCCGGAAGAAGAGAAAAATCGGTCAGATATAATCAGGCTCTGATTTCTTTCGCTCGAGCTTTTTCTTCACGGGCAAGTTGTCGGGCGGCAAGTATTTAGGCGTTGGCCAAGTGTATGCCGAAGAAGAGGAGCAATGTCTCGCTGCGGCTGTTGCGAGCGGCGATAACACCAAGCCCGAAGTGTTATTTCTGATTGCCGAAGCTGCCCTCCATAACTGTGGCTCGCAGATTGCCGATTATGCGTCTGGTAGAGCGGAGATCTGCATCCTCTGTATTTGGCTTAGGCCCTTTCCGCGCACGATAGTCGCAGATAGGGTTGGTCAATGCTGACGATGCGACCTCTGACTTCCTTTTTGTTCATAAGGTCGAGTTGTTGACGTCTTACTTTTTTCAGCGCATCAAGCCGCTTGCTTTGTTAGGCGGTCAAACTTATGAGTGGCGCAAATTGGCGGCAAAGAGTGTTCCATTCAGGATTGATGAGTACGCCACAGAACATTTTCATGTGAATGTTGCCGTTGAGCATCTCAACGAGTCTATCGTCCGACAGCCCGGTGTACGACTTGAGAAACATCAGTGCCACTTCGCCTTCAGGTGGAAACATCGGCTTGTTGCCTTGGGGCTTTTTACGGGGAAAGTGAGAGGCAATCTTGTCTGCCATTTCCTTCAGTGGAAGCTTGGCATGGATATACCCTAATTCACTCTTATCAAAACTTGCTCTGTATTTTTGCAGAACAGGCTTTATAACTCCAACGAAAAGCACATGCGTCTGGATATGCGAATGCCGTACCTGCGCATATCCTACAACGTCCAGTGGGGACGACAAAAACGAGGCGTGAACAAATTGATAAATGCCGGCGCTGATACTCAGCGTTCGACCGCCGGAGGTGGATAATAAACAATAAGATTTAGCCGGGTCGGCTGTCGCACGATAATACATCGGGGGCAGCCGACCCGGAGTTATATGTTAGGAGTTTTGTTCGCACAAAAGACAGCCAAGAAAGCCTACAATCAAAAAAATATTCGTATTTTTGCTGAAAAAAGTAAGGCGTTGTCGATATTGGTAGCGTCGGACAATTTGTATGCACAATCCAATCATCTGAAACAGATATGCTTATCATAGGTATAGCCGGTGGAACCGGTTCGGGCAAGACCACAGTCGTAAACAAAATTATAAATGCACTTCCGGCAGGGGAGGTCGCCGTATTGCCGCAAGACTCATACTACAAAGACTCCAGCCATATTCCACCTGAAGAACGCAGTAAAATAAATTTTGACGAACCTGCCGCCATCGAATGGCCATTGCTGCGCAAGCACTTGGACATGCTACGTCAAGGCCATAGTGTCGAAATGCCCACATATTCATATCTGACATGTACACGCCAGCCCGAAGTGGTACACGTTGAGCCGAGGGAAGTCGTCATAGTCGAAGGCATTCTGGTATTATGCGAGCCCACCTTGCGCGAAATGATGGATGTCAAGGTCTTTGTAGACGCAGACCCGGACGATCGGCTTATACGAGTCATCGCTCGTGATTGTATCCAGCGCGGACGTACGCCGCAAATGGTCATTGACCGCTACCAAGGCGTACTTAAGCCCATGCACATGCAACATATCGAACCATCCAAACGTTATGCCGACCTCATTGTACCTCAAGGCGGGAGCAACACTGTTGCTATCAATTTGCTGACCGACTATATAGAAAGCAGGCTACGTCGTTCGCACAATACGCCCAGTAATTAAATTGAGTATGAAGATTTCAATACCAAAGATTTCGCTACCCAAAATATTCCTTCCGCATATCGGCAAGAGAGGTCGGGACGAAGAAGACAAAGCCTCGGCTATAGATCAAACAAGCCTGCCGGATGTCGATGACTGTGAGGCTATGCTTCGCACCGATGATCTCGTGAAAATCTACGGTAAGCGTACCGTTGTCGACCATGTGTCCATAAATGTCACCAAAGGAGAGATTGTCGGACTTCTTGGTCCCAACGGAGCGGGCAAGACTACGACGTTTTATATGACCACAGGACTGATACGACCCAACGCCGGACGAATATTCCTCAATGACACAGATATCACCTCTTATCCGGTATATAGACGTGCACAATGCGGTATTGCATACCTGCCGCAGGACGCCTCGGTATTTCGCAGTCTTAGCGTAGAGGACAACATCCGTGCAGTGCTCGAGATGACAGGTAAACCCAAAGAATACCAGAAAGCCAAGCTCGAAAGCCTCATAGACGAATTCAATCTACAAAAAGTAAGGCATAACCTTGGCAGCCGGCTGAGTGGCGGCGAAAGACGCCGTACAGAGATAGCGCGATGCCTTGCTATAGATCCGAAGTTTATCATGCTTGACGAACCCTTTGCCGGAGTTGACCCCATAGCTGTCGAGGACATCCAGTCCGTAGTTGTCAAACTTAAAGAAAAGAATATCGGTATTCTGATTACCGACCACAATCCCCACGCAACATTGAGCATCACAGACCGTGCCTACTTGCTGTTTGAAGGGCGCATACTCTATCAAGGCACATCGCGCCAATTGGCCGAAAATCCCGTGGTACGTGAAAAATACCTCGGCCGAGACTTCGTATATTAATACTGCTTAACAGACGTCTTTTAAAGCAATAATATAACACAAACGATAAAGATTCTTTTTCAAAATAAACAGTCACAAACGATGAAAAAGATAATAAAAACGCTCGTTATAGCCTACGCAATTCTAACTTCATCCGTACCTGCCGTTTGGGCACAGATAGATTTTTCACGACTGATTAGCGGGGCACAGAAAGCCGTACAAGCATTCACGCTTAGCGATGAACAAATCAACGCTTACGTACACGAATACATACAGCATAGCGATTCGACAAATAAAGTCCTGCCGGAGACATCGCCATACGTCATCCGACTGCGCAGTCTTACTCAGAGCCTGACAGACGTTGAGGGTACGCCGCTCAATTTCAAGGTATATGAGGCCACCGAGGTTAATGCCTTCGCATGTGCGGACGGCAGCGTGCGCGTATACTCGGCATTGATGGATGCCATGGATGATAATGAGTTGCTTGGTGTTATCGGACATGAAATTGGTCACGTCGCACACCGCGATTCGCGCAAGGCGTTCCAAACTGCATTGATGACTTCGGCGCTCAAAGACGGCATCGCTTCAAGAGGGGGCGTGGTGGCACAACTCACAGACTCGCAACTCGGGCAACTGGGCGAGGCCCTTGTCAATGCACGCTACTCCCAAAAACAAGAGAATAATGCCGATGATTACGGCTATGATTTTCTAAAAAAGCACGGCAAGAACCCCGCGGCAATGGCCGCATCGTTCAAGAAGTTGAAACAGCTTGAAGGCACAACATCGACCGGAATCAATATGGTTAACCAACTTTTCAGCTCACATCCTCAATTGGAAAAGCGCATTAAACGCATGGAGAAGAAATGCAAAAAAGACGGATATGACCTGACTGCGCTGGCTGGAAAAACACAGGCAGATTACAACAAAACAACGACAGTATCCACATTTCCAAACGACAAATCTTCCAAGACATCCAAATCAACAAAATCCGGTAAGTCCGGCAAATCGAGCAAGACTTCAAAAACATCCAAGTCTACGAAGAGTTCCAAATCCTCAAAGACGTCCAAAAACCGCAAGACTTCAAAATAATTTAAATAAACGACTATTCGGACTCTTTTTGAGAAACGAGCCGTTGCACAATTCCGAGAGGCCGAACAACCATATAATAATATGACACCATCTCAGCAAGGATACTTCCGAGTGGCTTCAGCTGTACCATCTGTTGCCGTTGGCGATGTACGCTCAAATACCAAAGCAATCATAGCCATGGCACGCGAACTTGCGACCAAGCATGTTCGCATCGCCGTATTTCCCGAACTATGCATCACAGGCTACACTTGCGGAGACTTATTTCATAACGACCTCTTGCTGGAAACGGCCGAAAAGGCAATCAAGAAACTCCTAAACGAATCCCGTACTTTCAGCAGTACAATCATCGTTGGAGTCCCTGTAAGATTGCATACAGCATTATACAATTGTGCTGCAGTCATCTGTAATGGCGAACTTAAAGCTCTTGTTCCAAAGACCTATATACCTAATTACAACGAATTTTACGAAAAACGCTGGTGGACATCCGGTCTGAACATAGACACGACAATCGAATTTGCCGGGCAAAAAGTGCCGCTATCGACCGCCACACTTCTTAAGGTAGACGACATATCCTTTGCCATGGAAATATGCGAAGATCTCTGGACCACGATACCACCCAGCTGTCACCTCGCCATGGCCGGAGCAGAGGTGATATTTAATCTCTCTGCTTCAGATACCATTGTAGGCAAATACGAATACCTTACAGATTTAGTCAAACAGCAATCTGCACGATGTCAGTGTGCATACGTGTACGCATCTTGCGGATATGGCGAATCGTCCACCGACCTTGTTTTTGACGGCATTGCCATGATAGCCGAAAACGGATGCACACTTGCTTGTGCAAAACGCTGGCAACGCCAACCACATTACGCCATAGCAGACATTGATATTCGTGCAATACGCCGCGACCGCATACATTGCGGATCATTTCACGATTGCTCAATCTCACAAGCACCGAACAAGGTGCGCATCATAGACATTGATGCCAAATCCACCGATGATACAGGGGAGGCTCTGATGCGACTAATACAACCCCTGCCATTTGTGCCTCATGACACAGACAGTCGAGACAAACGTTGCTTAGACATCATCAACATTCAGTCCGCCGGGTTGAGCAAAAGACTGGAAGCCACTCATACAAACAATCTTGTAATTGGCATTTCCGGTGGACTTGATTCAACGTTGGCTCTACTGGTCGCTGTACATACTTTTGATAGCCTCGGCCTCGAGCGAAAAGGTATTATCGGCGTAACTATGCCCGGATTTGGTACTACAGGGCGTACATACAACAATGCTATGGATTTGATGCGTCATCTCGGGATTACGATACGCGAGATTTCGATATGCGATGCTGTGACACAACATTTCAAAGACATCGGCCACAATCATGAGGTGAGAGATGTTACCTACGAAAACAGTCAGGCACGCGAGCGTACACAAATACTCATGGATATAGCCAACCAAAGCGGAGGCATGGTACTCGGCACGGGCGACCTATCTGAATTAGCATTAGGATGGGCCACATACAACGGCGATCACATGTCCATGTATGCCGTCAATGCAGGTGTACCCAAAACTCTTGTGCGTCACCTCGTAGACTCCTTCGCATGCCGGGCTAAAGAATATGGCGATGCTAAGCTGCACGATGTACTCGCCGACATTATAGACACCCCCATAAGCCCTGAACTGATTCCCGCCGATAGTAACGATAATATCATACAAAAGACAGAAGACCTCGTCGGGCCTTACGAACTGCACGACTTCTTTCTGTATTATATCCTTCGCTTCGGATTCGGCCCCTCGCGTATATACTATATGGCACGTACGGCACTTGGCGACAGATACGATGATGCAACCATAAAGAAGTGGTTGACAATATTTATACGTCGTTTTTTCAGTCAACAGTTCAAGCGCTCATGTCTTCCGGATGGCCCTAAAGTCGGTTCGGTTTGTCTGTCACCGCGCGGCGATTGGCGTATGCCCAGCGATGCCAATTCGGCTCTATGGCTCGAAGAATGCCAAAACTTGTGACTTCCGCATGAAGGCTTCTTCCGGACGATGGATTTCCAGCCGCTTAAGTCATATCAGCGGAACGCGAAGTGCACGCACCGGCAGTATCATTGCTGTTGCTGGTGTGGCTTGTGCTGTTGCTGTAATGCTACTTACCATAGGGATTGCTCTTGGCTTCAAACACGATATTAAAGCCAAGCTTTCAGGATTTGAATCCCAGATAGGTATTACACCTGCGTACTCCTACATGACCGGACGTACGGATAGTACAATCACCCTTGATGCTGCACTACGTCGAACCATCGATAGTATTATGCCGCAGGCGACTGTTACATTGGCTTACAGACAGCCGGCCATACTTAAGCCTTCAGACGACTTTTCAGCCGTTATTATTTACGGATACGATGACGTCCATGACACTGCTTTTGAACAGAAAAACATCATCAAAGGCGTCATGCCATTATATGCAAAGGACCGAGCGGCAGACAACATGGTGGTTATATCGTCCTATACCGCATCAAGACTGCATCTTGATGTCGGAGACCGGATTACGGTATGCTTCTTTATAAATGGCGCCATCAAAGCCAGACCGATGAAAATCGCAGCCATCTACAATTCCGGCTTTGGTGAATACGACCATACGATAGCATATGGTAGCTTGCGGATGTTGCAGCGGCTGAACAAAGTAAGTGATAACACAGGCAATATAATAGAAATTAATGGTTTACCGCAAGAAATCGTTTCGAGCAAGGCACAAACCTTGCAGCAAGTTCTTATAGACCATGCTCAACATTTTGGAACACCCGAAGTGCCCATAGTAGATAATATCACCCATACCGGGGCAATATATCTCAATTGGCTTGATCTATTGGATACCAATGTCATCGTAATCTTTATCCTGATGTGCTGTGTAGGCAGCCTCACCCTAATTTCAAGCCTTTTTATCATTATCCTAGATAATATTCGAACCATAGGAATCCTACGCTCCATAGGGGCGACACGTGGATACGTAGATGCGATATTTGTACGCATTTGTATGCGTCTTGTAGGGTGGGGCATCATCATCGGCAATGCCATAGGACTAGGTTTCGGCTATATACAAGAGCGATGGTATCCGATAGGACTTGATCCTGAGATGTACTACTTGGATAAAGTGCCATACACCTTTGACTGGATTAGCATTCTATTGATTAATGTGGGTGTCGCCATTTTGGCATGGTGTGTGCTAATATTTCCGGCAAAAGTTGCCGGTCGTATTTCGCCAGTCAAGACACTACGATATGAGTAACCCAAGTGACCAGAACGACACCTAAGGGATATTTATGCTTAATTATTGTTTATTAAAACTATAATGGTTGTACTCTGGCTAACCATTGGCAAAAAAGACGTAACTTTGTATGATAAAAACGCCGACAGTGATGCACTTGGCGTCACACAGGCGGCAGACAAAAAATAAATGAGACAAAACACAGACATACAACAACTTATCATCGACGGGATACAGGAGCGCAAGGGGCGCGGCATCACCATCGTTGATATGAGTCATATCGAATCGGCAGCCACGCCCAAATTCATAATTGCCCAAGGAGGCTCGCCCACGCAAGTAAGCGCCATAGCAGACAGTGTGCGCGACTATGTACTTGAACACGGCGACACGAAACCCTATAACTATGACGGATACTCCAATAGCGAATGGATTGTAATAGACTATGGCGACACTCTCGTGCATATTTTTCTACCGGAAGTACGTTTGCGCTATAATCTCGAAGACTTGTGGAGTGATGCCAACATTATCGATGTCCCGGATTTAGACTGACACAAGGCGAAGTAAGACACATAACATAGACCATAATTTTTCCAAACAACGACAAGACATCAAGATGCCTATACCACCAATGGGTCCACGCCCTAATGCCAAAAAGCCTAAGAACCGCTTCGGATTCAGTATGTTCTGGATGTACGCCTTAATAGTAATGTTCCTTTTCGGCATGTACTATATGGATAGTAACTCAATGAATCGCGAAGTGGAGTACTCAACATTCGAAGACTATTTATACAATGGCGGTTTTAAAAAGCTTGTCATATACATAGACAAAAACGAAGTCGAAGGTGTTCTAACCGGTACCATGGCCAAACAGGTATTCAAGGACAAAGACTCTTCGAACGACAAGTCAGAAGCTGTTGTCTCCACTGTCATACCTAACGTGGACAAGCTAACCGACAAGATAGACAGAGCCAAGGCCAATGGCGACATACCCAAGTCTATGACCGTTGAATGTCGCAAGTCCAGTGCTCTGAGTACCATCCTGCTTACATTCGGGCCCATAATTCTTCTAGTAGGATTATGGTTCCTGCTTATGCGGCGCATGAGCGGCGCAGCCGGTGGCGCAGGCGGCAATAGCGTCTTCAATGTGGGCAAGTCCAAAGCAAAAATATTCGACAAAGATAACGACAATAAGGTAACATTTCAGGATGTTGCCGGATTGCAAGAGGCCAAAACCGAAGTCGAGGAGATTGTCGAATTCCTTAAGAACCCATCGCGATATACTAACCTCGGCGGCAAGATCCCAAAGGGCGCGCTATTGGTAGGACCTCCGGGAACAGGCAAGACACTATTGGCAAAAGCCGTAGCCGGAGAAGCCAATGTTCCTTTCTTCAGCATGAGCGGCAGTGATTTTGTCGAAATGTTTGTTGGTGTGGGAGCTTCGCGTGTGCGAGATTTATTCAGACAGGCCAAAGAAAAGGCGCCATGCATTATATTCATTGACGAAATTGATGCCGTAGGCCGTGCTCGTGGACGCAACGCCAACATGGGTAGCAACGACGAACGCGAGAATACTCTCAACCAGTTACTTACCGAGATGGATGGATTTGGCAGCAATAGCGGAGTAATCTGTCTTGCAGCCACCAACCGTGTAGACATTCTTGATAAGGCACTTCTGCGAGCCGGACGCTTTGACAGACAAATATACGTAGACCTACCCGATGTCAATGATCGCGTGGCAATATTCAAGGTTCACCTGCGCGACATAAAATACGATGAAGCGCTTGACATAGATCTGCTTGCACGGCAGACAGCCGGGTTCTCGGGCGCAGACATCGCCAATGTTTGTAACGAAGCCGCACTCATAGCCGCGCGACACGACAAGAGCATAGTTAGCTCCGAGGACTTCAATGCAGCCATCGACCGAATAATAGGCGGACTTGAAAAGAAAAACAAGATCACCACCTCTGAAGAGAAGCGTGGGATAGCCGTACACGAGGCAGGACATGCTACCGTGTCATGGCATCTACGTTATGGAGATCCGCTCATAAAAGTCACCATTGTACCTCGCGGTAAAGCTTTGGGTGCAGCATGGTATGTCCCGGAAGAGCGCCAACTTGTACCGGCTCAAGCTTTACTTGACCAGATTTGTTCGCTGCTTGGCGGACGTGCCGCCGAAGACCTGGTAATAGGACAGGTGACCACAGGCGCGCTCAACGACCTTGAACGGGCAACTAAAGTAGCTTACTCATATGTTTCTTTATATGGCATGAGCGCCAAAATACCCAATATCAGTTACTATGACTCTACGGGTCAAGACTACGCATTCACCAAGCCTTACAGCGAAGGACGTGCACGCATCATAGACAATGAGGTCTCGCGCATCATCGACGAACAATACGAACGCGCCAAGAACATTTTGGCTCAATATCAAGAAGGTCTTGGACGACTTGCCGATGAGCTATATAGCCGCGAAGTCATCTTTACCGCCGATGTAGAAGCCATATTCGGTCCACGTCAATGGACATCACGTAGCGATGAGATTATGGCGCTCAACAAAGATAACAAAAAAGATGAAAACACTTCCGACAATGTAGCAGAAGAACAAGCCGAGGACACCACTTCCGCAGGCAATAACGGGAACGAAACAGCACCATCGTCGTCAACCAAGCAATCCACACCTCCGCCATACAACGGAGAAAACCAATAAAACATTATCAATAGTATAATATGGCCGAGAATACATTGCTTGAACGCTTGGACGGAATAGAGGCACGCTTTCAGGAAGTTTCGACACTTCTGTCTGACCCCAACGTTATTGCAGACCAAAAGCGATATGTAACCCTCACCAAAGAGTATAAAGACCTGTCGGCACTAACCAAGGCGACAGACCATTACCGCCATCTTTTGGCAGACATCGCTGATGGCAAAGAAATTCTTGACAAAGATAATGACGATGATATTCGTGCGATGGCTAAAGAACAAATTGATAATGCCACAGCTCAATTGCCGGACGCCGAACAAGAAATAAAGTTATTGTTAATACCTTCCGATCCCGAGGACTCAAAAGATGTCATACTCGAAATACGGGCCGGTACCGGGGGTGACGAAGCCGCACTATTTGCCGGAGACTTGCTGAAAATGTACAGTAAATTCTGCGAGCATCGTGGCTGGTCTTTCAACATAACGAGCTACACCGAAGGCAGCTCCGGAGGTTTCAAGGAAGTAATAGTTGCCGTTAGCGGCGATGGTGTGTACGGCGTGCTCAAATATGAGAGCGGCGTACATCGTGTACAGCGTGTGCCGGCTACTGAGACACAGGGCCGTGTGCATACATCTGCGGCCACAGTAGCCGTATTGCCGGAAGCCGAACCATTTGATGTCGAAATTAATGAAGGCGAGATTAAATGGGACACATTCCGCAGTGGTGGTGCAGGCGGACAAAATGTCAATAAGGTAGAATCAGGTGTGCGCCTTCGCTACATGTGGCGCAACCCCAATACAGGCGAAACCGAAGAAATCCTGATCGAATGTACCGAGACGCGTGACCAACCTAAGAACAAAGAACGAGCACTCTCCCGCTTAAGGACCTTTATTTACGACAAGGAACATCGAAAATATATGGATGACATTGCCTCACGGCGCAAGACTATGGTATCCACCGGAGACCGCTCGGCCAAAATACGCACATACAACTATCCTCAAGGGCGTATTACAGACCATCGCATAGGGTATACAATATACAACCTTGCGGCATTTATGGATGGAGACATCCAAGAGTGCATCGATAGGCTCACAGTTGCCGAGAATGCTGAGAAGCTCAAGTCTGCCGAACTATAATATATTCCACATAAACTATGAAGCGCATAGAACTTGTTAACCGGATTAAATCCAAAGGCTCATTTCTTTGCATAGGACTTGACCCGGATCCCAAACTTATGCCGTCTGTACTTGGTACAGACCCGGATGCCGTATTTACATTTAATAAGGCCATCATTGATGCGACCGCTCAATATTGTATTGCCTACAAGCCCAATACCGCTTTCTACGAATGCCTTGGTCTAAAAGGGTGGGAAACTTTGTCTGCCACAATCAGATATATCAAAGACAACTATCCAGACCATCTTGTAATTGCCGATGCCAAAAGAGGTGATATTGGCAACACCTCGCGCATGTATGCACGCGCATTTTTTGAAGAAATGCAGGTAGATGCTGTCACGGTTGCGCCCTACATGGGACAAGATAGTGTACAACCATTCTTAGACTACGAAGGCAAATGGACTGTGCTGCTGGCCTTGACGTCTAACAAAAGCGCCGAAGACTTTGAGATGATAAACGACAAAAACGGACATTGCATCTACGAAAGAGTCCTAAGGCGTTCACTGAGATGGGGCAATCCGGTAAACATGATGTATGTGGTAGGTGCTACACGCCCCGAAGCCTTTGAGACGATACGTAAAATAGTACCGCGGCATTTTCTCCTTGTACCCGGCGTCGGCGCACAAGGCGGAAGCCTTGAAGACGTATGCAAATACGGTCTCAACGATGAATGTGGACTTATCGTCAATAGCTCCCGTGCCATCATCTACGCATCCAATGGCGAAAACTATGCACAAGCGGCAGCCACCAAAGCCCGTAATATCGCTTGCAAAATGGCTGAAATTCTTAGAACCAGAGGACTTATAGACGAGTGTCCGCATCAATAGAACACCTGTTTTCTACGTCAAAAGCAGTAAATATGGAATTTTTTCATTAATTTTGCACGCAAATAAGGCGTACAATTCAACAATACGAACAATCAACATATATCTAAACATACAATTCCATAGATTATGACAATAGACAACTTTAACTTTGCCGGCAAGCGTGCTATCGTCCGTGTGGACTTCAATGTTCCCTTGGACGAAAATGGCAACGTCACCGATGACACCCGTATCCGCGGTGCTCTTCCTACCTTGAAAAAAATTCTTGCCGATGGCGGTTCGCTCATTATTATGTCACATATGGGCAAACCTAAAGGTAAAGTCAACCCCAAATTGTCACTCATCCAAATCAAGGACGTGGTGGCTAAAGCCCTGGGTCATGATGTGAAATTCGCTGATGACGCCGCTAACGCAGGCGAAGCAGCAGCGCTCAAACCCGGCGAAGTATTGCTGCTTGAAAACCTTCGCTTCCATGCCGAAGAAGAAGGCAAACCCGTAGGCATCGACAAAGAAGATCCCGCATACGATGCAGCCAAAAAAGAAATGAAAGAGCGTCAAAAAGCATTTGCAAAGACCCTTGCATCCTATGCCGACGTATATGTAAATGATGCATTCGGTACTGCACATCGTCGTCACGCATCCACAGCCGTTATAGCCGACTACTTTGATGCCGACCACAAAATGCTCGGCTACCTTATGGAAAAAGAAGTCAAGGCCGTGGACAACATCTTAAGCGACATTAAACGTCCCTTCACAGCAATCATGGGCGGTAGCAAAGTTTCGACAAAGATCGGCATTATAGAGAACCTTATGGATAAGGTCGATAACCTCATATTATGTGGTGGTATGACCTATACCTTTGCTAAAGCACTCGGAGGCAAGGTCGGAACATCCATCTGCGAGAATGATAAGCTGGATCTTGCGCTCGATATCATCAAGAAGGCCAAAGACAAAGGAGTAAACCTTGTACTCGGTACAGACTGTGTAGCAGGCGATGCTTTCAGCAACGATTGCAACACCCAGATCTGCAGTGTTATGGAAATTCCAGATGGATGGGAAGGCCTTGATGCCGGACCTGAGACACGCAAAGCCTTTGCAGAGGCAATCAAGGGGGCTAAAACCATACTGTGGAACGGCCCTGCCGGCGTATTCGAATTCGACAACTTCACTGCAGGTAGCCGTGCTATAGCTGATGCCATCGTAGAAGCAACGAAAAACGGAGCATTCTCCCTTGTAGGCGGAGGCGACAGCGTTGCCTGCATCAATAAATTCGGACTTGCCGATAAAGTATCCTATGTATCCACCGGTGGTGGCGCTCTACTTGAAGCCATCGAAGGCAAAGTACTACCCGGAATCGCAGCAATCAAAGGCTAAATGACATAACAGATACACTCAATTCATCCGGGTCATATGCCTCGGATGAATTGTTTTATTCATACAACGAGTGCCGCCCCGAACCCAGGACGGCACTCGCTGTACAATAAGCCTCTATTTTCGACTTATGCGAAAAACTGTGCCCTCTATAAGACTAACCCAGACATCACCTGTTGACGGATCAATGTCAATGCCATTGATTTCGCTGACACCAAGAGGAATACTCCATACAACTTTCTGCGCAACAGGATCCACAGCTGTTACAATACCGCGTCGACTTCCGGCATAGACAATCCCGGTATTATCCTCGGCCACAATGCATGGTGCATGCTCATAACCCAATCCCATGTCGATAGTCCAGAGTTCTTTGAATTTAGGACTTTGTGTATCCACTGCCACCAGTTCGCCGTCCATAGTCTTGGCATATACCATCGAGCCATCTCGGCTTACGCCAAGACTTTCGCGGTATTTATGGCTGTTGTCTCGCCACAACTGAGTTCCGGTTCTACGATCCAGTGCTGTCATATACCTGTCAGGAGCCACAACGAATACTTTGTCTCCAGTCACTACAGGCACAACATTGCCAGGGCCTAACATATTGGCTGTCTTGCCATTGTTCCAGTACCATCGTAGCTGCCCCGTACGTATATCAAGACACCGCAAATTAGTATCCCATGCACCGAATACTAAATCTTCTCCAGCTATTGTCGGCGCAGCCTGGCAATAATTAAATATTGAGTCATAACACCATATAACCTTTGCCGGGTTGGTCGTATCTCGGCACTCCATGCGCTTGTATCCGCCTTGAATATAACGTTTACCGTCAGGAGATACGACTCCGTCAGCGACATAAGGACCTTCCTTGCTGGTGATATTACGCACTATACTCCCTGTGCGTGAGTCCAGAACAAGAATACCGCTGCAATACGGAGCAGCCACGAGGTGTTTTTTTCCTCCGAGAGTCACCGGGCGGCTGAACACTGATGCACAGTCAGGGACACATACAGACCAGCGCAATTGACCATCACACTTGTTTATGGCCCGGATATTACCAATAGAAGTGGCAAAATACACGTTTTCAGCATCGAAGCCGATGCGTGTGAATATTGACGCGCTATCCGTCCACACACGAGTGAGATCATATCCCGTCGGTACATTTGATTCATCGAAACCTATTCGGTTTTCTTTTATGGCCATATGCTTCATTCGATTAGATGTGGCGAATCGAGCCACCGGGTCCTTGTCCAACTGCTTGTCGTATACGAAAGTCCATTGCGGAGTCACATTGACAATGGAATATCCGTAATTTCCATTTCCCATATCAAGCGCACGTACCATGATACCCTCAATATCGCCTACATCATATCGCATCCAGCGGTGATAATGGCCGTTGATATGTGCAATCACAGGATATTGTAACAAAACATCGGCATAATCGCGCCAATTGTCAAGATCGTTTGGGCGTATTGGATAGTGATTGAACGAAAGGACTTTTGTACCAGGAATTACCAAGCTGTCAAGCGTAGACTTGAGCCAGTGAAGGTCTTCCTGCTTTATATGCCCGTCGCCCATCTTCATAAATGGACCGCAATTAATGCCTACCACAATTAACGAGTCAACTTTGAATACAAAGCGGTCATTGCCAAAGATATCCACAAACGTCTTGGTAGCGCTTTGGCTCCAATTGTTTTCGTGGTTGCCGGGCAATACATATAGTGGAAATCGTATTGCAGACACTATGGATTTCACGTTGGCTAACTGCTCGTCACTACCCTCGTTGGTTAAGTCGCCGGCAATGATGACGGCGTCATAATTGCCGGCATTGATTTCATCAACAACACGTCGTAACTGCACATCGTTGGCATTGCCGGGTGTTACATGTATGTCCGATAGTACGGCAAGACGCTGCGACCAAGCCATCGGTATAGCAATGGCAACAAGAAAAGTCACTAAGAATCTATTCAGGTACATTTTATATTTAATTTGGTTTAATATTATGTTAGAACTTGGATTTTGTCGATATAACGTATGTAAAGATACAAACTTTTTTTGTAACTTCGCTATCCATTATGAGAAAGATTGACGATGAAACACGACAACGCATACTTGACGCAACAGATATTGTTGAAGTTGTTAGTGACTTTGTAAGTCTTAAACGTCGAGGAGCTAATTATATAGGTTTATGTCCGTTCCACAACGAACGGACTCCGTCATTCTCTGTTTCACGCAGTCGCGGTATATGTAAATGCTTCAGTTGCGGTGAAGGCGGATCGGCAGTCAATTTCATAATGAAAATAGAAAATATCGGATACTACGATGCGCTCAAATACCTTGCACGCAAATACGGCATTGAGGTAAAGGAACACGAAGTATCAGCAGAAGAGCGTGAAGCAGAGAACAGGCGTGAATCAATGATGGCCGTAAACACCTTCGCCTTAGAACATTTCGAGCATAACATACATGATACCGAAAACGGGCAAGGAATTGGACTTAGTTACTTCAAAGAACGCGGTATTAACGATGAAATGATTAAGCTTTTTCATCTGGGATACGCTCTTGATCGTCCAGATGAGCTGCTTAAATCCGCCTTAGCCAAAGGATACCGCGAACAAGTCCTTTTAGACACCGGATTATGTGCCAAGAATAGTCGCGGAATCACATACGACCGCTTTAAAGGTCGTGTAATATACCCTATATTTAGTGTTTCGGGCCGTCCGATAGCATTCGGCGGAAGAACATTGCGTTCCGACAAAAACATAGCAAAATACGTCAACTCCCCCGAATCAGAGATTTACCACAAGTCATCGGTACTTTACGGACTTTATCAGGCCAAACAATCCATCGTGCGTAAAGACAAATGCTTCCTTGTAGAAGGATACATGGATGTAATATCTATGTGTCAGGCCGGCATAACGAACGTGGTGGCCTCGTCCGGTACATCTTTGACTCAAGGCCAAATACGACTATTGCACCGTTTTACGAAAAACGTCACTGTGATTTACGACTCAGATGCGGCTGGCATCAAGGCATCACTTAGAGGCATAGACCTGCTACTTGCCGAAGGCCTGAACATAAAAGTGCTATTGCTGCCAGATGGGGACGATCCGGACACCTTTGCACAGCACAACAGCCCGGCATTTGTCGAAAAATACATTGAAGATAAGGAGCAGGACTTTATCAGCTTCAAGACCAATATATTACTTGATGGGGCAAAGAATGACCCTCTGCAACGCGCACAGGTTATTACCGACATCATAAACTCGGTCGCATGCATTCCCGACCCGATAACACGTCGCATATACCTACAAGAATGTAGTCGGATGTTAAATATGGACGAGACGACATTGGCGCTGCAACTGAAACGCGCCATTGCCGCCAAAGAAGAGACTCGCCACTATCAGGCCACGGTGAATGCAAATGCGCAAAAGCTATCACAATCCTACGAGACTAAGCAATCTGTGGCAGAGGCTGAGGTAAAGACACAATCACAGGCGTCTGTCATTTCGGATACACATGCCGTCCAAGTCGCTACCATATCAGCTACGCCGACATCTTTCATACGCCCATACGAAATCGAACTGCTGCGCTATGTTGTAAGGTTTGGCATGATTACACTCTGCGATGCTTATGATTCCGAGGACAAAGCCATACCTCTATCGGTATTTGAGTATGTATATCAGGATTTTGTCACTGAAGGCATAACCTTTTCCACTGACGAATGTGCCAAGCTATGGGATGCGATCAAAGCTATTGCCGGCAATTGGTCTGTAGACTACCAGATTCATAGCGAAGCCATAGAGCACGAAGTCGCTGAATTTGTGGTAAAACGTCGTCAGGAAATAAGAGAACAAGCCAAAGATATACAAGACATCCAAAGACTGGAAGGCGCCTTGGCATTCGATACCGCACAGAAGAGAGAAGAACTCGAAAAATCGTTTGCTTGCAACTACCTTAGCGATCGTCTATTATCACACCCTGATGACATTGTCCGCGAACTTGCCGGAAGGTTAGCAATAAACAAACATGCTCTAAGCAAGATTCACAGCAAAATGACTCATATGCCATCCGAGCTGGACACGTTGCCACAGAAACTGCTTGAAGCATTGTACAGCCTGAAATATGCCATACTGATAGGACAAGAGCGCTCATTGCGAACCCAATTATCTAATTTGCAGAAAGATGGCAATGACAATTTCGAGCGACAAATCAACTTAATACAACAACTTGGGGAAACCAATGCAAGCATAAAAAAACTTGCGCATTTCCTCGGTGAACGTATATACGACCCAACAAACAGAAAATAGAACAAAAGTATTAACGGATGCAAAAACACTATAAACAAAACTAAGGAGACAAATACTTTACGCGAAAAATTTCTATCTTTGCATCAGATAATTTGAGGGGAACAAAAAGATCTTCGGATCTCTAAATAAACCGATCTACAAACATGAAACCGATAGCATTAACATTATCCGCACTGCTTCTTGCAAGCTTCCATCCCTTTGGAGTCCTTGCAGTAGAGCCATATGCAGATATGAATACAGACCAAAATGTTATCGATGATTACACCTCTCAACTCACTACAAACATTGAAGACCCTACCTCTGCGTTTCTAAGCTTGGACGAACCTTCGCGTGAAGCGCTTTCTTCTTATAGCAACGTTGCCGGTGTCAATTCGTTAGCATATCAAATTATTGACTATGCAAAGAATTACCTTGGGCGTCCGTATCGCTCCGGGGCCAAAGGCCCAAGAGCTTTTGATTGCTCAGGCTTCACAAGTTTCGTTTTCCGAAATTTTGATATATCCTTGAGCCCATCATCACGTACACAATATACACAAGGCGAACAAATCAATATCAGCGATGTACGCCCCGGAGATTTATTGTTTTTTGGCGGTCGTCGCGGTGGTAGTACAGTTGGGCATGTAGCCATGGCTGTTGAGGTTAAAGATAACGGCACGATTAAATTTATACACGCAGCACAAAGGGGTATATGCTACGACACTTACCCGGACGGAGGCTATTACAGCAAACGATTTATTGGAGCCAGACGTGTTATCCAATAAAAAAACGCATTGCTTTATCGCAATGCGTTTTTTATTACTGGAAATAGCTGGCCGATATAAGATGGATTCAACCCATCGAGCACAACGTTGCTATAGCCTTTCAATAATTCTTTCGGATTGGTTGTTGCTATTGCCACGACATACGCGCCGGCAGCGTGCCCGGCCTTCAATCCATTAATAGAATCTTCAAATACTACACAATTCTTAGGATCAATATCGATATGTCGCGCTCCAACAAGATATCCCTCCGGGTCAGGTTTCCCGTGACAAACATCTTCCGAAGTAACAATGTCAGTAAATAATGCAGCAAAATCAGGCAATTGCTCAATCATGTGAGACATTTTAATTCGTGTACTGCTGGTTACAATAGCCATGGGAATACCTCGTTCTTTCAGTGCGTAGACAAAGTCATATACACCGTCAAACAATCTATATTCCATAGTCTGCTCGTGCTGCTCGAGAAGCCTCTTAATGTGCTCTTGTCTTTCTTGTTCCGGGAAATACGTGTCAAGTATATGGGGTAGGGTACATCCTTTGATTACATGCGCAAAATCATTGATACCGGTGGGATATATTGCGTCTACTCCATTCCAAAAATCAGTATATATACCTTCGGAGTCTATCAACACCCCGTCAAGGTCGAACAAAGCTCCGATACCACTATTCAAATCTACCATAAATCTGTATTGCTAATTGCCTTGCCTGTCGTAAATTGGTTGTTGTCGGCGTCGGGTCATCAAGGAATTCGGTAATTTCAGGGATCATAACACGCGTGCCCGGCTTAATACGGTCAGGATGACGTAAGCGGGTCTTATTGGCTTCATAAATATATACCCAATAATCCTTTACCCCATAATACTTTTTGGCCAAGGTCGTAAGGAACTGATGTGAGGTGATTACATCAAATCTTGGCTCGGATATCGTCTTTTCGATGTCAACTTTAGATTTATCTGATGTGCATGAGTCTATCCGCGCATCAGTTACCGGAACACTCGCCTTTGGCTTGGGCTTGATCACATCGGGTTTTGGCGCAACGACATCCGGCTTTTCTCCAATATATCGATCAATGTCATTATGAAAATAATAACCTATGACTATACCTGTCAAAACTCCGACCAAAAGGCCTAAAACGCAACATAGCATCGACCTACACCTGTGGCGTGGTAGAATATATACTTCGGCGTTTTCAGCTTCATCTATAGTTTCGTCATCTGCGGCATCTACAACATCTGTATCGTCCGTTTCCGTATGTATGTCCGAATCAGAAAGGTCAGAATCAACCTCTGCTGTATAGCTATCAATGCCCGGATCTGTGCATCCCGAAATTGGCTGTTCACCAGTATTGCTTTCCTGCTCCGATGTGGGATGTTCCTGAGTTGCCGCAGCTTGAGTTTTATTTGTGTGGTCTTTTTTATCCGAAGATTTGTCGACACCAGTATCTCTAATATTTGCGCTTGTACTTGGTAACTCTTGCGAATTATCCGTAAAAACGTCCTCTGCCAAGTCTGCCTCGGTACATTGTTCTTTTTGCAGCAAATCTTGACTATCTAATGCTTCCTGCGCATCATCAACTTTATGCTTATCGCTTTGTATCTCAATATCGCCTGGAATCGGTACCGGGACAAACGCTTCGAAGGGTGCGTTAAGTATTTTGGCTAATGACTCATCAGGAGTGAAAGTAACCGCTATATCTGCATTTGACGAGCGTGCAAAGGTCCCCAGGCCTTTGATGGACACTTCTCCACCGGATATAAGGCCGTACGATATAGTTTCGAAATACTGCTGAATAAAACGTTGCGCCTCAACATCAGAAATGCCGATGCGTATAGCCAAAATTTCAGCTAAATAATTCAACGGAATAATCTGTGCCATATCAATCTTTGATTGATTTAAGTACAGCTTTCTTAAGACCGGAACCAACACGCAGAGAAGCCTTGACACTTGGAGGCATCAGCATACGTTGTCCCGTAACAGGGTCTATAGCCACATACTCGTTGGTCTTGACGGCACTAAAAGTACCGAACCCCGGTATGGCAACATCATCCATATTGATTAGGGATCGGACAATGATATCCTTAAGCGCCTCGGCAAGCGCACCGGTACGCTTTGTATCCATACTGCACGATCGTGATAACGTATTTATAAAAGTCTTGTGTTCCATGAATACAATGTCTTTAGTCCCACAGACTATCTCCTATGGCATAACGCGGTCGATGTTTGACCTCCATAAATATTTTGCCGACATATTCACCAACGATACCCACGGCCATCAGAATAAGACTACCGAGAAACCATATAGACAACATCAGCGATGCCCATCCGGAAACACTATTATTATTAAAATAGGAGATCAGCACCCAGATGGCAATAACTATATCTATAATCAATAAAGCCAGCCCCACGCCAAAAATTATTCGCATAGGTTTGGCCGAAAAAGATGTTATACCATCTATGGACAACGACAACATCTTTCCGAGCGGATACTTGGACTCGCCGGCCACGCGAGCCGTCCTCGCGTAATACACACACGAATGATGAAGACCGATATTGGGTATTATGCCGCGTAGGAACAGATTTGTCTCGCCATACTCAGCCAACATATCGAGTGCTCGAGCGCTCATCAATCTATAATCTGCATGGTCATATATAGTGTTAAGTCCCATAGACTTTTGGAAACGGTAAAAGGCATGGGCCGTAGTGCGCTTGAACCACGAATCGGTTTTGCGTGACGAACGGACTCCATACACGATATCATCGCCTCCAAGATGGCGCCGGACCATCTCCACCATGGCTAAAGGATCGTCTTGTAGGTCTGCATCGATAGATATGGCGGCATCACAACGGCCACGTACAAACATAAGTCCGGCCAATAGGGCATTCTGATGCCCGCGATTGTGGGCTAACGAAATGGCTCGTACTTTTTTGTTCTCGGCATGTATTTGTTTCAGCAATTTCCAAGTATTATCACTACTGCCATCGTTGACACACAGAATATAGCTGTCGTCTGTGACAAGCCCATGGTCATGCATATCCTGCAAAATTTGCAGCATTTTCGGAATGGTCAACGGCAAAGCCTCCTGTTCGTTGTAGCATGGAACGACTATAGCAATGGTCGCCGGCCGATGCTTACGACCATTGTCTTCTCCTCCTTCGCTCGGTTTGGGTGATGATTCCTCATAACCGTTGAATGGATACTCTTCCTTTGATGCTGCAGCCTTTGGAATGACCGGAGTTTTGTGTTCTGCTGAAACTTCCATGAATACCAGTAGAGAGATTATCGGACTTTTTCAATAACTACGGGCAATGACCACACGGCGAGCCGATGGCCGTCCGGTCACCATGCATTTGCCGGGCGTGTCATCGCCATTCAAAGGTATGCAGCGAATTGTAGCCTTAGTTTCGTTTTTGATGCGTTCTTCGGTTTCGGCCGTTCCATCCCAATGGCAAAGGAAGAAGCCACCATCTTCGATACGCTGCTTGAATTCTTCGTAATCGTCACAGACGTATGTCTTACTCTCGCGCATCTTCAATGCCTTTTGGTAGATATTAGTTTGAATGTCTTCGAGCAGTCGAGCAACGTGATCAGCTATGCCCTCAAGTGGAGCTTCCGATTTCTCCAAGGTATCGCGACGCATTATTTCAACAGTGCCTTTTTCGACATCGCGCGCTCCGAGAACAAGGCGAACGGGAACGCCCTTAAGCTCGTAGTCAGCAAATTTGAAACCGGGACGCTTGTTGTCTGCGTCATCGTATTTTACGCTTATTCCGGCTGAGCGCAGTTGTGCAACAATTGGCTCGACAACTGCCGAGATCTCGCGCAATTGCTCATCATTCTTATATATAGGGATGATTACAACCTGTATTGGAGCAAGATGTGGCGGCAATACCAATCCGTTGTCATCGCTATGCGTCATGATAAGGGCTCCCATAAGGCGAGTGGATACGCCCCACGAGTTTGCCCAAACATATTCCGGTTTATTGTCCTTATTGGCAAAAGTGACATCAAAGGCTTTGGCAAAATTCTGTCCGAGGTTATGCGATGTGCCGGATTGAAGAGCCTTACCATCCTGCATCATAGCCTCAATAGTGTATGTATTGAGTGCTCCAGCAAAACGTTCGGTAGGAGTTTTTACACCACGAATGACAGGCACTGCCATATACTTCTCGGCGAAGTCGGCATATATATTGATCATCTGTACGGTTCGAGCTTCGTTTTCTTCGGCTGTGGCATGTGCACAATGGCCTTCCTGCCAAAGGAATTCGCTTGTGCGCAGAAACATACGCGTGCGCATCTCCCAGCGCATGACGTTGGCCCATTGATTAATAAGTAACGGCAGGTCACGCCACGAGTGTATCCAGTTTTTATACGTTCCCCAGATAATGGTTTCGCTGGTAGGGCGTACTATAAGCTCTTCTTCGAGACGGGCATCAGGGTCTACAACAACTCCTTTGCCATTGGGATCATTCTTGAGCCTGTAGTGTGTGACAACGGCGCATTCTTTGGCAAAGCCCTCAACATGTTCAGCCTCACGGCACAGGAATGATTTTGGTATAAGCAAAGGAAAATATGCATTTTGCACTCCTGTTTCCTTGAACATACGGTCAAGTGTTTGCTGCATCTTCTCCCAGATAGCATAACCATAGGGTTTTATAACCATACAGCCGCGTACGGCCGATTGTTCGGCCAAATCGGCCTTAGCGACCAATTCATTGTACCATTGTGAGTAGTTGTCCTTACGCTTTGTAAGGCCTTTAAGTTCTATTGCCATTGTATATTATGAGTATATTATCTTTTATTGTTTGTTGTAAATGCGTGTTATGACTTGCAAATTTACATAAAAATCGGGAGATATATACACCGACAAAATAAAAAGGTCAAGGCTACCGCAATTTATCTGCCATTGTCACCGTGCTCTAAGCTCATTCTTCGTAAATTTGAGGAAAAAATAAAAACCTCGCACAATGGACAAAGACAGAATTGTAGCAGGCCTTGACGTGCACAAAGATTGTGGTTTTTTCTAATCTTGTACACTAATGCAAAATCCTATTGCAGCAGTCCGACCTGCTTTCTTAAAAGGAATGATTTAGAAA
>DAAP01000002.1 GCA_001701165.1 Bacteroidales bacterium H4 | reverse complement strand
GTCAATTCACCGTCCGGTGTCATAGTTTTATTAAGAGACGTCTCGTGCCATTGACCATTTTTCAGAGCCTCCCGTCGGAGGCGTTTCGTGTCGTTGACGGTGCAAAGTAAGGAATAATTTGTCATTCCCGCCAAACATTTTTGGCCGGATATAGCATAAGGTTGTACATGTATATCTCTATATACTATTGGTATATAGCGCCAACCTACGGGAAATCGCAATAATTTTGCATCGAGCAATGGAAGCTGCGTCCTCAGCATCCGCAGAGCCTCTGAACAGGGACCACATCAGAGGCAATCCATTCTGTTTCCTTATTGTAGAGTGTGCCCATTGGAGCACAGCAAGGCGTCCAAACAGTTACCGTTTGGATTTTTGGTAACTCTGTCGTTACCAAAAAATGACCTTGCTGTGCCGGGGCTTGAGACTGCTCCGAAGTCGCAGTCCCCATGTTTTCTTATAGTTTCACAGCCTCAGAGCATCCATTAAGGCATTCGCCAAATCAGATGAGGCCATGCGGATGACGTTGGTGTCGGCAAGTGAACGGCCAATGAGATTGACGCTGCCGTACCAGCCGATACATTGGTCGATGACGGCGCATTGCATCTTGCATTCCGGACGGTGGATGATGTTGAAGCCCATTGCTTGAATCTCTGCTTCGCGATGCCCGGTTTCTGCGACGACGATTGTGATGCTCACGCCTCGCAGTGACGAGGCCGCGAGAAGTTCGATTATTCGAGGTGTCCGATTCCAGCGCAATCTTGTCGTGGAGATTACGATGCTCTGTTTTGCCGATGCAAGGTCGCTATGGAATGGCCCTTCAAAATTCGTCGAGTCAAAGATGGTTTCAGTTGTCAGTTCGGCAAACAGGCCCTCGTTTGCGACAGCGATGGAATAGCCGACTGCTTTGTAGCCGTGAAGTCGTTTTCGATACATCGAATCGCAGACAGGCACTCGAAGGTCGATATAGTCGTAGATGCGCGTTTCAGCTTTGCCGGGATAGTTACGGTGCAGTCGCCCGGTGTATTGTGCGATGAGTCCTTTCCATGACACAGGCAGTGCGAGCATAAGGGTGTCAAGACGGGGCAAATCGAAGCCCTCGCCCACATATTTGCCGGTCGCCACAACCACCAATGGCTTATCAGCCGGAATAAGGCTCAATTGCTCCATGACCTCACGCTTGGCTTTAGCGGAATCATTGCCTACGAGCCGGATGACGTTGGGACAAATCTTCCGACATTCTTCTGCGAGTAAGTCGACATGGGCTGTGCGGGCTGTAAGAATAATTGGGGTTCGCCCCTCTGCAAGATTGGCAGCGACATCGTCGAGTATCAGCTTGTTGCGTGATTCGTTTTCGATTAGCTCGTCGATAACCTGTGCATAGTTCCCGTCATCAGCATTTAGCTTTCTATGAGAGGTAAAACGTGGAATCAGGAGCCGCCGAAAAGATTGTTGCGATTGCTGTGACTTTGAGTCTGCGGTATATCGGATTTCGCCACATTGCATGAATATAATCGGTTGGTGACCATCTTTGCGGATTGGTGTGGCGGTAAGACCATAAACATAACGGGCGTTCACCTCGCGGAGAACACGCTCGAAGTTGACTGCCGGAGCATGATGACATTCATCGACGATTACCATGCCATAGTCGCGAATAAACGGTTTGACTTCATTGTCGTTCATGCAGGATTGTAGCAGGGCGATGTCGATTTTGCCATTGAGTGTATTTTCTGTGGATGATAATGCTCCGAACTGTTGGAATTTCTTGCGCCGCCCACGCCCTGTGGGTTGCTGTTCAGGTTGAAAATCGGTTGATAAATGTTTCGTCAGCCGCTCACGCCATTGGTCGAGCAATGCCTTGGTGTGAACCAATATAAGTGCGTTTACTTTCTTCTTGGCAATCAAGGCTGCGGCTGTAACGGTTTTGCCGAAGGCGGTTGCGGCATACAGAGTCCCACAGCGATGCCGGGCAAGCTCTTCAATCGCCAGCTTCTGCTCAGTAAATAATTCTCCGTTGAATTCTACCTCAATCGGCTGTCCGGGATTAGTTTTGTCTGAAATCTCAACTTCAACATTATTGCCTCTGAAGAAATCTATTGCAGAATCCTCACATCCTCTTGGTAGAATCAGGTAATCGTCCGTCATCTCCGAGCATGATATTATGCGCGGCAGTTTATAGACAGGCAAACGCATCCCGAGCTTAGCATAAAATTCCGGATTCTTGAATGCCGCCATCCGTTTGATGTGGTTGATTGCTTTTGCCGATAGATTGGCAACCGGAATATAAATGCCGGATGAACGCACAATAGTGATTGACTTTGGAAAATCCTCTTTAGTCATAGGTTTAGGCTGAGGCCGTTCCCAAGGTGTGGATTCGCTGGATTTTGACAGTTCTCCAAGAGGCTCTTTATCATATCTTGACACCAGTCTATCGACCTCCGCTGCTGACATTTTCTTCATGCCTTGCAGATATGACCATTGGTCGACGAATGGTAAGAAGTTATCATCCACAAACACGCTGTTGCCATCTTTACGTGCTCTCCCCTGCATCGGCAACGCGACGAGATTACCGAAACCTCCGGCAGGCATGAAATCCTGATTCGGGAAGAACCGGTCGTAAGACTTGAACGACATCCGTCCCTCGCGCTCCATTGCCTCTGTCAGAATGGTATTGCCAAGACGCCGTGCCGTCTGTGCTTTAATCGGTCCGTCAAACAATATCCACACGTGAGCGCCGTTGCCAGACCGCGACCGCTCTATATAAACCGGGATACCCCAATCGCGGCAAACTCCGACGTAGGCCAGCACATTCTTCTGATAGCCATGCTCGCAACTCTTGTCATCGAAATCACAGCAAAGAAACCGACAGGTATTGTCCGGCAATATGGCATATACTCCGACAACATCGCGGCCGTTCAGATCCTTTCCTTCAAGATGTCGGTAAATGTCATCATAACCCAAAGGCTGAAATTCTCGGTTGGGACATTCCGCGCATTTATATTTCTTCTTGTCGCAATATTCCCGGTTCCATTCCCGGCTACAGACCGGCTGATAGCCGTTCTTGCCGGTCGTAACACCGAACCAACGTCGGGCGAACACATCCTTACGCCCCTGAAATAGACTGCGAAAGAGTGCCACTTTCTCCTCCAAGGATAGCACCGGCTTTCGAGGCAACGCTGACTCTGGCTCTTCCATAGCAATCCCATGACGAGTCAGCAATGCCCTCAGCCGCGCATTCTCAGCTCGCAGCCGATTCAACTCGTTAATTTCAGCCTCGTTCATAAGTATGACAGCCGGGAGCTATTCAATAACCTCCCATGTACCGGATTTTTCTGACCCATATCTGCGGACCTTACCATCGGCTTTAAGTTTATCAACTATGCGGAACATGGAGGTTTTGGATTTGCCAAATATTTTAGATAGCTGTTTTATGCTAATTCTTTTATCGGCTTTCATTTTATCCAAAACCATTGTTTCAATATCATCATATCGTTCCGCATCGTTCCATCCATCGTTCCGCATCGTTCCATCTATCGTTCCGGATTGTTCCGCTGTCGTTCCACTATTGCTCCGCTCTGTTTGATTGGTGCAATTATCGATGACATTATTGGTGCCAGCTTCGTCTCCATTGGTGACAACATTGGTGCCATCAGCGCCATTTTTTATGACATCGGCATTCTTGACGACGACCTTGAAGGTGGTGTAATCGCCGAGAAGGAACTCCGCCGGAGTATTCCCGTTCTCTTCAAGAAGTGTTGAGACTGTATTGACCCCGCTGCCGAAGCGATTCACATAACCGAGATTGAGCATTATCTCGGCTATGTTGGGGTTGCGATAGTCGGTTTCATCGGGAAAGTTTTCCAGATTCACTTTGCCATACAGGTTGCCGGGATTGTCAATCTCAATGCGGTCGCTGTATTCGTAAAACTTTATCGGAGAATTATTTCCATTGTATGCACGGTGCATCACGGCATTCATGGCAAGCTCGCGTATTGCCTCCCATGGATAATTGATGCGAGGTTCCTCGCGCAATACGCTGACAAATTCCGGACGCTTGTTCTCGATGGAATACTTGATGAAATATTCCAACTCCTTGAGCATTGAGATGAGATTGCCTTTGAAACGATTTTCCTTCAATACCTTTGTGGCGCGGGTCGTTCCGGCAAACTTCACATACTGGATATATGCCCCCGGAATAAAATATTGCGGATCATAACCCAGCAATAAGATTCCGGCATACGTAGGGCAATTAAACCGTGTATCAAAGAGACGCAATGACGCCATCTGTTGAATCGACGTGCGTTTATCCTTTGCCAATGTTGCAGGAGAGACGGCTTTAGGCAAATATTCCGACTTGAACAGATCGAGATCGATATTCTCAATGGTGGCCTCACGGCATGGACGTCCATCGAAAGAGGAACTGTGTATTTGGCCCTTTTCGGTCAGGATTCGTTCCTCCTCTGTATTCGCCTCGGCTTTTCTGGCGCCAATTCTAATCCAAATCACGCCCTTGTATCTTACAGGAGTGTCTTCACTTGGCTGAACCTCGATCACGGCGACTTCTCCCTCGGGGAATGTCTCTTTATAGACCATCATAGCCGGTGGCGGAAGAATCGTCCCGGTATTGCGGAGTCCGGCGTATGAACGCAGCTGCTCGTCAGTAAACGTCTGCCCATCGAGATTGCCGTTATCATCGGCACCAATCATGAAATATCCCGCTTTCTTCGTGTTGCGAATATCGTTGGCAAACGAGCAGATAGCCTCCGACATTTTCTTTGTATTGTCAGTGGATAATGTGCGTTCTACGCGCTCATTCTCTATGTCGCTCAACAGCGACCTTATTTCATCTTTTGTCAGAGGCATGTTTTTGTAATTATATGTGCAAATTTACTCATAATTCGCCAGTTACACAACCACTATTTATTGATTGCCGAAATGACTGCCATGATTTGCTCCGGTGTCATGCTTTTCAGTAGTTCGATGGCTTTCTCTTCTTTCGACATTGAACTATCAGCTCCCTCCTGTGGCGCCATCTTGGGCTCAGATTTCTTTTTAAAGAGAGTGCGCAGAGTATTATCGGTTTTGGATGTATCGAAACTACCCATGTAACGCTCGGTCGTGGCGAGATTGCTATGCCCGAGAATGTTCTTGATAGCGGATGATTCAGCCCCAGCTTCTTGTGCGATGTGAGCAAAAGCATGACGGCTGATGTGCATTGTGAGATTGGTAGTAATCTCAGCCTTCTCTGCAATTTTTTTCAGATATTTATTGATGAGAGCATTTTTGGCTGAAATCTGCTGATACAGTTGATGGCGCAGCTCCGGTTTCATCCTGTCCTTGTCAGCCTGCGTTACAAATTTGGCAAACGGCGCATCATTGTCAAGCAGTGGGAATATATAATCATCCGGTTTTACATCTTCATTGTGATAATACCGAAGTATATCCAAAGCCTGATCGACAAGCAAGAGGTCTCGGCCTTTGTGGTTTTTACCCATCTGATAATTAAGCCTTCCATTCTCGGTAATATTACGCCAACGGAGTTGAATTAAGTCGGCTGCGCGGATTCCGGCGCAATAGTAGCTAAACAGGAAATAATTCTTGCAATGCCATATTAACGAACCTTCTTCAAGTTCAAGCGCGATGATGCGCTCCATCTCCGTATCGCTCAACTTTTCTTTCGTCGTCTTCACGCCCTTGTATTTGAATACGAGGAAGGGATCCTTCGATGCCTCCATTATGCCGACCTCGATTGCTCGATGAACAAGTGTACGCAAAATGTTAAACTGAACTTCGATTGTGTTAGGATGGAGTAGCTTACCCGGCTCGCGCTCGTTCTCCCATTTGTGGAGGAAGTTGTCAAAGCGGGTCAACAAATCAACAGTCAGGTCGTCGACGGTTATATCAGCCATGCGGCGTTTCTTCCGAAATGCATCAAGTTTATTGATGAGGCCACAATACTTGCGCCAGTTTCTCCATCCCCCATTATCATAAATCATTTGCGCACGTTCACGAGCAAACGCCATAAAAGACGGCGACACATATTCAGCATCCAGATCCTTTATAACCTTAGCGGATGAGACATCACCATCTGATGCTGATTCCTGATAAGCCTCGTTAGCTTGCGCGAGCATAAGGCGTAATTGTTCATTGAGAACCTTAGCGTCAGGAACATTCGCACGAATCCAATTGTTACCCTTGCATTGAGGATTGAAGTCGTCAATGCGTTTCAACTGAATACCGGTCTTCTTCTTTGTACGTTTACCGGCAGCCGTCACCATCAGATAAAGGTTGTAGGTCTTGTTGCGTGTCGGCTTGTGGTCGAGTTCAAATCTAAATGTTGCCATCTTTGGGAGAGTATAAAGGTTTTACTCTGCAAAGATACAACGAATAAATTTTACGTGCAATTTTACGTGCAAAAATCTTACTTTTCCTTACGCTGAAAGAAATTCAAATGAAAATCGCACCATTGTATTTACCTGATAATCAATGCAATTAAAATATACTTAAAAAATATTAGAAAGTAATATCGGTAGTCCTGTTCTGGGCACCATCCGCAGTAAGGTCGACACCACCGTGTCGGCCTTAAATTTTTTTCTACCCCCCTCCCGGTCTCTCCCAGTCTGTAAAATCCAAGAGCAAATGCAATACTACAAAAATGCCCGGTTGACCGTCTTTTGCCTGTCTTGTTTATTTGAGATCTGATTGTATAATCATTCGCAGCCTAAAAGCCAGTCGGAGGCCTTTACGATTTTGATTCTTTTGCCTTCCACCGTTTTAACTTCGGGTGTCCCCTCCATGATTATAAGTGTCAGGTTGTCACACTTAACGCTTTCCGAGCCTTTGACAAGCCCACCTATTTCTCGCTTGTAGAGTTTTTGAGAGGGGTTAGAGAAATCATAGGAGACCTGTATGAGCTCGTCAATCCTGCCACTCCTCACTACAACAAAATCGACCTCGTAGGCCTTATGCTTCTTAAGATAGTATAACTGATCGGACTCCGGATTCGTCCGTCGCATCAATTCAAGAGCAACGACATTCTCAAGTCGCCATCCATATCCGGTGGAGCCGAATGAATACTCATGATTTGAGATGAATGCGACATCGATTGCATAATACTTCCGTATTCTTTGACGATCAACCGGCTTATAAGAAAACATGGGCACCTCGCGAAGAAGATATGATTCGGTAAGATACTTAAGATAGTTGGAGGCTGTCGGGTGAGTGATACCAACTTTTTCGGCGAATTCATTTGATTGGACTTCTTGACCAACCATATCCAGAATCGTGTTAGCGAGCTTGCGTATTGCCTCTACATTGCGAATTTTATGGCGTTTGCAGATATCTTTGGTTATTATTGACTCAACCAAACCCTTAATATAGGAAGCATATTCATGCTCATAAACGATTTCCGGCATTCCTCCTTTGATGAGATAATCATCCAAGGCTTTTTGGCGAAGTCCCCGAGCAACAGTGGTGAGACTTTCAGTATCTACGCCGAGCATAGTACAATATTCCTTAAAAGAGAAAGGAAAATTTTCAATCTGATGGTGACGGCCTGTAAGATGGGTCGCAAGTTCACCGCTGAGTAAATTGGCATTGCTTCCTGTAATAACAAGATGTTTCCCTTGCCGCAGGAGACGATTTACAAACAGCGGCCATACCTCCTTGGCATTTTGTATCTCATCGAAGAATAGATAATCCAAAGGACCGTATAGGCGATATAACGTCTCAAGTATCTCATTAAGCTGTTCGGGCTTAAGATTGGACAAATTTTCATCATCGAAATTTACATAGCCAAATTTAACCCCTCTCTCGAGTAGGACCTTCTGACATAGAGTTGATTTACCACTTCTTCGTACGCCTATTACAATTTGGGCAAGCTTACTCTTAAAATTGATTTGGCCCTCTTCTATACGCGGCACCAGAGCTGACAACTCGAGATTGTCCAGTTCGGAACGCTGATCTGCTAATATCTGTCTATAATCCATTGGCTTATATTTGCTGCAAAGATAGCAAAAACTTTCCGCATTTTCAAATATGGAAGATTTTACGCTATTCTATTTTCAAATATGGAAAACTTGATGGGGTTCTATGATTATCCCTGAAAAGTGTTGACAGATTTGAGGGCGATTGACTAATGTGGTTTACACCACCGGGGACGGTTTTCCATTCTCTTTACAAGTAATTCTGAGGTTGACTGATTCGATTTACAGACATTGCTCGGTAAACTATTGTTTTCACACTCCGGCATATCGGCGCCTTCCCAAATTCATGCGCCGGCATTTGTGCTTGATCCCGGTTTATATCAACCTTGATAATTACTGAAGAAGTCGTGATACTTTGTATTGCCGCAGTTGATTACAAACACTCGCTCACGTGCTCGCGTCAATGCCGTATATATTAATTCCGAATTGCCTTCAGTCTGCTCTATTATTAGAATTAAGTTTGGCGTTTCTTATCCAAAAATTGAGTTCTACAAAATGATTTCCTAATTTTGCACTTGCTACTCGACTCTACACCACAAAATTACTTACCCAATCATAGCCGATAAAAGACGAAAAATTAGTAACTTTGCCGAAAACACAAAATACTGCAATGATAAAAATCAAAATAGAACATATAATATTAGCGATTTTCACAATATCTTTATTAGGATTATCGCTTAGCTGTTCAAAAGATAAAACCAAACAAAAGGATTTATCTTTTGGGGGGATTACTATAGGTGAAGTGTTTCCAGACAGTCTTAAAAACTCATTCAAGTTTTATCCAGAATTAGACGTGCCCACTTATGAAGGAGGTATAAAATTTGATTTCCCTAATGAACCCAAAGCAGATATATCTATTATTACAGCAATTGATCCCAGCGACGATGAAGTTATAAGCATTGATATTTTTATGGAGGAAAGTATGAAAGCTTATGATTTCTATAATATGCTAAAATCTAAATACGGGCTACCTATATCGGATTATGGAGACACAGATTGTAGTCTTCAATACTTTATACATAGGTTATATACCGATTTAGGTTATGAACGGTACAGCAAACAACCGGATATTTCAGGAAGACGTGTTTTGGCAGAATGGACTAATACAGGACATGCATCAAACATCATGATGATTTCCGACACTTACCATTTTCCAGATGAATATAACCCTAAATTAAGCACCTATATAACATTTAGGTATGTAAATAAATCAAGACTTAATAGAGTGCAAGAAGAGGCGGAGCAAAAATCAAAAGAAAGGAAAAGAAATAACTACCGACAAAACAATCAAGGTGCAATGAATCAGGATTTTTAAGATAATCAATATTTGCCCTTAAGGACTATAATTTGTTGTTAATGCCGGTGAAGAACACGAGGTTTTTGCCGAGGGGTTCGAGCAGGTTTTTCATCGAGATCATAGTGGCGCCGGTGGTAACGAAATCATCGAACACAATTATGTTGTGTTCGGACGGAGGCTGTTTGCCAAAGGTAAAGACCGCGCCGACACGATGCTTCGAGTGACACTCGGCAATATCTTCGTAGAACGGTATGCCGAGAAGCGAGGCGATCCGTGCGGAAATGAGCGAAGCGAAGTTGCGCACCTTGTGGCGACGTTTGGGCGAGGTGACGATGCACCAGTCGCCGGAGGCGAGCGAGTGGCCAAGGATTTGCCGGATAAGGGTATTCATACCCTCGGCAAACTTCTCCACCATATCGGGGTCGGCCTTTATGTCGGTGAGCGTCCGGCCATAAATCGACTTTTCCAAAGCGATATTATGCCGAAGGTGGGATGACGGTAGGAAATCCTAACCTTGTTCGGGGCGAAGTCGCAACGAGCCTCGATGCCGGACGCCTCCTTCCACGCCTTGCGCTTCTTCGGAGCGAAAAGGTCGGTCTCGGCCTTTGGCTTGGCGACAAAAGGAACATCGAGGTCGGGGGCTTCAATCGAAGGCACTTCGATGTCTTTCAACATATCGTCCAACGATATAGCCCCCTCCCTGATGTTCCTGTTATCCATAGCGGCGGAGATTAGGCGGCCTTGCCGGAGCAATCGATGTCGCCGTCCTCGGTTTCGAGCGTACCGACATAGAAGGGCGCGGGCACTTCGTCTGTAGCCTCGACGTTGATTGTTGTCGAGGTCGTGCCGGTGGAGACGGAAGCCGTGCCGTCCTTGACGGTGATAGGCTTGTCGGCGAGTATGGCCGACAGAAAAGTGTAGGTTTTTATCATTGCGGTAGCGATGGGATTGGTGGACGGTTTGAAGAAAGATGTCAGCGCGGCGAGAAAGCGAGAGAAAGCGAGAGGAAGCGGAGTCTTTCTCCGTTTCGGAGATTGGGATGTTGGGAATCGGCAGCCCCTCGGAGGCCATAGCCGAAGCGAGCGCGTCGGTGAGTTTCGGGGCGGGTTCATCGGCAAGGTCGGTGATTTCATCGACAAAGCCCCAGTCGAGGGCTTCCTTAGCAGAGAGCCAGCCGCCGACTTTCATCAGGGCGAGCAAGTCCTCCGGCTTGCGCTTGCACCGGGCCGCATAGAGTTGGGCGCAGTTCAGGTCGAGCTTGTCAAGGTCGGCCTTGATCTTCTCGCAGTCGGCGATAAGCGTGGTGAATTGGTCGGAGTTCAGACTGCCCCACTCGAAGAAGGCCATCGAGCATTTATGCACGAGGTACATGGCCCCGGCATCGATGGAGATGTGGACCGCGCCGAGCGAAGCGATGGTAGCGGCGGAGGCATTGAGTCCCACGAAATGTACATTAACATTGCCGTGGTTGCGGAAAGCAGCGGAGATAGACAGGCCGGTGGCGAGTGAACCGCCGAGGCTGTCTATGAGGACGTTTACCTGCTTGCCCTCGTTTTTGGCGAGCTCGCGGTCAACGGTCGAACGGTTGAAGTCGTAGCCTCCGACGTAGCCTTTGAGCGTGATGTTGTATGCGGTCTTTGACATGGCAAAACTAACTTTGCCACGAAGTTACCGCTATAAATAAGCGGCCTAAAAGACAGGAAAAGTCAAGGAATTTTTGTAACTTTGCAATTAGCTATGAATAAGACATACAATATTTATTGCGACGAGAGCTGCCATATCCAGCATGACCACAAAGATTATATGTTTTTGGGGTCAATCAGTTGCGCCTACCCACAAGTCCGCAGGCATACCAAGCGAATTGACGAATTAAAAAAACTCCATAATTTCTATGCAGAAATTAAATGGAGCAATGTGTCAATGTCAAAGATACGTTTCTATCTTGATTTGATTGATTATTTCTTTGATACCGATTTGCGGTTTAGAGCAATAGGCATAAAGAAATCTCAAATTAAATGCGATGGCGTAACTACTTCGTATGATGACTTTTACTATAAAATGTATTACCAATTACTTAATTACAAGGTTGATACATTAGACCACTACAACGTGTATCTTGACATTAAAGATACGTTGAGCGCAGTAAAGGTAAGGCGTCTGAAAGATATCCTTAACGTAAAATACGGAGTATTCCGTAAAGTGCAGAACATCTGCTCACATGAAAGTTTGCTCATGCAGCTTACAGATTTTATAATGGGGGCAATCTCCTATTATAATAATGATAGAGACCACGCTAATCGGGCAAAGATGGCAATTATAGAGCGCATTCAAAAACACCTACATGCAAATTCTTTGGATGCCACCAACTATTCGTCCAAACTGAACCTTTTCTTTATAAATTTACGTTGAGCTATGCCATTTAATCTTACGAAGAAATATAATGACTTGCTTGACATATTAGGTATGTCAGAAGGCCAGCGGACGGAATCACTACGCCGGATTTTCAATAGAGACATTCAGGACAATGAGCATTTCACATTTAACGGCAAGCCCATATATCCGACTCCAAATGAGGATGGGGAAATAGCGATGGAAATGCTGTTTAAGCATTTAACCCGTAAGGAGGTTGACAAAGAAACGCGGCATAGGGAATTTGATCCAAATCGTTCTCAACGGTTGCATTGGATTAGACATCACGTCGAACAACGCAAGCCGGATAATATGCTGTATTTCTCGGTGGCGGAACCACGTGCCAATCGCACATACATATACGATATAGACGAAAAATATGTAATAGTGTTGGAGCTGCGTAGGAATGGAACTGCGTATTACTTGCTTACAGCATATCACCTTGAAGGTAAGGATGCAGCAAGAAATAAAATCCTTAACAAATATAATCGTCGCAGGTTGCCCAACCTCCTATAAAAGCAAAAAACGCAGAGCTTCAAGGCTTGCGTTTTTCGATTTCCTTTCCTCAAGTGAGGAATGAACTCTGGTGCAAAGGTACAAATTTTTTATGTGCCTGCAAAATATCAACGGGAAAATCGCTAAAAAAGTTTGTTAATCAAACCAATATTGTCCTAAATAAAATCGAAAAAAAGAAAAAAGGAAGTAGTCACTAAGGCAGAAAATAACTACCTTAGTAGTGAGTGACCAAACTCGACTACTTCCTATGG
>DAAP01000003.1 GCA_001701165.1 Bacteroidales bacterium H4 | reverse complement strand
AATTTATTTAGGACAATATTGAATTCAAAATATCGATTTGACGATCGATGCATTATTCGATGTCATCTAATTCAAACATGAGTTTTCGAAATTTTGAAAATACTTTAAGCCAGAATAGTCATTCTATTTGATTTGGATTCACGATAGACATCGGCAATAGCGTATTATCCAATAGATATTATTCTCGGCCAACATATGCGACTTAACATAATACGGATTATCGAATATTTTTTCCGCACTACCAGACACATCATCGGCAATCTGTGAGTCACAGTTATGGAGAGCAGCTTCGGCAATCAGAAATTACACTTCGGGCTTGATGTTATCGCCGCTCGCAACAGCCGCAGCGAGACATTGCTCCTCTTCTTCGGCATACACATGGCCAACGCCTCAATACTTGCCGCCCGACAACTTGCCCGTGAAGAAAAAGCTCGAGCGAAAGAAATCAGGGCCTGATTATATCTGACCGATTTTTCCCTTCTTCCGGCGACACATCGGAACGCTTAATCATATCATGTCAGCAAGAAAGCGGTGCCCCCCCCTTCCAAAATTGCCGTTTTTCGAATCTAAGGCGACAGTCGAGCCAAAAAATATTAAATATGGTCAATTGAGGACATTCTCAACCAGCCCATTAACTGAATACCCCTACTTAACACAAACACGTCTATCTGAGATATTCTCCTATTGCTTTAATTAGCATGAAATAAAATGGTTTTCATTGGTTGATAATCATGTTTGATAGACATCTTTTCGAATAAAGAGTATATACCACAAAAGTCATAACAACTGAAAACATACTACAATCGAATACCCTCCCTACCCTTATTACAACAGCTGTGGCACGGAGTTTGCTTATATCCAAATACAATCAATAACGAAACAAAAAACACTAATGATATGCAAAAAGGGACAATTGGAGTGACTACGGAGAATATATTCCCTGTAATCAAAAAATTTCTTTATAGCGACCACGAGATATTTCTTCGTGAGATGATTTCAAACGCTGTTGACGCCACCCAAAAACTAAAAGCATTGTCTTCTATAGGAGAATTCAAGGGCGAGACAGGAGTCTTAGATGTCCGTGTATCCATAGACAAAGAAGCCGGGACACTCACTATCAGCGACCGCGGCATCGGCATGACTGCTGACGACATCGACAAATATATTAACCAAATAGCTTTTTCCGGAGCAGAAGAATTCCTAAAAAAGTATAAGGATTCGGCCGCAACAATCATCGGGCATTTTGGCTTGGGGTTTTATTCGGCTTTTATGGTTTCTAAAAAAGTAGCCATCGTTTCATTGTCATACAAGGAAGGCGCCAAGGCTGTTAGATGGGAATGCGATGGCTCGCCAGAGTATACTATGGTTGATGCCGACAAAGCAGAGAGAGGCACCGACATCGTCCTATACATAGATGATGACGACAAGGAATTCCTTGAACAAACTCGCGTAGAAGCTTTGCTTAAGAAATATTGTCGTTTCTTGCCGATTCCAGTAATCTTTGGCAAAGAACAGGAGTGGAAGGATGGCAAAATGGTTGATACAGATCGTGACCATGTCATAAATAATACCGAACCGAACTGGATAAAGAAACCGTCAGAACTCACCGACAAAGATTACCTTGCTTTCTATCATGAACTGTATCCGGGACAAGACGATCCTTTGTTTTGGATACATCTCAATGTGGACTATCCGTTCACTCTGACAGGAATATTGTTCTTCCCTAAACTCAAAAATAACTTTGAGATCACCAAGAACCGCATCCAGCTATATTCCAATCAGGTATATGTGACAGACTCTGTTGAGGGTGTCGTTCCGGACTTTATGATGCTTTTACAAGGTGTCATCGACTCCCCAGATATTCCGCTGAATGTCTCGCGCAGCTACCTGCAGTCAGATGGCGCTGTTAAGAAAATATCATCGTATATAACTAAAAAAGTGTCCTCGCGCTTGGAAGACATATTCCGCAAAGATCGAGCCGACTTTGAGAAGAAATGGGATGATATACGCATATTTATCGAGTATGGTATGCTTACCGATGAAAAGTTCTGTGAGACAGCCCTCAAGTTCTGCCTACTCAAAGACACGGAGGGCAAACACTTTACGCTTAATGAATATAAAATCCTCGTCCAGCCCGAACAGACCGATAAGGATGGCAACATTGTATACTTGTATACAACTGATGTCGAAGCGCAATACTCGTACGTCAAGGCCGCCAAAGATAAAGGCTATTCGGTTATCGTCCTTGACGGACAGCTGGATAGCCACTTTGTAGGACTATTGGAAAACAAGCTCGAAAAGACAAAGCTCGTGCGTGTAGATAGTGATATCATAGACAATCTTATTCCGAAGGCTGAACACAAGGGTGTAGAGTTGTCTGCCGTGCAGCGCAACATATACACCACCCTATTCCGCTCACAACTACCTAAAGACGAGAAAGTGAACTATATGGTAAGTTTCGAAGCCATCTCACCTGAAAGTGCCCCGATAGTATTGACGCAAAACGAGTATATGCGTCGAATGAAGGATATGGCTGCGCTTCAACCTGGAATGTCTTTCTACGGCGAAATGCCTGACAGTTATAGCGTTATCATTAATATCTCCAATCCTGTTGTCGAGCGTGTAACCAAGGCTGCTGACGATGCACTTGAGCCTAAAATCGCGCCATTGGTCCATAAAGTTGAGGACGATGAAAAGGCATTGTCCGAACTTCGAGGAAAGGAGGACGAAAATAAAGAAGAACAGAAAAAAATCCGAGAACTTGAAGATGCGACAAAGTCTGTTCGAGACGAACAAGAAAAGATGGTATCTGAATATGCTGCCTCACAACCGATAGTTAAGCAACTTATTGACCTAGCCCTTCTTGGTAATGGTATGCTTAAAGGTGAAGCCCTCAACGCCTTTATAAACAGATCGCTGTTGATGCTATAAACATATCCGGTCTCTATAATAAGCAACGTCCGTCCTTTTCACAAAGGCCGGACGTTTTTTACGGATTATCTCTCATCATGTTATTCCTCCTTAGCAGATGTCTGACATCCTATTAATAAGCCGACGACTATCACATTTCAGACTTGCTGATATCATTGTCCAAATTATGGACTGTACCGGTGTCAGCAACTGCTCAGAGACGTCTTGGGATAGTAAAACCACATTGGTAAATGTGCGAGCGATTACTTGTTGCTCTTCTTCGGGCAATTCTCTAATCGTTTTGAGTACATCCTCGCTTAAGATTACGGGATGAATAGCACTTATTTGTTCCATTTTTTTGTTTTCGCTTTTGTTTGATGCAAATGTATGCCTTGCCATGTGCAATATACATGCACGCATATATTAATTTTTGGCAAATGAAGAAGACTTGCTGTCCGTGACCGGCTTAAGCAGTATTATGACACATGGAACATAGTATATGATAAATGCGACTGAATACATTCCACTACATTGACCTGAAGCCTTTAGTCGTATTTCAATTCCTCGGCACAGCATTATTGGAATGTCTATATCCAAAGTTTTTTGTAACTTCATCAATACAGGCATATCGCTTCGGCAGCGTTTTTTTAATAGAGTTGAACGACCTTTCTTTTTGACTTTTTTATTCTATTGATATATAAATCTCATGATTTATATGTACATTTGCAGAGAGTATATATGCGGCCGACACTGATGCAGCATACATACGCGTTTTATCCTCGGTCACCCACCCACAATTAGCCATATGGTAGACGTTATCAAAGAATATTTTTCTGAAATTACACCAATACAAGAGATTCAAATGCAGGCCTTGGACTCATTGTATCGTGACTGGAATGCAAAAATCAATGTAATTTCGCGGCGTGATATCGATAACCTGTATGTGCGTCACGTCTTGCATTCTCTTGCCATAGCCAAATTTTGGGGTAGTAAACTCGTCCCGGGATCTTCCATATTGGATATCGGCACCGGTGGAGGATTTCCCGGCATACCGCTGGCTATAATGTTTCCCCAATGCCATTTCCACCTCTTGGATCGCATTACAAAAAAAATACGTGTGGTAAATGCCGTGTCCGAGGCACTAGGCTTAAAAAACGTATCGACACAACAGGGCGATATCGGCGAATGCCACGAGCGGTTTGACTATGTAGTCAGCCGTGGCGTTATGCGTCTCGAGCCGCTGGTGACCGCAATAAAGCACAACATTTCTAAAGAGAACAAAAACACTTACGCCAATGGGTTGGTGTGCCTCAAGGGTGGAGATCTGTCCGATGAAAGCGCCGGGATTAAATTTCCTGTAATCTCCTACCCTCTCAACGAGTATTTTGATGCCGATAATCCGGAAGTACGCGAAACATTTGCTGACAAATACCTCGTCTACGTCCCTATGGCGGCGAAATAACACCATACAAATCAGGCCTTTATTACATATTCAGATCATATTTATAGTTTATATCATGCTTAAACTCGAAAAATTCACTTTCAATCCATTTGCGGAGAACACTTATATAGTCTACGACCCCGTCACCAAAGACGGCATTGTAGTAGATCCCGGTATGGCTACTCAGGTCGAACAAAACCAGTTTGACCGGTTTATAGCTGAACAAGGCATACACTTATCGATGATTGTAAACACACATATGCACATAGATCATTGCCTAGGTAATAATTACATCATCAAAAAATACGGCATAAACACAGCTGCATGCGCCACCGAAATCGCATTTGGCGAAAATCTTGACCAGCAAGCCCGTTTCTTCGGGCTCAACCTCAAGGGCTTCAATACAACGGTAGATATAATCCTTAATGACGGCCAGTTGTTGCACATCGGACCAAACACCCTAGAAATCATTGCCATGCCCGGGCACTCTCCCGGTGGAATATGTATATACGACCGCGCCGATGGGTGGGTACTCAGCGGCGACAGCCTGTTCCTCGGATCGATAGGTCGCACGGATCTTCCGGGCAGTAATCATAGTAAACTTACTCACGGCATTCGGACACTATTGTTTACTCTCCCCGAATCGACTATTGTCTACCCCGGCCACGGGCCGTCTACAACAATCGGGCACGAACGAGGGACAAATCCGTATATTAGTTAAATTACGACATTGCACAATTTGATGTCTGTCCGCAATCCCTGACACACTTCCGGCTGCTTATAATCAGCGCTTAGCTGCGTAGTTTTTAATGCTATTTATAAATAGCGGACACAATAATTGCCCTATAATCGAATTAACTTTGCTCTATAAATCAGCAAGGTATTTCGATAATGAAAACAATAAGCGACACTGACACCATATTCGCGACCATAGTTCAATACGGGCGTTTATTAACAAGCGTTAAGCTGTGTGGAATGTCATCCATACAGTCAATAGTATCATATCTACGCTCCCATGATGCCGTACCCTCGGGGTTATCGCAACTCTCGATACGCAACTACACACAGGGCTGGCGTTCTATGCAATCTTTGTACATTCGATAATCAACCCTGACCTATGGTCGCCGTTATATGACTTATGAACAGAGTTTTGTAGCGATATAATCAACACCCTAAATGCGTCTACAAACGTGGCCTTTCCGCCTTGTAAGTAGTTTGTTGGGACACTTTTTTTACGGGATAGAGTGTTTTGCATCAAAAATTGCCTATGCACTCTTCAAAGTACCAACAATACAGCCCTCTTTTTAGCGTTAGACATTCATCTTAGAGCAGAGACTATTCACTTATGTCTTTATTATATGAATTTATGGTTTTGCCTGTGAACAATTTGATGGATGGGCTATAGGCTATATTTCGCAGATTATGCGTACATTTGCACTAAAATCTTTATAGGATACGCAATGAATGATTACCGCAAAGTACGTTTTGATATGACGCCATGTTCCGAGGATGCCACAGACCTATTGGCGGCATTCCTCGCAGACGAAGGATATGAGAGTTTTGTCCCGGACGAGGAAGGTCTTACGGCCTACGTCCCGGCTTCGGCTTGGTCTAAAGACGCCGTGAACAACGTCATCCGCGATTTTCCAATGAACACAACCATTCAAGTAAAAGATGTGTTAGTCAAAGGACGTGATTGGAACGCCGAATGGGAAAAGAATTACTTTCAGCCCATAGTTGTAGGCGACAAGTGTGTAATACATAGCACTTTTCACCACGATATACCCAAAGTCAAATACGACATTGTCATTGACCCCAAAATGGCATTCGGCACAGGGCACCACGCCACCACAGCCCAAGTCATTGAAAGCATTCTCGCCATAGATTTGCGCGGACGCACCGTGATTGATATGGGCACCGGTACGGCAATATTATCCATATTGACAGCCATGCGTGGGGCAAAGTTAGTGACTGCCATCGAAATTGATGGTTTTGCATATGCCAATGCAATCGAAAATGTTGAGATTAACGGTGTCTGCGATGTTGTGAGACTGATCAATGGAGACGCCTCAGCCTTGGTCGGGGTCGAGCCGGCCGACATATTTCTGGCAAATATTAACCGTAATGTCATACTCCGAGATATCGAAACCTATTCATCTCATCTACGGAATGGAGGAGTAATGATTCTCAGCGGCTTCTATGAAGATGATGTACCAATGATTGAAGCGGCGGCACGTCCATTGGGTCTTGTGACCGAAGCCATGCGCAGCCGTAACAAATGGACTGCCCTAACCTTGCGCAAACATTCTTAACGCACATGAATACGATAAAAACCTTAATATCAGCCGTTGCAATAATGTGTTGTGGCGTAATAGTATACGCACAGAACGCCAAACCGGGCGATATTGCACCCGGCCGGATATGCTTCGCATGGGGAGCTGACATCAATGGTAGCGTTGACCTTAGCGAACACGATATGTCATCTTTGGGCATCGAAGCAATGTTTGGCATTGAGTATCGATGGATTCGATTTCTCGGCATTGGAGCACAAGCCGATGTCATGGTAAGCAATTCGTCCAGATCGTTTCCACTAACGCTAAATTTCCGCACCGATTTCAGTAGCAGTCGCCGTCGTCTGCTATTTATGGATATACGTAGCGGCATAGCCCTAAATTATCTCAATGGCGACCGAAACGAAACAGATCCGTATGTCAGCGGCGGTATAGGTGTTACACTAGCGCACAAATCCACCTATAGTTCTCATTTTATTATCGGATATACTTATCTAGGTCAAAAGCAATGTTATTATGGCGAAAGATTACGCGATTGCCCCGGTATAAGTTATGCCACCATTCGTTTCGGCGTCACCTTTTGATGGCCATTACGCCACGACAAGAAGAATAAAAACACAGGATCCATGAACAGATTTTTTGCAACAATAGCAGCTATTATATCTACAACTACAAGCATGTATGCATTAGTAGATATCCCGGCATTTGTCAATATGGCAGCTGACAGCATCTCAATATCTACGGCTGATGCAACACAACAAGCTGCGTGGAGGCACGTGGCATCAAGACTTGATTCACTGGAGCGTAATGTATCGTCTTCGGTGGTACGAATACTTCACATCGGAGACTCGCACATCCAGGCCGAATTTGTCACCAATGCACTGCGCTCAAAGTTACAAGACACGTATGGCAATGCCGGACGTGGGTTGGTGTCGCCGCTACGTCTAGCAGGCACAAACCAACCTATAGACTACGCCATCACGGCCCCTGATGCCATTGATTGGCGGAAAACACGATTGCTGAATTTACCTTGGGATGCCACTCCAGGCGTAACAGGTATTGCGGCACAACCTGTTCGTACCACTACCGCGACTATTAAGGCATTTAAATCCGGGCATAGAATCACAAGAGCCACCATACTGACAGCCAATGGCGTTAACACCTACACCTACACCAAGCCGCAAGACAGTATCAACGTTAATCTTAATGCCAATGAATCCTTGTATGGAGTCATCCTCGAAAACGGTCAGCCCGGGGTGTTATACTCTGCAATAGGCAATAATGGAGCATGCTTTACCGACTATCTGCTCATCCCCGGATTTGCGAAAAACACCGAGGTCTTCCATCCCGACCTAATCATATTATCCATGGGCACCAACGAGGGATTCTCGTACATGACAGATGCCGAAATACAACGTTGTACCGCAGACCTTATTCGATTGCTACGCAATGTACACCCCAAAGCAGCAATGCTTGTACTTACACCAATGGAGTGTCAAATAAACCGCAACCACGGATATCGTCCATTATCATCTTATTATGACATAAACGAGCATGTGGCCGATGCGGCCCACCTTATTCTAGAATCGGCCAAGGGGCAGGGCATACCCGTCTGGGATTTCTATCATATCGCCGGAGGCCATGGCGCGTCCAATCATTGGATTAAATCCGAACTCTTCAGCAAAGACCGTATACACCTCAATGCGGCTGGATATCAGCTACAAGCCGACTTAATATACTCGGCATTACGTTCGATCTTTAACAGTAGCCTCTGACAATATAAAAGCCAAACACGTTTGTCGTTGTTGCTTATTTGCAAGAATCAAATCAATAAAACCTTTATTGTCCAGAAAACAATTTGATTTGAACAAATGCATATTTATTGTTTCATTGTTTTTGCTTCTTTTAGTAGAGGATGCAAACCATGAAGGATAACGACACAGCCTAAAGCCATATATGCAAAAGGCGGAATCCTCGATATGAGGCTTCCGCCATGCAAGCTGTTATAGGAAGAATTAAAGGGGGTATTGGTCAAATCCTACGGAAATGTCCTACCCCCCCCGTATTTTTCTTATTTACTTACCCTTATGCTCGTATTGCAATGTAAGCGAAGGCTGGTCGCAGACTTCTGCCGGGCCAAAGTACTGAATGGGACCCGGATATACATAACATGTATTGAGAGCCCAGTCACGACGGTGTGCGGCAAATTTACGGAATGGCGCACCATCAAGTTTTACAAGTGCTTTTTGTATCACAGGTTTCATCTCACCATGACGACGCTCCATATTCATCATCATTGTGATTGGTATACCACCTGCTATCCATTGCACAGCCGGCTTGACAAGGTTACGAACACTGGACATATATCCGGTTACACCTGCATTGATCAGACATGCAGCATTGAACCCCAGTGCATAACAATAGTCTGCATCGAAGTTAGATGGATCGGCACAGCGCCCTTCGTATCCAAAGAAGTGGTGAAGAGCCGAGAATTTGCCATTGTATTTGCCTTTGGCACGCATTTGTTCAAGACGCTGACCAACCATTTCGCTAAGCAACTTCTCGGTCTCGATAAGCGATACTTGTACATTGCCGTGGGGATCGCGATCAAGAGTCAACTGGCGTGCGACACCTTCGGGCAAAGCTTCGTAAGTCTTGGCATTGTCTGCACTGAGATGTTCGATGACCCACTGACGCTGTGTCTCGCGGTCAAGAGCGGCAAATGCCTTTTCTTCTTTAGCGAGAAGATCGTTGAGTTCGGCTATCAGACGACCCACTGCGGGTATAAACTCGATAAGGCCCTCTGGGATAAGCACTGTTCCAAAGTTGTTGCCCTCTGCTGCACGTGCAGCCACAACATCAGCCAGCTGGTTGACTACATCCTGCAAGGTGAGGTTCTTTGCCTCAATCTCCTCCGAAATGATGCAAACGTTAGGCTGGGTCTGAAGTGCACATTCAAGTGCAATATGACTGGCGCTACGCCCCATAAGCTTTATGAAGTGCCAATATTTTTTGGCGCTATTGCAGTCTCTCTGAATATTGCCTATAACCTCGCTGTATACCTTTGTGGCTGTATCGAAACCAAAAGAGGTTTCAATCAAATCGTTCTTCAAGTCGCCGTCAATGGTCTTAGGGCAGCCTATAACCTGTACACCTGCACCCACCTGCTTGTAGTATTCGGCAAGCACGGCCGCATTAGTGTTGCTATCGTCACCGCCAATGATGACAAGAGCGGATATTTTGAGCTCCTTGAGTATTTCGAGACCGCGGTCAAACTGGTCCTTTGTCTCGAGTTTGGTACGACCGCTACCGATAATATCAAAACCACCTGTATTTCGATATTCGTCTATGATAGATGCGGTCAATTCAATATACTTGTGTTCGACAAGCCCGCCGGGTCCCATAACGAAACCGAAAAGACGACTGGCGCGATGAATGCGTTTGATTCCGTCAAAAAGGCCTGAAATGACATTGTGTCCGCCGGGAGCTTGGCCACCCGAAAGTATTACACCGACATTAATGGGATGCCCGGGTGCGGGATTAAGATTCTTCTCGAAATGTAACTCGGGAAGTCCGTAAGTCTGTGGAAAAAGCTTCTGTATTTCTTCCTGATTGGCAACCGACTGTGTCGCTTTGCCAAGTACGGCCTTAACCGGACCGGTCAAGGCTATGGGCAGTTTAGGTTGGTAGCTTGCCCGGGCTTTCTGTAAAGCGCTCTTTTTCATTTTTGAGGCTGTGTTGTGATATGTAGTTGTAGATATATAAATATTCCGATTAGATGAACAATACGTGCAAATTGCTGTATTCTTTTGCCTTAGCGTGGTATTCTGTCAATACACACATGGCCTCGTCCATATTTTTTGCAAAGTAAACATATTTTCACCAAACATCAAATACACACCATGCCTCGTTAAGCATTTTTGACAATCACTTTTTACTTGTCAACGCTTAACCACATCGGCTTGTTTTTTGTATATTATTTAATGAGAGCAAAGCGCCCTATTCTCATAAAAATTTGCTACATTTGCACCCGACAAGCAATGTACACGCACGCACAAACCATAAGACTATATCATATCGGTATATGCCGCAAACTACGCGCATGTATCGTTCAGATTGCTGTAATTCTTGCCCTGGCATTTACACATACATCAATATATGCACAAATCAATGCCGAGCAGGCAGTAACTGTTGGTCGCAACAGCATGTATTTCGAGGACTATATGCTTGCGATACAGTACTTTAATCGCGCCATCTCGGCCAAACCATACCTTGCCCTACCCTATTTCTACCGCGCAGTAGCCAAATTTAATCTCGAGGACTACCGCGGCGCTGCCGAAGACGCAGGGCGTGCCATCGAACTCAACCCTTTTCTGTCTGACGCCTGGGAAGTTCGTGGCGTTGCTCGACAGAATTATGATGATAATGCCGGCGCCATCTCAGACTACGACCATGCATTGGCGCTGCTTCCGCGCAATCGCCAAATATTGTTTAACAAGGCCATGGCCCAAACGGCGCTGAAAGAATACGCTGCAGCAGACAGTACATTTAGCGAGTTGCTTGAACACTATCCGCGTTTCGAAAGCGCATACCTCGGACGCGCACGAGAACGTCTTGAAGCACCGGGAACAGATACAGTGATAGCCTTGAAGGACATTGCAAAAGCTCTCGAAATCAATCCCAGCAGCTTTAATGGCCACGCCATGGCTGCCGAGCTGGCAATGCGCCGCGGTGCGGCTTACAATGATACGGCCATGTGCCACCTCGAAAAAGCAATCAAACTGCGCCCGAATATAGCCGGACTATACATCAACCGTGCTTATCTCAAGTACAATAAAGACGATTATGATGGTGCACTCGATGACTTTGACCACGCCATAGCCCTTGAACCCTACAACACTGTGGCGCTATTCAATCGCGGCCTACTCGAAACGGAAGTATCAGATTATGACAAGGCCCGAGCCGATTTTGACCGAGTGCTGTCCCTCGAGCCCGATAATGTACGCGCCCGATACCAACGAGCATATATCAACGGCCAACAGCGCCGATACGAAAAGGCCATTGATGACATTAATTATGTCATCAAGGCATTCCCGGACTTCCCTTCAGGCCTATATATGCGCAGCGAATTCTATCGGCACAGCGGAGATACACGTCGTGCCGAAGCGGACTACAATCGCGCCGTTGCCCTTTCACGCAAACTTCGCCCCGATGCACAAGGTAAGGTCGAAAGCGATTATACGCCTACCGAACTTTCGGACGATGAAGTGGCTCGGCGACGCTTTGCAACGCTGCTCACCGTGGAACAGCAGCAGCCCATAGACGCCGAGTACAACAACCCTGACATCAGAGGCAAAGTTCAAGACCGCAACATCTCAATAGAACCGCAAGGATGGGTTGAAATATCGTATTACAATGCACCGACCGAGCTGCATACAACCACATACTTCATGAAAGACGTAGATATGCTCAATGCAACAGGAGCCTTACGTAACAAAGTCATGGTAACATCAAACGTGCCCGGTAGCCTTGACGACACTATGGCACAACGCCATTTCACATCCATAGAAGATTATACCAGCTACATGGCGACACATACACCACGCGCAGTTGACTTTGTCGGACGTGCCATGGACTACATGACCCTGCGCGATTACGATGCAGCAATAAAAGATCTCGATCGTGCAATAGCACTCAAAAACGACTACGCCTTGACGTATATTCTACGAGCCCAGGCAAGACACCACAAGCTAAGCCTACCTGCTGATAACAAGGAGGGCACAGACGCCACAACTCGTACAGCCCTAAGGCACGCAACATACGATGAAATACTGTCTGACTTAGACAATGCTTTGAGACTTGACCCGACCAACGCTTTCGCATGGTATGACAAAGCTTGTCTCTATATCGAGTCGGGTCTTGACTCCGAGGCGCTGGAGGCTATCAACCGCGCCATCGAAATAAAAGACGACTTTGGAGAAGCTTTCTTCAATCGCGGATACTTGTACATGCGCATGGGCAATACTAAGGCCGGAGCCGCAGATCTCGGCCGTGCAGGTGAGCTGGGAGTGCCCGGCGCATACAACCTACTCAAGCGCTTGACTCAATAGAATATATGCTCAAAGAGCAATTCAAATAATCCCCAAAAACCAATAAACGCCCAAAACATCTAATTTCGCAAATGCTTACCTCGCAAGACCTTGAAGACCTAAAGAAACGCGGCATCACCGCCGAAGATTTTAGCGCACTCTTTGCCCGGTTCACAACCGGGTTTCCATACCTACGACTATCGTCGTCTGCTACCGTAGATGGCGGAAGCATCATGCGCCTAACTCCAGAGCAAGAACAACAAGCAATAGAACGCTGGAAGCTATACCTCGCATCCGACAACGCCGAAGTAACAAAATTCGTTCCCGCTAGTGGTGCGGCTTCACGCATGTTCAAGGCTTTGTATGCCTTTGTAGACGGCACCGAAGATATTCCTGACGAAAAATCGCCGGTTCGCGCAATCATAGACAACCTTGCCAAATTGCCATTTATCGGCAATTTGGATGACACTCTACGCCGCATCTATGGCGCCGATTCGTCCGAATTGTGCACACAAGGTCGATACAAAGATATCATCCGTGCCATAGTTAGCGAAGACGGCATGGGTTACGGTTCACTACCTAAAGCGCTGCTTACCTTCCATCGTTACGCTGATGGCAGTACGCGCACTCCGCTCGAGGAACAACTCGCCGAAGGCGCACAGACAGCCACAGCCGGAGGATTTGTACGCCTGCACTTTACCGTATCGCACAACCATCGAGAACTATTTGCGCATAAAATCAGCACCGCAGCCCCGGCAATGGCCGAAAAATATAACGTATCGTACGACATCTCGATGTCCGAGCAAAAGCCTTCTACAGACACGCCGGCTGCGAATGCAGACAACACACCCTTCCGAGATGCTCAAGGCCATATAGTATTCCGCCCGGGAGGCCACGGAGCACTTATCGCAAACCTCAACGACATTGATAGTACCATAGTATTTATAAAGAATATAGACAACGTTGTCCCCGACTCGCTCCGCGCATCTACAATCCGCTATAAACAAGTTATTGCCGGCGTACTCATGCAAGCTCGCGATACCATAAACAAATACATCGAACAGTTGCGCAGCGGCAAATACACTGTCGATGACCTGCATCATATGATTGCCTACATGCATGACACGCTCAATATACGCCATGAAGACATGAAGCGTTATAGCGACAAAGAAATGGCTCTGTATCTGCTTAAAAAATTCGATCGTCCGTTACGTGTATGCGGAATGGTGAAAAATCTCGGCGAACCAGGCGGAGGCCCATATATCGCATACAGCGCAGATGGCAGTACCGCGCCACAGATACTCGAGTCGTCCCAAATAGATCAGAAGAATCCAGAAGCACGTGCAATGATGGCCACGGCCACGCACTTCAATCCGGTGGATCTGGTATGCTGTATCAAAGATGCAAATGGTCGGCACTACGACTTACCACAGCATGTAGACCCCGCCACAGGATTCATTTCCACCAAGTCGCTTGACGGGCGCGAACTTAAAGCCATGGAACTTCCCGGACTATGGAATGGCGCCATGAGCGATTGGAATACCATATTCGTTGAAGTACCTATCGAGACCTTCAACCCGGTCAAGACAATCAACGACCTGCTACGCCCGCAACATCAAGCATAACAGCCTTCTATGAACACTCAGTCGCAATAGCAATGCCATTCATTGCTATTGCGGCACCTTATTAACGGACATCGCAACACTGCCGACAATTACACAACCGGACAAGCCATATTTATGAAAAGAGCATATATCGCATTGACCTTTTTATTGTTAGCCATCACAATAGCCGTACCGACCAAGGCTCAAAATATCACGCAATGTAAGTACAAGAAGGCCCTAGTCATAGGTGCACATCCGGATGATCCGGAAACTATTGCCGGCGGCACGATGCTGGTCCTCAAGGGCCTTGGATGTGAAGTAGTCAGCGTATATCTTACAAGCGGAGAAGCGGGTATCAGCGGAAAGGATGCCACGGAAGCCGCAGCCATACGCCATCGCGAAAGCGCCGAAGCATGCCGCATCATGGGTATACGCCACATATTCATGAACCAGGTGGACGGAAACACCGAGATCACCAAAGAAAGGTATGAGCAGATGAAATGTATCATCGAGAGCGAAAAACCGGACATAGTATTCACACACTGGCCAATCGACTCGCACCGCGATCACCGCGTATGTTCAGCCTTGGTATATGACGCTTGGCGCCAACTTGACCATAGCTTCGACTTATTCTATGCCGAAGCCATGTCAGGCCTACAATCCCAAAACTTCGTTCCGACAGATTATGTAAATATTGATTCGGTAGTCAACAAAAAACATGAAGCCTGTCTATGCCATGTCAGCCAAGGCATGCCGGAAATACTCGACAAATGGCATAAGGTGATGGAACGCTTTCGCGGACTCGAGTTCCACTGCAACGCGGCTGAGGCCTTTGTCAAGCAGCTATGGACAGCAAGTGATATAACAGGAAATTAGATATTTCCCTCCCCCAATTTGATGCCCGGAATGCCATATACTTGTCAAATATCACCTTATTTCACCACAAAACTATGATTTGTCGTATTACGAAATAAGTCGTACCTTTGCCAACATGTATGCCGACAAGGGCATACGTTTCTCTTACGGACACTTTTTCAAGAAAAGCAAAAACGCACGACGCATATCCTCGACATGGACCAGATACTATACATACTGCCCAGGGGACTGGCCATCGGCATTTTGATATCGGCTCCTATGGGGCCTATCGGCATGCTGGTGATACAGCGTACCCTTAGCAAGGGACGTTGGCCTGCGTTTTTCACGGGCATAGGCGCAGCATTTTCCGATTTGGCTTATTGCCTGCTCACAGGCTTGGGCATAAGTTTTATCACCGACTTTATCGAAACACACCAATTCGGACTACAAATCCTTGGAGGCATAGTACTCGCCGCCTTCGGCATATACCTGTTCAGAAAAAACCCCACACGTGCGCTCAAACCCTCCACCGAACCTTCGTCCAACAATTACATCACAGACACCATCACCGGTTTCCTGCTGACGTTTTCCAACCCGTTGATTTTGTTTTTTATCATCGGATTGTTTGCCAGGTTTAATTTCATCCTTCCCGAATATGGCACGCACCATTATATAATAGGATATGCCATGATATTTACCGGAGCGCTTCTTTGGTGGTATATGGTGACCACTCTTGTCAACCTGTTACGACGGCGCTTTAACGTGCGCTCTCTTTGGCTTATCAATCGTATTATTGGCGGCGTTCTGATACTAATGGCTGTCGTGGGCGTATTTATGGCCATACGCACGCATTACTTCGCATAACGATTTCCACCCATGCAACAACGCACGCTTCACATTCCGTACATTCCCGAATTAGACCTGGCAATCTGCGACAGCGCCAATGACGATGCAATCACTATGCTTGATCGCCGAGGCAGTCGCTGCCTCATAGACAGCCTGAATTGGGCTAACCAATACCCTTATGCCCCCCTGACATCGGTGACGGCCGGACACTCGGGCACTACCATATTTATCGACTTTTTTGTACGCTGCAATTACCTGCGTGCTGTCAACGACAAAGACCTCTCACCCGTAAGCCAAGACTCGTGTGTCGAATTCTTTGTTTCTCCCGACCCTAACGACACGCTATATTGGAATTTTGAATTCAATTGCATAGGCACGCTCAACGCAAGCTTTAGGCGCGAACGCGCCCACCCAACCCGATTGACACCCGAACAGCTGAAACGCGTCATACGACGTGCCAGTTGCGGCAATCGCCCCTTTTGCGAAATAGAAGGCATGTTCACCTGGAACATACTAATAGCCATTCCTCTGGACTTACTAGGCATAAAGTATCGGCACGGCATCCCTGTTATCATGACCGGCAATCTCAACAAATGCGCATCGGCCACATCCGCGCCGCACTATCTAAGCTGGAATCCGATTGACACTCCGACTCCCGATTTTCATCGCCCGGAGTTTTTCGGAAAGATTATCCTCGACTGACGCCTAAAACCTCAAGTCATGCGCGATGCAGCGACGA
>DAAP01000007.1 GCA_001701165.1 Bacteroidales bacterium H4 | reverse complement strand
TAATTTGATGCGGTTGCCCTGCGGTTTATCGCCCCAAAACACGTCCGGAAAGATTCCTATAAGAAGCGCAACGGCATAGAGAAAGAACAGCCTTATTATGGCCAAAAATCAAAGATATCCCGGCGGGACATTCTCTACCATTCGTAGGGTGGCATCTCGAAGGGAAATATAATCTTAACTTTCAGCCCTTGAACTTTCACGTAGATTTTCCCCATTGAGTTTTTGGGATGGGCGTAAATCCCGTCAGAGTACACATAGCCTGATTTTTTCATAGATTCGACGAATTTCTCCACTCCCTCACGATTAGCAAAGTCTATGGTGAGCAGCTGATCCTCACCGCTCTTAAATGCGATATTCGTGGATCCGCTTGGCTCTTGGCGATGGGCTGTCATATAAACAAAAGGCTCCATTTCGTCAACATCCGCAGGTCGCTTAAATTCCTTGATGGTAAATCCGAGCGTCTTCAACACTTCGGCGGCGTTGGCCCTGAAGCCTACGCCCATATCCTCGTCAAGCACTTCGATCAAGGCATATTGGGTCAATGGAGCGACGGACGCCGGCTTATCCTCACCGTCTGAAGAGGCCGCTTGCTTGGCGTTGACACTCTTTTGACTTGCTGTGACATCGTTATTTCGGTCTGCCGTAGCTTCTGTCGTGTCGGCGTTTGTGTCGGCGTCTTTATCGACCTTGTTCGCGGAGCTGCATCCGCAGGCCAAAATCGCGATAGCGATAGAGGCAAGGATAAGCATCTTCTTGCAACTCAGGCCGCGAGACTCTCGCTTTGCGTTGCGCGTTTCGTTTGATTGTTTTCCCATTTTATTGAGTTTTTGAGGGGGGGGGGTAAGGTGTTGCGGTTACTTGATTAGGGGAAGGTGTTGTGATGCTCTTGGCTAATGATAATTGGTCAGCTATTATTATCATCAGAGAGTTCTCCGTAATTCAAATACAAAGCTACTGCTTTTTGTCGGATAAGACAACATTTCTTTCTCGTATTCAGATAAATATTCGTCAGACATACTCAGCCCGTTGCATCATTTGTGTGCGGATTGTTAGAAGCGGGCGGTGAGGGCGAAGCCGGCGCAGCGCGTGCCCAGCATTGGGGAGAATGTCAATGTGGGGGCGGCAGCGCGAGCGGCGGCCTTTTCGCGTGCAACGCGGCGCGCCGGGTTGCGGTCAAGGAAGCCGACGAACTCGTTGACCGGGTCAACAAGAAAAGCCACAATATTGCCTAATACAGCCGACCCCCATAGCGTGTAGTTGTGGTCCACAATATGCCGCTTGATGCGGTAAAAGCCTTCGCCTACGCAGCTTCCGATGATGGGTGTTACAAAAAGGTCTTGTATCGACGGCCGTTCCATAAATGCCTCGACACCGTATTCCCATCCGACATTTGAGACGATGGTGCAGTAAAGCATTGACTGCCAGAAATTGAAGCCGCACGAACGAGCCGCCATGAAGTACACACCGCCGGCGTATGGATGCAGTATATAATTGAAATAGAACTTGTCGTGGTCCCATTCGACACCCTTGTCGATGACGTGATTGTACCAGCGTTTGAACAGCGGGACGTCCTGCAGCTCGGCGCGATTCCACGATGTGGCATCCTCGGGCAGACATTCCAATACCAAGAGCGTGCCTACGAAGGCCGAGCCGAGCGTGATAGTGTTGTACCACAGGCGCTTCCAGTCGTGCGAGCTTGCCGTCCACGATACGGGCATCTCGTATGGACTTACAGGCCCGGGATGTGCTCCGAAGCGAGCATCCCAGTCACAGTCAATGCTGTCCGGGCGCAGTGGCGGCAGCGGCGCGGCACATGGTGTGTTCCACTGTATGTCAGCCAATTCGGACGCCGCAATGGTTACCGTTGCCTCGGATTTCGCCATGGTGTCGGCAACGGCGTTTGTCTCGTCGGGGACAATAATGGCTCCCTGTGCGCACGTCGAAGTTGCGACAACGGAGAAGATGAAAAAAAGAACGATGCGTAATAACGAACTCATTCGGTGCGGAGTGTCAAAACTGTAGTATCTGTGCCGTGTGTCTTTGAAGCAGCATCGGCGAAATCCCGATATAATAGTGCCTGATGGCGCTTGGCACGCCGTGGGTCGAGACGATGCACTGCCATATCTTAATGACGTTACAAAGGTACTTCTTTTCGAGTATAACAAAAAAGTGCAAAATGCGTTTTTCGACTTTTAGACCAACAACTGCCCGTTTTTGGCAAATATCGGCATACACGACCAATAGATGTCCCTATTGCGAAAAAGTTTTTAGAACTTGCACTTTTTTTTGCTCCACTACAAAGATATGCGAGCCTGCATTTCGATAATCCCTTTGTCTATTTCGGAAAAAACATAAAAAAACATAACGCCAAACACATAAGGTACTTCCAAACAGCCGATATAAGCAATTTTATTGCTAAATTTGCGTTATGATAGAAGGGAAGTAGGCTCCGAAGCAAATTTCGGCGTCAATTTCGTTAGGCCTGTAACCAACCACACCAACAACTATCACGCACATGAACTTGACAGTCAGCAATATATCCAACAACATACGAATACTTGCCGTTGCGGCAATGCTCTTGTGCGCCGTGGGAGCGGCACGCGCCTTACCTGCGGAGACTTACGCAACCAAATCGGCATTGGCCTCCGGAAAGTGGGTCAAAGTCAGCGTGGATGCCACCGGCATCTATCGCCTGACGCCCGCGACGCTGCGCCGCTGGGGCTTTGCCGACCCGTCCAAGGTCAGCGTTTACGGATACGGAGCCTACCGTACCGGCAATCGCTTGAGTGCGGCCAACTTCTATGATGACCTTCCGGCCATACCCGTGCAACGCCTTGCCGACGGCACCATCGTGTTTTATGCATACGGCCCGATGTCATGGGAGCAGAGCGCTTCGCGACGATATGTGGGCAGTCAGAATGTCTATACCACAAAGGGTTATTACTATATTGGCGAAAATCCCGAGGCACCTGCAAGTGATTCACCCATGACGGTATCCTCCGAAGTTACGGGCGACATAGCCGAGACATACAACGCACGACTGCACCACGAAGTGGATGAAATCAGTCCCGGCGAGGCCGGAGCCGCACTCGTAGGCGAAGACTTCCGCTACACCCCCACGCGTTACTTCGACTTCAAGCTCACCGACCGCGACGAGTCAGATCCAAAGATATGGATGGAATGCTCGTTTGTCTCCAAGACATACTCGGCTTCGGCATTGCTCAAATTCACCGTCAACGGCACCGAATTGCCTGAGATTTACGCCGATGCTATAGGTACTACCAACAATTCCTCATACTACCACGGCGTGGAAGGTACTCCGCGCCGCACCTTTGAACTCTCAGGCAGCGATGCACGCATAGGCATCACCTATGCGCCTCAGGGCACCACCAACGGCGCATGGCTCAACTATTTGACGCTCAATTATACGCGCAAGTTGCGCCTGCCTTCCACCGGCGAGGGGACGCTACTGTTTTGGCTAAGCAACTCGGCGGCACGCCTCAGCGGTGTCACAGATGCTTCGCGTCTACACGTTTGGGATGTCAGCAATGTACTGGCTCCCGTGGCCATGCAGTTTACCGCTGAGGGTTCCGGCGTGCTGTGGAACAACCCAATGTACGGCTTCCGCTCTTATGCGGCGTGGACCGAGAACGCCGCGCTACCCGAGCCGACACTCGTCGGCAGCATCGCCAATCAAAATCTCCACGGACTTGACGTTCCGGACATGGTTATAGTGGTACCTGCGGCCTACGCCGCACAGGCCGAGCGCATCGCCGAATTGCACCGCAACGATAAAATCCGGCCCATGACCGTATCTGTCATAGAAGATCAGGCGATATACAATGAGTTTTCGAGCGGTAGTCCCGATGTTCACGGCCTGCGGCGCTTTTTCAAGATGCTCTATGACCGCGGCGGCGGACTCACCCCTACATCCGAGCATCACCTGCAATATGCACTTCTGATGGGCTGCGCCACCTACGACCACCGCCACCTCACCGCCGACCTCAAGCGCATGAACACGGTGACGCTGCCGGCGTGGGTAACCACGACTATGCGTTCCAGCCTCAACGACAACGACGGCTTCACCTGCGACGACTTTGCCGCCATACTTGCCGATGACAGCGGCGAGAATATGGCCTACGACAAGATAAGCATATCTCTGGGACGTCTACCCGTGCGCTCGCTCGACGAGGCCACCTCCACCGTAGACAAACTCTGCGAATACGTCAAGTCCTCCAAGAAGACCGATTGGCGCAATCAGGTGCTGATTCTCGCCGATGACGAAGACCAGGCCATACACATGACACAGGCTGACACCTTCGAAAAAAATATCGAGAACACCGACCCGGGCGTTTTCCTTACCAATAAGGTATATATCGACGCCTACGAAAAGGTATCAGGCTCCGTTCCGGGAGCTCGCGAGGAGATGTTCCGACTCCTGGACGCCGGCATGGCGTATTGGATATACCTCGGACACGCCTCCAACCACGGCATGAGCCACGAAAAGATGCTCACAATGGAAGACATCAACGGGCTGTATCTCAAGCGTATACCCATACTTATCGCCGGCACGTGCGATTGGTTGCGGTGGGACTCGAACACACTGAGCGCCGGCGAGATATTCTTCCATGAACGCTATGGTGGCACTATCGCCACTATCAGCGCCACTCGCCCCGTATACATCAGCGAAAACGGCCGGTACATGGCCGCCTTGGGACGCAACTTCGCCGTACGAGACGAGTATGGACGCCTGCCGGCCATCGGCGACATCTACCGCAATGCCAAGAACAACATACAAAACTCTTCAAGCATCGCAAGCGACAATCACCTGCGCTACGTCCTTATGGGCGACCCCGCCATGCGAGCCGTCACACCCTCCAACCGCGTGCGCCTCGAGACCATAGACGGCAAGGCCTTGCCCGGCAATGTCAACGATGACAGCGCCGAGCAGATAGTCGTGTCCGCTATGCAGCGCGCCACCTTTGCCGGGAGCATCACAGATGCATCGGGCAACATCCTGACAAACTTCAACGGCCGCGTCTTTGTCACTATATACGATGCAGACTATTCGACGACATCTTCGGGCCGCGGTTCGGGCAAGCCTTACACCTTCGACACACATGGAGGCAAGCTGTATACCGGTGTCGCTGTGGCCAAGGACGGACACTGGAGCCTCGAAGTGGCCATGCCCGGCGAAATTGCCGATAACTTCCGCGAAGCCACGGCCAACATGTACGCCTATGCAGACGCAGACGACCGCGATGCCTGCGGCGTCAGCCATGCATTCTACGTCTACGGCATGGACGAAAACGCCCCCGAGGACACCCAGGCGCCGACCATCGAGGCCATGTACCTCAACCACGAGAGTTTTGTCGACGGCAGCGCGGTCAATTCGGATCCCATGCTCATAGCCAAGATCAGCGACAATGTAGGCATCAACGTCTCCACTGCCGGCATAGGCCACCAAATGACCCTCACCATGGGTCGCAAGACTTACAACGACGTATCACAGTATTACACGGCCAATGACGACGGCAGTGCCGGCGGCACAATATGCTATCCGTTGAGCGGTCTCGAAAAAGGCAAATATAGCATCACACTCAAAGTGTGGGACACAGCCGGCAACAGCGCCGACCGCACTATCAACTTCAACGTCAGCCCCTCGGCAACCCCACGCATCTACGATGTCTGGACAGACTCATCGCCGGCATCGGTACAGGCCAACTTCTACCTGCGACACGACCGTCCCGACCAAATGCTCACCGTCACCGTGACAGTATACAATATGCTGGGCCAGCCGCTGTGGAGCAACACTACCAAAGGCCTATCGGACATGTATGTATCCACGCCGGTGGTATGGAACCTCACTGACGGAGCCGGAAGGCGCGTGCCGCGCGGCATCTACCTATACCGCGCCGTCATCGTCGGCGAAGACGGGCAGGAACAAGCCACGGCATCACAACGTCTCGCTGTAACATCAAAGTGACGCAAATCAAAACACATACAAAACCAAATAAAACATACGCACGACAAAAGCATTAGAACCAACACTATACAGACAATGCACGAAAACAACCGTCTTGCGACAACACCACTTCCCGAGCCAACCCTGCGGCGACTGCCATGGTATCTGGCATACCTGACGACGCTGCGCACACAGGGCCAAACTCATGTGTCCTCGACCCGCATCGCCGCCGATGTAGGCGTGGACTCATCACAGATAGCCAAAGACCTCTCCTTCCTAAACATCAAAGGCAAGACTCGCATAGGCTACGAAGTACAGGCTCTCGAAAACGAGTTGCGCCAGTTCCTCGGCTTCGGCCGCAACCACGATGCAGTCATCGTCGGCGCCGGCTCGCTGGGCTCGGCACTCATGCGTGACAGCGGCCTCCACCGCTACGGGTTGAATATCGTGGCTGCTTTCGATACGGACCCGGCCATAGTCGGCGGCGAAATCAGCGGCATACCCATATATCATGCCAACCGTCTGGCCGAGATATGCCAAGGGCGAGACATAGCCATAGCCGCCCTCACCGTCCCGGTAAGTGCAGCCCAAGCCGCCGCCGATGCAGCCATAGACGCCGGCATCCGCGGTATTTGGAATTTCACCCCTTGCCGTATACGCGTCCATGGTGGCGCCGTGGTGCAAAACACATCTATGTATTCGCACCTGGCGGTGATGTACAACCGACTGCAAGACCCACAGCAGTAACGCCGAAAGGCACGACCCGGGCACGGCACAACAACAGCTGACAGCACGGCTGACAATATAAGCCGACAGACATACAAGACGTAATCTACAGAACCACGGCATCAAGCCGCCACACCAGTTATGAAGATACTTGCCATAGACAACGAAGGACACGTGCACGCCGCCGCCGATTCGGCTGTGGTGACGCGTTCGCAGCCGTGGTTCGAGCCCGACCAAGGGGCGCCATGGCATGGCGAGGCATACATTGCCGCCATAGTCTCGCGCTTGGGCAAGGGTGTGGCCGAGCGTTTTGCCCGGCGCTATTACGACAGTCTGTGCGTTGTGATACATCCGCGGCCGGCCGTAGCCGGAAGCCTCTATGAATGGACGCGCGATGGATCTATACTCATGGGAGATCATATACCCGTGGACAACCTTGCAGACAAGACGAAAATGAGTGTCGGCGAAGCATCCTATCCGGTGGACATCGCCCGGATGCTCGGAATGATTGACCGCTTGTTGTGCGACGTAGCCGAACACCACACCATCAAGACCGGGGACATGCTGATGCTGCCATTAACCGAAATACAGCCCGTGGCATTGAAGCGTCCGTTGACACTGGACATCACCCTCGGGGAGACACGTGTAATGCGGCTCAAGGTCCGATAAACGATGGCCGACAGCCATAGATTTCGCACCCGGAGATACGAGCCAAAGCACATATAAATACAGACATAACAAAAGACAAGACACAAAACACTATTCGAGAAATACAGCCAAAATCCGAATATGAAAAAACTACTACTCCAAATATTGGGCGCCGCCCTGTGCGTGAGTACACTCACAGCTACCGCACCCGAAGCATCGGCCTTTAATCCATCGCATTTCACGGCTATTTCGGCCCTGTCTACGGGACATTGGGTCAAAATACGCGTAGATCACGAAGGCCTTTACGAAATCACATACGACCAACTGCGCCAATGGGGATTTGCCAATCCGGAATCGGTCTCGGTCTACGGTTTCGGCGGCACGATGCTGACCCACGGGTCATTCTACGACACCGACCCGGACGACCTTACTCCCACGGTATGTTTCCATACGGACAATGCTGTACGTTTCTACGGTGTCGGCGCCATGCGTTGGCTTCCGGAGAGCTACCGCGAAATCAACCTTGAACAGAATATTTATAGCAATTACGGATACTACTTTGTGTCCGACGTGAAGCTCGAGGTCGGCGAGGATAAGGTGGAATTGCGCGAAAGCTCCGGCAAGCGTGCCACGGCAGTCTCGGCAGTCTACGGCTTCACCGAGGATGTCGAAAATCCCGTGAAAGCCGGCGGCTTCTTTCTGGGCAAGCCTTACGGTGCCAACGAATACCACACCTTCAAGATTCCGGTGACCGGATTTGCCGCCGATTGCATAGACCCGGTATTCACTATCAACGCCCGTTATGCAGCCAACTTCGGCATCACCGGCGTGGCAAGTGCCGAGTACGATTCGACCAAACTGCTCAGCGTATCGCGAACCGCCTACGATGTGCCGAGTCTTACAACCTCCAGCGACCGCAATTTTTATCTATCCACCTACAAGGAAAGCTTTTCGAGCCTTGCTTCAGACGGGTCGCTGCCCGACACGGTATTCACCTTCAAATTCGGAGCCGAGGAACGCATCCAGCACCAGGTCAATTACCTTGCGGACGATTACCTCACTTTCAGCTATCCACAGACGGCCTTCAAGCGTGACGGAGAGGCCACAATACTCTACTTTGTATGTTCCGAACAATGGCAAAACTTTGTAGTCAACAACTGCGACGACAAGACGCTGATATACGATGTAACCTATGCCTCTCCGCGACTCAAGTCATATACGACAAAGTACGACAGCGATGCGCACACACTCACCGGATGCTTTGACCGTACCATCAACAACATCACCTATCCCTGGCACGCCCGAATGCTGGTGGTCAATCCAACCACGGACGCCGTATCCGTCCCAGAATACGTAGGTGTGGTCGCCAATCAGAACATCCATGGCGACGCAGTTCCCGAATTGCTCATAATCACTACCGATGAGCTATACGAGGCCGCCCAAGAGCTGGCCGAGGCACACCGCGCCGAGGGACTAAGAGTCAATGTGTATACACAGCAACAGGTGTTCAACGAATACACCTCCGGCACGCCCGACATCGCAGCATACCGCCGTGTAGTCAAGATGTTCTATGACCGCGACAGCACGCGCATGAAATATTTGCTCCTCTATGGACGCGGTATTTGGGACAACAGACAGATTATCGAAAAGACCAACAACGAGGTTCTATTGGCCTACGAAAATCCTTCCACCATATTTGCCGGCAGCTTGTCGCAGGCATACGTGGGAGACGGCGTGCTTGGCGTGATGGCAGACAATGCCTATCTCGAAAAGTTGCACTCCTTTGAAGCCGAGGTCGCCGTAGGCCGCATTCCGGCAGATAATCTTCAAATGGCCCGTGACGCCAACGCTAAGATTATCAATTATATGAACAGCAAGGTGCCCTTCATTAACTTTACGCGCGGCGTCTTTGTCTCAGATGACGGCGATGGATACACCCACCTCAACCAGACCGAACACCTCATAAAACGTATCCAGGCCGGCTACCCGGCGGTTACCGGAATCCGGGTGCACAACGATATCTTCCCCTGGACAGGCAAAGACGCCAAAACCGCACGCACGGTACTGTCCGATGCACTCATCAAAGGCGTGGGACTGTTCTGCTATGTCGGACACGGCACGCCAGACGGCTTCACCGGCGAAAAACTGTGGACACGCTCCTTTGCCACTTCGCTTAACATCAAGTATCCGCCACTGGTTCACTTGTCCACCTGCGACTCATATGCCTTCGACCACCGCGACAATGGTATTGCCGAGGCTATGTTCTTCAAGAAAGACGGCGGCAGCATAGGTATCATCGGAGCATGTCGCGCAGTATACATGCAGATGAACCAATTCTTGGCACTGAACCTCGCCGAGGTTTACGGCAAGGCCCGTTACGGCACCACCGTCGGAGACATATACCGCCTGGCTTACAATCAGACCAAGAAAAAATACTACAACGACGATTACGTAACACTCAACACCAGTTGCTACAACCTCTTGGGCGACCCCGCAGTGCGTCTGCCGTTCCCTATGGACACAGAGAACACGCCCAAAATCGAGCGCTTCAATGATGTCAATGTCAGCAATTACGAGCCCGGAGTCTCCGAACGCACACGCAACGAAGCCTGCGAGATTGTCCCCGGCCATAAATTCACCATTGAGGGCGGAATAACCGGCGGCACAGGCTTTGACGGCACAGCCAACGTCACCGTATACCAGTCGCCGCGCACCGTCACCACCCTGGTACAGAACCCCCAAGACCGTCTTACGCCCAAGGATGTAACCATAGAACAAGACGTCTTGGCCGAGACGGTGGGCACCTGTCTTGACGGACACGCTGCCGTGGATGTCACCGTGCCGCAGCCCATGACTGTCGGCGAATTCAACCGCATAGTGCTTACGCTCACCGACAGCAACCAACCCTCAACCGGCGTGGCTGCCGTATACGATGTGGCATACATAGATGACAATGCGGACGAGGTACTACCCGACTATGCACACGCGCCACAAATCGAGCAAATGTATCTCAACGACAACACTTCCACGCAGGATATAGTGGTGGGTAAGAACTTTGTCCTCCATGCCACCGTACGCGCCGCCTCCGGCTTCAACGTATCTTCCGATTTGGGTGTCGCCACACGTCTGACCATGGACCACAATAAGAGCTACCACGACGTGCTCTACAATATCAAACCCACGGACGACCCTGCTGTCTTCGAGCTGACATATCCCATGAACGATGTTTCGGACGGACGACACGTCTTGACCCTCGATGTGGCCGACAATACCGGAGCGCGTGCATCTATGGACTTGGCTTTCACAGTGATGTCTTCGCAAGTGTCTATGAGCATCACCATGGACAATACCTCGAGCATAATACGTCAGGACTGCACCTTTGACGCCACCTCCGAGAACACGTCTGTCACTGGCCCCTACCGACTCATAATCTGCGATGCTATGGGCAATACGGTCTACAACAAGAGCGTTTCGCTGCCCTACACTTGGGATCTTAAGGACAAAGACGACGCATACGTCAGCGATGGTCAATATACGGCACGCATACTTGCCGGAGATAGCGACAGCGCCCCGTACGGCAGCACAAATACAATAACTTTCACCGTCTTGCGCAGAAAATGAAAACCATACTTCCCGAGACCGAGCGTGCCGGCATTATCGCTCTGATGCGACGCGAAATCGTGCCTGCCACCGGATGCACCGAACCGGTGGCCGTGGCCTTGGCCTGTGCCTATGCAGCCCGTCAAACCGGCATGGGTCCGCAGCGACACCCCGCCGACTTTGCCTCCATAACCTGCCGATTGAGCGGCAATATGATTAAGAATGCCATGGGCGTCGGTATCCCCGGCACGGGGCGCACGGGATTGCCCATAGCCATAGCCCTGGGTGCATTGCGCGGCAATCCGGACTGCGGCCTCGAAGTACTGGACGGAGTCAGCCGTGACGAGGTGGAAGCTGCCGATGCGTTGACAAAAGCCGAAGGAATCATCGACATCGGGCTGCAACCCGGCCCTTGCGACAAGCTATACATTGATGTATCCATACGTACCGCCGACGGGCGATACGGACACGCAATCATTGAAGGTGCACACACGCACGTTGTCCTCCTGGAAGGGAGTGCCGATGATGAATGTCGAATGTCAAATGTCGGATGTCGAAAGGACGGCAGCGCCTCCGAGACTGCAGACGGCGGCGCGGATATACAACTGACTATGCGCAAGGTATGGGACTTTGCCATGACTACTCCTTTGGACGAAATACGCTTTATCCTCGAAGCTCGCCGGCTCAACAAAGCCGTGGCCGAAAGCGCCATGCACGGCGACTACGGCCACAGCGTAGGTCGTACCATGCACTGTCTGCGACAACGACAACTTATGGGCGACAGCATATTCACGCATATCCTGGCCTATACGTCCGCGGCGTGCGATGCACGCATGGGCGGTGCCGCAGTGACGGTGATGAGCAACAGCGGCAGCGGCAATCAGGGCATAGCGGCCACCGTCCCGGTGGTGGTATATGCCGATGACATCCATGCCGATGAAGAACACACCATACGAGCACTTACATTGAGCCATCTTACGGCGATATACATCAAGCAAAGCCTCGGGCGGCTTTCGGCACTATGCGGATGTGTGGTAGCTGCCACCGGCTCCAGCGCCGGGATATGCTACCTTATGGGCGGCGATTACGATCGCGTGGTTGCCACCATCAAGAATATGGTAGCAACACTCACCGGAATGATTTGCGACGGAGCCAAACCCAGCTGTGCACTCAAGCTTGCCTCCGGAGTCTCCACTGCCGTAGTCAGCGCCCTCGTAGCCATGGAAGGCCATTGCGTTACTCCTCTCGAAGGCATTGTCGATGATTCCATAGACCGGACCATCGCCAATCTCACCACCATAGGCCGTGACGCTATGAACGAAACGGATGACACCATACTTCGCATAATGACCTCGAAATGAGCAGCAACGACGCTGAGCGACCATCAGTTTTGCAGGCTTCCGAAGAACTACAACGCGCCTGGGACTTCATAGAAAACACAGATGTGAGCGTCTTCCTCACCGGCAAAGCCGGCACGGGCAAGACCACTTTTCTACACGATTTGGTATCGCGCAGCTCCAAGACCTTGGCCGTGGTTGCGCCTTCGGGTGTAGCGGCCATAAATGCTGGCGGAGTCACCATACACAGTTTTTTTCAACTACCACTGTCGCCGTTCATCCCCGGGATAGGCAGACGAGAGCAGCGCTTCAATTTTTCGCGCGACAAGTTGCGTATCATCCGCGCCCTTGATGTCCTGGTCATAGACGAGATTTCAATGGTGCGCAGCGACCTGCTCGATGCCGTGGACGATGTCTTGCGCCGCATACGCGGCACGCAGGCACCCTTTGGCGGAGTACAGTTGCTGATGATAGGAGACTTGCGCCAACTCTCGCCCATAGTAACGACTCAAGAGTCTCAGCTACTGGCGACGCATTACGATACACCTTACTTCTTCGGCAGTCAAGCATTGCGGCGCTTAAAATATGTCACCATAAGCCTGCGGCATGTGTTCCGGCAAAAGGATAGCGAGTTTGTACGTATACTCAATGATATACGCGACGGACATCCCACGGCCGATGGTCTGCGGATGCTCAATAGCCGTCTTGACCCCGGCTTCACGCCCCCGCCGGATGCCGGATACATACGCTTGACTACACACAACCGCATAGCCGACAGCATCAATAACGCATGTCTGGAAGCACTGCCGGGACGCACCTACACGTATAAGGCTTGTACCAAAGGTACTTTCCCCGAAACATCATTCCCCACCGATGCGGTGCTCACGCTCAAGGCCGGGGCCCAAGTGATGTTCATTAAAAACGACCCCACGGGTGCCGGACGTTTTTTCAACGGCAAAGTGGGACGTGTGGCTTATGTCGATGCCACCACTGTCAAAGTATGCTTTGCCGAGTCGCCGGAATACATCACCGTCGAACCCATGGAGTGGGAAAACACTACTTACGTGGTCAATCCCGAGACCAATACACTGGAAAGCTCGGTGCAAGGGACTTTCAGCCAATTGCCGCTGCGACTGGCATGGGCAATCACCATCCATAAAAGCCAAGGCCTGACCTTTGACCGGGCCATCATCGACGCCGGCTCCTCGTTTGCGCCAGGACAGGTATATGTTGCGTTGAGCCGCTGCCGATCGCTCGAGGGCATGGTGCTTGCAACACCCATTAACGCCTACTCGGTCATAAACGACCCCGCTGTGGCATCCTACATTGCAGCCGAAGACGCCCGTGTGGCCGAAAGCTTAGCCCTACTTCCGCAGCTGCGGCGTGCCTACCGCGTACGCCTGTTGTGCGACACCTTCCGTATGGCACAGATAGACACCCTGCACGGACGACTATGCCGCATATTGTCCGAGACTTATAGCAAAATGTTCGGCGACATTACGCGCATGCACCTCAATGCACACGAGGACCTGCGTATCCGAGTAATCGATGTGGCCGACCGATGGATAGCGCTGCTGGCGGCCACAGAGCCTTCGCATGTCACCGATGCGGCGCTGCAGGACCGCATACGTCGCTCGGCACAATATTTTGCCGACACGCTGGGCCAAATCTTCGGCCCGTGGTTTGAAGGTACAGCAATGGTACGCAGCGAAAACAAGGTTATGACCCGACGCCTGGCCGATGTATACGAACAACTACGCGTGGCCTTACGCGCCACGGAAGCATTGATGCAGGCCGTAGCAAAGGATGGCTTTGATCCATCGACAATACTGGCACAACGGCGGCAGACCATGCTCGAGGCCTCGGGCGCACCAGCCAAGGGACGGGCACGCGCCTCCAAGTCGGCCACGCGCGAACGCTCGGCCGATGTGTCGGTGAACATGCTTCGTCAGGGCATGACCATCAAACAAGTGGCGGCCGAGCGGCGGCTGTCCCAATCCACGGTTACGCGCCATATGGCCGACGGCATCGCTGCCGGACAGGTGGATATCTATGCTTTGATAGAACGCCCTGCCGTAGCCGAAATTGCCGATGCGATACGCCTCGCCGGCGAGGACGCCACCCTCGACGAAGTACGGCAAATGTGCATACGGCGCATCCCTAAGAGCGAAATAATACTTGTACGCGCATGGCTGTCACGCTCCAAATAGTCGCGGCCTTTGCAGCACGTATCGAGTTTTTCCGGACAGTGGAGTTTTACGTTGTGGCCACTGTCGTGGCGGCTGCCGTCATCATTCTGAGCACGCGTCCCTCCGGCTCCAAGCCGGTGCAAACACGCTTTGCACGTGCCACCTTCGAGCCGGACACCGAACCATCGGACGCCGAGCCATCGCTGGAGGTCTCGGTGCGCGATGACGGCATGGTAGTGTTCACACGCCACGGCCTCGGACGCATTCGCGAAGGCACCGTAGTTGCACTTGCAATCACTGTCAAGGGATTTGATGTAACGCTCAAGGAACGTATCACCGCCGCCTCGTCACACGCCGAGCGCATGTACGCGCGTCTCGAAAGCCAAGATGCCGACGCCTCCGCAAGTGACGCATCCTCTATGTGTTGCAAGTCTACGGCCTTGGACGCGCACGAGCATAAAGACGGCATTGAGGACTTCGACAAAACAGCTGCTTCCGCGTCAAGTCATCCAGTCAATATGTCGGCGGTGTTTGTCCTCGACTTTTTTGCCCCCGAGTGGTATCATATTCAATACATTAACGAGCATGACGGGCGTTTTGCGGCCTTCACGCTCCACGTGCGCCCGGGTATACACACTCGCCGCCCCTTCAAGCAGTAACGGTCATAGAAGCCTCAATGTGCAAGTATGGGGTGCATACCTCGCCTTTATAGGCATGCCTTTTACAGAAAACAAGACATCCCCGGACGATGATGGTCGTTGCCCGGAGATGTCGATTTGTATATGTCCTTGCGCGTATGCGCAGACACATTAGCGTGCGGCCAGATTGGAAGCAGCAAGAGCTTCCTGATATGCGTAGCAACCGTTTTGGCTGATCTCTACGACTTTGTAGTCGCCGTTGGGCAGGGGTACCTTGGCGTGGTCGGCATCGATGAAGGTGAGGAATACAACACGTCGGCCCTCTGTATCGAGAGTGCTCCATTCCTGAGTCTTAACGTCGAAGTCGAGGCGTACCTTGGTGCCATCGTTTTCACTGATGATGTCATAGCCCTTGCCATCGCATTTTACAAGGTATCTGCCGTCCTGGCCTTCGATAACCTTGGTGCCCTTGGCCACGGGGTTGTTGCCGCTCCAGAACTCGATGCTGTTGAGAACCAGAATGTCAGCCAAGCCCGAGACTTCGTATACGGGCAGAATCCAGAATGCAAAGAAAACCAACTCGTTGACAAACTTATTGCCAATCGAATTGTTCCAGGTCAGCAGTTTGTTTGTGAGCTTGAACGAGCCTATGCACGAGCTGAACATCATGCTCGAGCATACCGCAATGACGGCTGCTACACGGATAGCGTACTTTTTCATAATTATATCTATTTGTTAAGGATGAGTGAATTTGCTTCGGTATATCGTTATTTGTATTGTTTCATTTTTTTGAAGAGTGTCAAGCATGGACATTAGCCAGTACACGGTGATAGAAACGCATGACCGCTCCGACATACTCTATAGTCTGCGTGCCGCGGAAGTATCCGTAGCGCACCACCTCGTCATTATAGTATGCCGGATTGGACTTAAGCCGCAACGCCTCGGCCACATTGCCGTCCCATACGGCGGGATTGTAGCCGTGCTTGCGAGCCAAGGCTATGGCGTCTATAATATGCGCCGCTCCGGCGTTGTAGGACGCTAAGACAAACTTGACGCGTTCGGCCGGATCTTTGACATAGGGACGCATGGTGCGATCGAGGGTGTTAAGCAGCCGTGCCGCCAAGCGTACCGATGTCTCCGGATCGGTCAAGGCTGCCGGGTCTACACCATTAGCTCTGGCGGTCGAGGGCATTATTTGCATAATGCCGCGTGCACCGGCCCATGAGGTTACGTTGTTGTCAAAACGGCTTTCGACAAAGCATATGGCGCCAAGCAATCGCCAGTCATGTCCTTCGGTGGCGTAGAGCTTGAACAGTCCGTCGTAAAGCGACAAACGCCCACCGTGAAATGTGTAAGTCAATGCTGTGGGCGACTGCTTGGACATCTCGAAATACGTCTTCAGCAGCGCCAAATTGCGTTCGCGAGGCTTGTCTGAAGCCAGCCACGTGTCGATGCTGTCACCAAGCCATGCATGGTCGGGAGCAGTGGCCCAGCGTGCTTTTTGCGGAAAACTGAGCGCCACAGTGATATCCAAACGTGGATAGTAGGTGCGATTGATACGAGCCAAGTCGCTGTCTATGACTGTCATGGGTATTTTGCCGTCATTAACCATGGCTATGAGGTCTTCGGCCACCATCGAATCGCGATCCATAGTGTGTATGCGTATGCCGCCGCCAAGTTCTTCGTTGAGATGTCGCAACCGTTGATGGTATTTACTGCTGTCCACCACGTATATGTCGCGACCGGGCAGTTGGGTGACATCAGTTACGATGCTATCGGTGCCGCGGCGCTGTACCAGCACCTGAGTGGTTTCGAAGGTGGGACCGCAGTGATGGACTCGAGCTTTAAATTCGCTATTGACCGGAATTTGGTATGCCACGACATCCGCATTGCCCTCATTGACCATTTCGATGGCTCCGTCAAGGCTCGGCGCAACTTCAACTTCGAGTACCAGGCCTTTTGCCTTGGCAAATTCGGCGGCCAAGGCGTAGTCGTAGCCCATGGCTTCGTCACGATACAGAAAGTAAGACAACGGGCTGTATATCGTGGCGATACGCAGCGTTTCGGGCAGCGCGTGCGACACCGTGTCGCTGGATGCACCACCGCCCGCACCCTTGCCGCAGCTGCCAAACAGCAGCGCTATCGCCATCGTAACTATGAATAACAGCCTGTACATGCCCGTCGTGTTTCAGTTTTTATTCCAAGTCGGAGCGAAGTATGGTCAGCTTATTACCTTCGGGACGGTCCTCAACGTGGCCTATGACCTGAGCCTCCACTCCCATGGAGCGGGCAAGCGCAACAACGGCCTCGGCTTCGGAAGGACTCACATATATCTCCATACGGTGTCCCATATTGAAGACTTTTTCCATCTCTTCTCTGGTGGCACCGCTCTCGCGTGCTATCATCTTGAACAGCGGCGGTACGGGCAACATATTGTCCTTGACCACATGCTTGTCTTTCACAAAATGCATAACCTTGGTCTGCGCACCGCCGGTACAATGCACCATGCCGTGTATATGCCTGCGGCCTACTTCGTCGAAGACAAGGCGCACCACGGGTGCATATGTGCGCGTGGGCGACAGCACCAGGCGTCCGGCATCCAAGGGTGTACCTTCCACCGGGTCGGTCAATCGGCGGCTCCCGCAATACGTCAAGTCCTCGGGCATGCCTTGGTCGTAACTCTCGGGATACTGAGTGGCGTATTGCTTGGCAAATACATCATGGCGTGCCGAAGTCAAACCATTGCTACCCATGCCGCCGTTATAGCCGCTTTCCCATGCCGCCTGCCCATACGAGGCCAATCCGACTATCAAATCGCCGTGGCTGATGTTTGCGTTGTCGATGACTTGGTCACGCCGCATACGGCACGTCACAGTGGAGTCGACGATAATGGTGCGCACAAGGTCGCCCACATCGGCGGTTTCGCCGCCGGTACTGTAAATGCCTATGCCGTATGACCGCAATTCGGCCAACAGTTCCTCTGTGCCGTTGATAATGGCCGAGATGACCTCGCCCGGAATCAAACGCCGGTTGCGTCCAATCGTCGAGGATACCAAGATATTGTCGACGGCACCCACGCACAACAAATCATCGAGATTCATTACCAAGGCATCTTGCGCTATACCGCGCCATACAGACATATCGCCCGTTTCGCGCCAGTACATGTAGGCCAAAGATGACTTGGTGCCCGCACCATCGGCATGCATAATATTACACCACGCCGGGTCTCCACCCAGGATGTCGGGAATTATTTTACAGAAGGCCCGAGGGTATAATCCTTTGTCGATGTTGCGGATGGCGGCGTGTACGTCTTCCTTGGAGGCCGATACGCCGCGGCGGTCATATCTCTGCTGGTCTGCTGTCATATCGTGTCGGTATTTATGGTTCGATGGGCGAATTTAGCAATAATTTATGAGATTTCGCCCCTTTTTAAGTAACTTTGCATTCGCATGGGCATCGCGCACGCGCCAAGGTTCGCGCACGCCCCCTTGCCGGACTTTTCACAAATACAGATTTCTGACCATGGCCGTAATACTTAATATCGACACATCCACCACGGTATGCTCAACGGCACTCACCGCCGAGGGCATGATACTCAAGCACTTCGAGGATTTCAAAGGGCGCAACCACGCTGCCTTGCTCAGCGGATACATCAAGGCATGCCTTGACCACGCTCGCGAAAAAGAAATAACCCTCGATGCCGTGGCCGTGTCCATGGGACCGGGAAGCTACACGGGCCTGCGCATAGGCCTTAGCGAAGCCAAGGGACTGGCATACGCGCTGGACATCCCGATGATTGGCATCAGCACACTCCAAATCATGGTGACACACGTTATGTTTGACGGCGAAGACTATGGCGATGACCCCATATTCGTGCCCATGATTGACGCCCGTCGCATGGAGGTGTACACTGCCGCCTACGATATGGCCCTCGGCGAAGTCATGACGCCGCAACCTCTTATTTTGGACGAGAACAGCTATGCCGACCTTTTTTCTTCGGGTCGTACCATCGTATTCTTCGGCGACGGCTCGGATAAGGCCCGCGAGCTTATCTGCGGCATACGGCCCGAGGCTCGCTTCGTGTCGGGCGTAGTGCCGCTGGCCGTAGACATGCTGGCCCTGGCCGAACGCGCATACTCGCGCCGCGAATTCATCGACACGGCTTACAGCGTCCCCTCATACCTTAAAGACTTCCAAGCCACCAAGCCAAAACCGCGTCTGTAACGCCATCGGTATCCCTACGCAACGCATAATCGGCAAAAGCGTCAGGAAATCCCGAATACCTATATTTTACAGCAAATGTGAGCGATACCCGAAAACAGAACCTCAAATTTCAAAAAACTCATCATGGAAGACCACGGACCTCAGAAACGCGCACCGCGCAAAAAATTACGCATCACATTCCCTGACGGCGATGTCCTATGCTATACAGATTCGACATCGACAATGCTGGCTGCACTGGCCAAAATCGGCAAGGATCGTTTTCCGGAAATAAAGCTCGAAATCGGTGGCCATCCTATAATTACACAGCAAATACTTCCGAAATACAAAGCCTATATGCGCGAGATTTGCGATGGATGGTATCTGAATACACAGTCTGACAACGCCTGCAAATACATACAAATGAAGGCCATAAACGACACGCTCGGCCTCGGGCTAAAAGTCGAAGTGGGGACAGATTTCAAAGCCCGAGCAATACCGGACCGGGCTGTTAGACATCGCACCAAAGAAACCCTGCGCATCCATTTCCCCGAAGACGACACCTATATCGCTCTCGAAAGCCCTCAAGACGGATACCTCGAAGCTGTACGAAAAATCGGCATCAATAAGATTGTAAACCGCCGAATTCCGTACAAATCGTATACGCTGGCCACGCGCGTGCGCGAGTCTTCTCGTCAGTTACCGGTAGACGACTGCTGGATTTACGTACCCGGCTCAATCAAGGACAAAGCCCTGATGTTACGCACAATAGCCCTGTGTCTCCGCATTCCACTCGATGTTTCCATAGTCTGAACAGCGTATCAAAATCTTGTAATTTGCAGTCAGGTGCGCTCGCCGCGCTGCCCATTCAACATTCGATATTCTACAATAAACAAACGGGGCGAAGCCGATGCACAGCTTCGCCCTCGTTGTTTATTGTCTGAGATGATTACAGGTCCTCTTCGATGCTGAATTCATCGTCATCATCGGCAGCAGCAGGGACGGTAGTGTCCATGTCGGCAGCCACCGCGGCGGGATTTGCCTCTGCGGCCTGCTTGGCGGCGCGACGTGCTGCCGCATCAGGACGTGCATCGGCAGCGGACATAGCGTCTGCAATCTTAGCCTCAAGCTCGTCAGCCAATTCGGGATTGTCGGCTATGATACGCTTGGCGGCATCGCGACCTTGCGCCAATTTATTGCCGTCATAGCTGAACCACGACCCGCTTTTTTTGATGATGTCGTACTCGACGCCGAGGTCCAGAATTTCGCCGGAACGCGAAATACCTTCGCCAAACATAATATCGAATTCGGCACGACGGAAAGGCGGCGCAACCTTGTTCTTAACCACCTTAACGATGGCGCGTTTGCCCAGATAGTCATCGCCATCTTTGATGGTGCTGCGGGGACGGATATCCAAACGTACGGAAGCATAGAATTTGAGCGCATTGCCGCCGGTGGTGGTTTCGCTGGGGCCGAACATTTGGCCTATTTTCTCACGCAACTGGTTGATGAATATACATGTGGTCTTGGTGCGAGAGATGGCGGCAGTGAGCTTACGCATGGCCTGCGACATCAGTCGTGCCTGCAATCCCATATTGCGATCACCCATTTCGCCCTCTATTTCGCCTTTGGGCGTAAGGGCTGCCACCGAGTCGACCACCACGATGTCCACAGCAGCGCTACGTATCAGCTGCTCGGCTATCTCGAGGGCCTGTTCGCCGTTGTCCGGCTGCGAAATCAGCAGTTCATCGGTATCTACACCCAACGCCTCGGCATAGAAGCGGTCAAAGGCATGTTCGGCATCTATAAGCGCTGCAATACCGCCGGTTTTCTGGGCCTCGGCTATGGCATGGAGCGCCAAGGTTGTCTTACCGGACGACTCGGGACCATATATCTCGATGATACGTCCCTTGGGATAGCCGCCGACACCCAAAGCATGATTCAACGAAATAGACCCGGTGGGTATCACTTCGACATTCTCTATGGCTTCGTCTCCGAGACGCATGATAGCGCCGCGGCCATAGTTCTTTTCAATCTTGCCTAAGGCGGCACTCAGAGCCTCGACTCGCGCTTTTTTGGGGTCTTCGGCTTCCTTTTTGGACGTTTTCTTTGTCTTTTCCATTACGGTATATGTTTCGTGTTTATATTATTCTGTTTTCAATATCGCGGCAAGGAATTCTTGCGTTGACAATGCAAAGTTAGCCTCATACGCGTGAAACCACATTGCCCAAATAGGTTAAATATTCTTTTTGGAAGTTTTAATACTTCTTTGATTTATCGGTTTTTAGCCCAATGATATGTTATCGCATCTTATGATTAACGTACATTTCGCCGAACCGTCGCACCTCAAACAATGTTTTGTTTATAGAAAGCGAACTTACTTTCTTCTATTGCAAGAAATGTGATAATGATTGGTTTATTTTCGACCGAGGAGATACCGGGAGGCATCTCCTCGGTTGATATGGGCATGGAGGCTCACGGAACGACTACGCCGCTGATGCGCAGTGTCACTTTCTTGTTCTTGGGGTCGTTGGTGCGCACTTTCACCGACTTATTGAACTCGCCCGGACGACCCTTGGGAAGATAAGTTACTCGGATTTTTTCGGTTTTGCCGGATGCTATGGGCGCCTTGGGATAGCGCGGCATAGTGCAGCCGCATGATGCCGTCGCCGAGACAATCACCAGCGGACTTTCGCCCTCGTTGGTGAATACAAACTCATAGGACACAGGGCCTCCGTTCTCTTTAATATTGCCGAAGTCATGACTCTTTTCCACAAACGCCACCGAAGCGGGACCTTTTTTAGAGTTATCTTTCTTCCCTGCTCCCTCGACATCGGCGGGCATCAAAAAAGTCAGCGCCATCAGTAGCAATATACAACGCCATCCCTTAATATTTTTTATCGCTTTCATAAATCACTCGCCTTTTCCTAAATTGTTTTGCTCGAAATACGCATCCAAGACATTGCGTGCCGCCACAAAAGACGACAAACGATTATCAAGCACAAGCGATTCGTTCACTTGTAAAAGCTTTTCCATGTTCGGATTATTATAAAAATGCGATTTGAGCCTTTCGTTAATGGTCTCGTACATCCAATATCTGGACTGCTCGATGCGGCGATGCTCAAAGAAGCCGTTACCTCGCACATACTCAAAGTAGCGGTCTATCATCTCCCAGACCTCGTCTATGCCCTTTTCGTAATACCCCGAATAGGTAAGCACTTCGGGCATCCATCCCGATGTCGTGGGTGGAAACAGGTGCAAGGCACTGCGAAACTGAGCCTGGGCAAGGCGTGCACGATCGATATTGTCACCATCAGCCTTATTGATGACAATGCCATCGGCCATCTCCATAATGCCACGCTTAATACCCTGTAATTCATCGCCCGTACCGGCAAGTTGAATCAGCAGAAAAAAGTCCACCATCGAGTGAACGGCCGTCTCACTTTGGCCTACGCCGACAGTCTCAACAAAAATATTGTTGAACCCGGCAGCTTCGCATAGCATAATCGTCTCGCGCGTCTTGCGTGCAACGCCGCCCAGCGAGCCGGCTGACGGACTTGGTCGAATAAACGCCTTGGGATGTATTGCAAGACGCTCCATGCGTGTCTTATCGCCCAGAATACTTCCGCGCGTGCGTTCGCTCGACGGGTCTATAGCGAGCACCGCCAACTTGGCTTTCTCATCCTTGAGCACATGCAAACCGAAAACGTCAATAGACGTCGACTTGCCCGCACCGGGCACACCCGTTATGCCAATACGGCGGCTGTTGCCGGTATACGGGAGGCACTTTTCTATCACCTCCTGAGCCAAAGACTGATGTGCCGACGCCTGGCTCTCCACAAGAGTCACCGCACGACTCAAAACCGTAACATCACCCTTGAGGATACCCTCAACAAGCTCAGACGCCGTAGGCAACGGCTTGCGACGATGAACCCTCAAATAAGGATTAACACTCGGTGGCTGAACTACACCGCTATTTACTGTCAGTCCGGTGTAACGACTATCATTCTCGGGATGTTCCATATAGGCAAAATTAGCCAATATCCCACACATACCCAAACCGTCACCGCCAAAAAAACACAAACAATCAAAAAAAGCCGCCTCAACCCCGCCACAAAGTATCTTCAAGCCCCTTATCCACCCACGCGTCCATATACGCCCCCCATAGAACACCTCAACCACTCGCGCCGGTCTCCACCGTCACTAAAGTCCTTAAAGGCCCTAAGGTCCTTAAAGTCCTTATCCGCGCCTATCGTCTCCGGGCGCAGCCCGGATTTCAGATTCCGGATTCGACAGTATAAAATGAGTCCGGGCGGCATCCGTTGTCGGATGCCGCCCGGACGGCTTAAGGTGGCGGTTACCTACTCTCCCACTTTCGCAGTACCATCGGCGTAGCGGGGTTTAACTTCTCTGTTCGGAATGGGAAGAGGTGGATCCCCCGCGCTGTCACCGCCTTTGTGACTTGTTCGGAACTTGCTCTGCTTTTTGCGTCTGCCTTTGCTTTTGCTTCTGTTTCTGCGTCTGCTTTTGCTTCTGCTTCAGCGCTTGTTCTCGGGCCCCTTTGCGGCGGGGCCGTTCCGTATGGCTCGGAAAAGAGCTCTCGGCTTTTGCCGGAAGGCTGTGCATCGTCTTGCGACGATGTCGAAGACTTTATCGGTTTTTTTCGCTTTCCGTTTTACGTTTCAAGACTTTGCTCGTAAGCTCACGTCCCTTCTCGGACGCGTGCCGCGACTATGGACTCGGCTTATCGCCTTGAGCCCGGCGCCGGCGCGGCTTTCCCGCCTGCCGTCGTCGCGGTCTTCTTTTTTGGGGGGATTGCTCCCCGGAAAGGGTTCGGGCTATTAGTACTGCTCGGCTGTGCGCGTTGCCGCGCCTGCACCTGCAGCCTATCAACGTTGTAGTCTTCAACGGCCCTTGTGTGGAGATCTTATCTTGGGGGGGGCTTCGCGCTTAGATGCTTTCAGCGCTTATCCTGGCCAGACGCGGCTACCCGGCGATGCCCCTGGCGGGACAACCGGCGCACCGGAGGTCTGTCCAACACGGTCCTCTCGTACTAGTGTCGGGTCCCCGCAAATCTCCTACGCCCACAACAGATAGGGACCGAACTGTCTCACGACGTTCTGAACCCAGCTCGCGTGCCACTTTAATAGGCGAACAGCCTAACCCTTGGGACCTTCTCCAGCCCCGGGATGTGACGAGCCGACATCGAGGTGCCAAACCACTCCGTCGATATGAGCTCTTGGGAGGGATCAGCCTGTTATCCCCGGAGTACCTTTTATCCTTTGAGCGACGGCCCTTCCATGCGGAACCGCCGGATCACTATGCCCTAGTTTCCTACCTGATCGGCTTGTCGGCCTCCCAGTCAAGCGCGCTTGTGCCATTACACTCCGCGACCGGTTACCAATCGGTCTGAGCGCACCTTTGGAAGCCTCCGTTACGCTTTTGGAGGCGACCACCCCAGTCAAACTACCCGCCAAGCAGTGTCCTCGCTCTTGCAAGTTAGAAACCAAATGCGCAAAGGTCAGTATTTCAACAACGGCTCCGCAAACGCTGGCGCGCTCACTTCTTCGCCTCCTGACTATCCTACACATCGCGCACCCGGTCCCAATGCTAAGCTGCAGTAAAGGTTCACGGGGTCTTTCCGTCCCGTTGCGGGTAATCGGCATCTTCACCGATACTACAATTTCACCGAGCTCACGGTTGAGACAGTGTCCGGATCATTACACCATTCGTGCAGGTCGGAACTTACCCGACAAGGAATTTCGCTACCTTAGGACCGTTATAGTTACGGCCGCCGTTTACCGGGGCTTCAATTCAACGCTTCTCTTGCGATGACGTCTCCTCTTAACCTTCCGGCACCGGGCAGGTGTCAGGCTGTATACTTCGTCTTTAAACTTCGCACAGCCCTGTGTTTTTGTTAAACAGTTGCCTGGACCTATTCTCTGCGCCCCTCCCGGAGGAGGGGACCCCTTATCCCGAAGTTACGGGGTCAATTTGCCTAGTTCCTTAACCGTGAATCTCTCGAGCGCCTCAGTATTTTCTACCCGGCCACCTGTGTCGGTTTGCGGTACGGGCCGACGCAGCATATGTTTAGCGGGTTTTCTCGGAAGCCTGATTACCGCCGCTATCACCTCGCCCCGCAGGGCTCGGTGTACTTTCCCGTTTCAGCACTCAGGAGGGATTTGCCTCCCCTAAGTATACCTACGCGGTTTAACGTGCTTTTCCGTCAGCACGCGGGCGTGTCACTTCTCCGTCGCCACTTCACTCCTGCGCCGGGTAACGGAATCTTTACCGTTTGTCCATCGAGTACGCCTCGCGGCTCCCTCTTAGGTCCCGACTTACCCTGATCCGATTAGCGTTGATCAGGAACCCTTGGCCTTCCGGCGTGGGGGGTTCTCGCCCCCATTATCGTTACTTATGCCTACATTTGCTTTTCCGGTACCTCCACCAAGGCTCACGCCTCGGATTCTACGGCGGCCGGAATGCTCCCCTACCAATATCATCTTCTGATAATATTCCACGGCTTCGGCGGACGACTTGATGCCCGATTATTATCCACGCGGGATCGCTCGACTAGTGAGCTGTTACGCACTCTTTAAATGAATGGCTGCTTCCAAGCCAACATCCTAGCTGTCCGTGCGATCCCACTTCGTTATTGTCTTCAACTTAGTCGCCCCTTGGGGGCCTTAGCCGGTGGTCTGAGTTGTTCCTCTCTCGGACGCGGACCTTAGCACCCGCGCCCTCACTCCCGGGGAACGTTGCGCGGCATTCGGAGTTTGTCAGGACTTGATAGGCGGCGAAGCCCTCGCATCCTGTCAGTCGCTCTACCTCCGCGCAATTGCGCCCGGGGCTGCACCTAAATGCATTTCGGGGAGTACGAGCTATCTCCAAGTTTGATTGGCCTTTCACTCCTACCATCAGGTCATCCGAAAGCTTTTCAACGCTTACCGGTTCGGACCTCCAGACGGTGTTACCCGTCCTTCATCCTGCCCAAGGGTAGATCACTTGGTTTCGCGTCTGCCCCCACTGACTTATCGCCATTTTCTGACTCGCTTTCGCTCCGGGTACGTGCCTATGGACACTTAGCCTCGCCGGTGAGGGCAACTCGTAGGCTCATTATGCAAAAGGCACGCCGTCACGGTATTGCACCGCTCCGACCGCTTGTAGGCGCATGATTTCAGGGTCTTTTTCACTCCCCTGTTCGGGGTTCTTTTCACCTTTCCCTCACGGTACTGGTTCGCTATCGGTCTCTCGGTAGTATTTAGCCTTACGGGATGGTCCCCGCTGATTCGGGCAGGATTTCTCGTGTCCCGCCTTACTCAGGTGCCGAACTCGTCTTTGTCCCGGATTTCGCTTACGGGGCTTTCACCCTCTGCGGCCGCCCTTTCCAGGGGCGTTCTGCTATCCGTCGCTCTTGACTTTGTCGCTCGGTCCTTCTACCCCGGCGCTGCGTTGCCACAGCTTCGGTTTGGGCTCCTGCGCGTTCGCTCGCCGCTACTAGCGCAATCACTGTTGTTTTCTTTTCCTCCGGGTATTGAGATGTTTCAGTTCCCCGGGTTGGCGTCCCGCCTAGCGGAACGGCACGCGTTACGTGCCGGGTTGCCCCATTCGGACATCCGCGGATCTAAGGGTATTTGCCCCTCTCCGCGGCTTTTCGCAGCTTGTCACGTCCTTCTTCGCCTCCGAGAGCCAAGGCATCCTTCATGCGCCCTTCTCTCCTTTCCTTTTTTCCTTTTGGGGAAAGTCGCCTTTTTTCGCGCCTGTACGGCCTTAATGACCGCACTTCGCGCATCTTTTACTGAAGGGTTGTTTGCTCTTGAGTTTTGTCTTGTTGCTCGTATTTATTTTTTGGATTTGCGTGCACTCGCGCAGTCTCCCGCGCTTGTGCTCCAATGTGTCTTCGCTGTTTTCACAGCTTCCAGCATGTCAATGTACTCTTTTCCGTGTTTGTTTCAGGTAGTCCCTGGCAGAGTTGAACTGCCGACCTCTACATTATCAGTGTAGCGCTCTAACCAACTGAGCTAAGGGACTGCGCTTCGGGCTCCCTTACCGGTGGGCCTTTCCGCGGCGTCCGCGGCGGCTGCTGCCCGGGGGGTTGCCTGTATGCGGTAGCAATAACAGTCTTCGGAAGTACTTTTGTTATATGAACGTCTCGTCTATCGTTTTATTTCCGCGTTTCCAAGCACTACGGTCGAACCCGTTTTCCCGGTGCTTCGGTTTTCGGTTCGCCGACTGTGTCGGACTTCTTTGTTTTGTTGTTCTGTCCGGCGTGGTCTTTACCCTGAAAGGGGTATGGACCGCGCGCTCCAGAAAGGAGGTGTTCCAGCCGCACCTTCCGGTACGGCTACCTTGTTACGACTTAGCCCCAGTCACCGGTTTTACCCTAGGGCGCTCCTTGCGGTCACGCACTTCAGGCACTCCCGGCTTCCATGGCTTGACGGGCGGTGTGTACAAGGCCCGGGAACGTATTCACCGCGCCATGGCTGATGCGCGATTACTAGCGAATCCAGCTTCACGGAGTCGAGTTGCAGACTCCGATCCGAACTGAGACAGGGTTTCGGGGTCCGCGCCCGGTCGCCCGGTGGCTTCCCTCTGTCCCTGCCATTGTAACACGTGTGTCGCCCCGGACGTAAGGGCCGTGCTGATTTGACGTCATCCCCGCCTTCCTCTCAGCTTGCGCCGGCAGTCTCCGCAGAGTCCCCAGCTTTACCTGCTGGCAACTGCGGATGGGGGTTGCGCTCGTTATGGCACTTAAGCCGACACCTCACGGCACGAGCTGACGACAACCATGCAGCACCTCGCACAACGTCCCGTAGGTAAGCACGCTTTCACGTGCCGCCGTCGTGCGTTTGAGCCCGGGTAAGGTTCCTCGCGTATCATCGAATTAAACCACATGTTCCTCCGCTTGTGCGGGCCCCCGTCAATTCCTTTGAGTTTCACCGTTGCCGGCGTACTCCCCAGGTGGGACACTTAACGCTTTCGCTGTGCCACTCAGATCCCATTCGACCCGAACAGATAGTGTCCATCGTTTACTGCGTGGACTACCAGGGTATCTAATCCTGTTCGATCCCCACGCTTTCGTGCCTCAGCGTCAGTCGGGCGCCGGTACGCTGCCTTCGCAATCGGAGTTCTGCGCAATATCTATGCATTTCACCGCTACACCGCGCATTCCGCGTACTTCTCGCCCACTCTAGACTGCCAGTTTCAACGGCGGCAGGCGGTTGAGCCGCCCGTTTTGACCGCTGACTTAACTGTCCGCCTACGCACCCTTTAAACCCAATAAATCCGGATAACGCTCGCATCCTCCGTATTACCGCGGCTGCTGGCACGGAGTTAGCCGATGCTTTTTCTCCGGGTACTCTCATAGCACCGCGCACGGCGCTTTTGCTCCCCGGCAAAAGAGGTTTACAACCCTTAGGGCCGTCTTCCCTCACGCGACTTGGCTGGTTCAGGCTTCCGCCCATTGACCAATATTCCTCACTGCTGCCTCCCGTAGGAGTTTGGTCCGTGTCTCAGTACCAATGTGGGGGACCTTCCTCTCAGAACCCCTACGCATCGTCGCCTTGGTGGGCCGTTACCCCCCCCAACTAGCTAATGCGCCGCATGCCCATCCCTGTCCGGATTACTCCTTTGGCGCTCGCAGGATGCCCCGCAAACGCTTTATGCGATATTAGACCGGATTTCTCCGGATTATCCCTCTGACAGGGGCAGGTTGCATACGTGTTACTCACCCGTGCGCCGGTCGCCGGCAGGAAAAGCAAGCTTATCCCCCGCTGCCCCTCGACTTGCATGTGTTAAGCCTGTCGCTAGCGTTCATCCTGAGCCAGGATCAAACTCTCCGTTGTTGTTTATCTTTTCTTTCTCTTTTTTCAAAAATCAAGACAGACAAACTCATGTATTATTGTTTGTTGCCTGTGTCTTCCACCCGAGCTTCCCGAAAGAAACTTCGGCTTCCGACGCCCGGTGCCGTCGTGCGGCGTCCGGGGCTCTTTGCGCTTTGACTTTATCAGGTAAAAGTAGTTGTTAAGAATTGACTCGAGTTTATTTTTTTAAGCTCTCGTACTACTACTTGTCTATTGTAATCCTTTCAATGTGCTCGTTTTTTCGAGTGTCTCGGAACGCATTTTTGCGACCCGAAAGCGTCTGCAAAGTTACGGCGCTTTTTTGTCTCTGCCAAAAAGTCCGGCAGTATTTAACACTCTTTAACCTCTCGGCGCCCCGGCTCGCATGCCGTCGGCGTCATTCCCGAAAAGCGAGTGCAAAGGTACGCCCTTTTTCGTCAACAGCCAAATTTTTTCGCACTTTTTTTCGCGGTTTTTTTGTCAAAATCGGCCCTCGAACACCCAAAACGCTATTATTCCACAATATAGCACAACTAATATTTTTTATGAGAATAACGGGAGCGATGAGAATAATGGGAACAACGGAAATAATGGGAGCGATGGGAATAATGAGGACAACGAGAACAATGGGAGTGTTATGGGGGCTGGGAGCTACTCAGGCTGTTTCGAGAGCGCACTGTCGTGCGAAGCCCGGGCACAATTGCATTGGCTATATAATACAATTGCATTGGCTATATAATAATGTAGGGGGTTTTGCCGTTAAATGAAAAAGGGGAATTTTGGCATTAAATAAAAGATGCGTAATTTTGTCCCCAGATTTGACAGATATGCTGAACCGAGACAAAAATCCCAATGGTGCCGTCGGTGCCTACACATATAATATAAGTATATGGCGATCCGTGCCTACTTCGACACTGCGTCGTGTATTGGCTTTGATGGTGCTGTGTGCCATGGTTTTATGCGCATTCGGACGTGATGGCGACCAGTCGTATAGTTTTCTCAATATCACCTCGTCCTCGAAGATTTATGGTCTTGGCGGAATGAATATATCGCTGGTAGACGATGACATCATGACCACCGACCAGAATCCCGCCCTGCTCGGGCAGGAGATGAGCGGCCAATTGGCGCTTAATTACATGCGATACATCGGAGGTTCCAATTTTGCCGGGCTGCGCTACGGCCAAAAGGTGGGAGCTCACGGCACTTGGGGCGCAGCGATACAGTACAACGGCTATGGCTCTATGAAAGAGACTGATGAATCGGGCAATATCTCCGGGACGTTCTCGGCACAGGATGTGAGCTTCAGCGGCCAGTACTCGTATGACATTACCGACCGACTGCGTGGCGGCATCAACATCAAGTTTCTGTACAGCGCCTACGCCGGATACACAGCTATGGCACTTGCCACAGATCTGGGCATCAACTATTACAACGACGAGAAAGACTTGTCGCTGTCTTTTGTTGCGGCCAATCTCGGCGGCCAAATCAAGAAATTCGACAATAGTTACGACCGCCTGCCCATAGACTTGCGCTTGGGGTGGTCGCAGACTTTCGGCTCGCTGCCCATACGTTTTTCGGTGACAGCCTGGAACTTGACCAAATGGCATATGCCGTATTACGAGAGCGGCGACGGCACCGATACGGGTGATTTCAAGCGCAAGGACAGCTTTGGCAGCAACCTTTTCAGACACCTTGTTTTCGGGGCCGATCTTGTGTCCAGTCCCAACTGGTACTTGGGCATAGGATACAATTACAAGACGCGCACGGACATGAGCACGTATTCGCGCAGCTTTGTCTCCGGTTTTTCGATTGCGGGCGGCATCCGCGTCAAGGCCTTCGGAGTGGGCATCGCCTTTGCGCAGCCGCACACGGGTGCCACCACCCTGATGCTTAACCTCTCGTGCAATCTGCGCGATCTGCTTTAAGGGGCTTGCACGAGCGACAATGAGGGTTTTCGGGGGCACAGCGCCCCACCCTGTCCGACCGAGGTCTTAAGGTTCCAAGATCCTTAAAATCGCCAAGGTTCTTAAAGTCACTAAGGTCATTAAGGTCACCAAGGGTACTAAAAAAAACAGACTACCGGCCCCGACCTCGGGGCACAACATCAATATGCAATGAACTTCACAGATAAAGAGATACGCCACAGACCTATAATCGTCGCCATCGACGGGTATTCGTCTTCGGGCAAGAGCACCATGGCCAAGGCGCTTGCCTCAGCCATGGGTTATCGTTACGTCGATTCGGGCGCGATGTACCGCTCGGTGGCGTTATACGCCCTCGACCACGGTATGATTGACGCCGAGGGGCACATTGATTGCCCCGCTTTGGAGCAGGCGTTGCCGCACATAGACATCGACTTTGCGGTGCAGGCCGACGGCAGTCAGCATACAATGCTCAACGGCGTTGATGTCGAGGGGGAAATACGCAACCTGCGCGTGTCCAATGCCGTTTCGGCCGTTTCGGCCATTCCGAGCGTACGCACACGTTTGACGGCTATGCAGCAAGCTATGGGACAGCGCCGCGGCATAGTTATGGACGGCCGCGACATAGGCACCACGGTATTTCCGGACGCCGAGCTCAAGGTCTTCGTCAACGCCCCTGCCGAGACGCGCGCGATGCGTCGCTACCTCGAGTTGCAGCAAAAGGGCGACACTACCGACACCTACGAGGCCGTACTGGAGAACGTGCGCAGCCGCGACCATCAGGACGAGACGCGAGCCGTCAGCCCGCTGCGGCGTGCCGATGATGCCATCGACCTGGACAACAGCAATATGACGCCTCAGCAGCAATTGGAGCGCCTCAAGGAACTGGTACACCGGGTTTTGGAGCGATGATGCCGCAAATCGAGATAGATGCCAGCTCGGGGTTTTGCTTCGGGGTGGTCAACGCCATTGCCAAGGCCGAAGAAGAATTGAAGCGTCGGCCAACGTGCCGGCTATACTGCCTGGGCGACATCGTGCACAACAGCATGGAAGTCGAGCGCCTGCGCCGTGCCGGGATGCAGACAATCACGCACGACGAGTTGTCTCGGCTGCACGATGTGCGCGTCCTTTTGCGTGCCCACGGCGAGCCTCCCGCCACCTATGCCACTGCCGCCCGGCGTGGCATCGCGCTCATCGATGCCACCTGTCCCGTGGTATTGCGGCTGCAGCAGCGCATCAAGCACGATTACGATGAGGCGCAGCGTCAGGGCAAGGCATTGCAGATAGTCATCTATGGCGGCCGAGGCCATGCCGAAGTCAACGGGTTGGTGGGACAGACCAACGGCACGGCCATAGTCATTGAGGACCTCGGCGGGCTGGACGCTCTTGATTTCGGCACCGATATAGCGCTATACAGCCAAACCACCAAGTCCTTAGAGGGGTTCACCGCCATCATCAGCGAGATACGCCGACGTATGCATGAGGGTGCGCGCTTCACTTACGCCGACACCATCTGTCGGCAAGTGGCACACCGCGGCGAGCACCTGCGCGACTTTGCACGCGCCCACGACGTCGTCATATTTGTGGCCGGGGCCAAGAGCAGCAACGGCCGCGTGCTCTACGGGCACTGCCGAGAGGCAAACGAACGCAGCTACTTGGTGGCCGAGAGCGCCGATGTGCGTCCCGAGATGACCGCCGGCGCCGCCTCCATAGGCATCTGCGGTGCCACCTCCACCCCTCGATGGCTCATGGAGGACATTGCACGCGACATCCGCGAATACTATGCCAATACCGTCTCGAAGCAATGAACGACTTCGTAGCCATCGATGTAGAAACCGCCAACCGTGAGCCGTCAAGCATCTGCGCCATAGGGGCTGTCAAGGTGCGCGACGGCATCATCGTAGACAGCATCTACACCCTGATATACCCCGAGCCGGAATACTACTCGCGTTTTTGCACCGCCGTACACGGCATCACCATGGCCGACACGCAGGACGCACCCAATTTTGCCACCGCGTGGCGACGCATATACGCATGGACCGAGGGTCTGCCACTGGTGGCGCACAACGCCGCCTTCGACCACAAGTGCATCGATGCCGCCTGCCGCGTGTATCGGCTCGAGCCGCCGGCGCAGGAATTTCTGTGCACGCTTAAAGCCGCCCGCCGAGCTATACCCAAGGCATTGTGCCCGTCCAAGACGCTGCCCTGCGTGTGCAGCTATCTGGGCATTCCGTTTGAGCACCACCACAACGCCATGGCCGATGCGCGAGGCTGCGCACAACTGGCTATGGTTCTATTATGAGGCACCGCCACCGCCTCTTCCACCAAAGACACATCACACTATGACACCGCACACATTAAATATACCGAATATATTCCATACAACGCCCACGCCGCGCATCAAACGCCGTGCGCACCTGCGCCATACAGCAGCATCGGCTATTGCAGCCATGGCCATAGCCTTGACCCTCGGCGCATGCTCCGACAACAGCCGCACCACTCCCACCCGGGAGAACATTATGCCCATCGAGAGAGCCGCCCTGCGCGATGCACGGCACGCCATGAGCGCCCGAGATGTCCGCGAGCGCGAAAGCATACTCATCGACATCCGCGCCAAGGAATACGCCCTGCGCAGTCGTGGATACACCCACAGCGCCGACATATACATCAATGCCGTGCGTGCCACCCTCGACACGGCCGCCCTCGATGCCGAGTAGCCGCGTCGGCTTGTTTCGGGCGTCCCGTTGTCAAAGTCAGGATACAATAACGGAGGCCGGCGGCGGCTCATGCCATAATGAGCAACCGCACACAGACAAAACGCTCGAGAAAATTAGCTTAGAATGAGCATATCAGCGTAGTTTTCAAAAAAAATTATTAACTTCGCATCATAAAGCAGCTATGCGTGTACACTCGGGTGTTGCCCGTGTGTGCCTGTTTTGACAAGCGCTTTTGCGGGACTAACCACGGATTTCAGGGAATGAACGAGGACGCACTTAGCCAATTATATCTCAAAGACACTGCATTCCAAGAACTTATGCAGTGCCGGATATTCAACGTCCTGCTTGTCGCCTCGCCTTATGACGCCTTCATGATGGAGGAAGACGGGCGCGTGGAGGAACAGTTATACTTCGAGTATGTGGCGCTGAACCTGTCGTCTCCGCCTCGCGTGACTCGTGTGTCCGATTTCGAGGCGGCCCTTACCGAGCTGCAAAACAAGCACTACGATCTGGTTGTGGCCATGCCCGGAGTGGATATCAGCACCTTTTTTGAGGGAGCGCGCGGCCTCAAGCGCAGTTTCCCGGATACGCCGATAGTGATACTTACGCCTTTCTCGCGCGAGGTGTCGCGGCGTCTCGAGCACGAGGACATGTCCGGCATCGACTACGTATTTTCGTGGCTTGGCAATATGGACTTGCTGTTAGCTATCATCAAGTTGCTGGAAGACAAGATGAACGCCGAGCACGACATCAACGACGTGGGCGTGCAAATGATACTGCTGGTGGAGGACTCGATACGTTTTTACTCGTCGGTGCTGCCGCATATCTACAAATTTCTGCTGAAACAGTCTATGGCCTTTGCCACCGAGGCGCTCAACGAGCACGAGCAGATGCTGCGTATGCGCGGGCGTCCCAAGGTGATGCTTGCTCGCGACTACGAGGAGGCCGTGGCCTTGTACGAGAAATACGGCGGCCATACGCTGGGCATCATCAGCGACGTATCCTTCCGCCGCAACGGCGCCAAGGACAGCCTTGCCGGAATACATCTGTCGCAATGGCTGCGCAAGTGCGACCCTCACCTGCCCATCATCATCGAATCTTCCGAGAGCTCCAACGCCGCCGAGGCCGAGGCCCTGGGCGCTGTATTCATCGACAAAAACTCCAAGAAACTGCCTGTGGACCTGGGCGATGCCATCATGGGCAACTTCGGCTTCGGCGATTTTGTCATCAAGGACCCCGACACGGGCAAGGAAATCATGCGCTTGTCCACACTCAAGGACCTGCAGAAGCACGTCTTCGAAATTCCGGCCAAGTCGCTATACTACCATGCCTCATCCAACGATATTTCGCGGTGGCTGTACTCGCGTGCGATGTTTCCCATAGCCGAAGTGATGAAGATGCACCGCTTTTGCAGCCTCGACGAGGCCGATGCGGTGCGGCAACTCATCTTCGACCTCATAGTCAAGTACCGCAAGATGAAGAACCGCGGCGTAGTCGCCGTGTTCCAGAAAGACCGCTTTGACCATTACTCCAACTTTGCACGCATAGGCCAGGGGTCGCTCGGGGGCAAAGGCCGCGGCCTGGCCTTCGTGGACTCCATCATCAAGAAAAATCCCGTGTGCGACCACTTTGGCGGAGTGTCCATAAGCATACCGCGTTCAGTGGTGCTGTGTACGGACATCTTTGACGAATTCATGGCCGAGAACAACCTCTACCAACTGGCACTGAGCAACGCCTCCGACCGCGAAATACTCAAGGCCTTTCTGGAAGCCAAGCTCCCGGTGCGGCTCATCGAGGACTTCTTCGCCCTCTTCGAGGTGGTAGATCGTCCGCTGGCGGTGCGCAGCTCGTCACTGCTCGAGGACTCACATTATCAGCCGTTTGCGGGCATATACGCCACTTATATGATTCCGCACGTCAAAGACCCGTATCGGATGCTCAAGCTGCTTTCCGATGCCATCAAAGGCGTGTACGCCTCGGTGTTTTATGCCGATTCGAAAGCATACATGAACGCCACGCGCAACGTCATCGACCAGGAAAAGATGGCAATCATCATACAGGAAGTCGTGGGCGAGAATCACGGCTACCTGTACTTTCCATCCTTTGCGGGCGTCGGGCGGTCTCTCAACTACTACCCCACGGGGGACGAGCAAGCCGAGGACGGCGTAGCGCAAGTGGCTGTAGGTCTGGGCAAATACATTGTCGATGGGGGCGCATCGCTGCGCTTCTCGCCGCGCCATCCGGACAAGGTGCTGCAGACGTCCACCATCGAGCTGGCCTTGCGCGACACCCAGCGCTGTTTCTACGCTCTGGGCAACGACATCTCCTCGGGCTTCGACGTAGACGACAGCTTCAACCTGGTACGGCGCAACATCAGCGATTACGCCGGCGACAGCGCCCTGGACCTGATGGTGTCCACCTATGATGCCGACAACGACATGCTCATAGACAACAACCTCGGGCACGGACGCCGCGTGGTAACTTTTGCCAACATCTTGCGCGACAAGGCATTCCCGCTGGCTCCGGCCGTAGACTTCATGCTCACCCAAGGCCAGCAGGCCATGGGACGCCCCGTCGAAATCGAATTTGCCGGCGTCATCAACGACAGCAACGCCCGTCGCGCCGGTGCCGACAAGGGACACATCTACTGGCTGCAGATACGCCCCATCATAGACCGCAAAGATATGGTGGAAGACACGGTGCTCAACGCTTCCGATGACCGCGTGATACTGCGCAGCAACACCGCTCTGGGACACGGAGCCATAGACGCCATAGACACCGTGGTGTACGTACGCCCATCGGACTTTGACAGCACTGCCACGCGCGACATCGCCGCCGAAATCGCACACATCAACGCCGAATTTGTCCGCCAAGACCGCAACTACATACTCATAGGCCCGGGGCGCTGGGGCACTTCCGATCCGGCACTGGGCATACCCGTCAAGTGGCCCGAGATTTCGGCCGCACGCCTCATAGCCGAGGCTTCTTTGGGCGACTACCGCATAGAGCCCAGCCAGGGCACGCATTTTTTCCAAAACCTCACGTCCTTTGGCGTGGGATATTTCACCGTCAACCCCTACAGCGGCGACGGCATCTACGACACGGATTACCTGGATGCACAACCCGCCGAATACGAGAGCGCACATGTGCGCGTGGTGCGCCTGAGCGCGCCCATGCCCATAGGCATTGACGGACGGCGCGGTATCGGAGTGGTACTCAAGCCAACTGACACACAAGACAATACGACTATCCCCAACATATAAACACCACGACAACAACACGATATGCCATTCTTTGACAAAATACGTCAGGCCCTCGGGTTCAGCGACGGCGAAGACGACATCGATGATGCCATCATCCGAGATGACGCACCGTCAAACAAGTACCGACACATTCGGGAAAATGCCGATACGGCACAAGCCACACGCGAGACCACACGCGAGACCGACAGCCCCGAACCGGCAGCGGCGCCACCGCGGGACACAGACGATGCCGACAAAGCCGCCGTCATCTTTGACCGCGTGATTGAAGTCTTCAATCAGTCACTTCCGGACTTTCTAAAGCAGTCCGTAGACCCAGAGGCTCAGCGCAAGTACCTTTATAAGAGCCTTGATGACGGCCTCAAGGCTTATATAGCCTCGCTCAAAGACGAGGCCGCACGAGAGGCCGAAGCCCGATGGCGCAAAGACAACGACGCCTTGCAGACCTCCGTGAAAAACCTCGAACAACGCGCTCGCGAAATCGAAGATAAGCGCTCCGAGATTTCTCAGAAACAGATGAGCAGCGACCGCCAACGCCGCGCCCTGAGCGAACGCGTCCACGACCTCGAAAGCACCGTGGCACGCCTCGAAGCCGAAAAAGAACAATTCGAACTCGAGCGCCAATCCATGGTCAACAAATTGAAAGTCGCCGCCGTATACGAAAAAGAGAATGCCGAGCTGCATGAGCAAATCGGCCAAATGGCAGCCGAGCGCGGCAATACCTCGTCAGAAGCCGCCGACACCGCAGCCATCGAAGCCCTCAACGCCCAAGTCGCCGAGGCACGGCAGCAGGCCGAGGAAGCCCGAAAGCAAACCGAGGAAGCACGGCAGCAGGCCGAAGAATTGCGCGGACGCGTGAAACAATTACAGAACCAAGTGCAAGCCGAGCAAGGCAATAACGCCAAAGCCCAAAACACCATCAAAGAGTTGCAGCGCCAAATCGAGGAAGAAGACCCCCTGAACGACCCCGAAATCCAACGTCAGCTCAAAGAGATACAAGACCGCCTCGAGCAGTACGAGCAGCAAAAGAAACGCAACGAGAAAACCATAGCCTCGCTCAAGAGCCAACTCGAAGACGAACGCCGCAAAAACGCCGAGCCTAAAGCCACAGCCATGCCCGAGGACACACACCGGCCTATAGACGAACAAATACCAAAGAACACGACGCCGCGACCGTCGGCTTCCAATATTCCCAAGTCAGCCAAGCCGCAAGACGCTCCCTCCATCGATGACATCCTCGGCGATACCGACTGGGTTGTGCGCCAAGACAATACGGGCAAGAGCCAACGGCGCAATGCCGAGCGCAACAAGCCCAAAGTCGACAACGACCCCCAAATGAAGCTATTCTAAGAACAGAGGAGACCCTAAAGTGCCTAAGGTCTCTAAAGACCCTAAGGTTATACATATCATCATTTATAAGGGTTTCACCCTAAAGTCCCTAAGGTCTCTAAAGACCCTAAGATCCTTAAAAAAATCCTCAACGAATAATTCCACATTATTATGAAAATATACGCAGCACTTATAACACTGGCTGTCACCGCCATAGCAACGACAGCGGCATACGCCGCGCCCGTATCGGCCAATGCTGATGTGGCCGGCCTCGAGCCATACGTCTACCCGGCCAACCGCGCCGCCACGCCCTCCAATTTCACCTACATGCCTGACGGCGAGTCATATTGCGTACTCAGCGACGACGGCCGCACCATAGACGCATACAGCATCCGCACCGGCCAAAAAACCTCGACGCTGCTCGATATGACGCATACACGCGAAACCACAATCCCGGACATTGACGGCTTCAAACTCAGCGACGACGGCTCCAAGATATTGGTATGGCGCGACTGCCACAAAGTCTACCGCCGCAGCTTTGACGCCACATATTACGTCTACGAAGTACGCACACGACTGCTCAAGCCGCTGAGCACGGCGCACGCCAAGGTGCGCACAGCCTCGTTCTCGCCCAACGGCCGCATGGTAGCCTTTGTGAGCGAAAACAACATCTATATCAAGAAATTAGATTACGGCTCGGAAGTAGCCGTCACCGAGGACGGCGCCATCAATAAGATTATAAACGGCGCACCCGACTGGGTGTACGAGGAGGAATTCGACACCTCCAATTCGCTGGCGTGGTCGCCGGATGACAACGTCTTGTGCTACATCCGCTACGACGAAAGCGCCGTGCCGATGTACAGCCTGCCGCAGTATCAGGGCGCATGTGCCGCCAAAGACCAATACGCACTCTACCCCGGGTCGATGAGCTACAAATACCCCGTGGCAGGCCGGCCCAATTCGCGCGTGAGCATCCACAGCTACCAGATAGACGAGCGCAAAACCAAGGACTTACCCCTACCCGATGCCGACATCGAGTACATCCCGCGCATACGCTTTGCTCCCACGGGGACGCTGATGGCCGTGGCCTTGAACCGCAACCAAAGCAAGATGACACTTTACGCCGTCAATCCCCTGAGCACGGTGGCACGCAACGTCTACACCGAAGAATCGCAGGCATGGATAGCGCCCGATACATACCAAAATATTGCCTATCAAGCCGATGGCATGGTCATCATGAGCGCCCGTAACGGCGACCGCATGCAGCTCTACAAATATTCGTATGCCGGAGCGCTGATATCGCGACTTGTCTCCACGGATTATGACATCACCAAATACTATGGGGCAGATGCCGTCGGCAACCACTACTTTCAGGCAGCAACGCCCACGCCCATAGATCGCAGCGTGCTGCGCCGCGATGCCAAGGGTGCCGTAACACGTGTGGCCGTGCCGGGCAGCACCGCCGACGGAAGCGGCACCGCCGATGCAGACATGTCGCCCGGATGCCGATATGCGATGTACAGCTTCTCGGACAAAGACACCGCACCGCTGTACACCATGTGCACCGCCGCAGGCAAGACACTGCGCACTCTTCTGGACAACAGCGAGTATCGTGCCACCTACGCCGATATGGGCGTCACCAAGGAATGGATACAGGTGCCCGCCAACGGAAATACGCTCAACGGATACATCGTGCGGCCGTCTACACTCGAGCCCTCGCGCCGCTATCCGGTGGTAATGTACCAGTACTCGGGGCCCGGATCGCAATTGGTACTCAACCGTTGGGAAATGGACTGGATGTACTACTTTGCACAAAAAGGCATCATCACCGTATGCGTCGACGGACGCGGCACGGCTGCTCGCGGCAACAAGTTTATGCACTGCGTATACCGCAACCTCGGACACTACGAAACCATCGATCAGGTGGCCGCCGCTCGCCATATAGCCGCCATGCCGTGGGCCGACCCCGAGCGCATGGCTATATACGGATGGAGCTACGGCGGATTTGAAGCGCTGATGGCTGCAAGCGCACAAGATGCGCCCTACGCCGCCTGCATCGCCATAGCCCCGGTCACCGACTGGCGATACTACGACACGATATACGGCGAACGCTTCATGCAGACCCCACAGCAAAACGACGAGGGATACAATGCCGGCTCGCCCGTCAATAAAGCCGCCAACCTCAAGTGTCCGCTGCTGATAATGTGCGGCACCGCTGACGACAACGTCCATCCGGCCAACACCTACGAGTATGTCTCGCGACTCCAGAGCCACGGCATATTGTGCGACATGATGGTTTTCCCCAACATGAACCACAGCATCAACGGATGCAACAGCCGCGCCGTCGTCTTCGCCAACATGTTGCGCTTCCTCCAACGCCAATTCAAGTAAAACCTTCCCGAAGGACAAATACCGAAAAGAAAGGAGGAAAATAGTCACTAAGGTCCTTAAGGTCCTTAAGGTCCTTAAAGTCGCTAAAGTCGTCCATGCCCATTCCACATTCCACATTCCACATTCCACATTATCTCTGCATCACCGGGCCGACAGCCTGCGGCAAGACACGCCGCGCCGTGGCACTTGCACGGCATCTCGACGCCGAAATCATCAGCGCCGATTCGCGACAGGTGTACCGCAATATGGACATCGGCACGGGCAAAGACCTTGACGAATACGGCGATACGCCATATCACCTGATAGACATCGCCGATGCCGGCGAAAAATACAATCTCTACCGCTATCTGCAAGACTATGATGCGGCCTACGCCGACATACGGCGTCGCGGCCGCAATGCCATACTATGCGGAGGCACGGGAATGTACCTCGAGGCGGTACTCAGCGGCCTGCGGCTGCCCGAAGTACCCGTCAATGCGGCTCTGCGCGACAGCCTGAGCGGCTGCACCCTGTCCCAACTGACCGAGCGGCTGGCGTCGATGAAAACCATGCACAACACCACCGACGTAGACACCGTGGCACGCGCCATACGCGCCATCGAAATCGAGACCTATTACCTCGAACACCCCGAAGCGGCACAGGCCGCGCGTGTCGATGCCTCCCGACGCCCCGAGGCGCTGATAATCCTGATGGACATCGACCGCGAAAGCCGCCGTCGCCGCATCTCCGAGCGACTGCGCACGCGCCTGGACGACGGCATGGTCGAAGAAGTGCGCGCCCTGCTGGACCGAGGCGTCGACCCGGAGACGCTGCTGGCTTACGGTCTCGAATATCGATACGTAACGCTATACATCACCGGACAAATGAAGTATGCCGAGATGGTGCAATCGCTCGAGACGGCCATACACCAATTTGCCAAGCGCCAAATGACGTGGTTCCGAGGCATGGAGCGCCGCGGCTTCACCCTCCATCCCATACCATGGGACATCCCCGATGAAGACTTCATCGCCCGCGTCGAAGCCCTGCTACAAGAGTTCCCGCAACCCAAAAGTCCCTAAAGTCCCTAAAGTCCCTAAGGACCCTAAAGACCTTAAAGTCCCTAAGGACCCTAAGGCCCCTAAAAAGATAAGATTATGCGACACAAGCAGCTTTTCAAGACCTATGTATGGCTTGTCGAGACGGTATACCGCTTCGGACCGCTGACTTTTGACGAAATACGCGACCGCTGGGAATACTCGTCCCTATACGAAGGAATTTCGATGGCTCGCACGTCCTTCAATCGCCACCGCGACGAAATCGAAGACATCTTCGGCATCCGCATCGTCTGCGACCGCTCGAACAGCTGCCGCTACAGCATCGCCGACCTTAGAGTCCCGGACCGAAATTCGGTCCTGAGTTGGATGGCTAACACTCTGTCTCTGAATAATATCATTGCCGAAAACCGAGCGGTACACGACCGCATACTTCTCGAGCCGGTGCCTTCGGAGGGCGAAACTCTGCGATGTGCCATCGAGGCGATGAAGACTTCGCGTATGATTGGCATCGAATACCACAAATACCAGTCGGAAGAAATCTTGCATTACGAAGTCGAGCCGTATTGTGTCAAGTTGTACAACCGCCGGTGGTATGTACTTGTGCGCTTTCCGCTCAAAGACGACTTCCGCATACTATCTTTTGACCGCATTTGCCGGCTCGAAGTTTTGCCTAAAACTTTTGTTATGCCCGAAGATTTTAGCGCCTCGGAGTTTTTCAAGGACTTCTACGGCATATATTACGACCCGGCCATTCCGATGGAACACGTGACCATACGCGCTTATGGCAAAGAGCGTTACTACGTGCGCGACCTGCCCATACATCCGACGCAGACCATCGTTGGCAGCGGCGATGACTATACCGACTACGAAATACGGCTGCGCCCCACTACCGATTTCAAGGCCTACCTGCTTTCACAGGGCGAATGGCTGCATGTACTTGCGCCGCAGGCACTTGCCGAGGACATCGAGGCCCGACACCGCGCCGCCGTACACCGAAGGCCTGACTGACACGCGACACTCTTGTCCATAGTTTTTGTCGCCGATATGGTGCATCACACGCCATTAGTCGTATTTTTTTCCTTGTTTTTTTGATTGTACCACGTTTTGGGTCAATGTCACGGTAATTTTGTACCGTCAAACAAAAGGAACAACAATACGTCATGGAAAAAAAGAAACTCTATTACATGGACTGCCACGTGGCCGGACGCATATATCACGATGCCGACGAAGTGTGGGACAAACTGAAAATCGGGACAAAACTTCATCTGGTACGCGAAGCAGACAACCGCTACGACCCCGAAGCCATCGCTATCGTCTATCGCGACGAAGGACCGCAAGAGGACATGGAATATCTTGGACATCACAACAATCCACTGATGTATCAGGAACGTCTTGAGAACAATGACGACTGCGAAGAATACCTGATAGGCTACGTGCCGCGCTGCCACAACACGCAATTGTCCGGCTTCTTCGATATGGGCTGGGGCGATATTTTCGAATGTCGCATCTGCAAGATAGACCCCGAGGCCCATCCCGAGCAGCAGCTCCGCGTCACCATCAAAATCAAGCGCAATCCCCGCGCCGACAGATAAGAAGCTCTATCAAAATCTAAGGCCCTAAGAACCTTAAAACATAGACAGGGCGGACGCCGTAGAAAAAGCGTCCGCCCTGTCTGTATCTTAGGGTATGGTCATTGCGGCTGTGGGGGCTGTGGGGACCTTAAGGACATTAGGGAAGAATGACGCGCCGGGCTAAAGCCCTCGGATAAAAGAATGCGCAGCCCACAGTCCACAGTCCACAGTCCGCAGCCCAATTCCACAGTCGACATTATTTGGCGGCGGTGATTTTCAGGGTTGAGCCGGCGCTGTGGGCGGTCAGGTCGGGAGCTTGGTCGCAGGTGACGACGGCTACGCCGGAGGTGTAAGTGCCGGCGACGGTGGCATAAAGCTTATACTCGTAGACGTACACACCTTTGGGCATATAATATATGTAGAAATTGGTGCGATCCGGGCGGCTTTCGCGGTAGGCGCCCAGCGAGTTGTTCCACACGTATTGCGACACTTGCTCTTGCGGGATGAGGCCGGCAGGACGCTCGTCGGCTACGGTGATACAGCTGTAAGGTCGGTCGGCCTTGATGGTGAGACGTACGGTGACTGTCGAACCGACGGGGACTTCGGTGTCGTCTCGAATGGCGTATGTCTTGCCGTCGGGGGCGGTGACGGTGAGCATCTTGTCTATGGAAATTTCGCCGTCGGTGAATGCGTTAATCTTGGAAGCCTCAGCGGTGTATACATCGGTGACGGCGCCGTATGCCGGAACATTCGAGCGCTTGTCCAGCGTCAGTGTCCCGGCGCCGGTGTCGGTGATGGCGGTGTCGATTATGCCTTTGCGTCCGTCCATATCGGATATGGCTACGGACCGTCCGCCGAAGGTGGCGTATGGTGCTACAGGGTCGGAGGCCCATGAAGTGCCGCTGTTGATGAAGGCGTCCACAGTGTATGCCGTGATGGCGCTGTTGCCCCAATCGGTGCCTTGGCGGCGTACAATCAGGTATTCGCGTATGGCATCGGTCTGTGCGGACTGCCCGGTGACGGCGCCGTAGGCTTCGAGGAGATTGCCGTAGGTGAGCAGGTCGCGGACATTACGGAATTCCATGCCTTTGCCGGGGCGATGTGTGCCGAATTGGTCAAGCGAGCCGATGATGGTACGGGCCATGGCGCGGTTGCCGTTGTAATGGAGCACCAGTGCGGCTACGGCCTTGTCGTGTACCGAGAATTTCTTCCAATTTTTGATGATATGCTGTACGGTTTTGTCGATGACCTGACGGCCGTTGAGGCTCGGCGCGGGAGTGTCCCACGCGGGGCGCAGTGCGCCGTAGGTGTAGTCCGGCGCCTCGACACGTTCGTCCGCATAGCGGAGCGCTTCAGTGCACAGGGCATCGATGTCTGCGGTGTCGTACCCGGCCATACGCAGTGTGGCTATGCGGTCCAGGACGAAGAGCGTGGCCCAGAGTGACGATTCGCTGCACCATTTGCCCCAAGATAGTCCGCCGTCATGACGTTGGAGGTCGGCGAGGACCTTGACGGCTTGGCGGCGTATATCGCGTGCCTGCTTGACGTCCACGGGGATGTCCAGCTCGGGATGAGCCTTGTGCAGGCTCAGGGCGATGACGGTGCCGAAATAGGCGTTGGCGGCGCAAATGGCCGTGGATGAAGGCATTTCGGTGATGGAAGGCAATGCTTCGACGACGCTCCACATGGGATTGGCGGTGAAGTGTAGCGAGCGTACCGCATCGCTGCCTTCGATGGCCGGGAGCTCGAGCGATAGGATGCTGTCGGCGGCACCGAGATAGAAGTTGCGACTGTCCGTGACGCGTGCACTCGATGCCAGCAGCGGTATGGCATATTGCTCGCCGTCGCCCGAGACGTCATTGGCGGCGCGTACACGGAAGCCTAAGCTGTCGGCTTCGGCGAGCGTCAGACGCGGAGATATTTCCATAGAGATGATGCCCGAGGCTCCGGCGGCCAAATCGAGTTCGAATTTCCGTGAATCCAATACCGAGTCGGTTTTGACGTCAAAGACTTCGGCCACGGCGGAGATGCACGCAGGGGCTTCGGTGTTGTTGGTGATATTGGAGAGGAATTCGGCGCGGTCGCCGCGACGGATGAATTGCGGAACGACAGCCTTGACTATCAGCGGCTTGATGGAGGTGACAGTCTGCTTTATCGAGGCGGTGCGCATGTCCGTGGTCCACGCCGTGGCCGTGAAATGCCATGTCGAGGGCGTGGCCGGGATGTCCACCTTCACATCGGCGTATCCATCACGGTCTGTCGTCAGGGTCGGCAGCCACAGGGCATTCAAGACGTCGTCCTTACGGAACTCGACTTGCGACAGGACGCTTTCACGCGGAGTCTCGGCCGCGCGGCTGTCTATTCCGTATGCAACTACAATTTGATCAAGAAGAGCGGGAGCTTCCGCAGCATTCGCCATTTGGACACCGGCCATGTCTCCGGCCAACTCGTAGCACTCTTCTTCTTCCAAACTATTCTCTCTCTTGCTTGCCTTGTACATTCTGTTGCCGTACATTCTGTTGCCTACGCCACGGGGAATAAAGCGAGGTGTGTCATATACCCATATCGGCAAATCGAGGGTGAGAACGTCCGATAATTCGGGGTAGATGGAGGTGCTAAATCCGCTCACACGATAATACGGCCAATCGATGTCCAGGTCGCGTCTGTATCCGTAGTCGGCCAAAGCCGGGCGCAGGGTGTTCATCGAATAGAATGTCAGGATACGCGTATCGTACATATTCAGGGCCAGGGCGGCGGGCACACCGCGGCCGTCGGCATCAACGGTGCGCAGTCGCCATTGCTCATGGGCTCCGGCTGTAACTTTGTCGCGGAAGGTCTCGGTGATGATGCGCATCTTCGGCTTCTCGGGCTTGGCGCCCAAAGTCACTGTTTCTTGGCAGTTTTTCCCATCGCGTATGCCTACGATGTACACCACTCCCGAAGCATCATCGCCGAGAATGTTGTAGAGGTTGACGCGGTGCCATCCTCCCTTGAATTGGCGGATGACGGGCGTGCCTTTTTCGGCGGCGAAAAATACGTGGATGTCCTTATTGCCGTTTACGCCTAATGTCAGGATGCCGTCATCGAGGCGAGTGTCAGGCGTCCATATCATTTCACCGTCGGGCGTGACGTTGACCTTGGTGTCGTAGACATATAGGTTAGTCTCGGCTTTTGCCGCAGTAGAGTCTTGTGGACAAATTTCCAAAGTGTATGCTCCGGGGTCAATCTTGGAGAAGTCCAACGTTTGTTCGCCTGTTGTGGCAGTGCCACGGCGCACTATGCGACGGACATCGCTGTCATACGCGTTTTCCGTTTCGCTGTAAACCTCATCGTTTTCCTCCGACCTTAAGACCCAAGTGATGGCGGCGTCCTTGATTTCGGTCTTATCGGGGGCGGTCATCTTGACTTTCACCGCCACGGGCTTGGTGGCATCAATGCGGTCGGTTTTCTTGCCGTCTTGCCAAATCTCGAAATCAATTTTGTTGGGAAATATGGCGTCAAAGCTGAAGTTCTCGCTGATAGTCGTACCCGTGGGCGTGGTCAGCGTGATGGTACCGCCGATGCATCGGTCGTAGGCGTCAGTCTTGTTAATATAATAAGACAGAGAGTCTTGCGTACCATTAATACTGTCCAGACGCAACTCGAAGCGTCCGTCGGCGCCGGTGGTCACGGTGTCGCATATTTCGTCGTCATCCTCGTCCTTGAATGTCACGGTGGCACCGGCTATGGGCAGGCCGGCATAGGTGGAAGCCAGGCCGCGTATCACAGCCGAATTGGATGCGTAGTCCGGTATGGCTGTCAGCGAGTCCAGTCGTGCCTGCGGAAGGCTGAAGTCGCCGACGGTGAAGGGCGCGACGTCCGAGGCGTTGTCGCACCGAACATATATGCTGTGCCTACCCATACGCGTGTCCTCGGGGATGGTGAAAGTGCCTGTGGCGCGTCCGTATTCGTCGGTGATGGCCGTGGCCTCGGCCAAGGTCTCCGTGTCAGAGTGCAATTCGGTGGAGACTTTGACGCCGGGCAGAGCCTTGACCGTATCGGCCACTACCGTGAGCCAGCGCACTTGCTGTCCGGGACGATAGGTGGACAGGTCGGTGGAGACGGTCATGGTGCGGGGGCTTTGGTCGTACCGCCGCTCGGGACGCACGTATATGCGCTGATTGCAATCAACTATGCCTGCGGATGTTCGGTAGCAGAGGTTTCCGCTTATGGACCGGGGCATTTTCACCGTTCCGTTGGCGTCGGTGCGGCCCGGCGAGGTATATCGATTCTTTTTAGTGCCTTTGTCCACGAGTAATTCGAGGCCTTGGACGGGCTTGCCCGAAGCGGCTTCGACCATTGTGACGAAAGTCCCGCTGTCATTGGTTGTAACCGCCGGGAGGTACTCAATGACTGTGATATCGCCATCAGCATCTAATTTTTTGCCGTTAAGTGTGACAGTGTAGCTGTAGCGGCCCACGGGCAATTGCACTGCTACGCTGTCCTTAACTTCCACCGTGGGGTCGGAGTCATTAGGGTTTAAGGCAACGGTCTTGACAGGCTTCACCTTATGGCTGATGCGGTATCCGTTGTATTTGTAGAATCGCAGTTCGATGGTCTTGACATTTCGAACGGTGTATTTCAGGATGATGTCTTGGCCGACTATGCCGACTTTCTGTATGGGATGTATCGAGATGCTCGGCTTGGTGAAGTCGGCGATAGCGTTCGTGGTGTAAGGCTCGACCCACGTGCCCTGTACGCCTTGAGCGAGGTCTTGGAGCATGGCAAGATACTCTTTTTCTCCGAGGATGGCGGAGATTTTGATTCCGGTGGTCAGTATGGTGTAGGCTATGATTTCGCTGTTGGGATTGGCCTTATACTTGTTCCAAAGGTCGAGCATGGCCTTGGGCATCTTCTGATAGTCGGTGACGGAGAGCTTCTCAATCTTGGCCTTCCACATCATCCACGGGGCGGAGCCTTCGGGGTGTTTGGCAAGGACTTGTTCGCGGACTTTGGTGGTCAGCGAAGGCGAATGTATCAGGTCGCCTTCTAATATCTTGGATGCGACAAAATCGCATACTGCGGGGTAGTATGTGCGCGTGAGGCGGTCGGCCTTGACGGCTTTGGACCACTGCTCCAAGGAGGTGTCGTCGGCGACTTTCCATGCCTCGGCGAGCAGCGAATCCACTACTTGCGTAAAGGCATCTCTGTCCCATTCGGCGATGTCGGCGGGACGCGGCCCTTCGGGGAGGGTGCGTCCGCTCATGTTCCAACGGTAGTCCATCCGATATTTGTTGTAAAGTTCGGCGGCATAGAGGTTGAACATGGCCTTGGCGTCGGGTGTTTTCAGGCGTGCGCCGTATCGCAGGACTTCGGCTATGGAAGTCTTGAGCGAATCGGCGTCTATGGATTCGGCGGCTTTGGTCTTTTGCATCAAAGCCAACAGCTGCACGGGGGCGTCGCCGGCTTTGACGGCCTGAGCCAAAGCGGCATCGGCATCGCGTATCACATCGCGCGGATAGGCGAAGTCCGGTTTTTCGAATGTCGAGGAGGCTGAAATTGACATTACGGTAAAAACCATTGATATTAAGGTGATTAAAAAACGGCCGGAGCCATTATCGAAGGTTCGTTGTATTTTCATTGTTTTAGGCGCTTAGGTTGGAACAATGTGATTTGTGGAATAATGGGAGTGATGGGAATAATGGGGGCGATGGGATATTTCCTATAATTCGTATAGTTTCCATTAATACCCGGAGGAGCTTTTGTCAGCCGATGGTTCGACGCTCGAATGCGTCGATGTACGACCCGGGAGTGATATTGAAAATGTTTATATGTCGGCGGCGTGCCCATGCTTCGAGCAGGTGATAGCTGCGGAAGGCGACGTAGAAACTGTGCACGATGTCGTGCAGCCGGTATCCGCGGTAGGTTGTGTCCACGCGTTTCTGCTCGGCGGCATCGTCTTTGTAGAAGTGCGGCTGCACGGAGATGACGTTATTGTCGTCGTCCACGGCGATGGTGCGCATCCACGAGTGGTCGGCACCGGCGACGTATATAGTGCCGAATCCGAGCCATGCAGCGGCCATTATGGCCGGTATCAAGACGTTGCGCGGGCGCGGCATCCCCAAGCGGTGCGTGTAGGCCCAATGTGTCAGCCAAGTCCAGCCTTCGAGGCCTACGGCGTTGATACACAGGGTGTGTATATGGGGATTTGCGGTGATGGCCGGGTCGAGGGCGCCGACTTTGCCCCGGGGCACTATCAGCACCATGTCCCAATCGACATCGGCCAATGCGCGGCGCAGGCGCTGCATATTGGGGTTGGCCGAGGGGGCGAAAAACAGCGGATCTACCATGATGTAGTACCCGGGTCGCAGGCGCGTGAATTCGGGCGCTATGGCGGCAAAATTGACGGCCATGGTCGGCATGGACGTCAGGGTCTCGCCGTGCTCGGCTATGGTCTGCGCCAGCGACGGGCCGTTGCCCATGACTATGATGGCATCGCCACGGGCATCTTCGCGACGCGGCCATGGGCGTGTGCAGCGCGAGAGCAACAGCATCTTGGCCATGCTCTTGAACGAGGGCCCGGTCTGTGCCACGGCGTGTGCTATCTTAGATGTCGTCTTGGACATATTGGTGAGTGTTAAGTCGTTGGACGACGTTAATCATATCGGTGGAACGGCCCTCGGCTTCGAGGACGCGGCGCACGCGACTGTCATCGAAAGTCAGGCTGCGCGTCAGCGTGCCGTAGTAGCGGCGTCCATAGAGCCATCGCGCCCAGCGTGGTCGCAGCGTGCCCACGTTCTTGTCCTTCATACGGTGGGCGATGGCGTTTATAAGCGCGTCGATTGTCGTGTCGGTGCCATCGGTGATGTTGTAGATGCCGGGGGCGTCTTGTAGCTCCACGCTCAGGCGGGCGACGTCTATGGCGTGTACGACGCTGATGGTGGCCGTGTTGCCGCTGATGTGCATCAGCATGCCGCGAGCGATGCCGCGAGCGATGCGCATGGGCAGTCCCGTCATGCCGGTACCCACGATATTGGCCGCACGCAGTATCAGGCAGGGCAGCTCGTGCCGACGGCAGTAGTCGGCGAACATGGCCTCGTCGCGTGCCAAGGGCGAATCGGCCTTGACCGGGGTGTCCTCGTCGCAGGCGTTGCCTTCGGTGACATCGTAGATGTCCGTCGAACTTATCATCACGGCCACATCGACGTCCACGCCCTCTTCGGGGCGCGTGATTACACGCCACTGCTCTCCGTAGGCATGGCTCAGGTATTTGACCATGAATTCGGCGCCGGGACACAGCGCCAGCAGTGTCTTCTCCGGTTGCGGCATCGGGGTGTCGCCGGGTCTTTCAATGTGTTCGGTCATCGTTGTTTGCGGCATATAAAACTTTTTAAGACGTGTGTGTAGTGTCTGAGTATATTGAGATGCGAAGCCGGCAGACCGTGCATCCTGAACGAGCGCAAGCGTTCGCGGTTATTGGTCACCAATCGCGAGTACCAGCGCTGGGACAGGCCTCCGGTGTCCATGCACACCATATCCAGGGGCAGGTAGCGCGGTCGCAGCTCGGTGTGTTCGAACAGTCGCAGCCACATCTCAAAGTCGCCGCCGACGCGGAAACCGGTGTCGTAAGGGCCTGCGACCTGTGCGGCACGGCGCGTGAGGTACAACGTGGGATGTCCCGGGGCATAGCCTTGGCGCAGCATCGCGGGCGTGAAGTGTGCCGCTCCGTAGTATCGCAGCACTTTGTCGCTGCCTGCTCGGCTGTAATGCAGGTCGCCGTAGACAAAATCGATGTCGCCTTCGTCAAAGGCTTCGGCCACCTGCGCCACCACGTCATCCGAGGCGTAGGTGTCGCCGGCGTGCAGCAGTCCTATGACATCGGCACCGGCATCGAGGGCTACCCGAATACCGCGATTGATGGCATCGTATACTCCGGCGGGGGGCGCGGTCTCTACCATGGCGGTGCCGTTGCGGCGCTCGGCGTCCAAGACCTCGGCGGTGCCGTCGGTGCTGTCGCCGTCGACGATGACGTGCAGGATGTCCGCATAGGTCTGGCAGCGTACCGAGGTGATGGTACGGCGCAGGCCTTCGACATTGTTGCGAGTGATGGTGATGACGGCTATCTGCATCTTTTATCGGTTTTTGGGCTGTTATGCTGTTATGGCTATTATGGCTATTATAATAATAACGGCTGCGGCTACCGGATTATTTCACTCGGTGGGTGGAAAGGTGATGCTTTGCATGATGTAGCAGGAGACGAGTACCACCAGCAGGGCGACACCGGCCCAGGACATCCAAGTGCGTATCGAGTACTTGGGTCCGAGCACGGCGAGGGCCACGGCGGGAGCCACCGTGGGCACGGCCATGAGTCCGTAGCGCGAGATGGTGCCGCCGAAGAGATAGCAGGGTATGAGCCAGCACACCAAGCTCCACAGCACCAGGCGCGTCACGGTCTTCATACGAAAGTATGGAACGGTCATATCGTACTCGTGGCGTCCGTAGAAGAGGTAGTAGAAGGCCATAAGTCCGAAGAGATACCACGGATAGGCTATATGGGCGTAAAAGGACGTAGGCCCGTAGATGATGTCGCGTCCCCAGTTCCATGGAAAGGGTATGAGGAATTGCACGGCGGCGGTCACCGGCAGCATCATCACCTTGTAGTACACGGGGAGGTCGGAGTAGTCGCCGATGATGTTGTAGTAGGCCAATTGGTTGGGGGCATCGTAGCGTATCCATTCGTTGGACATCCCTATATTGATAATTCCTCCGGCATCGGGGGTGATTTGGGCGATATTGCCCACGCCCCACAGCAGTATGCAAAATCCGGCGCACAGTCCTATATATGTCCAGGCCTTTCGGCGTCCCTCGGCATCGACGGCGGCGGGGAGGATGCACATCACAGTGCCTATAGCCATGGCCAGCAGCATATTGGGGCGCACCAGCAGGAGCATGACCGCGCCTATGTACACGGGCAGGACGATGCGGCGGCAGCTGCCGTCGCCGGAAGATGCAAATCCGACGCCGACAATAGCAAAGGATGCGCACACCCAGGCGTCCTTGATTAGCAGCGTGCCCGAAGTCAGGAAGTAGCACACGGCGGCACAGCAGGCCATGGATACGGCAGCAATACGGCGGTCGGCGATAAGACGCCAGGCGATGATGCCCGAGCAGAGTATGGACATGAGCGTGGCGGCCATGCTCACCATAAGTCCGGCGGTGACGCTGATGCCGGTTAGGGACATGACCACGGCGATAATGCCGCCGTACATTCCGTAGGTGGGGGGTATGGCCTCGCCGCCGGCGTCCAGGTGGAATAGTGCGTCATTCCACGTGCGCCATGCGTCGCTGTTGTAGAGCACGGGGGCGACATCGGTGCCGCCGCTGCCTATGGTGAAGTAATTGACATTGACCACGATGCCTATGGATAGGAGGGTGGCGGCTCCCAGCAGTACGTAGGCGCCGAGACGCGAGGCGCCGCCGCACAGAAAACCGTATACGGCAAGGGCGGCCGCGGTGATGCCCGCAAATCCGGCAAAGGCCATCGGCGGGACGCCGGGCACGAAGTACATACATACGGCAACGGCCAGGGCGGCCGCGGCGCACGCGGCTATGAATGTCTTGGGTATATGTGCAATCTTGTTCATCTTACGTTGTTTTTTTATGTCTTTGTGGTGCAGCGTCTTGGCGGATGCACTGTCTTGGCTCTTACGGCTGTTATAGCTCTTACGGCTGTTATAGCTCTTACGGCAGTCTTGGCTATGCCCTACCCTGCGCTTGGTCGCGGAGGGGGTCAGAATTGCACCACCAGCTCGGCTACGAGGCGGTTGCCGTGGCCGTCGTCGGGCGCTCCGCCATGTCCCCAAAAGACTTTCTCGAAGTTGAGACGCAGCAGGGCATTGACCTTGCCGTAGGTGTAGTCCAAGGCCGAGCCCAGGGTCAGGCGCTGTTGCGAGGGCATGGTGGTTTCGAGACGCCCCTGCTCATCGACACTCTTGCCGTCGGAATGTGCGGAGATTGCATCGAAGCGCCCTTGGATACTCCAGCGGTCGAAGATACCGACCTTGGCGGGTATGCCCCAATCGGCAAAGATGTTGAAGACGTTGGACGAGGCGTGGGCATCGTGGGTGTAGATGGTGCGCATGTACTCGGCTTCGGCACGCAGCGTGCCCACGGTGACGATGGCCGAGGCGCCCCAGAGGTTCATGCGCACGCTCCCGGGCTCTATGGACTCGAAGCCGGTCTCGAAGCGCAGCCAGTCGGCAGCCTGCTGCGAGACCTTGACGGCGTAAGCGTAGTCCTTGCTCCAAACGTCGTGGTCGGAGATGGTGGCGCTGTTGAACATCCCGGCCTCGATGTAATTGGCGCTGCCCCAGGGCAGTGTGTAGCGTCCTTTGATGCCGACGGCGCGGACGTTGTTGACGTATTTGCCCAGGTACGAGCGGTTGGCGAAGTAGTATGTCCCGGGGCCGCGGAAGTTGTCCGTGCCGAAGGGTATGCGGAATTGTCCGGCTTGCACAAACCATCGCGAGCCGATGTCGATGCGAGCCCAGACATCGAGGACTTTGACCGAACCTTTGTCGCAGAAGTCGGTGTTGAGGTAGTATCGCAGGCGCGGAAGCACACGCCCGGAGAGGTTGACGCGGGCGTTGCGTATCTGGAAGCGTCCCTCGCCGTTGTCCGTATCGACTTCGTAGCGTGCACGAGCCACGCCGTGCACTTCGGGGATGTAGAAACTGAGACCTCGAGCGGCGCTGTCGCCGACTTCGGCGCCCACAGCGGCCATAGGCGTCAGAGCCCAGGCCAGTATGCTGTATATGTAACGCTTAATGTGCATTGTATTGTCTGCTGTTTTTAGCTGAGATGACTGTTATAGCTGTTATAGCTGTGATGACTATTATGGGCTTGGGTGGCGTGGCGTCCGTGCAGATACAGCTGTATCGAATTGATGATATTCTGCCAGGCGATGTACGCCGCCGGCGCCACCGAACTCACGGGGTCGAAGTATGTCCAAGCCATCCAGACGGCCAAAACGGTGTTCTTCTGCGCCAAGCCCTGCGCCCCGACAACGCGGTCGCCGCAACGACGCCCTATGGCACGCCCCACGGCAAATTGTATCAGGCACAACACCAGCGCCACCAGCGCCAAGGCCACCATGCGCGGAATCTCGGAGGCGGGCTCGGCCATGACGAAGCTCACCGAGCGGCCCACGACGATAATCAGCGAAACGGACCAAATGTAGAACGATACGGCCTGATGCCGCCCGAGGTAGGCATGTACGCCGGGAGTGATGCGCCGCAGCACCATGGCCACGGCCAAAGGTGCCAAAATCAATGGTATTACGCGCCACGCTATGGTCGCGAAGGTGCCGAGGAAGTCGATATGCACATCCGAACCCATGACCGTGAACAGCGGCGGAACAAGCAACGCCGCCGCCACATTCGACACTATGGCGAATGTGGCCTGCCGCGGTATACTGCCCCCGAGCATACCCACGATGACGGGCGCCGCCGTGGCCGTGGGACAGAACACGCAGATGAAAGCTCCCTGTGCCACAACACGATCCACGGGCAGCAACCCCAGATATACGACCACGCCGCCCAGAACCTGCACCGCCGCAAGCAGCCACGACAACCGCGTAATGCGTATATTGTCGAAGGGCACCTTGCAGAAAGTCACCAGCAGCATCGCAAATATCAGATACGGCGCCAAAAAGGCCACCGCCTCCATATAGTCATGGAACAGTGCGCCCGTGCTCATTGCTATAATCAGCATCCAGGGCTTGATGCGTCGTATGACGTCATTGGCTTTCACGATTGCAAAGTTACTAAATAATGTGGAATGTGGAATGTTGAATACAAATTCGACATTACCGAGGGCGCAGCCATTATCGCCGGCGGTCGCGGCCGCCGAGGAAGATGACGTTGCAGCCGCCGCGCAGACGACTGGCCACGCGGTCGCCGTAGCGGTGCTCGAAGTCCTGTCCGAAGATATTGATGTTGGAGGTGGCCATAGTGAGCATATCGTCGTGGTCGCCGCGTGCCTCGATAAGCTGACGCAGCGGCTCGCGTCTGACGCCCATATACACGGCTTCACATGCGGGTTCGCTGCCAAGGTCTTGTATGCAGACTATGGGGGCGCAGGCTTCGCCGGTCATAGGCGAAGCGCCGCGGCATCCGCGTTCCCAGGCCTCGGCGGCGCTCAGAAAGGACCAAGAGATGCGCCGCTCGGTGTCGCCGAAGTACATCGTCGAGGGACTTAGGCACGCAAATTTCAGCATCACGCGCATCATCAGGCTTTTGCCCGAGCCGGTGGTGCCGCACAAGTATATGCCCTTGCAGAGGTCGCCACGGGTATACTCGGTGCGGTTGTCGCTGATGGTGATGGCCTCCATAGCCGGGTCGCCTACAACCCAGCGGGCCATTTGTAGGTAGGCCCAGCGGTTGTCATCGTCGATGACGAAGCGGTCGGTGTAGTGGCGTCCTATGGCCTCGATATAGGCCATGGCGGTGTCCTCGTTGAGCGTCATGGGGACGCTGCGGCGTATGCCGTGGCGGCCGTAGCCGTCCATGAGCGCGGCTACTCGCGCCGCGATATTGTCTTGTGCTATACTGCTTTTCATAGTAATCCGTCTTTTAGCGGGCTTAGTGGATTTAAGGGATTTAAGGGCCTTAGGAGCCTTAGGGTCTTTAGGGTCTTTAGGGTCTTTAGGGTCTTTAGGGTCCTTAGGGTCTTTAAGGTCTTTAAGGTCCTTAAGGACCCTAAGGTCCCTATTCTGCACAGCCCGATTCGACATTCCACTTTATCATGGCATTCGATATTCGAGATTCCACATTATCGTGGCTTTATCTCTGTGGCAGGACGAAGCCTTTCCACTGGTCGTTGACGTTGAGGGTGGCGCGGGTGGCGCGGGCGGTGCCGGCGGCGCGTGCCGTATCGCTGCGGCGCAGGGTGCAAGCGTCCATCAGATCTTGGCGACGCGCCCAGTTGCGTACCGCTGCCTGCCAGTCGCGCATGGGAGACTTGCCGACGTGCCAGCCGTTGGAGCTGTAATAATCGGTAAATGCTTCGGCGTCAAAGCCTTCCAAACCCTTGACAACGGCGTATTGGCGCACCTGTTCGACATCCGGAGCTACGAAAGCGCTGCGACGACCATCGGATGTGCTTACTGCCGATATTCTTGCAGCCGGTTTGCTCGCCGTGGGTGTACTCACCGCCATGGGTGTACTCTCCGCCGCGGGTGTACTTGCAGCCGGTTTGCTCGCCGCGGCGCCGGCTCCCTTTTTTTCCATAGTATTTGTACCGGGCGTAGCTGTGTTTCGGCGCAAGACGCAACCGTCTGTCGCGAATGACTTGCATTCCGAACATGGTACTTCACAAAACGACTGCTCGGCCTGTGGCGCGAGCGTGGGCTGAGCCTTGGCGAAGCCGCTATTCTCTCTTATATTTTCTTTATTTATTTCTTTCTTTATTTCTTTCTTTATTTCTT
>DAAP01000001.1 GCA_001701165.1 Bacteroidales bacterium H4 | reverse complement strand
CGCCTATTTTGACACAGCCCCCTCTTTCTTGATAGCGCAAATAGATTCGAACCCGAGAAGAGAGGTTCGTAATCGCGCAGCGCTTGCGTAACGAAGTGTAGCAAGAATCCCTCCAGCTTTATATTATGAAAAAACACATATGCAAAGACCTCGCCAAATTCTGCGCCCTCTATTCCCAATACGGCAAAGACCCAGTTCATCTCGGCGCACTCGCCTACAACTGCGGGCCCGGAGTCGTCAACAAATCCACCGTCCTGAAAAAGCTGAAACGCGGAGACCGCAATATCTTCAAAGCCTACACCTCCCACTGCCGCTACAAAGGCAAGTGGTATAAAGGGTTGTGTAATAGAAAATTGACGGAGCTTGCCGCTCTTTATGTCCCCTAAAGACAACTCCCGTATAATTCATGTTGATTATGCGGGAGTTTTTGTGTGTTATAAATATTAGAAACCGATTTTAGGGCGATCGTTCTGAGATAGTCTTTCATGTCGACATGAATTTATTATCTCCTGAACATCAATAGAATCATTGCCTTTCAGAATTGCATTGACCGAATGTTTGCGGGCAATATTTTCAATTTCTCCACCGGACAAGTCAAATTGTGATGCAAGGGTGTTAGCATCGTATTCGGAAAGGTCAGGAAGCATTGTCTGCCAGATTTTTGCCCGTGATTCGACAGATGGTTTGTCAAAGCGTATCTTGTAAAGGAAACGACGTTCAAACGCTTTGTCAAGATTGGTGGTCAGATTGGTGGTGGCAATCATAATGCCTTCGAGCGTTTCCATTTCCTGAAGTATTATGTTCTGAATGGAGTTCTCCATTTTATCAACGGCGCGTGCTGCCCCCTCCATTCTGACACCCAACACAGCGTCAGCCTCATTGAAAAGAAGTATCGGTGCGAGCTTTGAGTTCTTGCAGATGTTGCGATAGCGGTCAAAAAGAGCCTTGATGTTTTTCTCACTTTCTCCTACCCAGCAACTCTTAATTTTATCGACATCTACGCGCATGATGTCACGACCGGTCTGCCGTGCAAGCTGATAGACAGTCTCGGTCTTACCTGTGCCGGGAGTGCCGTAGAAGATGCAGCAGAATCCGGGTCTCATGCCTGCTGTGCGAAGACGGGTCTGCACTTCGTTGAACCGGCTGTCTGAAAGAATAGATGATAGCTCGGTTATCTGTTCACATTCAGAAGAGTTGTATATCAGATTCTTTTCTGCCAGAGTCTCCGCTTTTATAAGTCCTTTGACTGAATTGCCTACTTCGTTGATATTAAGCTCGCAAAGGAGTTCCTCTTTAGCTTTATCAGTCAGTTTGAAGGCATCAGAACGAGCCATGCCGTCTTCATTGACATTCTCTATAAGCTCCTTCTCAAAGAGTTCTGATTCACGGGTGCGAAATTCCCGTTTTACCCAACTCGGAATTTCATTGTCGTTGAATATGTCGTCAATGTCATGGAACCCGATATTGTCATCGCTATTTTCCACAAACAAATGAGCCATAAAGACAAACAACAGAGTGTCTTCATCGTCAAAACCACAACGACGCAACTCCGTGGCAAACTTGGTACCCTTGATTTCCACAAGCATTTCCATTGTCTGCTCCATCAAGGAATCGTGGGTCAGTTCATCATCATCTTTCTCGTTCATTAGTTTGTCGAATCTATCAAAGAAAGTCTGAGTATCAGCCACAGGCTCTTCTTCATGAATGTATGGCTGATTCTTGCGCAAGGATTTCAGAACGGCTCCTGGAACACGGTAGCTTAACGATTTACGACACCGGGATGCCCGAAGATAATGCTTGGATTCAAGAATATCTATGTCATCGGAAAGTCGCAGTATCTTGGTAGTGCGACAACCGGCATACTTGGCAATTTCTGAGATCATGATGCGGCTATCCTCGCTTCTGTCAACAAACATGGCGAGTAAAACCACTTGCATGGCAGTCAGTTTTAATTTGCGGACTGCATATTTTATATGAGTCGAGGCTTTCTCAATAAATTCCTTGTCGAGATTAGAATCTTCGGCAAGTTCAACGATATATTCAAACGCCTCCAGAACGCTTTTAGGCTTAGCATTCTTTGCATCATTCTTCTGTTTTGATGTGTCGGCGGTTTTTGCTTTATGAAGGTCTAATTCTCTCATTGCTTAATATTTCTTTGATTTACGGTACAAAATTACACCCCACTTGTATCAAAGGCCGATACAACATATAAAAATTACAGCGGTCCTGAAAATTTTTTGACGGGTTTGCCACGTTCAAGGTTGTCGTGATTGTTCCATTGGCGTGCCTGAGAATCGGCGAGAGTCTTTTCGTTTATCTCACGGAGTTTCAACAGCAGTCGTTCTCTTGCAAGTGACTTATTTTGCGACTGTGAGCGTTCATCAGAGCATTTTACTGATAGTCCGGTTGATATATGGGTTGCCCGCACTGCGGTCTCTACTTTGTTGACATTCTGTCCCCCTTTGCCACCGGAACGGCAGGATTCATAAATAATATCCGATTCATCAATATGCGGCAGTTCCACTTCATCAACAAAGTTGATGCCGACAAACCAGTTGGAGCGTTTGTGTCCCGGACGATAGGGATTCTTGGTTGAACGCCAAAGTACTGTACCTTGCCATTCGTCAATAATAGGCTGTGGGATTGCTTCTTCGGTGGCGAATGTCATTGACATGAAGCACCCATCCGCCTGATTGTGAGGCTCACAGTCGGCGAGTTGCAGCGAAGGGAAAGCCTTTAGCAATTCGCGGGCAACGAGCGTGACGGCTCTGGCACATTCCACCGGACCGCGACCGGCAGTGATTTGTACATAGTGTTTCATTCTCCGTTGTCTTTAATGTTGAGTTTGGGCTTAATCATGGCGACTACTTCGACTGTCGGCTGTATGAGCTTGAGTATCTCCTCTGTAGGTTTGTATGCCATAGGGGATTCATCAAGAGTACCGGCGCAGACAGATGACGAGTAAATTCCACTCATTGATGCCTGAAAATCGTTCATGGATATTTGCTTTTTGGCTTGGGCGCGGCTCATGATGCGTCCTGCACCGTGCGGCGCGGTACTGAGCCACTGCTCATTTCCTTTCCCTATACAGATGGCGATTCCGTCGCGCATATTAAATGGGATTGCCACTTTACGACCTTCAGAAGCGTCGATTGATCCTTTTCGCAACATTGGCACGTCATCTGTTACGGATATATAATTGTGTGTTGTAAAGATAGATTCAATGCACTTTGTCTTATACAGTTTTTTGAGAATGATAAGAATTCGGTCACGGATTATTTGATGGTTATACAGAGCGTATGCCTGAGCGATTATCATATCCGAGAGATAACCGCGCAAAGCATCGTCCCAAAGATAGCCAATGTGTCTCGCACGTTTGGGATTATGCGCAATATTACGCCAGTGATTAGCAACTTTGACTCCGAGATTCCGAGACCCACAGTGAATGGTCAGCCAACCATCATCTGATTCGGTGTCTTCGCCATATTCTATGAAATGATTGCCGCCGCCAAGTGTGCCGAGGCTTTTGTAGAAAACTCTTTCCTGGAGTTTGATGCGTCGGCAGAAATCTGTGATGAACCGGGCGTCTATGCGGGGTGCATCATTGATAAGGTCCGGTGCGGCTGAGCGAGCTTTTTGATATTGCGAGTTAAGGAATTGGAACAGCTCCTTTTCATTGAGTGAGTTTTTAGGGCATATCTCCGTACCGGTCGGGACTGCCTCGCGGATGCGGTGGTCGAGCAGCAGGTAGTCTTCCGGATTGACATTGCACGATAATCTGTGCATGGATATGGTGCAACCGATATCAACGCCGACATGGTCGGGACTGACATACGTTCTGATTGGATAAGCTGTTCCTACATTACATAAACTCCCGGCGTGAACATCGGGCATCTGCACTATAGGCACGCCATCCATTGCCGGGTGGTTACAGAGTTCCGTTATCCAGTCAAGAGCTGATTGTTCTATATTATCGGTGAAAATTTCAGCCGATGTTGTTTGTCCATTTATAATCATGGCGCAAAGTTGAGATGGTGGTGCGCAATGGATTTGCGCACTATTAAAAAAATTGCTATTTTTGTAAAAAATCTGATTATGCCCATAAATCGCGCCACTCTCATACGAATATCCACCATCGACAAGTGTCTTCAGAACCATTACCGCCGCTGGACTATCAACGACCTTATCGACGCCTGCACTGATGCTTTGGCTGAATTTGAGGGCCGGAGCAATCCTGTGAGCCGTCGCACGTTCCAGAACGACCTTGCGCTGATGCGCAGCGACCGCTTGGGCTATAATGCCCCGATAGTAGTCAGGGAAAACAAGTATTATGAATACGAAGACCCGGATTACAGTATCACTCATCTCCCGCTGAACGATGAGGGACTTGACGCTCTCAACTCGGCTCTCGACATATTGCGTCAGTTGCGGGGTTTTCCGCAGTTGGCTTCATCAATCGACACAATAAGCAAACTCAACGAGCAGATCTCTCGACACACCGGCTCGTCGGTACCGGCAATGGACATGGAGCATGTGGCAGGATATAAAGGAGCAAAATTTATCGGCGACATATATGATGCTGTGCGCAAACAGCAGACAATCATTATTGAATATCAGTCGTTCAAGGCCCGTCAATCGGAGGCATTGACAGTATATCCTTATTTATTAAGGGAGTATCGTAACCGCTGGTTTCTAATCGGCGAAAAAGCCTCCAATCGCGTTCCACAGGTCAATATCTTTGCCCTCGACCGCATACAATCGGTTGCGCTTGACAAAGAACATCCGTTTAAGAAATGCGTTGACTTTGACCCGGAGCATTTCTTTGATGACACTATCGGTGTGACCAAGGGAATCCATGACAAAGCGCGGAGAGTAGTTATTAAGATTGACCGCCAGCAGGCTCCTTACGTTGAGTCAAAGCCATTTCATAAATCGCAGAAAGTGGAGCAACGCTTCCGCGACGGCTCAGTTCAGCTCTCGCTAAAGGTGGTTATAAACAACGAACTGGAGCGTCTCATCCTCGGCTACGGTGGCCATGCCGAAGTAATAGCCCCGCCGGAGTTCCGCGCCCGAATCGCCGAAAGCGTCAGAATAGCCTCAGCGAAATATAAGGATTAGTCCGGCGAGAAAAACGCGAGTAAGTCCCAATCATCGGGAGAAACTGAAAGGACATGATCATAGGCTATTAGCCTGACAATTCCCAGTTTCTTGTCATCTTCTGTCTGTTCTACGCTCTGATATTTGGGTTCTATTTCAACATTGCCATTGCCGTCCTTCACTCCCCATAGGCCATTGTCGGCTTGGAAAAGAGTCAGAGGTTTGGTGCCGGTAAAATTCGGACCAATCTCGGGCTTCGGCTTATATTTGCCCGGTTGATGTCGTTTGCGTTTAGGCATTTTCCACTATGATTATGTTAGAGGTACTGAGAATGGTGTAATCTGCGTTCACAATCGCGCCGTTGGAGAATATGACGCCGTTTTGTTCCTTGATTCCGTGTTGGGCATGGATATGACCGAATAGGTGGGCTTTGAGATTAAGGTCGGATAACTTCATGAGAATCTCTTCGGAGCCGTAGTTGATACCGTCATCATAATCAAGTATGCCATAAGCCGGACAATGAGTAATCAAGACATCGGTATCGGATGGTATCTTGGCATAGTTACAGCTCTGGCGGTCGGTTATGCAATCGCCCATAAACATCGGAACACCGTAAAATTTCACACCCTCAATCTCAACGCCTGAGTTGCAGAGATAATGGACGTTACTATCCAGCCCTTCAATGCTGGCTCCATAGAGGCAATCGTCATGGTTGCCGCAGATAAAGATTTTGTGTTTGTATGGCAAGTCACAAAACCAGTTGAAGAAATCAAGGGCTTCCTGTTCGGTTCCGGCCATACAGAAGTCGCCGGAATGTACCACCATATCGGCCTCGGGTAAATCCCGAAGCCGATGATGGCAGTTGTGAGTATCGGAAAGATGGAGTATTTTCATTAAATAAGTCCTGATTCCATTGCGTTGAGTGCTTCCTTGTCGGAATATTCAAAGGCATCTATGAAGTTTAGGTCCGGATATCGTTCCGTAAGGTCTTCGTTATTGAGCACCTTGACTGGTATATCTGAAAGGGATTTAAGTGCCTCGCTTGCATTAGCCATTTTGCCTGTTCCCTCGAATATGAAGGGAAGTGTTACAATTAAGGCTACATTGCCAACACCATCTGATTTAGCTGACTTCGCTGCAATCTCTGCGAATTTGCTGCCTGTCACACCCCCGAGACCGGCAAGGATGTAGAGCTTTTCAACACCTTTAAGTTTGTCAGTAGGGAATGAGTCGGAATCACGAAGGAGATTCAACGTTTCAAATCCCTTTTTACCCAGTTCTGAAAGGCGTTCCATATCGGAATCAGCGAAAAGATATGTAGCCTCCTTAACCCAATGCGCATTGGCAACGCGCATTATTGTTTCAGCCATATTGCAACCAACGCCACCGATTGCAAGTATCATAGTCTTACTCATGCTTTGTATATTTTATAGTTCTAATTATTTATAAGGGAAAACGTAGATTCTTTGAGCAGTGGTTTCAGACGGCACTTCTCTTAATCCGGTTTCGATTTTGATAAGAGGCTTTACCACAACAGAATCCCAGTCCCAATCCCATATATCAGAGACAAATTCATCTATCTTTTTCTCATCTGTAACTCCATCTTTTCTATGATATTCCTTAAAGAACTCATCAGATGTTGGGCCGACAAATGTGCATGGCATAAGCAATTCATTCTCAATAATAGCCAAGACTTTATCGCCAGGGGAAAAAGCACATTTTTCTTGATAATTATTACCGCTGGGCTCGTGCTCACCTTCTGAATATTCAGAGTATTCAGCGAAGTCTGGAGTATAGACTACATATAAGTCTGTAGCCATATCATCATCTGTCTCAATAGAATATGCAAGAACACGATTTGGCGCATACACAACATGATGTAATGCAAACTCGGCATCCTTCCAGCATTGGAACTCACCAAGGCTGCGTTCATCAAGAGACCAATAGCGTAGCCCCTTCAGAATTTTCAATAACTCTATGTGACTTGTCCGGTTGCTTGTAAGCAAGAATTTTGGCTTCGGTAATATCAAACCACGGATCTCTTATAGCCGCGAAATACTCCCCGTCGTTAAGAAGAATCACAGGCCATTTATCGCAGAACAAATCTGCGAAAGCCTGTGGATTGTCTGTGTGAATAGGAATAATCGCTTTGGGGGCAAGCATAGAAAACAACTCATCGAGGCCTTTCATGTCACAATGACCGCTGGTGTGCATATACCTATATTCTGTGCCAACTGATTTGGCAAGAGTAGGATTATATGCTGCCTTCGATTCATCAAGATAGCCATCCCACATGGAAAGATATTTTACCCGGCCGAAATCAGGCAGTTTAGATAAAAGTTTGTCAAACCGCTCACCCTGACGCGCGACAAGCACATATCCATGTTCCGAAACATAATCAATAAATTTGTCGTTGGCTACAAATTCGACACCTCTTTGTATAAGAGGCTTAGGTTCTCTACCTTCTTCGTATTTATAAAGAGATGATTTTCCCCATATAGAATCTTTACCTGCTACAATATCCATTATCTGTTTCTGATAGGCATCCACATAGAACGGACGATGTGCTCTCAGTGCTGCATGATACAGGCCGAACAAGCGGTCTATATTTGTCGAAGATACATAGACTACATTATACTTATTTTCGGTAAAAGCTTTACTGAATCCACGTTGTAGCAAATGCTCCGGCATCGGTATGGCATCAGGTCGGCTGATATTTGTTGCTTCACAGACTACATAGTCAGCCCGGCCCACATATTTATCAATTACTTTCGGCAATTTCCCACTACGGAAACCATGTGTCCGGAAATCTCCTGTGTGAAAAACTTTCAGTTCCCTTGCCTCAATACTGAAAGCGTAGGCATCAAATGCAGAGTGGTCGATTACTATCGGCAAAATATTAAATTCACCGAAAGAAAATAGCTTGCCGGCGTTAAAGGTAGAAACACTTTTAAGTCGCTCTGACATTAGTTGATGTTCTTCGCTCACCACACTCAGATGATTGGCAAGTTGCGATGCTATTTCTTTTGCAATTTTTCCCATATATATGGTAAGGTCAGATGGCAATTCAGTGATTCTGCCGATATGGTCGCCGTGATAGTGGGTAATCAGCAGAGCACTTTTTCGTATATCTCCACAAGTCAGTCCATCTATCTCCAACTTTTTGTCAGACATAGGTGCGCCCGGTAACTGTTCGCCGTAATCGACAAACAGTTTCCACCCGTTGGATTCGTATTCGGTTACGCATCCTCCTATCTGATTGGAGCCGCGATGAACTGTGATTTTCATTCTGTCAGATGTGATATATTGTAAATTTCAAACCTTATGTCAAAGCTGTTCGCATTTAGTATTTCAAGAATAGTATCCTTCAACTTGGGGGATTCAAGTAGCGGATGCAAACGTGGGGCTGTGAAATAACCGATGACACTTTTGATATCCTTGTTAGTCACAGCATTGACAAAATCCTTAAAATGGCGGTACGACTTAACGTTACTAACATCGGGGTATTTAATTAGTCCATCTACTATGTTTTTTATATTGCAAACATAGAACATAAGTTCAGAGATTATCCCAATCGCTTCATTGCCTTTTACCTTCAACTCATAAATACGCATCGTGTCGTTGTCAAGTTGCCATAAGTCAATTTGGCTTGCACCTCTTGGAGTCAAAGTATTTTCCTTCGAGACTTTTCCATTGCGGAAAAGCCCCATAGGGAGTTGCTCGTCTGTTACTGGGCTGGTCTTCTTCCAAAGTTCAACGAGCTTTCTTTCCAGCACAGCTTCCGGCTTTTTATTTGGATCTGTTACGGGATTACAGTCTCTCTGCGGAAAATTAACTACGATGGTTTTACTTTCAAGCAGTTTCTGCATTTCGTTCACTTCCGGTATCCGGTATTCTTCGATATTAAACCACGAGTACGCCTGCTTGAAATTCGACACACGCATTATAAAACGGTTATAATGGGCTTGTTGAGCAGTCGCATTAAATACTGGATTTTCCCAATCAAGAACAACTTTCTGAATATTTGGCAATGCTGACTTTAACATTATTGCCCAACCTTCAAAAGCAGATTCGTCAGTTTGCATATTAGCAACTACCCCGCGTCCGCATAACTTGATATAGAGACAATCGTCTGCGGTCTCGAATGATATTCGAGTTGGGAGTTTTGCCGACGGCAAGATTTTCTTCAAGTGTTCTATTATTTGTTTGTCATTCATATTATAGCGTAGATTGTTTGATAATTACAAATTTAGTGATTTTCAGAGGGTTTACAAAGTAGTTTGTTGTAATTCTCCATACCGAGGATTGATTTTAATTCATCCTCGGTGATGAAGTTGCCAGTGTCTCCGGCACAGGTGCTCCATCTCGAAGTGATTGAAACGATTTTGTTTTCAGGACTGAGTTCAACGGCGATGAGAGAATAACCGAAGCGGTCATGGGGAAACCGTTGCCCGGGATACAAGGAACGTCCCACCAATCTCCGTTACCACAGAAGTAGAAACGGTTGCCATTGACAGTATAGGCATTGAATGACTCTTCTGAAATAACGATACACCAAGATGTCATATCGAGATATTGACGAGCCTCAGCATAACTCCCAATATAACTGACTGTATATTCAAATTCGATCTCTGGCTCTTCAATTGGAGTAATAGGTGCCATTCCTATGATTTTACAAACCGTTTCAGGGGTAGCTTCATTGAAAGTGTTGTCGAAAAAGTCAAAACCGGGTGTTTGATCAAGGACCTTTAGAATAAGTCGCACACGGCTTACATCATCGGGATTGTTGATGTCGATAAGTCCCGCAAGATTCCATTTCAAAATACCGATAGCAAATTTTGACAGGCGGCTCTTCAGTTCAGGAAACAATGCAAGATAGTTGTCCACCTCGCTCTCTAATCCAAGCTCGGCAAACCACCATGTTATTTCTTTTCTGTATTGTTCTTCCATAATCACGATGCAAAGTTAATAATGTGGTGCCCTATTTTTCGAGACACCACAAAAAATTTAGAGATTTACGACTATAACACAACGACCGAGTCGCTGGGCTTCTTTGATGGTATGATAAGTTCCCTTGGACTCAGCGGAAGGAAACGCGATAATGGTTGATGCCTCTTTTACGATTTGAGTATTACGCTTCAAAGTCGCATATCGTCCATAAACGTCATACTGCGGAGCGAACTCCATGTAGGGTTTGTGATGGCGGGCCGCGAATAATTTGGCGAAAGTGCCAATTCTTTTTGCGCCACCGGAGATTACCATCTGAATCTCGTCGGGATTGATTTTGTCGAGCAAGAGCTTCTCCCACTCCTGATAGGTTACACCCGGATTTCGAGCGCCAACGATTGCTAATTTCATACTTCTCTGTTTGTGTTGGTACTCTTCTTTAATACGATGAAGGATTTTAATCAAATGCAAACAACTGTTAAATTTACCATATTTATATGTCGTAATTCTTTTTAGTGCTACAGTATAGGCTATGCTACAGCGGTTTACCAATTAAGAATAATTAACAAAAGCCGGAGGTTTATACTGTATCGCAAAATGCGTCACCTTGGATGTAATTTTGCGTTCAAGGAAGAATGTCGTGTTTCTTTTTTAATGCGCAAAATGGTTGCGCAGCTGTATTCTACCTTTGCATCGAAATATTAAAAACAATAGAATATGAAGAAGATAGAAGGATATGACGTAAAGATTTTTACGGACAACATCGAGGAGAATGCTTTGGAACAGATCAAGGAGCTGCTCTCGATTGACGTGTTTTCCGACAAGAAGATACGCATTATGCCAGACGTACACGCCGAGGCAGGCTGCGTCATTGGTTTCACCGGCGACCTTGGCGACAAGGTCATTCCAAATATAGTGGGTGTTGACATCGGTTGCGGTATGCGCATCCTCAATCTCGGCAAACTCTCTGAGATTGAGTTTCACGCATTTCATGAACATATCCGGGGCAATGTGCCTTCGGGAATGATTGTGCGCGAAGATAGGTTCGGTTTCAAGCCGCTTGTCGGTGAGGAAATGGAAATATACCGTGAGGCAGAGCAACTTGTGACCGAACTTCACTGCTACCGTGAACTTAAAGACTCCAGGCGTATCAACAAGGCTATCGGTTCACTCGGCGGCGGCAACCACTTCATTGAACTTGACAAGGACGATGAGGAGAATGTTTACCTTGTGATCCACACCGGTTCACGCAACCTCGGCAAGCAGGTAGCAGACATCTATCAGGCAAAAGCGGTGAAGCACCTTACCGATGGTGCCGACGAGTTTGAGGAAACAATCAAACGCACCATTGAGGAATACAAGGCAGCAGGCCGTCGGTCTGAATTGCAGAGCGTCATAAAGAAGATGCGCAAGGAACATCAGGAAGCGGAACCACGCCTCCCCGCCGCTCTTTGCTATGTCGAGGGTGAAGGGCGTGAGCACTATCTCCACGATATGCGTCTTTGTCAGCGATGGGCTGTACTCAACCGTAAACTTATATCGCTTTTGCTTCTGCGGTTCTTCCCCGGTGTGGTGGTAAAGGAGGAATTTGAATCGGTTCACAACTATATCAGCGATGAGAATATTATCCGCAAAGGTTCTATCTCAGCCGCTGAAGGAGAGCGTTGCATCATACCGCTGAATATGCGCGATGGTTCGTTGCTCTGTACTGGGAAGGGTAATCCTGACTGGAACTGTTCAGCGCCCCACGGGGCAGGACGAGTTTTGAGCCGGACTCAGGCCTACGAGAAAATCACAATGGAAGACTTCGAGGCATCGATGCAGGGTATCTACTCGGAATCGGTCAACGACTTCACTCGTGATGAATCCCCGATGGTCTACAAACCTGCGTCAGAGATAATCGCTAACATCGGCGATACTGTCACCATCGACACAATCATACGTCCAATCTTTAACTTCAAGGCATCATAATGACACAGATCGAGAGTGAGCTCAAAAAGATTGATAGGCGCAAAGATTATATTCAGCCTGTCTTTATTGACAATTTCTGCAACTGCCGAAGCGCTTTGGCTAAAGAATTGATGGCCGAGGCTGCTGTCGAATTAAAGAGATTAGACTGGCAAAATGAGTTTGTCATATATTATTATGGAGACAAGCAATACGTCCGCCTATATCTTCGGATGGCGTACGTGGCTGCTTTCCACATTGATGGAAAATGGGATGAAATCAAGGCACGACTTCCTAAGATAATCCCGTTACTTCTGGCCACCGTTGAGTTACGGAAGGAGAAGAACATCGGTCTCTTTTGGATAGAGAAAGATTTAAAGGATTTGCAATGGGCTCCGTTGGATGCGCCTTGTATCTTCTGTGAAACCTATAGAACCGATAAGAACTTACAGTAACGATGAAATCAATACAATCGCCGGAAGGAGTTTCGCTCCTGATGGAAAACCTGTGGCTTCGTCATAAAGCCGGGATGAAGCAGCGACCATGCAATGTCTTTATGGTAGAACTGCCTCCACCGACAGAAGAAGAGTTGGCGGAAGCTCGTAGAACGACACTGGAGAATGACCGTCCGGATGATGACCCCGAGGAACTATATGGCGCATGGATTTAACGAACATGACTAAGGCGGAACGCATCGAAATGATGCGTAAACGTCAGGCATACTTTTCGGCGATAGCTGAGGAGTATGTCTCATTCGCTGATTTTATAAAAGCGCAGGACATGTGGTTGGCACTTATGGGCGTTGAACTAACATAATACAGCAAGTATATAACGCTTTATATTCAATTGGATTTTACTGAATATGAGCAATACTATATTATAAAATCTGACGAAGGAACACTAACAGTAAGTGATATAATTATGTGGCAAGATGATTATTGCTGTAACAGTTGGATGAATATATCGACAGGAGAAGACGCAGATGAAGAGGATATTTCCCGATGTTATTGATGCTTATGATAGACTCGGCGATTTTAATTCTTCTGATGACATCGGACTTGAAATTGCATATAAGGAATATGTTAACAAACTCCCAACTTTTCAGGAATTTTTCCAGCGGATAAGTAATAAGAAAGCTTTGGAAGCAGGTGCCGAAATGGGCATTATATCCTTCAATCATAAATCCTCCAATAAAAAGAAAATCGTAAAACTCAGAAGAATTATGAATCTATTTCGCGTCGTTAATCCAAGACTTCCAAAGCCCAATGATTCGAACCCATACTTGACAAGTATTTGCTATGGTTTTTATGGCTGCAATACTAATGGCGCTCCAACAGGAGTCTGGGTTGAATATTTCGTTAATCCTTTGGACGCTATAGCCGGTTCAATATTAACTATTGAAGATGATAATCCCTACCAATTGGCAATTGCCTTAGCCGATTATTATCGCCACAGAAACTGGGAAGAGTTTTATGAACTTTCAGAAAAATACAACGTGTAGCATGAAATGATACAGGTTTTTATTATCTTTGCAGATGATTATGGACAAGTTCGAGAAATTCTTACCAGTTCTAAAGGAGCTCACGCAATCAGAAGACCTCACGAATATCAATTTGTTGCAAATGTCAACGGAAGTAGGAGATATTCGGGAAGAGGAATTGTCAAAAATGCCATTGCATATCAATGTCATTACGATTTCTGCTGTCGGTAAATTGAAGGAAACCGCTCACAGCTCAATACTTCAACATCTTATTCGACATCAGACTGTACTCGATTCATTTATGAAATCAATTATGGGCATTGATAAAGTACGAGTACTTTCTAAAAGTGTTCGTAAAGCAGAACAAGACCGAATTGACGTTTCTATCTATGATAGAGATATTTGCGTTATCATTGAGAATAAAGTCAACGACGCCGTAGAACAGCCCGGACAAATCTTTAGATATGTGCAATTGGCTTTAGAAGCAGGCTATCGAGAAGAGCAGATTAGGGTTTTATACCTAAATTCAAATCATCATGAAAAGCCTACCAATTTTTCACTGACGGAAAACGGCGAAAATGTAAATCGAATTTCTAAAACAATTGAGGATAACATTATTGTAAGAGATTATGCTCATGATATTTATGCATGGATAAAGGAGTTATCGACAATAATTCCTAATAGTGAAAAATATCTAATTAGTGCATTATATCAATACCAGGACTATTTAGAAGAATATTTTTTTCTAACTGACAAATTTCGACATATGAGACAACGTATAAAGACCGTGATAACTGAAAATATACTTAAGGGCTTATCCGATGACAATGATGCGGATTTTTCCCAGCGTATAGAATCACTTTCAGAGGCCTCTGAGAATCTTCAACAACTCATTGATGCAGTCAACGAGCTCAAAGGGACTTATTCTGTCAGAAAAGAAGCCGCTCATATACAAACTGAGTTAGCCAAATCAGATTTAGAACTAATAGATTTGACCGACTTCGGATATGATCAGCAAAACTTTGGCGTAAGAATATCAATCAATGGCAAGTGTGGTTATATTGCTTATGGCTATGGCAATGAGGAATATATAGGATTCGCGTTTGAAACTGGATCATTGACTAAAACAGAGATAAATTACCTTAATCGTATTTTTAAGAAATTCGGTAAGGATAATTCTAGTGAAGTAGACATCCGCTGGGCATGCTGGAACTATATAGGTAAGACTTCTCTTTTGAATGAGTTTTCTAATTTTGTTCAATATGTAAAGGAACTCGCTGAAAATGACGAAAAATGTCCGATAAAGTTTAGTGAGTTATGAACCAACTACAAAAATACACTTGGCTGATTGATACAATCCGCCGTGCAGGGAAGATTTCTCATAAGGATCTTTCCGACCGCTGGGAGCGTTGCAAGGATTTGAGCGACTGCAAGCCGCTTCATCGCGCCACATTCAACCGCTGGCGCGATGCAATATACGAGCAGTTCGGAATAATGATTGACTGTCAAAAAGTTGGCGGTTATCTGTATTACATCTCAAATCCGGAGGATATTGACGAGGACAAACTCAAAAAGTGGATGCTCGACTCCTTTGCAGTCGGCAATATAATCGGAGAGAATCTCTCTTTGAAAGGCCGCATATTGGTCGACGAAATCCCTTCGGGCCGCGATCATCTGACCACAATCCTTGAGGCGATGAAGGAGAACCGGGTCGTGAATATCACATATCGCCCTTTCAAGAAGGAACGTAACTATACATTCCCCATTGAGCCATATTGCGTGAAACTGTTTGATAACCGCTGGTATGTGCTCGGACGCAATAATCGCGATGAAATAAAGATTTACGCCCTTGACCGTCTGGAGAGCGTAGAACCGACATCAACGCTCTTCAAGTTGCCAAAGGATTTTGATGCTACAGAGTATTTCTCGACAAAATTCGGCGTGGTCATTGGATATGATGTCAAGCCGGAGAGAATTGTGATTCGTGCCAACGAAGACCACAAACACTATCTGAAAACCCTTCCGCTGCATCATAGTCAGCGACTAATCGAGGACTATGGCGAATATGCTGATTTTGAGTTGTATCTCTCGCCGACGTATGACTTCATAATGAAGTTGCTCCATGTTGGTTCAATGATAGAAGTCGTGAGTCCTGCATCACTTCGTAAGACTATGAAAGGCTGGATTTCAGAGATGTATGAACTGTATAAGAATGACTGACAATGCAAGACTTTGTAGCAATAGACTTTGAAACAGCCAATGGCCGACGCTCCAGCGTGTGTAGTGTCGGCATCGTAATAGTTCGTGGCGGTGTGATTGTTGACAGATTCTACAGTCTGATTCAGCCTTCTCCAAAATTATTATACATATTGGACTACTGAGGCCCACGGACTCACCCGTCGGGATACTGACGGACAACCGACATTCCCGGAAGTGTGGGCGCAGGTTGCAGACAAAATAAAAGGCCTGCCGCTTGTAGCACACAACCGTCCCTTTGATGAGAGTTGCTTGAAGGCAGTATTTGAGGAGTATGATATGGAATATCCCGGTTACGAATTTCATTGCACCCTTGCCGCCTCCCGTCGCTGTCTTGACATACCGAGCCATCAGCTACATTTGTCGGCAGCTGCCTGTGGTTACGATATGGAAAACCACCATCATGCGCTTTGTGATGCCGAGGCTTGTGCTGCTATAGCGTTGAAATTACTTTAATCATTCGTTTGAATAAATCAAATAGAATATGAGACAGAACGAATCTTTTACAATTAGACTAAAAGTCAGTCTATGCCGAGTGTCGCAGCATCAAAGCGGCAAGTGTGGGAGCGGTCGGTAAAATCCTTTCACAGCAACGGCGACAAGAACACGGATGAACGGCAGATAGTCTCAGAGGAAAAAGCAGCGTCCCCGATGCTTACCTCGGAGGCGTTGCCGGTTATCGGTGTTCCGCCGGTACCATAGGCGCGATGCGGTCAATGGGTGTTAGTGGCTCGTTCACCGTCCCCTTTGACGGCATACCGCCGAAAACACTGAAGACCGCTCCCTCTCTTGCCGCGTACATCAATGTCAAAACTTCATATAAAGCCATTATAAAAATCGACAGTTGAATATATTTGCCCGTAATATACTATCAGTATATCAATTTTGAAGATATCGTTAAAATGAACCAGGGCAACCGCATCAAAT
>DAAP01000015.1 GCA_001701165.1 Bacteroidales bacterium H4 | reverse complement strand
TTTTGAGTGATAAAGTCAGGACACATAGGCAGTTAGAATATTTTAAGAGTGCGAGGGGCGGCACAGTTGCGGTTTTTCGAGCGAAAAAGTGTAACTTTGCACAAATGTAGCCGCACGGATAGGCCGGAGATACGATAGACAGCGTATCCGATTAGGTGGCACATCTTGTATGCATATATGAACAAGGCACTGACATACTGCGCATTGCTTGCTATGGCAACCGCTATCGGCGGCTGCGGACACGGTGAAAGCGCGGAAACGCCGTCACAAGACAGCGCGGAGGCTACTGTTGCACCCACCGAGGAAGACAGCGAGTCGGAAGACTACGTGGAGGCCGCCGAGATGCTGCTTGGCGGCGACTACCGCGACAGCGTACCGGCGCAATGGACCGATAGTATGCCCGATGACGAATGTGTCAAGATGAAGGTGCGGACGCTGCCCGGCGGCCCGCTGGCACGCGTATTCAACGACAGCAATTATGTGCATTACGCCGAGGCTCAGGCTTTCGGAATAGTTCCGGTGATGAAACCGTCCGATGTCCTGTCCATCGACCGCCCTATCGTGGCCGTGCACTCGTGCAACGAATTCATCATCGACAGTCTCAAGTACTCGTACCCCTACCTCATTCCCGAAGCTGCGAAACTGCTGCACGACATAGGTGCCCGTTTCAATACCGAGCAAAAGGCACGCGGCGGAGGCCATTACCGGCTCAAAGTCACCAGCTTGCTGCGCACCCAGCAGGTTGTGCGCCGGCTGCGCCGCGTCAACCGTATAGCCGTCGACTCGTCCGCCCATCGCTTCGGGACAACCTTCGATATCAGCTACGTAAATTTCTACACCGACAGCCGCGGAGGCGTCAACCGCACACAGGAAGACCTCAAGAACCTCCTTGCCGAAATCCTGTACGATATGTGCCAAGACGGCCGTTGCTACATTAAATACGAAAGAAAACAGGGATGCTTCCACATCACCACGCGCGACATCGCGGCTCGGCGTCCGCGCCCCACCCCGCCACCGGAGTTGCAAAAAAAGCATCACAAGTGATTACGCAAGACGTCCCCGGAACAAAGACATCCGCATAGACATTCCCAGATATGAACATCAATACAACCTCCACCGCCAATTCGGCAGCGCCCACACGCCGTCCGACATGGCGCCGTGTCCTCAAAGTTTCCGCATGGGTCCTGATGGCCATAGTGTTGTACGCCTTCGGGATGGTTGCCGCCACCCTAAGTCTGCTACACCCCCAGAGACTGACACCGCTGCTGGAACATGTAGCCAATCACACCTTACGTGCCGATGTGACTTTGGGATACGCCGAACTGAATATACGCGGATCATTCCCCTATCTCGGCATCGAAATGCGTGACCTCACCGTGGTATCACGCGACATCAAGACCATGGACGCCGCCGAACGCGAAATGCTGCCCGAATGGGCGGATACACTGCTGACGGTCAAGAGCTTCGAAGGCTCGATAAAACTCACCGACCTACTCGCCGGCGCCATCACCGTGGACAGCGTCATCATCGACCGTCCACAGGCCAATATCGTCATCGTGGACGATGAGACCAACAATTACGACATCTTCCCGCCGAGCGAGGAGGAGGACACCACGGCCTTCAATATCGCCGACCTTCCCAAAATTACGCTCACGCGCTTTGCGCTGACCAACCCCGGTCCGGTACGCTTCTATAGCGACGGAGCCATGGCCACAGCCTCCTTCAGTGCTATCTCGCTCTCGGGCAAAGACAAACCGATGTACCGCATAGACTTTGACGGCGATGCCGACTGCCCGGCTATATCCGAGATTTTCGGTATCGAAGACCTCGGTTTCGGGCTTAACGGCAACATCCGCTGGGACCAGGCCAAGCCCGAAGAAATAGCCCTCGAAGGCTTTGCCTTCAAGATGTCGCTGATACAAGGCAATATAGACACTCGTTTCAATATCGGAGACAGCGCACGCATCGATGCCCTGCGGCTGCACCTCGACCCCCTGCCCGTGGGCGAGCTATTGGCCGCCGTGCCCGAAGACATGGCCGAATTCTATGGCATACCAGTCGGCATCAGCACCGATGCACGCATACGCGTGGACGCCAAATTGCTGAAGCCCTACTCCTTAGGGACGGACGGCGATGCACTGCCCACCATGGATGTCGATGTATCCGTAGCTGACTCATACCTCAAGTGGCAGCAAGTCGACTTCCGACACTTCAGCACCGACATGTCGCTACACATCGATGGCAACAACCTCAACGCCAGCACCCTGACCATCCACCAACTGAATATCGCCGGGCCGGCGACAGACCTGCACCTCACCGGCACCGTCACCGAGATGCTCGGCGACCCGCTGTTTGATGGTAAAGTCAACGGCGTCAGCCACCTGGGGGCACTCCCGCCGCAGCTCAAGCGACTGCTGGGCGGAGCAAGCATCAGCGGCGATTTGACGGCCAACGCCCGCATAAAAGGGCGGCCGTCAATGCTCAGCCCCGGCGGATTTCAGCGGCTTCTGGTGAAAGGCGACATCGGACTGCGAAATTTCAGATGGGAAAGCGACACGGTCAACAGCATGTACGTTGACCGTGCTTTATTTAAATTCGGCACGCAAGAGACCTTCAAACGAGCCGATGTCACCGCCACCGGGCTGCTGACAGCTCATCTCACCATCGATTCGGTATACATATCCTCACCCGAGGCTCGCATGCACCTCACCGGGCTGGAAATGGGCATCGGAACACGCAACAGCCACAGCCATCACTGCGACCACGACATCCGACCCATGGGAGGAGCTCTCAGCTTTGCCCGTTACGAAATGTTCTCCGTGGCCGATTCGGCACGCGTACGCCTACGCAACGTCAAGGGCTATGCCATAGCCAAAGCCTACGAAGGCGACGAGCATCGTCCTCACTTGATTCTCGACCTGGAAATGCACCGCTTTAGCGCCGGCGACCGCAGCACACGCGCCGTACTGCGCGGTGCCAAAACACACCTCGAGGCAATATTAAGCCCCGAGACCGACCGTTCACGCGCCATTCGCGCCATAAGCGACTCGATACACCGCGCCAATCCCACTCTCGACCGTGACAGCATCTACGGAATAGCCACTGCCGAATACCGCCGTCGCCGCGGACGCCCGCACCGCACCACAGTCAAGGATTCCGAGACCGAAACCATAGACTTCGGCACGACCACTGCCATGCGCCGGTTTCTGCGTTCATGGGATATCAACGGCACAATTGCCGGAAAACGCGCACGCCTGTACACCCCATACTTTCCGCTGCGCAACAATCTGCGAGACATCGATATAACCTTCAACAACGACAGCCTCGACATACACAGCATGCGCTACACCGTAGGCTCAAGCGACTTTACCATCACCGGCAAGATTTCCAACATCAAAAAGGCGCTGACGTCTCGTCGCAAGTCGCAACCCCTTGGGATACTCCTTGATGTATCCAGCGACACCATAGACGTCAACCAGCTGGCACGAGCCGTGTTTGCCGGTGCGGCATACAGCTCGGCAGCCGCAGCCGGCAACGGCATCAGCCTCGGTGACAGCGACAACGAAATAGACCTGGAATGCGCCATGAAACAGCAGGGCGCAACTGCGGCAGACACCATAGTACCCATACTGGTACCCACCAATATCGACGCCAACATCCACATCGATGCGGCCAATGTCCGCTATGCCGACCTGATGCTGCACGGCCTGCACGGCCACGCCATGATGTATAACGGAGCCGTGAACCTGCACGAGCTCAACGCCACCAGCGACGTAGGCGACATCAACATCTCGGCGCTATATATGGGACGCCGCGTAGACGAACTCAGTTTCGGCTTCGGAATGCAGCTGTCACAATTCAACTTAGCCAATTTTCTGTCCCTCGTTCCGGCCATCGACTCTATTATGCCGGTGTTGCGAGACTTCAGCGGAATAATCGATGCCGAAATTGCCGCTACCACGCCTATAAGCCCCTCCATGGACTTTGTCCTGCCCGAGTTCAATGCGGCAGTCAAACTTGACGGCAAGCAACTTGTTCTTATCGACCCGGATACCTTCAAGACACTATCCAAATGGCTGTTCTTCAAGAACAAGAAGCGCAATATTATCGACCAAATGTCCATACAGATGACTGTCGAAAACAACCAATTACATATCTATCCTTTCATCTTCGACATTGATCGCTACCGCCTCGGCGTGCAAGGGTACAACGACTTCGCTCTCAATTTCAAATACCATATTGCAGTGCTCAAGTCGCCTCTGCCCTTCAAATTCGGCATAAACATCAGCGGCAACCCCGACAAAATGAAGATACGCCTGGGACGCGCACGTCTCAAGCCCGGTGATGCCCTGGCGGTCAACATCGTAGACACCACGCGCGTCAACCTCATGCGTCAGATTTCGAACGTCTTCCGCCGCGGCATCCGCGAAGGCGACCGCGCACACCTGCGCCTTGAAGCACTACGCCACCACGGCGCCACACCGGCCGATGATATTCCGGACAACGACACCCTAAGCCCCGCCGATTCTACCGAATTCATCTACGAAAGACAAACTGAAGCACCGGTCCACGCGGCAACGGCCAAAAACAAAAAGGACAAAAAAGTCAAAAAAAACAAGAGCAAAAACAGCAAGCAAGACACCCAAGCCTCACGAGACATCAAAGACGACGAAAAGACGCACAAAAACCACATATGACCGATTTCACAGCTGACATACAGGCATTCATACGCCGTCACGGATACACACACCTCACACCGCGAGCCGCCCTCTTCGATATGGATGGCACCCTCTACGACTCTATGCCGCGCCACGCCCGTGTATGGATGAACATGTGCGCCGAAGAAGGGCTGAACGCACACTACGACGAATTCTTCGCCTTCGAGGGTCGCACCGGCGCCGACACCATCAATATCCTTTTCAACCGTCAATACGGCCACGACGCCTCACCCGAGGACGTTAAGCGCCTGTACGGACGCAAAACCGAATTGTTTGCCGCACAGCCGGCACCACCGGTCATCGAAGGCGCCGATGCCGTCACCCGGTACTGCCGTGATGCCGCAATGACAACGGTGCTGGTCACCGGATCGGGCCAAAGCTCGCTGCTCAACCGTCTCGATGCCGATTTCCCCGGCGTATTCGATGCGGAACGCCGCGTGACCTCGCACGACGTCACACATGGCAAACCGCATCCCGAGCCCTACCTGCGCGCGCTCCAAATTGCCGGAGTGGACGCCACGGATGCCGTCACGTTTGAAAATGCACCTCTTGGCGTCAGATCCTCGGATGCCGCCGGAGTGTTCACGATAGCCGTCATCACAGGGCCCATCCCGCGGCGGGACATGGAACAAGCCGGCGCCGCCGTAGTCTTCGACAGCATGGCACAATGTGCCGAAATGCTTCCCCGATTGTTATCTCAATTGAAGGTTACAACACTGCAACCGACAATCTTGACACACAACCGCACATGACACAGAAAATCCACTACACCAACAACGTGGGCGCCACCCTCGACAGCATCATAAAACGCATGGCGCCCTCTTCGGTATTCGTCATCACCGACTCCAACACCGCGACATTTGTCCTGCCAAGGCTGGCGGAACAAAGCCAAATCGTGCGCACGTCCACGCAGATATGCATCCCCGCCGGCGATGCGTCCAAAAACACAGACACACTGCAACGCGTATGGCACGCGCTGTCCTTAGCTCGCGCCTCACGCCATGCACTCACCATAAATGTAGGCGGCGGCGTAGTCTCAGACTTAGGAGGATTTGCCGCAGCAACATACAAACGCGGCATATCGTGCATCAACATCCCCACCACCCTGCTCGGCGCAGTCGATGCTGCCGTTGGCGGCAAAACGGGCATCAATTTTGACGGTTACAAAAACCAGGTGGGAGCCTTTTACCTCGCAACGGACGTGATTGTGTCGTCCACCTTCTTTGACACGCTGTCCAAAAGCGAGAAACTCTCCGGATATGCCGAGATGCTCAAACACGGACTACTTGACAGCGACAAAGCCCTTCGCCGGCTCATGGCCTTCGACATCACGGACACGAACCACGACCCGGAGGAACTGCTCGAACTGCTGCGACGGTCGGTTGCCGTCAAGGAAAAAATTGTAAAGCAAGACCCGACGGAGCACGGCATACGCAAGGCGCTAAACTTAGGTCACACCATCGGACACGCCTTCGAGGAAATGGCTCTACGACGCCACGACCCCATCCCGCACGGATACGCGGTCGCTCGCGGCCTTGTGGTCGAATGTGTGCTGTCTTCTATGCTTCAGGGCTTTGACTCGACGCTGCTGCATACATTTGCCAAGTATGTCCGCGACACCTACGGCGTCTTCGCCGTCACATGCGACGACTACCCGGCACTGATCGACCTTATGCGACAGGACAAGAAAAACCTCAACGCCGATGCTATCAACTTCACGCTGTTGCGTGCCCCGGGCGACATCGTCACCGATGCCACCATCGACCCGGAAACCATCGAAAGCGCGTTGGACATCTACCGCGACCTTATGGGCATCTGATACACAGAACCCTATAGGCACACCTCTTGCCGCACCTGGCCAAGCGCCGCCACCACGAACACACAAAGAATAATTGCCACACAATACATCATGACAATAAACGACAAACTGCTTGACCATCTACCCACTATCAATGCGATGCGCCATCGCTACGCCGAGTCGCTACCTGTGCGCGTACTCTTTGTGTGCCTGGGCAATATATGTCGCTCCCCGGCCGCACAAGGCATATTACAAGCTTGTATAAACAAACACGGCGATACGGATGCCTGGATCATAGACAGCGCCGGCACCGGCGGATGGCACGTGGGCGACCTCCCGGACAACCGCATGCGCATACACGCGCAATGGCGCGGATACACTCTTGACCATATATGCCGGCAGGTGCGCGATGTCGATTTCGACAACTTCGACATACTCATCGGCATGGACGCAAACAACGTGGCCAAACTGAAGCACATGGCGCCGACAATCGAAGCACAAGACAAGGTAGTGCCTATGATTGCTTTTGTCCAAATGCCCACGCGGCAAGACTGCATTCCGGATCCGTATTACGATGGTGACGATGGCTTTGAGAACGTCCTCACTCTGCTCGAAGACGGCTGCACAAACCTCGCAAAAATTATCCGCGAATAAACGCCCGGAGCCGATTGGATGTCCGGAAGTCTCGGCACGCAGGCCCTGCCAAATGTCCGTAAATGATGCAAACAATGTTAACGAGGCATCTAAATGATGCCCGTCAAACAATAAAGCCGTACATTTGCAAGCCAAAAGCCCGCGGAACGCGCCATCAGGCGCCCTCCGCCTCACAACTTTTCGAATTCTACACAATGTCCAATATATTGACACACTTGGCTCTGAGACAGAGCCAAAAACACAGCACAAAAATCGCGGTACACTATACCGACGAACCTGCCACTCTCAAATGGAAGACGCTGTCCTGGCAGCGTTTTGCCGACAATATCGACAACGTCGCATACGCCTTCTGCTCCCTGGGGCTCGGCCCGGGCGACATGGTGGCAATATTCAGCGAAAACCGAGTGCAAAGTCTCGAAGCCGAGATGGCTGCATTCGCCAACCGCGCCGCCACGGCAAGCATCTACGCCACCTCCTCACCCGAACAAATCCGATACATCCTGCGCGACTCCAAGGCTCGCATCATCATCGTCGGCAATACCAAACAATACGAAGCCGTATGCTCCGTCATTGACGAATGCCCCGAAGTGCGTTGCGCCGTACTCATCGACGGCACCCTGCCTGCAGACGAGCCGTCAAAATACCGCGCATTGACATGGGCCGACCTCGTAACCATAGGCGCCACAGCCGGTGAGAACATACGCCACACCGTGACCTCGCGCCGTGATGCCGCCACCGGCGACGACATCGCCACACTTATATACACTTCCGGCACCACGGGCGAACCCAAAGGAGCCATCCTGACACACAGCTGCTTTGACGCAGCCATGGAAATACATCGCCAACGTCTTACAAGCATCAGCGACCGAGACACTTCGCTGTGCTTCCTGCCGCTAAGCCACATCTTCGAAAAAGCATGGACATACTACTGCCTGTTCATGGGCATGGAGGTGTACATCAATACCGACCCGCACGATGTAGTCCGAGCACTACGCAACGTGCGCCCCACGTGCATGTGCAGCGTTCCACGCTTCTGGGAAAAAGTGTACACCGCCGCCACCGAAAAAATTGCCGCCATGGGATTTTTCAAACGTGCCATGGTGCACCGAGCCATAGCCGTCGGACGCCGTCGTAACCTCGACTACGTACGTCACGGGCTGCGCGTACCACGTTGGCTCGAAGCGCGCTACCGGTTCTACGACCGCCACGTATTGTCCACGATGCGCAAAGCCATAGGCGTTGACCGCGGCAACATCTACCCCACAGCCGGAGCTCCTCTATCACCGGACATCGTCGCCTTTCTGCACGCCATAGGCATCAATATCGTCATCGGCTACGGCCTCTCCGAAACCACCGCAACGGTGACATGCTACCCCGCTACAGACTTTGCCTTAGGAACGGTAGGCACCGTCGTACCCGAAGTAAACGTACGCATAGGCGACAGCGGCGAAATCGAAGTCAGCGGCCCAACGGTAATGAAAGGATACTACAACAAGCCATCCGAGACAGCCGCCGCATTCACATCCGATGGCTGGCTGCGCACCGGCGATGCAGGAAAAGTCGCCCGCGACGGGTCGCTCACACTCACCGAGCGCATCAAAGACCTTTTCAAAACATCCAACGGCAAATACATCGCCCCACAGGCCCTCGAAAGCCGTCTGGGCAAAGACCCGTTCATCGAACAGGTAGCAATCATAGGAGACAAACGCAAGTACGTCACAGCCATCATAATACCGGCATTTGAAGCACTCAAGGAATACGCGCGACGTCGTCGCATAGCCTTCCGGAACATCGAAGAGTTGGTACAGAATACCGATATACGCGCCATGATTGCCCAACGCATCGAAAAACTCGAACACGGATTGGCCAACTTCGAGAAAATAAAGCGTTTCACACTGTTACCCAAGAGTTTCACCATCGAAGCCGGCGAGCTCACCAACACCCTCAAGCTGCGCCGCGCCATCATCGCTCGCCGCTACGCCGTCCAAATCGAAGCCATGTACCGATAAGATAGCGCATACCTCGTATTGACGGCTCATTATAGGGACGTCAAGGCGGTGGCATATGGAAAAAAGTTTGTACCTTTGCTGTGCCTAACCACAAATAGAACACAGACAATGGCAGAAATAAAGATTGCGGGCGTGATGCGTGCCGGAGCGTATTCACCCAACCATATAGGCAACGATGCGGCAATATTCAACATCGCTGCCGACCAATTGCGCAAGCGCGGCTGCGAAGTCACCGTGTTTTCGGAGGAACAACTGGCCTCCGGAGCTACAGACGGCTACCACATCATCATGAACATGTGCCGCGAACGCCGCTCCATCGACCTGTTGCAAAAACGCGAAGACGCCGGCGATCTGGTAATCAACAGCGGCTACGGCATCGAAAACTGTACTCGCGAACGCATGACTCGCATACTTATCGGCAACGGAATTCCTTATCCCGAGTCGCTGATGGTCAACACTGACGAAAGCGTCATCGATGCCCTGGAAAAAGCCGGCATCGAACAATGCTGGATAAAGCGCGGCGACTTCCACGCCATGCACAAGGAGGACGTATCCTTTGTACGTCATCCGCAAGAAGCCCAAGAAGTACTGCAAGAATACTTCCTGCGCGGCATCAAGCGTGCAGTCATCAACCGCCACCTCGAAGGCGATTTGCTCAAATTCTACGGCGTGGCCGACACAGACTTCTTTTACTGGTTCTATCCCTTCGAAGCAGGACACAGCAAATACGGATACGAGGCCATCAACGGCGCCGCACGCGGCTTGACCTTTGACGAAGCATACCTGCACGACATCTGCGCACGCGCCGCCAAGGAATTGGATGTCCGCATCTACGGCGGCGACTGCATAGTTGACGAGGACGGAACCATACGCATCATCGACTTCAACGACTGGCCTTCGTTTGCCCCCTGCCGCGACGAGGCCGGGCCGCACATTGCCAAGTGCGTGATGCAGGCCATCAAGGAACACCGCGCACACTGAGCACGCACCGATGCCCGGCGGATCGACGGACGTTGGCGCCGCCAAGTGTTTGTTCCCAATATTTTAGCAACACAACCAAAGCAAGACTCATGACTGATAACTCAGCATATCGCGCCACGCTCAAAAGCGCGGACACAGAAGAACACATAGACCTGGCTTTTTACCGACCCATAGGCTACGCATGGGCGTGTCTGGCCCGACGTCTCGGCGTCACGCCCAACGCCATCACCATCGCTTCCATATTCCTGGGTATAGGTGCCGGCGTGGCATTCTATTTCAACGACTTAGTCATCAACGTCATAGGAATGTTGCTGCTCATTTGGGCCAATTCCTTTGACAGCGCCGACGGGCAACTGGCACGCATGACGCACAATTACAGTCGCATAGGTCGCATCCTGGACGGCATGGCCGGAGATATATGGTTTGCCACAATATACGTAGCCATCTGCCTGCGCGAGGTGGTAACCTCCGATTTTTTCATGCAGCACAACTGGGTGATATGGGTAGTGGCCGTTGTCACCGGATTGTGCCACGCCAAACAGGCCGCCATGGCTGACTACTATCGTCAGTTCCACCTATACTTCCTCAAAGGCGAGGACGGCAGCGAGTTGGAACAGGCCTCACACCTACGCAAACGCCTGGCCGAGATGTCTTGGGGCCGTAACTTCTGGAGCAAGCTCGTGCTGACTTTCTACACACGGTATACAGAGAACCAAGAAGCATGGACTCCGGCGATGCAGCGCCTGCGTACCGCACTGTCTGACAAATGGGGCAACAGCAAAATACCGCAGGCCTTCCGCGATGACTTCCGCGTATTGTCATTGCCGCTGATGAAGTATACCAATATCCTGTCCTTCAATTGGCGCACCATCGCACTCTTCGCCTCGCTCTTTGCCCAAATGCCATGGCTGTACTTCGCCTTCGAGCTGATAGTTCTCAATTCTCTACTTGTCTATATGATGTGCCGCCACGAGTCTCTGTGCCGGCGTCTCACCGCCGACCTCGCCGCCGGCAAATACGATGATGCACTATGAGCAATGCGCTACTGACGGGCATACGCGGTGTCATCTTTGACTACGGAGGCACTCTCGACACTCGCGGCGACCATTGGAGTCATATCCTACGCCAAGGATGGGAACACTGCGGCATCAAAGCCGACGAGCAACAATTTCGCCATGCCTACGTCTACGCCGAGCGTGCCCTGGCTGCACACCGCATCATTACACCCGAAGACGACTTTCCGGCGCTACTGCGCAAAAAGGTTCTCATCGAATTATGCTGCAACGCCGAGCTATTACCCGAAGACCCCAAAGAATCAAGCGTATACAATCGCGCTCTTGAAGCATCCGGTGACACAATCAAAGACACGGCCGAACATATAGCCTCTTACTGCAACGCCTATGCTCGCGCATGCATAGATGAAGTGCGGCCCGTACTCGAAGCATTGGCCGCACGCTACCCTATGGTGCTGGTCAGCAATTTCTACGGCAACGTAGATGCAGTCCTGCGAGGCATGGACATCCGGCAGTATTTTGCCGGCATCATCGAGAGCGCCGTCGTAGGCATACGCAAACCGGATGCACGCATATACGCCCTGGGGGTGATGGCTCTGCCGGTGACCGAACAGGCTCGCACCGCAGGCGACACCTGCGACATCTTCGGGCACGGAAGTGGAGCATGGCTACGCCCCGAGAGCGTCCTCGTAGTAGGCGATTCGCTATCCAAGGACATATACCCGGCACGCTCGATAGGCTGCCGCACTGCATGGATCAAAGGCCGAGGATGGACCGCCGCCGAAGACGAAGCTTCGGATCCGGCATTCATTCCGTCGCTCAGCGCACTGATGCCTTAGCCAACCTAACGCCGGGCACATTCGTATCCGCGTTGACATACACACACGAATAATCGAGAGCCGCAGCTGTCAATGACAACTGCGGCTCTCAATTATTTATTACAAATGCAGGAGGATATTACTCCTCGCCTTCATCGTCAAGCTCGCGCATGTTGTGGAAGACATTCTGCACGTCTTCGTCCTCTTCGAGCTTGTCAAGAAGCTTCTCGATTTTTTCGCGCTGCTCGGGCGTAACATCCTTGACATCATTGGGTATACGCTCGAATTCGGTGGAAATAATCTCGTAGCCGTTGTCTTCGAGGTATTTCTGCACATTGGAGGACTCCTCGAAGGCTGCATAGAGAATTATGTGCCCTTCATCGTCATGTTCCAGCTCGTCCACGCCGTAATCAATGAGCTCAAGTTCGAGGTCCTCAAGCGACACCCCATCCTTGGGCACTACCTTGAAAACAGCCTTATGGTCAAACAGAAACGTGAGCGAACCTTGCGTACCCAGGCTGCCGCCATGTTTGGTGAAATAAGACCGAACATTGGCCACAGTGCGCGTATTGTTGTCTGTGGCTGCCTCAACAAAGATGGCTATGCCGTAAGGGCCATAGCCTTCATACGAGATTTCCTTATAGTCGCCGGCGTCTTTATCCGTAGCCTTTTTGATGGCACGTTCTACCGTGTCTTTGGGCATATTGGCAGCCTTGGCATTCTGCATCAGCTGGCGCAAACGCGGGTTAGTGTCCGGATCGGGGCCGCCGGCCTTGGCGGCTATGGTGATTTCCTTACCTATACGTGTAAAGGTGCGGGACATATTGCCCCAGCGTTTCAGTTTGCGGGCTTTGCGGTATTCAAAAGCTCTTCCCATGGGTGTGCTGTTTTTTAGTTATATCGTTGTTGTTATGTTGATTGTCAAATAGATCGTTTATCGCAATTCGGCGCCGAGACGATTGCGCAAGTTGGCGATGATGCGATTCATCACATTGTCGATGTACTTGTCCTGCAATGTCTTTTCGTCATCACACAAAGTTAGGGTGATGGCGTAAGACTTCTTGCCCTCGGGCAACTTGTCGCCCTCGTAGACATCAAAGAGTGTCACGTCGCGCAGTATCTTCTTCTCACTATCTTTTACTACTTTTTCGATGTCTGCCATAGTGACGGACGTGTCGATGAGCAGTGCGAGATCGCGCTTGACGGCCTGCGTCTTGGGTAGATCGTAATATGTAATTCCGAGTTTCTGTGCAGCATTTGTCAAGGCGTCCCAATCCAATTCGGCAAAGAATACCGGAACTTTGAGATCGCATTTGCCACATGCGGCGCGGCTGACGATGCCGAGGATACCGAGGTTTTTGCCTTTACGCGTAGCGACATTCATCGCGGCGGCAAAGAGCTTGGACGGTTCGGCAACAGCATATACGATGTCGCGAGCAACATCAAATCCGAGATGACGCAGAATATTGTCTACGTATGCACGCAGGTCATAGAACGAAGCCTCGAGTGCCGGAGCCTGCCACGATGCAACGCGGCTGTCGCCGGTAAGCCATAAGGCCAAGCGAGCGCCCTGGCTGAAAGGACGCAGGGGAGCCTCAACGGTGCTTTCGCGGCTTCCGTCGTAGAAGTATACGTTGCCAAACTCGTACATTGCCAAGTCCTTGGACTTGCGATTGACATTGTGTTCAATGCTTTCGAGACCCCCATAGAGCAAGGTTCGGCGCATTACAGCCAAATCCTGACTCAGGGGATTGAGCAGACGCACGCAACGCTCGGGTTCATCGTCCTGATAGTACGATACGGCAGTAAGCGAATTATTGAGGATTTCACGGAAACCGGCACCGCTCAATTGATTGGCAACTATACGTTGCATATCGGCAGCAGCGTCCGTGGTGCTCTTATACGATAGGGACGAGCGCACCTGCAGCGGCATCTCTATCTTGTTGTATCCATATATGCGTAGAATGTCTTCGACCACATCGCACGGACGGGTAACATCAACGCGGTAGGTAGGTACTGCCAATAGGCGCGATGTCGGATTTGACGCATCGCCGTGACGTTCAAGCGTTTCGACTTCGAGAGCTTCGAGTATGGCATCCACAGCAGTCGAGGGCACTTTTTGGCCGATGAGGCTGTCCATATATTCCGTTTCAAGAAGCACACGAGGACGATGTACCTTTTCGGGATACACGTCTTGGATTTCACCAACGATGGTACCTCCGGCAAGGGTCTTGACCATCAGCGCAGCTACTTTGAGTATATAGATGCAACCGTTAGCGTCAAGTCCGCGCTCGTAGCGGAAGGATGCATCGGTGCTCAGGCCGTGACGGCGAGCCGTACGACGAACACTGGTGGCATTGAAGCATGCACTTTCGAGAAATACCGAAGTGGTTTGCTCGGTGACACCGCTATCAAGGCCGCCAAAGACTCCGGCAATGCACATGGGGCGCTTATTGACATCGCAAATCATCAGGTCGGCTGCATCCAAGGTGCGTTCCACACCGTCCAGAGTCGTAAACTTGGTGCCCGCCTCGCAGGTGCGCACAATTATGGCATCACCATCGATATGTGCACGGTCGAAGCAGTGCAACGGCTGGCCTAATCCATGAAGAATATAATTGGTGATATCCACAATATTGTTGATGGGATGCAGGCCGATAAGGCGAAGGCGCTTCTGCAACCATTCGGGACTGGGAGCCACCTTGACACCTTCGATAGTAACGCCGCAATAGCGCGGACAGGCCTGCGGTGCATCGACACGAATGCTCACGCACTTGGCCGACGGATCGTCTATGGTGAAATCATCCACCGCCGGACGACGAGCTCGTACCGGAGCAAAGCCCTCGCAATTGGCTGTCAAATATGCCGCCAAGTCACGAGCCACGCCATAATGCGAGGCCGCATCTATGCGGTTGGGCGTAATGTCGACTTCTACTACATCCTCGTCCTGCACGCCATAATACTCGGCAGCGGGAGTACCCGGAGCCGGAAGATTGTCGCCGGCGATGACGATAATGCCATCATGCGATGTTCCGACACCTATCTCGTCTTCGGCGCAAATCATACCCATGGATTCGACACCGCGAATCTTGGATTTCTTTATGACAAATTCCTTGTCGCCATCATAAAGCACAGTGCCCACGGTGGCTACAACAACTGTCTGTCCGGCTGCAACATTGGGCGCACCGCAAACTATTTGTTCGGGATTTTCACCTCCAAGGTCAACGGTGGTGATGTGCAAGTGGTCGCTATTGGGGTGCTCGACACACGTCAGCACCTTGCCTATAACGATACCACGGAGGCCGCCACGTATAGTCTCCACAGTATGAATGCCTTCACATTCAAGCCCTATGGAGGTCAGCGCAGCTGCCAATTGTTCGGCTGACAAGTCAAAATCGACATAATCTTTCAGCCAAGAGTACGATATATTCATGGATGTAAATATGTTTGCTTTCTTATGACTTGCAAAGTTACAAACTTTTTTTCAATTAGCGCCTTCGCCGAAGCCTTTATACATTGTTATAAAGAAGGAATGAAACGAGGCCGGCACTGGCGTACTACCACCAACACCCTCATCCATAGGATATTAATGACACTAATTATTTAAGTCCCCTAAGGCTCTTAGATAACACCACCAACCGAAAGGCAAAAATCTAACGTCTCTTCATGCCAACGCGCGCAATACAATCCCACATTCGACACTTCGCATTATTTCGGGTATACTCGCGAGATAATGCCGCCAACCACACGGTCGAAATCGCGCTCGGCGTCCAATCCGTCCGTGGCCATAATCATCAAGCGAACATGCTCGCCGCCGGGACGATACGGGGGCTGCATGTAGTCGCGGCCGCGCCAAAGTCGCAGGCCGTGGCGCTCGTAAAACCCGATGCGCCTACACGCCATCTCTCCATAACTCTCAGGCTCAACCTCCAATACTATAGGTTCATCCGGCGCCATAGCCGCAACGGCATCAACCATAGCACCGCCTATACCGCCGTTGCGCACGCTTTCGGAGGTCGCAAGATGTTCCAAATAGCGATAACCATCAAATGTCCAAACGGTTACGAACCCGGCAAATTCGCCGGTCGCCTTGCAATACGCGGCATAACAAGTCATCGGGACGCTATCGCTGTCTACATTATACGCCTGGGCATCCAGGTCACGGCGCTCGTTCTCGGGAAACGCCCGCACAAACAGCGCCTCTATAGCTGCATAATCCCGGCTGTCAGTAGTGACAGGTTGTAAAGTAATTTGTCGCTGCATAGTTTCTCGGTCAAATGTTTTGTTCCGCGAAGGTACGAACATTTGGTCTAACGGCCAAGGCACCCACGTCTCTCGACCTCGCCAAAGCCTTTTATGCCACCACCAATCGGTGCGCGGCGTTGGCAACACAATATTCATTCATCGAAAGCTGCCTCGAACAACCTTTTTTGGCACGCTGTTTGCACATACAAAAGTATGGCAACCAACACCATTGCATAACACGTATGCCACATTAAGATTATTTAATACGGAAAAATTTCCATAATCCATAGCGACATACACCGCATAACAAAAAAAGTTGCTAACTTTGCATATGAAAAACAAGGCCAAACAAAGGCTAATGCACTGAAACTAAGGTAAAACAAGATTAATAATAACAACAATGAGCAAACTCGAAGAAATCAAACAGCAACGTCTGCCCGAGATTAAGGCCGCTCTTGCCAAATATGGCATAAACGGCACTACCGAAGTCGTGTACAATCCCACCTATGACGAGCTCTTCAACGAAGAGACCCGAACCTCGCTCGAAGGCTACGAAAAAGGCAAGGTCACCGAACTCGGCGCGGTAGACGTAATGACAGGCGTCTACACCGGCCGCTCGCCCAAAGACAAATTCATCGTAATGGACGAGAATTCCAAAGACACCGTTTGGTGGACAACCGAGGGATATAAAAACGACAACAAGCCCGCAAGCCAAGAAGCTTGGAAGGCCGTCAAAGAGCTCGCTGTCAACGAACTCGGCCACAAGAAGCTCTACGTTGTCGATGGCTTCTGCGGCGCAAACAAAGACACCCGTATGGCTGTGCGCTTCATCATGGAAGTAGCATGGCAAGCTCACTTCGTGACCAATATGTTCATCCGCCCCACCGCTGACGAACTCGCCGACTTCACCCCCGATTTCATCGTCTACAACGCATCCAAGGCCAAAGTTACAAACTACAAGGAACTGGGTCTGAACAGCGAAACAGCCGTTGTATTCAACATCACCAGCCGCGAGCAGGTAATCATCAACACCTGGTACGGCGGCGAGATGAAGAAAGGTATGTTCTCGATGATGAACTACTTCCTGCCCCTGCGCGGCATCGCCTCGATGCACTGCAGCGCCAACACCGACATGGAAGGCAAAAACACCGCCATATTCTTCGGCCTCAGCGGCACCGGCAAAACTACACTTTCGACCGACCCCAAGCGCCTGCTCATCGGCGACGACGAACACGGCTGGGACGACAACGGCGTCTTCAACTTCGAAGGCGGCTGCTATGCCAAAGTCATCAATCTGGACAAGGAAAGCGAGCCCGACATCTACAACGCAATCCGTCGCGATGCCCTGCTTGAGAACGTAACCGTTGACGAAAACGGCAAAATAGACTTCGCCGACAAGAGCGTCACCGAGAACACTCGCGTATCCTATCCTATCGACCACATCGAAAAGATTGTACGCCCCATCAGCGCAGGCCCCGCTGCCAAGAACGTCATCTTCCTCAGCGCCGATGCCTTCGGAGTGCTGCCTCCCGTATCCATATTGACGCCCGAACAGACCAAATACTACTTCCTGAGCGGCTTCACTGCCAAACTCGCCGGAACAGAACGCGGTATCACCGAGCCCACCCCCACCTTCTCGGCATGCTTCGGCCAAGCCTTCTTGGAACTGCACCCAACCAAATACGCAGAAGAGCTCGTCAAGAAAATGGAGAAATCCGGCGCCAAGGCTTATTTGGTCAACACCGGCTGGAACGGAACAGGCAAGCGTATCTCCATCCGCGACACTCGTGGCATAATCGATGCAATCCTCGACGGCTCCATCCTTAAGGCTCCCACCAAGAAGATGCCCATCTTCGACTTTGAAGTACCCACCGAACTGCCCGGCGTAGATCCTAAGATCCTCGACCCGCGCGACACCTACACCAACGTCGAAGACTGGAATGTCAAGGCCAAAGACCTCGCAGCTCGCTTCATCAAAAACTTCAACAAATACGAGAACAACGCTGCCGGTAAGGCTCTCGTTGCCGCCGGTCCTCAGCTCTAAGCTGCAGCACTGACACTCGTCAACCCCCTATAAGAGAGGAGGACATCCCAATCCGGGACGCCCTCCTCTCACTTTTTTGTGCAAAAGCAGTTTATGGCAAGTCAAATCAAAACCACTTATAAACGCGTGCACAAAAAAAGCGACTTATAGATTAAAAAAAGCTCGCAAACGCCAAGGTTCGCGAAAAACACTTCGTAAGTAAATTATTGAATTACTGCATTGACAGAGCCGAGCGAACGCCCGGTCATAAAAGCAGCAGCCGTCAGCGCAGCACGTACAGCGGACTGGAATCGAAGCGGGGCAAGGCAGCCAACAGCACATCCGAAGTACCCGGGGACGGCATAACGGCATGGTCAGCGGACATAACCTTGCGGCCGACCCCCTCGAGCGCCTTGCGCATGGTGGCTGTGGCCGTTTCGGGCGTATTATTATCATGCGACAAGTGGCACAGGAAAACATGACTCAGATGCGCTTCCGGATGCGCGACAGCCACCGAAGCGACGGCGGCCGCAGCCTGTCGATTGTCCAAATGTCCGCACTCGCTCTCGATACGGGCCTGCAAATACGGCGGATAAGTACCATTATGCAGCATATCGGCATCGTAATTCGATTCTATCATCAAATAATTGGCTCGGCGCACATACGCCTCGGCACGCTCGGTGAGATAGCCCGTATCCGTCACCACCACAAAGTGGCGCATTCCGTTATCAATATCAAATCCCACGTTGTCGGTGCCGTCATGACTGGTCTCGAAAGGAGTAATATTCAGCCCGGCAGCCTCAAAGGCAAATTCCTTGTATATAGGCTTGTGATAATCCTTGATGCGGCGCGAAAGGCTGCTGCGTCGCAATATGCCCGAGAGACAGCGCGGCGTGCAATACAGCAGCATATGCCTGTTGTTGCGCAACAGCGAGTATGCATACCGCACATGGTCGCTATGGTCATGCGTCAATATAATACCCACGATTTTTTTTATATCCAAACCATTAGCCTCAAGTGCCGCAGTCACGAACTTGGAGTCCACGCCGGCATCAATGAGCACCCCTCGTCCTCCCGGCGCGCCTACATATGCACAATTACCGCTGCTGCCGCTACCAAAGGACACAAACAACAATTTTTGCGGACGCTCGAGCACCGAGGTGTTTACCAGAATGTCCTGATTGGATGCATCAGGCGAGACAGGAGCCTTGGGCGCCGCAACAGCCGCACGGTTCTCCGCTTCGGTCATATCGATATCCACATTGTCAAACAGCCCCGGCATATCATCCAGGGCTCGTGACAAGCGACGACGGCGTTTAGGCATAGGAGGCATGACTTATTCGAATAATAGAAATATGGTGGGTTTCTTGTTGTAGCAATACTTGCGGCGACGCCATCCGGCAAGGGTATCCGTAACAATACTTTCAGAGGTGCCGGAAATATCTGCAGCCACGCACAAGCGCATCTGCGACGGCAGTGTCCGTATCAGTGTGGCAATAAGGCGGTCATTGCGATATGGCGTCTCTATGAATATCTGCGTCTGCTTGTCGCGCTGCACCGCTTGCACCAGTCGATGCAAGGCACGCGTGCGTGTTTGTTCATCTATAGGCAGATAGCCGTGAAAGGCGAAGCTCTGGCCATTCATACCACTGGCCATCAGAGCCATCAGAACGCTTGACGGGCCCACCAACGGAACCACACGCAAGCCCTCGCGTTGGGCCACAGCCACCGCATCGGCACCCGGATCGGCAACGGCCGGGCACCCGGCTTCGCTGATGACGCCCATGGCATGACCATGTCGTAAAGGCTCAAGCATCGGAGGCACAGCCGCAGCATCAGTATGCTCACTCAGTTCGACAAATTCAAGAGAATCAATGTCAATATCGCGACAACAGCGCTTGAGAAAGCGACGTGCCGACCGTACATTTTCCACAATAAAGTAGCGTATAGACTTGACAATCTCGATATTGCGTGCCGGTAAAACATCCTCCACAGGTCCGTCGGAAAGTGGCACAGGGATAAGATACAACGCCGGAGCAAGGACCGATGCGGCGACACGCGCCGTCGTCAGTTCCAAGCCCTGCGTACGCGTATCATCTGTATCGGCCGGGGATTTCATTGCGGCGCAAAGTTACAAAAAATGCCTCGTACCCACAACACCCACGCGCCCAAAACACCAAGGTTCGGACTCATTTTTGCCCTCTCGCTTTTCCATCCGAGGAAACTCTCACAAAAAAATCGTATATTTGCACTTTCGGAGGAAAGCGCACCATGCGCCTCTCCGAGAGACCAATGCACAACCATCTAAATACACTACTTTGAATACCAGGACCATAACCACCATAGCAGCTGCTTTTGCTATGGCATTTGCCTCCGACTACGCCGAGGCCTGCACAAGTCTTATCGCGACCCCGGGCGCTACGGCCTCTCGCAGCGTTATGATTACATACGCCGCCGACAGCCACGAACTATACGGCGAATTGTATTCGCACATGGGGGGCGACCACGCCCCCGGCACCAAGCGTGCCATCATCGAATGGGACACCCAAAAGCCACTAGGCGAAATCGATGAAGCGCCACACACATATTCGACGATAGGCAATATGAACGAGTTCGGCCTGACAATCTCCGAGACCACATGGGGCGGACGAGCCGAGTTGGCCGGCACAGGCCTTATAGACTACGGCTCGCTGATATATATCACTCTGGAGCGCGCACGCACCGCACGCGAGGCCATCGACACAATGACATCGCTTGCCAATAAATACGGCTATGCCTCCGGCGGCGAAAGCTTCAGTATCGCCGATGCCGACGAAGTATGGATTTTGGAACTCATAGGCAAGGGCAAGCACGACAAAGGCATCGTATGGGTGGCTCGACGCGTACCCGACGGATACATCAGCGGGCACGCCAACAATGCACGTATACACACCTTCCCGCTTGACGACCCGGAAACATTGTACAGCCCGGACGTAATTTCCTTTGCTCGCAAATGCGGATACTACAAAGGCAAGGACGAAGACTTTGATTTCTCGCGTGCCTACTCGGTATATGACATGTTGTCCATGCGCGGCTGCGATGGACGCGTTTGGAGCTACTTCAACCGCTTTGCGGCTCAAGGCAGCATGGACGCCTACCTGCCCTGGATACTGCGCGGACAGGGCGAACCCATGCCATTATGGGTGCGCCCCGAACGCCTACTGACAGCACAAGACCTCAAGGATATAATGCGCGACCACTTTGAAGGCACACCAATGGACATGACCAAGGACATAGGTGCCGGTCCGTTTAACGTTCCTTACCGCTGGCGTCCGTTGACCTACAAAGTGGACGGCGTTGAATACACGCACGAGCGGGCCATTGCCACGCAGCAGACCGGATTTTCATTTGTGGCGGACATCAACAACGCACGCCCCGATGCCATGCGCGGCATTCTGTGGTTCGGCGTCGATGACGCCAACACCTGCGTATACATCCCCGTGTTCAACAGCCTTAAAATGCCGCCCTACCAGCTTGCGCACGGCAACGGCGACCTGCTCACGCTCTCCTGGGACTCGATGTTCTGGGTCACCAATTACGTAGCCAACCAAGCCTACAACCGCTACAGCCAAATGATTGGCGACATCCGCAAGGTCCAGGAAAGCCTTGAAGTCCAAATGACCATCAGTGCCGGCAAGGCCGAGGAGATGTGCCGCACACTATCCCATGACGATGCGGCCAAGTACCTCGCCGAAATCACCAATTATTGGGCCGAAAAATGCACCAAGGACTACCGCGCATTGGGCGACACGCTATTTGTCAAATACCTGGACGGCAACATCAAGAAGCAGAACGAAGACGGCACCTTCAGCCGCACCCCCTACGGACTTCCCGACAAACCCGCCTACGGCGGATATGACGAACGCTACTACCGCTCCATAGTCAACGAACAAGGCGACCGACTCAAAGTAATACCCGTGGAATAATGGCGACAGAATCCGAAATGTCTCAAACCGATACCAAGGCCGACATTCAGACACAGGCCGGAACTCCGCCGAGCAAAGCCAAGCGCGTGCTCGGCATCATCCTGCGATATGGTATACCACTGATTGTGAGCATACTGTTATGCAAGCTGCTGTTTGACGGGATGGACTGGGACGAGATGGTGCAAATCATTCGCGAGCAATGTCACTTCCAATGGATTGCATTGGCACTGCTTATAAGCATATTCAGCCACATCTTCCGTGCCATGCGCTGGCGCATACAACTGCGTGCCATCGGCATCAATCCGCCTCTGTTTGCCCTGGTGTTGAGCATCTTCGGCACATACGCCGTCAACCTTGTGCTGCCGCGCTTGGGCGAAATATGGCGCTCGGGGTATATCGCACGGCGTCAGGACGCCCCGTTCTCCAAGGTTTTCGGCAGCATGGTGGCTGACCGTTTGGCCGACACCGTCACCGTACTACTACTCACAATAGTGACCTTTGCCCTGGCCGCCGGGGCGCTCTCGCAGTACTTCTCGACCACTCACGGCCTTGAAGGCATTGGACGAATGCTGGCCTCGCCCTGGCTATGGGTGGCTATGGTGGCATTTGTCGCCATATTTTGGTGGATGCTGGCATGCAAAACCGAAAACAAAGCCTTGCGCCGCTTCCAAGACTTTGTGCGCGGACTATGGAACGGCTTTGCTGCAATATTCACCATGCCCGGCAAGGTACGCTGGCTGATACTCACCGTATGCATCTGGGGCTGCTACTTCTCACAGCTATACGTGGCTTTCAACGCCTTCGATTTCACGGCCGACATCGTGTCGCAGCACACCGTCCTGGCCGTACTTGTCGCCTTCGTATTCTCCAGCCTTAGCATGGGCGTGCCTTCCAACGGCGGCATAGGCCCCTGGCAGTGGTCCATAATCTTTGCCTTAGGTATTTATGGCCTGGCCAAAGGCCCGGCAACAGCTTTTGCCAACCTCGTGATGGGAGCGCAGACTGCGCTGCTTATACTACTGGGCATATTCACCTTCGTATGCATCGCAATGGAAAAGAAGTCCGCCAAAAACAATGTCAAACCACTCAATTCCGACAAAAACAAAAACATAGCATAATGTCAAAAGTCATAATCATCGGCGCCGGCGGCGTAGGCACTGTTGTCGCCCACAAATGCGCCCAAAACCCCGAAGTATTCACAGATATCGTCATCGCCACGCGCACTCTCTCCAAGTGCCAAGCCCTGGCCAAGTTGCTCTCCGAAAAGTACAATCACAAGAGCATCACCGCCGACAGCGTCGACGCCGATGACGTAGCTCAATTGTGCGAACTGCTGCATCGCCATAAGCCCGAACTCGTAATCAATGTCGCCCTGCCCTATCAGGACCTCACCATCATGGAGGCCTGCCTGCAATGCGGTGTCAACTACATGGACACGGCCAACTACGAACCACGCGATGAAGCCCACTTCGAATACTCGTGGCAATGGGCTTACCGCCAACGCTTTGCCGATGCAGGCCTCACCGCCATACTCGGCTGCGGCTTTGACCCGGGTGTCAGCGGGATATTCACAGCATATGCCGCCAAACACCATTTCAAGGCCATGGAAACTCTGGACATCGTTGACTGCAACGCCGGCAACCACGGCAAAGCTTTTGCCACCAATTTCAATCCTGAAATCAACATCCGTGAGATCACTCAAAACGGACGCTACTGGCAAGACGGCAAATGGATTACCACCGGCCCGCTGGAAATACACAAGTCGCTGACATACCCCAATATAGGCGCACGCGACAGCTATCTCATGTATCATGAGGAGTTGGAAAGCCTCGTACTCAATTTCCCCACAATACGCCGCGCACGCTTCTGGATGACCTTCGGACAGGAGTACTTGACACACCTGCGCGTAATACAGGACATAGGCATGGCTCGCATCGACCCCGTTATGTACAACGGACAAGAGATCATACCATTGCAATTCCTCAAAGCCGTATTGCCCAATCCGCAGGATCTGGGCGAAAACTACACCGGCGAGACAAGCATAGGGTGTCGCATCAGCGGCATAGGCAAAGACGGCAAACCCCTCACATATTACATATACAACAACTGCAGCCACCACGACTCGTATCTCGAAACCGGAATGCAGGCTGTCAGCTATACCACAGGCGTCCCGGCCATGATTGGCGCCATGATGTTCCTCACGGGCAAATGGCGTCGCGCCGGCGTGTTCAACGTCGAAGAATTCGACCCCGATCCTTTCATGGAGCAGCTCAACAAGCAAGGCCTTCCCTGGCACGAAATCATCGGCGAAGACCTTGAACTGTAAACCCAATCAGAACCCATAACGGCTATTATGGCCATTATAGCTTCCAAAACCTCATCCCTCCCATTATTCCCATAGTTCCCATACCCCCACCTACATGGAACAATACGTAGTATCCGCACGCAAGTACCGCCCCTCAACGTTTGACAGCGTCATCGGGCAAAAGGCGCTGACAATGACGCTGAAAAACGCCATCGTCAGCGACCGACTTGCCCACGCCTATCTGTTTTGCGGCAGCCGAGGCGTAGGCAAGACCTCGTGCGCCCGCATATTTGCCAAAACCATCAACTGCACCCACCGCACACCCGATGGCGAAGCCTGCAACGAGTGCGACTCGTGCCGTAGCTTCAACGAGGGCCGCTCACTCAACATCATCGAACTGGACGCCGCCTCGCACAACGGCATCGACGACATGAAAGCCCTTATCGACCAAGTGCTTATACCACCGACAATGGGTCGATACCGCGTGTTCATAATCGATGAGGTGCACATGCTTTCCACCGCCGCATTCAACGCCTTTCTCAAGACGCTCGAGGAGCCGCCGGCACATGCCATATTCATCCTCGCCACCACCGAAAAGCACAAAATTATTCCCACGATATTGTCGCGCTGCCAAATCTACGACTTCAACCGCATCACAATATCCGATATGGTGGCACATCTGCAATATGTGGCACAAAGCGAAGGCATAACCGCCGAGCCGGCAGCACTGGGTGTCATCGCCCACCACGCCGATGGCGCCATGCGCGATGCCTTGTCTATCTTCGACCAAGTGGCGGCATCGTCTCGCGGAAACATCACCTACGCATCCGCCATCGCCAACCTCAACGTCTTAGACAACAGCTATTTCGAACGCCTCATAGACGCCTTCGTCAAACAAGACGTGTCTGCTGCACTGCTGGTGTACAACGAGATTCGATCCCACGGCTTCGACTCGCTATTCTTCATCAACGGCCTCGGGGCCTATATGCGCGACTTGATGTGCGCCGCCAATCCGGTGACATTGCCGCTCATCGAAGCCACGGACGACGTACGACAAGCCATGGCCAAACGCGCCGCAGGCCTACCCCCGGAATTCTTCTACCGAGCCATGGCAATATGCAATTACGCGGATCTCAACTACCGCACGGCCTCAAACAAGCAGTTCCTGATTGAGCTATCGCTCATCAGACTATGCCAACTACTGAGCCCCTCGAACTCGACGGCGACTTCGGGGGGCCGCTAAACCAAATAGCCGCAATGCACACCGCCGCACCGGCAACCCCGGCAGCGCCCCGGGCCACGGCCTCCACGGCCATGGCCGGAACGGTTGCGAATGCAGCACAGGCAGCAGCCCATTCGACAGGAGCAGCACCGCACGCCCCGGCATTTACCGGCGCCGTGATACACGGGCTGCGCACCAACCTGCACACCCCCGGAGTGAGCCTCAGGCACGGCATAAAACACCCTGCCGAGGAGAAACGCCCCGACACAACTACTACAGCAACCTTACGCAACGAAACATTCTCCGACGAGGCTTTCGGCAAAGCTTGGAATGCCTTTATAGACGCCAATCCAACGCAACATATCATCATCAACACCATGCGTGCATGTCCTCCGACACGCAAGGATGCCTCTTCGACACACTACACCATGAAGGTCGAAAACAACCTGCAAGAAGACCAGATGAAAAATGTCTTATCCTTGCTGTTGAGACACCTACATGATACATTGGCCAACGACAACATCACCTTAGACTTCATGGTCAAGGACGCCGCCGACTCGCCCATGTCCTGGAACCAGCGCGAAGTGCTGGCTCACATCATAGACAAGCACCCGAGATTGCGCGAACTCATAGACACACTCGAGCTTAAGCTTGATTGACGTACAGCCCCAATAAATGACATCATACTTACACACATTCACTTATTTATATTGTAAAACAGACATCTATGGCAGACTTAAGTACAAGTAGAAAGGTAAAGATGCCTCAGCCGCTGCGACACGGCGACACAATAGCAATATGCAGCCCGGCCGGGCCCATCAGCAAAGATAAAGTCAACGGCGCAGCCGACGTACTACGCAACTACGGCTGGAAAGTGCGAATTATGCCCCATACTCTCGGCCAATACGGCAATTACTCGGGCAAGGACAGCGAGCGTTATGACGACTTGGCCACCGCACTCACCGACCCGGAAGTGCGTGCCGTTATCTGCAGCCGCGGCGGATACGGCGTAGTACACCTGCTCGACAGCCTCGATAAACTGGATCTCGCCACAGACCCCAAATGGGTGGTAGGATTCAGCGACATTTCGGCCCTACACGCCTTGATGGTGCGCCACGGCATAGCCTCCATCCACGGATCGATGACCGATGCAATACGCCGTGGGGCGAACGACAAGGACAACGCACGACTCTTCGACCTGCTGCAAGGGCGTCGCGACCCGATAGCTTTCGCCACCGACCCGCGCCACGACCGCCCGGGCATAGCCAGTGGCACACTTTACGGAGGCAACCTCGCCGTCCTTGCCGACCTGCTGGACACTCGGTTCGACCTGTTGCGCCGCGACAGCATACTCTTCATCGAAGATGTTTCCGAACCAATCTATAAGATAGAACGTATCATGTACCAGCTGCGCATATCGGGCATACTGCCATCGCTGCGAGGCCTTATGGTGGGACAATTCACCGAATACCATCCCGACGCATCCTATCAGGACATGAACGACATGATCGCCGATATGGTGGCACCCTATAGCTTCCCCGTGGCCTTCAATGTCCCAATCGGACACGTGCAACACAACGTCCCTGTCATCGAAGGCGCACAAGTAACACTCAAAGTCACCACCGGAGATACTTCCAACCTCATCTACTGGTCTTAACAAGCTAAAACACAACAATAACGCAAGCGGCATACACCTATCGCGGATGCCGCTTGCGTTATTATTGCTCTAAGTATATTTTATAGGCCGATTCCCTTTCGGGCTGTCGTCTGTCACTTGCTCGTATCGGGAGCATCGCTCTCGATGACGGCACGGCGCAAGTCGTCGGAGATAGGCTTGCTCGTCTTGCCCTCCACGTCATATCCCACCATTGCCACTATAGCCGAACACTTCAGGCGTCGCGTATCCGGATCGATGACCTGCTGGGCCAACAACAGCGAAGCCGTGCCGAGATGCAAGGCACGCGTAAGCACACGTACTCGCTGACCCGGCAACGAAGGCTCCACAAAATTGCAGGTAATACCGGCCACAACAATACTCAAGCGCTCAGGAGTAAGCACTCCACCCAAAAGGCTGCCGAAATAGTCTGTCTTGCCAAGATCAAGGAATTGCATATAGGCACCATTGTTGAGATGGCAAAACATGTCATAATCATTGAAGCGTACCTGCACATCCAAACTATGTCGGCACTCCATCACTTCGGTCAGCGGTTGCATTGTCTTGTATATCTGTGTGTATGTGTTTGTCCGTAAGTCTAAATAATCCGGAATGTCCGAGAACCTACGGATTTTAGGGCTCTTAGGGTCTCTAAGGTCTCTAAGGTCTTTAGAGTCCTTATAAATTCCGAGAAAAGCAGTTCGGCTCTGTTTTCTACGACAAAGTTAGCATTTTTTCGCCAATTTTTCCGCCAATTCGGGTAATACACGTTTTTATATAGCATTTATTCTCTGTTATTCACTATTTTTTGTAATTTTGCCGCCGAAAAAGCGCCGGAGTTGCAATCCGCGCAATACTTTTGTCCATAATAGCACGAATAACCACAATCAATTACATTTCTAAGTATAGTCATTCAGTCATGAGAAAATCTCTACTTCTACTCCTTATCCTTGCCCTAACGACAGCCTTCTCGGCCACGGCAAAAACAATAGAAATCGGCTTCAATTCAACCGATTTGAATAGTTCCGATAACGGCTACGCAACGGTTAACTTCACAAAAGACGGCGTTAGTTTCCATGCAGAAAGAGTCACCCCTTCTTCCGGACAAATATCTGTCTCAAAAACGCCGTATTTCGTTTTTTATAACACCACAGCAATAGCCAACATTCAAAAAGTTGAACTTTATCTTGAATCCGGCTACGACAAACTTACAGACTTAAATGCCGGCAACTTTATCATCACAACATCAAACGACCAGCTGACAAGTACAGGAACAGGGACAGACAAAGCTGTATTAGCAAACGACATCCTAACCTTCACCCCATCAGTTACGACAAATTCATATTTCAGAATTGATTTGAAATCAAAAATTGGCGGAATTGTCAATATATCCAAGATGGTAATCACCTACGGAGAAAGCGTAGCACCGGAAACGAAGCCCGAGAAGCCGACATTCAGCGTCACTCCCGGAGAAGTCGCCAAAGGCACATCGGTCACCATCTCATCAAAAGATGCAACATCGCTCACCATCAAATCCAAAACAGCAGACGCCACCGACTGGGCAACCAAAACCGTCACGGGCGAAACCTACACCGTCAAAATTACTGAAGCCATAGATTTTGAGGTCATTGGCATCAAAGGAGAAGGCGAAGGCAAACTCGAAAGCGAAGCAGCTACCGCCTCATACACCGTCAAGGCCGACACTCCCGTACCCGGCGGAAACATCACCGCAACAGTCATCTTCAAGAACCAAAAAGATCTTGCTTACGGGAAAGGTAAAGAAATTGTTTGGGCCGCAGAGGAATACCCAAGCATAACTTTCAGCACAACTGCAACGATATCAGGCTCAACTTATCCCAAGAACAACAACGGCAATCTACGCATTTACAACTCCAACGGAAATGTTATCACAATCAGTGCTCCTAAAGGCTACACAATATCCCAGGCTTCTGCCACATACTCCAACACTAAAAGTGCTATAATTATAGATGGAAATCAAGTCGCCTCAAATGTATTTTATACGTATGAATCCTCTGTAAAATCATTAAAAATAGCGTCCAAGAAAATCAGTGAAAAAAACACCGACGTTTCCGCTATGACTTTCGTGCTGGTGCCTGATGCGCCTGTCGTGCCGGAAGCACCGAGCGCCGTCACCGTCACCCCGGCCAAGGCTGAAGCCAAGGTCGGCGAGAACGTCAGCGTGACCATCGCCGCCAACGGCACTCCCGCGCCGGACATCTACTACACTATCGATGGTACCGTCCCCACTACCGAAAGCGCCAAGTATGCCAAAGCATTCGATGTGACCTGCGATGCACTCGCCAATAACGAGGAAAGCAAAGTCGTCACAATCAACGGCCTGGCACAAAATTCAGAAGGCCAAGCCTCCGGCAGTGCCACCGTCGCATTTACGCGTAACGATGCATCTATCACCGTCAAAGACGCCAAAGACAATACCATCGGCGCTGACGGCGCATCTTTGGTACTCGAAGACGGAGCCGCCGAGTTCAAAGCCACATCCACCGGCGACGGCACTATATACTGGAGCTCGGCCGACAACAAAATTGCCAAGGTTGAGAACGGCATTATCACTCCCCTGGCCGTAGGCACTACCACCATAACAGCATCATCCGCCAAAACCGGGAAGTATAATGCCTGCGAGACATCTTTTATACTGACAATAACCTCGCCCTACACCTACGCCACAGTCACCTTCCGCGAGCAGGAACCCATAACCTACACATCCAACACCAAAGCTGACTGGATTTCAAAGCCTGTAGACGGCACAACCTATACCTTTGAATCTTCCGTGGGCAAACTCCAAAACGCCGGATACCCCTCCAATAACGTCAATCCCTCCAGCGGCAAAGCCACCAACCTCACCATCACCAAGATCAGCGGCGTTCCCATCAGCGTCCAAGCACCGGAAGGCTATGTCATTGTCCGCGTATCCTACGCCACGACAAAAACATACGACACCCCGGCGATAGCCATCAACGGCGAGGATCTCGCAGCCAAGTCCTACCGCGATTTCCCCAAAGGAGCGACAACCATAGACTTGACCCCCGGAACAGAACTCAACAATCCCACAATTTCGTCCATGACCTTCGCCCTAACCAAGGTCGTGGCTCCCGCCTCGCTGACCATCAATCCCAATAAGACCGAGGCCGTCATCGGCCAGACGGTATCGGTCAAGATTGTCGCCGATGACGCAGCCTTCCCCGCCCCCACCATATACTATACACGCGACGGCAGCACCCCGGTTCCGGGAGCGAACAAAACCGAGACCTACGACCCTGCAAAGGGCTTCACCTTGGCACGCACTGTTCCGCAAACAGTCACAATCAACGCCATAGCCGTTAACTCCGGCGGACAGGTAGCAGCCGAACCGGTATCCATCGTCTTCAACGACAAAGACCACGTAGCGCCCACATCCATCAGCTTTAGCCAAACGGAAGGCACTTACCCCGAAAACGCAACGTTCAACGTTAAGTTGGCCGCCGATGCCGCTGCCTACCCCACTCCGACACTGTACTACACCATAGGCGGATACACCGCACAAGGTGACAACCACATCGCATACGATGACGTACAAGGCATAGACGTAGCCAAGCCCGCAGACGGCAACGTAGTGACCATCAACGCCTACGCCGTCAATGACGCCGGCGCCGTCATCAACGCCGCCACATACGTCTTCTCCAGCGAAATCTCCACCGCTACGGGCTGGATACGCGTCCAAGATGCCTCACAACTCTCCGACGGCCTCAACGTAATCGTGGCATACGCCCCCAACGGCAACGCCTCGACAACACTCAGCTTGATGACCCCCGAAGTATCTTCCAACGGCGGTCTCTCGTCCGCCGATGTTACATGCAACAATACCAACGGTGTAATCACCGGCGACATAAGCAACGCCCAGCACGTCATCCTCGAAGGCAACGCCACCGACGGATGGTATCTCAAATTATACAATAATGATAAGGGATACATCATGCCCAAGTACAACAAGAGTAAAAAAGACTACGAAAACGGTCTTGCTTTCACCACCGACAAGAGCTCGGCAATCCCGGCAACGATAGATCTAACAGGAGGCAACGCATACGTAACCTTCAACGGCACCGACCGCGAATTTGTATATAACAACGCCGCAAATCGCTTCGGCGGATACAACAATATAGCAGATGAACAGCGCCGTGCCATCGACTTCTTCAGCGAAGGCGAGTACACCGCCGGCAAGCCCTACGAAGACCTGTACCTGGTCATGAAAACCAATGAAATCGGCGGCGCCGAAGTCGCCATGCCCTTCACCTACGAGGGTGACGGCCGCTACACGCTACCCGTATACAATCTCCAAGGCACATTCTATATCCGCGACGGCAAGGCCAACCACCGCGGTACATACTTCGGCGCCAAAGCTGATGAATGCATCGACCCGGAGACCTCCACCGGATACGTAGGCCACAGCATCAATGCCGCAATCTCCGCCATCAAAGGCGAACCCTCAACCGGCGTCAAGGACGGCAACGGCAAAGACGTCTATGCCTACGTGGGCAAGAATAGCGGACGCGACTCATACACACTGATATATGACCCGGCGCAGGAAAGCCACTACGTTTTCAGCACCCACCCCAACACCAACATCGGACACGTGGCACGCATCGATTATGCAATGCTCACCGTCGAGTACACCCCCGGCAGCCATACCGACGGAGTCCTCCGCATCTCCGGAATGAGCACCACCGGCGTGGACGACATATCAGCCGATGTCAACGGACAAGCTCGCTACTTCAACCTGCAAGGTATGCCCGTAGCCAACCCCACCGCCGGCATATACATCCGCGTAATAGGCGACACCGCCACCAAGGTCTGCATCAAGTAAGACACCACAGTTTCGAGATACATATTTTCCACTCAATATCCGTCCGAGGCGCCGAAATGCGTCCCGGACGGACTACTTTCAGGTATCACGAAAATTTTTTCTCCAAAAAAACAAGCTCCATACCGGCAAAAACCGAAATTTTGGCTATCTTTGCGTTAAAATAGCCGCAATAGTACCTGATGAGGCACAATCTCCTCTGTGCGGCCGCCGGAGCAGCGAACAAAAACGCTGACAATCAACACTATGACCACACTCCGGCACAATACTCGACTTGCCACGACTCGGGACCTATTGATGTGTCCACAGACATGCCGCGGCAAAGACACATATACATACCGCCGACACGGCGGCCCGGGCGCAAGGCACACACCACGCCGACACGCCACCATATACACGCGCGCACCCTTCAGAGGGCACACCCGGGCACACCGGCCGACAGCGCGACAAAGACACGCCACGGCGTGTCCGCAGACACGATAAAAAATAAAAAACAACATAAATGACAAGTAGATGGAACTATCTACCCCTGTCCGCAGAAAAACAAAAATTGGAGTCCGAGCTGGCACGCCGGTACGCCAAGGTCTCGCCCATAAGCGAGCTCTTGGTGCAGCGGGGCATACAGTCTATAGACGAGGCCGAGAAATTCTTCCACCCCTCGCTTAGAGACCTGCATGACCCTTTCCTAATGCCTGACATGGACAAAGCTGTGGACCGCCTCAACCGGGCCATGGGGGCAAAAGAACGTATCTTGGTATACGGCGATTACGATGTCGACGGCACCACCGCCGTGGCGTTGGTATACCGATACCTGCAAAATTTTTACTCGGAAATCGACTACGACATTCCGACACGTTACGACGAAGGCTACGGCATCAGCACACACGCCATAGACGAAGCTGCCGCCGCCGGCGTCAAGCTCATCATCATCCTTGACTGCGGCATCAAGGCCAACGCCGAAATCGCTTACGCCAAGACCCTCGGCATCGATTTCATCATCTGCGACCACCATGTCCCCGATGAGATGTTGCCGGACGCTGTAGCCATACTCAACCCAAAGCTCGAAGGCTCGACATACCCTTGCAGCCACCTGTCGGGCTGCGGCGTGGGATACAAGCTGATGCAGGCATTCTCGATAAGCAACGGCATCGGCACGGGCGAACTCGAAGGGATGCTTGACCTGGTGGCCGTGTCCATAGCCGCCGACATCGTGCCCATGGTAGACGAAAACCGCGTCATGGCATATCATGGCCTTAAACGTCTCAACAGCAACCCCAACGTAGGCTTGCGCGGCATCATCCGCATCTGCGGCCTCCCCGGCAAAGAAATCACTATCAGCGATGTAATCTTCAAAATCGGCCCGCGCATCAATGCCTCGGGGCGTATGCAGTCCGGCCGCGAAGCCGTGGACCTGCTTGTATCGCGCGATACCAAAGACGCCAACGAGCGCGCCGCAGCCATCGACCAATACAACAAAGACCGCAAAGAGCTGGACAAACGCATCACCGACGAAGCCAACGCCATACTCAGCGCACGCGGCGATGATGTAGCCGACCACAAGTCCATAGTCATTTACAACCCGGAGTGGCACAAAGGTATAATCGGCATCGTAGCCTCGCGCCTCACCGAGCTGTATTACAAACCCTCGGTGGTACTGACGCGCGGCACCACGGACGGCATTGCCACCGGCAGCAGCCGCAGTGTACAAGGCTTTGACGTATACAAGGCCGTGGAAGCATCGCGAGACCTGCTCGAAAACTTCGGCGGCCACACCTACGCCGTCGGACTTTCTATGCGCGAAGAAAATATCCCCGAATTCACACACCGCTTCGAAGAATACGTAGCCGCCAACATCCTACCATCGCAGTTGACGCCACAACTGGATATCGATGCAATACTGCCATTTACGCGCATCACCCCCGAATTTGTCTCGATGCTACGCATGTTCGCACCTTTCGGTCCGGGCAACCAAAAACCCGTATTCTGCACACGCAACGTCAAAGACTTCGGCACCAGCCGCATAGTAGGCCGCAACAACGAGCACATCAAACTCGAGATCGTGGACGACACCTCGGGCAAGGTCTTCAACGGCATCGCATTCAACATGGCGCGATACTTCGATCACATCCATCAAGGCAAGCCCTTCGACATCTGCTACACCATCGAAGAAAACAAGCACCGCAACGCCACATCTTCCATACAACTGCAAGTCAAGCAAATACGCCTGCCGCAGGAATAATATCACCCATCGGGGCGGCCCTAAGCTACGTCACGAGCCGCCACTATGTCTGTGAAGCAGACGCACGTCAAACAAAACACCGGCACCATGCAGACAGCCGCCGAGATTTCAGCCCGGGCACACGAAATCCTGCACCGATACTGGGGCTACGACAGCTTCCGTCCGTGCCAGCTCGACATCATCACCTCGGTGATGCAGGGGCACGACACCCTGGGGCTGATGCCCACCGGTGGCGGAAAATCTCTGACATTCCAGGTGCCGGCAATGATTTTGGAAGGTCTTACCGTGGTGGTGACGCCCCTGATTTCGCTGATGAAGGACCAAGTGGACGCCCTCAAAGATCGCGACATACGCGCCGGGGCACTGTATTCGGGACAGACTCCGCGCGAAGCACGCCTCGTATACGACCGCGCCCGTCTGGGCATACTGCGCCTGCTGTATGTGTCGCCCGAGCGCCTCGGCACAGAGACCTTCCGTCAGCACCTGCAAGCTTTTGATATACGCCTGATAGTGGTGGACGAAGCACATTGCATATCCCAATGGGGCTATGACTTCCGCCCGTCATATCTCAAAATTGCCGAACTGCGCGCCCTCGTCCCGGACGTGCCGACATTGGCACTTACAGCCTCGGCCACGCCACAGGTGCGGAGAGACATCATGGCACGGCTCAACTTCGGCTCGGACGCGGCCGAATACACCCTGAGCTTTGCACGTCCAAACATCAGCTTTGTAGTGCGACATGTCGAGGGCAAAGATGCCAAACTTTTTGACGTGCTCGATCACACCTCCGGCACGGCCATCGTATATGTACGCAGCCGACGACGCACCGGCCAAATAGCCCAAATGCTGTGCGAACGAGGCATCAGCGCCGCCGCCTACCATGCAGGCATGGACGCTGACGAAAAGGCACGGCGGCAAGAACTTTGGAAGTCATCCAAAATACGCGTCATCGTGGCCACCAACGCCTTCGGAATGGGCATAGACAAAGCCGATGTACGCACCGTCATACACTACGACCTGCCATCGTCACTCGAAGAATACTATCAGGAGGCCGGGCGAGCCGGACGCGACGGGTTGCCATCATTTGCAGTTATCATAGCCAAAGACACTGACAAAGGCACGCTGACACGACGCCTGAGCGAGGCCTTCCCACCGCGCGAATACATCTTACGCGTCTACGAATTGGCCGGCAACTTCCTCGACATTCCCGTCGGCGGAGGTTATGACCGCGTATATCCCTTTGACTTCGACAAGTTTTGCGCCACCTACTCGCTGCAGCCCGGCGTCACGCGCTCGGCGCTGTCGATACTGACGCTGGCCGGAGCCATCGAGTACCACGACCCGGACTTTGCCAAGGCACGCGCCATGATGACCATAACGCGCGACTCGCTATACGGCATGGATATGAGCGACAACGCCGAGCGAACGCTCACCGCATTCCTGCGCAATTACACCGGCAGTTTCGCCGACTACGTGTATTTCGACGAAGGAGTACTAGCGCACGACACCGGACTGGACGCCGAAGCCACCTACCGTGCATTGCTCGAGCTGTCGCGCCGAGATATTCTCAACTACGTGCCGCGCAGCCTTATACCCTACATTTACTACCCCACCTCGCGCGACCTGCCCAAGCACGTGATCATAGGCCGCGACGTCTACGAAGCGCGCCGCGACGTCATGGCCGCACGCATCGCCGCCATGCGCGCCTTTGTCTTTGACGACAGCCGCTGTCGCGTGCGGCAGATGCTCGAATACTTTGGCGAGACGCCCGAGTCCGACTGCGGCACCTGCGATGTATGCCGCGCTCGTGCCATCGCATCATCCGCCACATCACTCCGAGACCGCGCTCGTGACCGCGTACTGCGCGGATGCTCGCGCCCCGAAGGCGCCACCGATGCCGAATTATACGACGGCCAAAGCCCCCAAATGCGCCACGCCATAGCCGAAGTCGTCCGAGCGCTTACCGCCGACGGCTCGCTCCTGCCTGCCGACAGCCGCACCGCACGCCGACACCTCCGCCGCTGACGCACCATAATCAGCACCTCAAACATTCAAAGAACAATTACTCCAACGACTTCAGCCATGCCCGCCATAAGGTTTTATTACAGCGACACCATCCACGATTTCCTTGACCGATGCACCGACGAGATCATCGGCAAAATGGTCCAAGCTTCCGCCCACGACCTCAACGATGAGACAACCGACTCATGGGTATGCGAAATCGAGGTACTCAAAGACGTATTGGCGCCCTACCGCGACCGCGGCAGCGTGTTCTTTGAATACAATATCCCGCGTATGGGACGCCGTGCCGATGTCATCGCACTCATTGATGGAATCGTCTTTGTCCTCGAATTCAAAACCTTGACCCAAAAATTTGCACACGAAGGACTCATGCAGGCATGGGACTACGCAATCGACCTGAAAAACTTTCAGGAAGGCAGTCGCGATCGCTCAATTATTCCTATTTTGGTGGCACCCGCCGAAGCGGATCATAACTGTCATATCGAATTACAGCAATACGAAGACAAAGTATACAACCCCATGCAAGCCAACAGCCGACAACTGGCCGTGGCGTTGTCGCTTGTTCTATCTTCCCTCGAAAAGCCATATGCCGGAGACAATGACTACAACTGGGCAGTCAGCGGATACGAACCCACCCCGACAATTATCGAGGCAGCCGTATCGCTATATCGCGAGCATACAGTGGAGGACATCACTCGCCACGACGGAGACATAGAGTCAACCATGCAGGGACTGACGCATATCATCGACGAATGTCGCAACCATGCACGCAAAGCCGTATGCTTCGTAACCGGCGTACCCGGCGCCGGCAAGACCCTGATTGGCCTGCAAACCGCCATCAACGAATTCGAGAAAGGCGAGAAAGCCGTTTACCTTTCAGGGAACTTCCCTCTCGTAGAAGTACTTCAAGAAGCATTGGCACGCGACCTGGTGCGCCGAAGCAAGGAGGACTACAAATCCGGACGAAGCGACACAAAACCATGCACAAAAGCCGAAGCCCGAAGCCGCGTCAAGACCTTCATTCAAATGATACACCACTACCGAGACCTCTACCTCGAAGGTACCGAAATACGCGACGGCGAGATTGTTCCCAAAGAAGGCTATTTCAGAACCCATACAGACAAGGCATACATTCCCACAGAACACATTGCCATATTCGATGAAGCTCAGCGTGCATGGACCAAGGACGAACTGGCTCGATTTATGGGCAAGAAAAAGAAGCTGCACGGCTTCCCGTACAGCGAGCCCGAATACCTGATTTCGTGCATGGACCGACAGACCGATTGGGGGCTGGTGGTTTGTCTGGTAGGCGGCGGACAGGAAATCAATAAGGGCGAAGCCGGCCTGTCAGAATGGATAAACGCCATCAACCGCAAGTTTTCACACTGGCATGTATACTTAAGCGACCGCCTGCACGAAAAAGAATACGCCGAAGGGCGGGCACTTGAAACCCTGACCCTGAACAAAGACCAAATACACGTCGAAACATCGCTACACCTTTCGGTAAGTATGCGCTCCTTCCGCGCCGAGAAAGTCAGTCTATTTGTCCATCAACTGCTCGAGTTACACCCGCAGCAGGCGCACGACACACTGACAGAGCTGTGCAATTACCCGATAGCAGTTACACGTTCGCTCGACACAGCCAAGAAATGGCTCAAGCAAAAAGCACGCGGCAGCGAACGCTACGGCATTCTGGCATGCAGCAAAGGCGAAAGATTGAAAGCCATAAGTGTCAACGTCCGATACAAGCCGGACTTCGTCCACTGGTTTTTGGACAATGACGATGACATCCGATCCTCCAATGCTCTGGAAGACACCCTCACCGAATTCGAAGTCCAAGGGCTGGAAATCGACTGGTCCTGCGTAGTATGGGATGCCGACCTGCGGCTCGACACAAATGCCATGCGATGGCAGCATCACCAACTCAGAGGAGGTGCGGCGTGGCAAAGAATAAATAAAGAATCGAATCAAGCATACCAAATCAACGCCTACCGCGTCCTGCTTACACGCGCACGTCAAGGCATGATCATTGTAGTTCCCGAAGGAGACCACGGCGTACCGCCCGACTCGACACGCCTGCCGGGATACTACGATGGCGTATACGCCTACCTGCGCCGCATCGGAATTCCTGAAATATAGCCGTTACACACCTCGATGCGGGCACGGCCAAAACGCTCTTTGAACCCACAACCTACACATTATATATAGATTTTTGGGGCTGTTGGCAAAAAATGACTATCTTTGCCGACCGAAAAGCCGGGACGGGCATCCGCTCCGGCCTTTGGACATATTCACGAACAAACACCTATTTATATCAATACGACATGTTGAAAAATCTCGTCATAGTCGAGTCTCCCGCCAAAGCAAAAACCATCGAAAAGTTCTTAGGCAACGACTATAAGGTCATGTCCAGCTACGGGCATATCCGCGACCTGAAAAAACATAGTTTCAGCATCGATGTCGACAATGGTTTTGAGCCCATCTACGAAATCCCGGATGACAAGAAGAATCTCGTAAGCGAGCTGCGCCGCGCCGCCAAGGAGGCACAAACCGTGTGGTTGGCATCTGATGAAGACCGCGAAGGAGAGGCCATAGCATGGCATCTGAGCGAAGTTCTGGGTCTCGATCCCAAGACCACACGACGCATAGTGTTCCACGAAATCACCAAAGGCGCCATTCTCGACGCCATCAAGCAGCCGCGCACCATAGATATGAACCTCGTAGATGCACAGCAGGCACGCCGCGTGCTTGACCGCATCGTCGGCTTTGAGCTGTCGCCCGTACTGTGGCGCAAAATCAAGCCCGGGTTGTCGGCCGGTCGCGTGCAAAGCGTTGCCGTGCGACTCATCGTTGAGCGCGAACAGGAAATCAAGGCCTTCAAGCCCGACAGATACTTCCGCCTCACCGGCATCTTTGCCACCGGCGACGGCGCGAGCTTCCGTGCCGAACTCGCCCGACGCTTAAGCGACGAGGCCGAGGCACGCGACCTCCTTCAAGGCTGCGCACATACCACCTATTCGATTACCGGCGTCAACGTCCATCCACTGAAAAAGTCCCCGGCAGCACCCTTCACCACCTCCACACTGCAACAGGAAGCCTTGCGTAAACTTGGCATGACCGTTGCACAAACAATGATGGTGGCGCAGAAGCTCTACGAAAACGGACTTATCACATACATGCGTACCGACTCGCTCAACCTCTCACAAGTGGCACTGGCGGCCATCGCGCAAGAAATCACCACATCCCACGGCAAAGAATACCTCAAGCAGCGCCATTACCACACCAGCAGCAAGGGCGCCCAGGAGGCCCATGAGGCTATACGCCCCACATATATAGACCGGCACACCATCGAAGGCACCGCGCAGGAACGCCGCCTCTATGATCTGATATGGAAGCGCACGGTAGCATCCCAAATGGCTGACGCCCAAATCGAGAAAACCGTAGTAGACATCACTCCCGCCGGCAGTGCCGAGCGATTTACCGCCTCGGGCGAGGTTGTCAAATTCGACGGATTTCTCAGAGTATACATCGAAAGCCACGATGACATCGCCGACAATACAGAAGACACGGACATACTCCCGGCAATGGCTGCGGGCGACTACGTCACCAACGAAAGCCTCACAGCCACAGAACGATATACCCAGCAGCCGCCTCGCTATACCGAAGCCTCTCTAGTCAAGAAAATGGAAGAACTCGGAATAGGTCGTCCCTCGACATATGCGCCCACCATCTCCACCATTCAGGCACGCGACTACGTCACCAAAGGCGAGAGCGCCGGAGCACAGCGAGACATCAAGACCCTGACCATGGATGCCGACGGCAACATCACCGAAGCCACTCACACCGAGACCTACGGCGCGGACAAGGGCAAACTGATGCCCACCGACATAGGTGTGGTTGTCAACAGCTTCCTCACCATGTATTTTCCCAACATCCTTGACTACAACTTCACCGCCGGAATTGAGCAAAAATTCGACGCCATAGCTGACGGTAAGATGCAATGGAACAGCCAGATGGAGACATTCTACAACAAGTTTCACCCCAAAGTCGAGGAAGTCATGGACATGCGTCTGGAACACAAGGTGGGCGAACGATTATTAGGTACCGACCCCGCATCCGGCGAACCGGTGAGCGTCAAAATCGGCCGATTCGGACCTCTGGTCCAAATAGGAAGCAACGACAGCGACAACAAACCACGCTTTGCCTCGCTGCTCAAAGGACAAAGTCTCGAAACCATAACCCTGGACGAGGCTCTCCACCTATTCGACTTTCCACGCACACTGGGCACCTTCGAGGACAAGGACGTCAGCGTAGGCATCGGACGCTTCGGTCCGTATGTGCGCCACGACAACAAGTACGTATCCATACCCAAGGACGAAGCCCCGGCCGCCGTCACACTTAGCCGCGCCATTGAATTGATAGAAGCCAAGCGCACCGAGGATGCCAACCGCGTGCTGCGCACCTTCGACCAAGAACCCGAGCTGCAAATTCTGCGCGGACGCTTCGGCCCGTACATCGCATACAAAGGCTCAAACTACAAACTGCCACGCGGAACGACACCCGAAACAGCTGCCGAAATGACCCTCGAGCAAGCACTGGAAGTGGTCAATACACCTGCGGCCGCGCCTAAGCGCAACACCCGTCGCGCCACCACCCGTAAAAAGACAACGAAATGAGCCACAACAAACCACAGGCATATAAACCCGGCACACACACCGGACGCGGGCACATGCGGCAAGACAACATCTCGGAACTGGCCAACACCTCGGACCAACCGATACCGCTGCTCGAATTCCTGCGTTCCAACCTGCCGCAACTGTCCCGCACCGCCGTCAAGGCACTGCTCAAGTACGACCAAATACGACTGGAAGGCACTGTCACCAACCAGTTTGACATCCCCGTAGCCCCGGGACAGACGATAAGCATCAACTTCTCGCGCCCGTGGCAGACACTGTCCAATCCGCGCCTTCGCATAATCTACGAGGACGATGATATAATCGTAGTAAACAAGGGCTACGGCCTGCTCAGTGTCGGAACGGATAACAAAAAGGAAGGTACGGCATACTCGATACTGCGCGACTACCTCAAAAGGCTCAACCCCGCCAATAAACTCTTTATAGTCCACCGCCTGGACCAGCACACCTCCGGTTTGATGCTCTTTGCCAAAAACATCAAGGCCAAAGAGGCGATGCAACATAATTGGAACAACATGGTACTGGACCGCCGCTACGCCGCCATCGTTGAAGGCTGCCCCGAACCGGCCGAAGGCGTCCGCCGCAGCCGGCTGCTGGAAAACGCGCAGCATCTAATGTACAGCACCGATGACCCCAAGGGTCTGGAAGCCGTGACACGATACAAAGTCCTTAAAAGCCGCAACGGATACTCGCTGGTGGACGTCAGCCTTGACACCGGACGCAAAAATCAGATACGCGTACACATGCACGACATGGGCACGCCCATTGCCGGCGACCGTCGCTACGGCGCCAAGACCTCGCCCATACACCGTCTGGCACTGCATGCCCGCACGCTGCGCTTTGTACATCCGATGACGCACAAAGATATGAATTTCAGCATTCCGCTGCCGGCATCCTTCAACAGCCTCGTGTGAAGACATTCAACACACACCGCTTGATTTCAATATCCCACCCCTCCCCAAAAACGACATACCGTGCAACGCCTCAATATTTTGCTAAACCGGGACTCTATCGACGCCATAAACTTTGACCCGGCAGTCGAGGAGTCGCTGCAACGCATCACCGCACCCATGACTACGGCAGCATCTTACGTCAAATCTGTCGAAGACGCCATATACACGCACCCCGAACTTACGGACGACTACGATGCCATAGACGTGTACATCGACACGGAGCGCTACACCATAGTGCCGCGCTCCGTAGCCGAAGACGCCGCCGCCATGCGCGACATCGCCGACAGCCTGTACCCCTCCGAACGGCTCAACGTCGTATGCACCTGTGCAGAAGTGCCACCATTCCACGGGGACGACGGAGGCGAGGCCTTCGCGGCAATGTTCATAGAACCGGCACTCGAAGGCTTTCTGCGCCGCACCTTCGTTCAAGCACGCATCATGCACCGCATGGTGCCGCTGACACGCTACTTCGAGGCCTGCGGACGACTGCTGGGAAATGCCGGAAAAATGCACATACACAGACGTGCCGATGCCGTAGACATCATAGCATTTGACGGCAAGGGGCTATCCATGGCCAACACCTTTGCCACCGCCGGCGGCGATGATGACGCTGTATATTACGCCCTGGCCGCCGCCAAGGACCTGGGATTCGATGCCGACAACGACCGCATGATGTGCAGCGGCGAAGCTGCCTTACGCGACCGCCTGATGGCGCGGCTCAAGCCTTATGTAAATTTTGTCATGCCCGTTATATTCCCCACCACAGCACTACATCTGGGCGCCGAGGCCGCACAAGTGCCCTTCGAACTACTAAGCCTGACACTATGCGAATAATCTCCGGAAAATACGGGCGACGACGCTTCAGCGTGCCCGGCGGCATCGTTGCCCGCCCCACCACTGACATGGCACGCGAAAACCTCTTCAACATCCTGCGCGGCATCACAGACATCGAAGGCGCCACCACGCTGGACCTCTTTGCCGGCACAGGCGCCATCACCTTCGAGATGCTAAGCCGCGGCGCCGCACACGCCACTGCCGTGGAAAAGGCCGCGCCGCAGACACGTTTCATCAACGATGTTGCCCGACAGCTCGGATGCCAAGACGATATAACCATCATACGCGGCGATGCGATGCGCTTCATCGACACTGCGACCACTGCCTACGACATCGTATTTGCCGATCCTCCCTACAATCTCCCCGGCTTCGGAGACATCCCGGCCAAAGTCCTCGCCGGTCGACTGTTGCATCCGGGAAGTCTGTTCATCATCGAACACTCGGACAAGTACGACTTTTCCGAATTGCCGCACTTCTGCGACCATCGAACCTACGGAGCAGTCAATTTCTCATTTTTCAGCATGCCTGCCGGCGACGACACATCGGCGGAATAAATATACATAGTTATGAAATTCTTTTCTGAATTCAAGGAATTTGCCATCAAAGGCAATGTAGTAGACATGGCCGTCGGTGTAATCATCGGCGCAGCCTTCGGCAAAATTGTCACCTCTCTGGTCAACGACATCATTATGCCCGTCATCGGCGTACTCACCGGCGGAGTCAATTTCAGCGACTACAAATTTGTCATCAAAGACGCCGTCACCCAAGGCGAAGAAGTCATTCCGGAAGTGGCCATCACCTGGGGCGCCTTCGTACAAACCATCGTCGACTTCCTCATCGTAGCCTTCTGCATATTCTTGGCCATCAAGGTCATCAACCGCCTGCGCCGCCAAAAGGAAGCTGCACAGGAGACGCCCGCCGCACCCGCCGGACCGACACAGGAACAACTGCTCACCGAGATACGCGACCTACTGGCCAAACAGAATAAGCAATGACCTGCCGCAGCGGACGTCCTCTGTTTTTGGTGGGATTTATGGGCTGCGGCAAGACCACTCTGGGACAGGCTCTGGCCACGTCCATGGGCATACCTTTTTCCGACCTTGACGATGAAATTTGCCGCCGCGCCGGTGCCGACAGCGTCAACGAAATTTTTGCCCGACAAGGCGAAGCGACATTCCGCGCCCTCGAGACCGAGACACTCCGCTCCATCGTACAGGCTTCGACAGATGATGGGACACGCCTCAAAGCCGGCACATCAGTTGCATCCAAGCCAGGCACAACGGACATGGTCTCTCAGGCCGCGCCCTCGGTCATAATCGCCTGCGGCGGCGGCACACCCTGCTATGCAGACAATATGGACGTGATGCTCCAAGGCGGCACTGTCGTATGGCTTGACGCCGATGAGGATTGTCTGGTGCGCCGTTTGACAATATACGGCGACAGCCGCCCGCTGGTACGCAATTTAGATTCGGAACAATTGCGCCGCTACGTGCATCAGACTCTGGCGCAACGCAGCGACAGCTACGGACGCGCCCACGCACGTTTCGACAGCTCGCACCTCGAAGACGCCGAACAAGTAGCCGCTTCCGTCCGACTATTCATAGACACCATAATCTACTCCTAACGCCCTGACAGCCATGATACAACTCACACCGCAAGAACAAGCGCAAGCGACAGCATCACGCCAACGCCACCTTACACTCGGCATCCCGGCACCCATGCGCGACCGACGTCTGCCGTTGACACCCGAAGCCGCCGCCATCATCAGCGAATACGGCATCGAGGTGCGTATACAGCAAGGCGCCGGCGTCTTTGTCAACTATCCGGACAATCGCTACGCCGCCGCCGGGGCACGTCTGACCGACCGCACCGAAACACTCGACTGCGACATCGTGGTGTCCGTCGAGGCACCTTCGGCCGAAGATGCCGCGCACCTGCGCCGAGGCGCAACTCTGCTGACCTTGGAACCGCAAGTGGATAATGCCGCTGCTCTCAAAGCACTGCTCGAGCGCCGTATCTGTGCCATATCCATGCGCCAAATTCGAGATTCGGGAACGCGGCACCCGTTCAGTGACATCCTCGGCGAAATTGCGGGACGTGCAGCCGTCACCATGGCCGCGACTCGTCTTGCCGAAGTGGACGCCGACACCACCGTCGGCAAGGGCATACTCATCGGCGGAATTGCCGGAATCGTGCCATGCGAAGCTGTTATCATAGGCAGTGGTATCGCCGCACGCGCCGCCGCCTCGACCGCCTTAGGACTGGGCGCAACAGTGCGCCTATTCGATGACGACACCTATGGGCTGCGTGCCGCTATGGATGCCGCCGGCGGACGCCTGATATGCAGTGCAATGCAGCCGCACGTGCTACAAAACGCAATTGCCATGGCAGACGTTATTATCCTGACACCCACGGCTATGCCGTATATCATTTCGGCTGCTTCCATGTCTGCAGCCAAGCGCGGCGTCCTGGTCTATGACATCACCGATTACGACATGTGTCCCTTGGCGACAATGGACACCGTAGACCTGGCCGACACCGAAAGGCCGCACACGCGCCCGCATGACGCCGTATGTTTCCGCAATCTCAGCGCCGTAGTGCCACGCACCACGGCCATGGCCCTAAGCAATGCCCTGATATCCCTGCTGCCCGACCTTGTAGACACGCGCGGCGTCAACAGCATCGCCAGCCTCAGAAACGGAATACAACGCGCCGTATACACTTGCATGGGCCACGTCACCAATGCCGATCTGGCACGCTCGATGTCCCGGCAATACATCGACATCGCGCTACTCGGACGCCTCAGCTGACGCCCGGGCAATCCACGCCATATATTGGCCCGAAAAGCGCTAATAATGGTGAAATAGTCCTAATAGAACCCTAATAGCGCCATACGCTCAACGCCGTTACAAAAATTAGTACTAACTTTGCTTTTACGACAGCCGCAAGGATTGTTTCGGCACAGGCAAAAAGTCGTCAACGACATCCACCGTAGCATCCAAACACCGCATATACAATGAAAATAGGCAACATAGACCTCGGCGACCGTCCGGTCGTATTAGCTCCGATGGAAGACGTGACTGATACGTCCTTCCGCTTGATATGCAAGGAGATGGGGGCAGATATGACCTACACCGAATTTGTATCTGCAGACGCCCTGATACGCAACATCGCAGCCACGACACGCAAATTGCACATCAACGATGCCGAGCGGCCCACGGCTATACAGATTTACGGACGCGATGTGGATGCGATGGTCGAAGCCGCTCGAATCGCCGAAGCCGCCGGCCCGGACATACTGGACATCAATTTCGGATGTCCGGTCAAGAAAGTAGCCGGCAAGGGTGCCGGGGCTGGAATGTTGCGCGAGCCTCAAAAAATGATTGAAATCACCCGTGCAGTAGTGGACGCAGTACACCTGCCGGTGACCGTAAAAACCCGCACCGGATGGGATCACGACAACCGCATCATTGTAGACCTGGCCGAGGCCCTGCAAGATTGCGGCATAGCCGCCATCACCGTGCACGGACGCACACGTTCGCAGATGTACACCGGCACGGCCGATTGGGAAATGATTGCACGCGTCAAGGCCAATCCGCGCCTGCACATCCCCGTCATAGGCAACGGAGACATCACCTGCGGAGCCGAAGCCTTACGTGCCTTTGCCGACAGCGGCGTGGACGCCGTTATGGTAGGCCGCGCATCCATAGGCGCGCCATGGGTGTTTCGTCAAATCAAGAACGCGCTGCTGAGCGGCAATCCCGAGGTCGGCGACGGCCTGACACTCCACGACAAATTTGCCATACTGCGACGGCAGATACGCGAAAGCATCGAGCGCATCGATGACTATCGCGGCATACTGCACATACGACGTCATTTGGCTGTGAGTCCCTTGTTCAAGGGCATTCCCTCGTTCCGCCCCACGCGCGTAGCCATGCTGCGTGCCGACACGCCGGAACTACTGACCTCAATACTGGACGATGTAGAAGCAATGCTTACAGACATGGACGGCGATACGGCCAAAGATAACTGACACAACAATACAAGCCCTAAACATATATGGACATCACATTATACACCTCTATGCGCAAAGCCGCCGTCACGCTGGCGGCTGCCATCACTTTGGCCATGGCCACACCTGCTACCGCAGCAGATTACGAGCTCAACGTCAAGCCCTTTGAAGAACTACAGGTGGTCAACGGCATCAATGTCACGTACCGCTGTAACACCGACTCGGCCGGATACGTGCGCTTCAGCTGCGACCCGGACATATCATCCATGGTTTTGTTTTCAAACAATAAAAACAAGCTGAAAATCGAGCTCTCGGACGAAATCACCGATGCACAGCGCCAACGCCTGCCCACAGTCACCGTATTCTCGGCCTTTCTAAGCAAAGTAGAAAATTCCGGAGACTCAACCGTATACGTCGACACACCATCGCCGGCCGCCACATTCAAGGCACGCATAGTAGGCAACGGCACGCTCATTGCACGCGGGCTTCATGCTACCACCGTTGAGGGAAAAATAGCCACCGGACACGGGCATCTGGTATTGGCCGGCGAAGCCCAAACCATCAAGCTAAACAACACCGGGACCGGAACTATCGAAGCCGGAACCATCAAAGCCACCACGGGACGATGTTCGATATACGGCACCGGATCGGTAGACTGCTGGGTAACCAACGAACTCACCGTTATGGGTCTCGGCTCCGGTAAGATATATCTAAAAGGCTCACCCACGACCAAGAACCGCACACTCGGCATCAAAGTCATCCCGGTGCAATGAGCTGACAATACGGCCTAATACGCGACACGGATGCCTGACGACACATCCACATCCATAAGCACAGACGCGCAGCAAGACAACCTGAAGCGGCGCACGGCACGCTCCATGAAATGGAACGTCATCGACCGCTTCGGATCGCAGATACTATACGCCGTCACCGGCGTAGTGCTGGCTCGTTTGCTCTCGCAGCACGATTTCGGCCTCGTGGGCGCAGTTCTCGTCTTCCAAGCCTTTGCCTCGTTGCTGATAGACAGCGGCCTATCCTCGGCCTTGATCCAGCGCAAGGCCCCCTCCCGACTGGACTACTCTTCGGTGCTATGGTTCAATATCATAGCCTCCATTACGCTGTATGCCTTATTGTTTGTGGCAGCACCGGCAATCTCCGGATGGTTTCACGGCGGAGACCAATTGACCGCCTTAGCACGCGTGATGTTCCTTTCGCTGCCGCTCAACGCCGCCGCCATAGTCCAAACCAACCTATACACCAAGCAATTGAATGTACGGCCGGTAGCCATAGCCAATGCCATCGGACTATGCGCCGGAGCCATCATCGGAATATGGCTGGCTTTCGCCGGGTACGGCGCTTGGGCCATAGTTTGGCAGACCATCACCGTAGCAGCCGTCAAGACGCTGATGCTGTGGATTATGAGCCAATGGCGGCCTCTGTACCGCCTTTCGTGGAAAGCCCTATGGTCGTTTGCGGGCGTAGGCGCCGGCATGACGTTGACCTCGCTGCTCAACACCATATTCCAAAACATATACGCCTTCCTTATAGGCAACCGCGTGGGACTGGTGTCACTTGGCTATTACAGCCAGGCGGACAAATGGAGCAAAATGATGACCGCATCTCTGAGCCAGGTACTCACCTCGACATTTGTCCCGGTGCTGTCAGGTGTACAAGACCAAGCCGAGCGCTTTGCGCGTTTGGCCTCCAAAATGGATCGCGTCACCGCATACATCCTTTTTCCGGTGATGGTCGGACTGGCCGTATGCGCCACCCCGATATTCCACATCCTTTTTGGTGCCAAATGGGATGCATCCATCATTCTATTCCAACTGCTTCTTGCACGCGGAATATTCACCGTACTCACGGGGCTGTACTCAAATTATCTATTGGCTCTGGGGCGTGCACGCACCATATTCTACCTGGAAGTGCTGCGTGATACCGTGGCCTTGGTGGCCATAGCCATCACCTTCCCGTACATGGCACTGAGCACCTCCGACAACATCGTTCTTGGCGTCGAAATCCTTTTGTGGGGCCAGCTTGCTGCGGCCATTGTTGCTTGGGCGGCATCACTATTCGCCGTCAGCCGCGCCACCGCCATGCCCATACGGCGTTACCTGGCCGACATAGCCCCCTACGCCGCCATGGCCGTAGTCATCGGGGCAGGAATGCTGGCCATTGGCAACGCCCTCGCCTTTTCTCCCTGGCTGGCGCTGCCGACACAGGTCGTATTCGGAGCCGCGCTGTACCTCGGTACCAACCGCTGCCTCGGTTCTACGGTCCAAAACGAGGCATTGGCGTACATCCTGCCTCGATGCAAAGCAAGCAAACAAGGTTCATCGGAAGACAAATAAATCGTTTAGAAAAGACCTGTCTGTACCACTTTTTCACGACCGCACCTCAACACCCTACCCATCAATCACTTCGCCATTTTTCACCAAATATTTTCCGGGCGCATATGGGGCATCGTCATTGGCTCTTAGTGTCCTCGCTTTCATCCCAGCCTGTCCGCTTTGGCTGTGGGTGGTCGATGCCATACTCGTCCAAGTCTGAAAAACAGCAATATGTGACACCATCGGCGCACTCAGATGCGGCTATGTCCGCGAAGTTTTGTAACTTTGCGGACAATTTTATCGGGAACGGACCACGGTATATGTGCACGGCCATGCCTACATAGCAGCCCAAAGCCGCTCCCAAAAGACATTTACACTCATCACAACATCATGTCAACCAACACAGTAGACAACAAACGAAAAGTAACCACCGCACGCCTTACCGAGATGAAGGCTCGCGGCGAAAAAATAAGTATGCTCACAGCGTACGATTACTCCACTGCCATACTGGTGGACGGCGCCGGTATCGACGTCATACTCGTGGGCGATTCGGCCTCCAACGTTATGGCCGGCAACATGACCACACTTCCCATCACGCTGGACCAGATGATATACCATGCCAAGAGCGTCATCAAAGGCACCAGACGTGCCCTCGTAGTGTGCGATATGCCCTTCGGCAGCTACCAAGGCAACAGCAAAGAAGCCCTGGCCAACGCAATACGCATCATGAAGGAAAGCCATGCCGAGGCCGTGAAAATCGAAGGCGGTGCCGAAGTGCGCGAAAGCATCGAACGCATACTCAGCGCCGGAATACCCGTGATGGGACACCTGGGCCTCACACCTCAGTCCATCAACAAGTTCGGCACCTACGCCGTACGCGCCAAGGAGAAGGCCGAAGCCGAGAAGCTGATAGCTGATGCACTTATGCTTCAGGAAATAGGATGCTTTGCCATCGTACTCGAAAAAATACCCGCCACGCTGGCCACCGAAGTGGCCTCCAAACTCACCATCCCCGTCATAGGCATAGGAGCAGGCGGAGGTGTAGACGGCCAAGTACTGGTAATACACGACATGCTGGGCATAAATCAGGACTTTTCGCCCAAATTCCTGCGCCGCTACGCCGACCTCGCCGGCATTATCAACGAGGCCATAGGACATTACATCAAAGACGTCAAGTCCGGCGACTTCCCCAACGAAAACGAACAATACTGATGATTGCCGCCCGGTATGACAGCATCCCACACCCGGCAGTAACCGTTTACGCGGCGTCGTCCGAGGATATTCCGCAGGCCTATTTCGTGGCCGCGCAACGCCTTGGCACAACCTTGGCACAACGCGGCACAGCCGTCATCAACGGCGGAGGCCGCCGAGGCCTCATGGGCGCCGTCAACGACGCCGCACTCGCCGCCGGAGGCCGAACCATAGGCGTCATCCCTCGCTTCATGGAAGAACGCGGATGGCAGCATCCCGGCCTAAGCCACACCATTGTCACCGAAGACATGCACACACGCAAGGCTACTATGGCCGAACTCAGCGATGCCGCCATAGCTTTGCCCGGAGGAGTGGGAACTTTCGAGGAACTGCTCGAAATCATCACATGGCGTAAATTGGGACTTTACAGCGGCCCCGTCATAATATTAAACATAGACGGATATTACGATGCCCTGCTGGCAATGCTGGCATGCGCCGAACGCCAAGGCTTTCTCAACACCTACAGTGACAATAAGCTGTACCGCGTAGCCACCACAGCTGAAGAAGCGGCGGACATAGCCCTGGGCGCAGTACCATTCTAAAAAGAACCGGCGTACAGACATTTACCCCAAACGCAGCGACAGACACATGCCGGACACGATAGGCACAATACAGCACCCCGGATACAGCGATGCACATCACATCGCTGCACCCGCTGCCGTCCCTACGGAGACCAAACATGTAGTGTCTGACGTGCAAAACACAGCAGCCGCAACCATGGGACCGGACCCGACCGACAGCGTGTTCATGCAAGACATGCACGCACCTTTCACGGCCGACAGTCTGGCAATCTGCCACGTCTCACAATCAACACAGAAACAGTCACATACACACACCGCAGTTCCACCACAGCCCCCCGCATGGACCAAAGGCCTGGAACCACGGTCACTGCCTCCCGGCGCCAATTCCGATATGCCTGCGTTGCTCGGCATAGGCATTGTCATTGCCATAATCAGCCTGCGCCGCGGTACACGCCTGCTCTCCTCCATAGGCCACGACCTGCGCCCCGGAGTGCGTGCCACCCGACGTTACGACGAACGCGATGCCGCCGACCGATGGAGCCTTGCCGGAATATACACCCTGCTCGTAATCTGCTGCACGATTCTGCTTACCAAGGCTCTCGAACCCTCCATAGCCACCGTGTCCGACCTCGGCACCGTGCCGGTACTGCTGCTGACCTTAGCTGTAGGCGCCTACTTCCTCTTTATGCTCGCCGGATACAATATTGTGGGATACGCCTTCGGCGATACGCACAAGCGCAAAGCATGGTTACGCGCATACAACGCCACGCAAGTTCCATTAGCCTTGGCCCTAACCATACCGGTGACCCTCGCTGTATTCGATCCACCGGCTGCCGGAGTGGCGCTCGTCATCGCCGCAGCCCTATGCGTTCTGGCGCGTATCGCATTTTTTATCAAAGGTTTTAGCATTTTTTACATTAATATTTCCTCGCCTTTTTACTTTATTTTGTACCTTTGCACTCTCGAAATCACACCTGTGATTTTCCTATATTCTTGTGCTCTTAAAATCGTCAGCGTAGGCGCATAAACAACAACAATACAATTATTTAGGCAAGTGAAAATTAAAAAGATACTCATCTCCCAGCCGAAGCCGGCATCCGAGAAGTCGCCATACTATAGCCTCGCCGAAAAATTCGGCGTAGAAATGGTTTTTCATCCATTTATCAAAGTCGAAGGCCTTTCTGCACGCGAATTTCGCCAGCAAAAAGTCAGTATCCCTGAATTTACAGCCATAATTTTCACTGCGAAGACTGCCGTGGATCACTTCTTCCGCCTATGCGAAGAAATGCGCCTCGTCATGCCTGACACCATGAAATACTTCTGCACCACCGAGTCCATAGCACTGTATCTGCAAAAGTACATTGTGTTCCGCAAACGCAAGATCTTCTCCGCCAAGACCGGCAAACTCGCCGACTTGATGCCATTTATAGCCAAGCACAAAAACGAGCACTATATCCTCGCCGTATCCGATGTCAGCAACGGCGAAGACTCCAAGATGCTGGACAATGCCAAGATAAACTACGCCCGTGCAGTGATGTATCGCACTGTGCCCAACGAGTTTCCCAATGACGCCAAATTCGATTACGACATGCTGGTATTCTTCAGCCCGCAAGGCATCAACTCACTGCTCAAGAACTTCCCCGACTTCAAGCAAGACGATGTTGTCATCGCCGCCTTCGGCACAGCTACCGCAGCAGCCGTCAAAGACGCCGGACTTCGTCTGGACATCGAAGCTCCCACCAAGGAATCGCCCTCCATGGCCTCGGCCATCAACCGATACCTTGACTCGATAAGCGACGAAAACGCCGCCGAATAAGCCGCAGACGCGTGCCGTGCCGCAACCATCACCCGGCACGACAATTTTCACCCTATACGCACTAACAACCAAGCGACCATGCCGGCACTGACACTGCGACGACATCAGCGACTGCGTGGCACCACCACGCTCGATGCATTATTCTCCGCCAAAGACAGCTCGGACGACATCGGTAAAACCTTGGCTTACCCGTTGCGGGCCGTATGGCGTCAATGTCATGACACCAAGGCCGACATCGCCTTCATGATCAATATACCCAAGCGGCGTCTGCGCCACGGCGTCGACCGCGTACAGATGCGTCGGCGCATCCGCGAAGCCATGCGTCTGTCCATGCCGCGTCCCGACAACCGCACCGACGAGCGCCACATCCAATTGGCCATAATCTACGTAGCCGACAGAGTTCTGCCATACACGCGAGTACTGGGCGCGGTAAAACGCATACTTGCCGCCCTGCCGCCACTGCCGGTATCGCCCGAAGCCGCCGCCGAGGACGGCGACAAGTGAAATCACCGATACGCATCTTAGCGGTCGGGATGCGTGCCGTCACGCGTGGCATCCGAGCCATATTTGTCGCACTGCTATGCGCCCCCATATACTTTTACCGTGCCTGCATCTCGCCGCTCACGCCGCCGTCATGCCGTTTTACGCCCACTTGCAGCCGTTACGCGCTCGAAGCTATCAAAAAACACGGTCCCATACGCGGACTTTGGCTGGCCATACGCCGCATACTGCGCTGCCATCCTTGGGGCGGAAGCGGATACGACCCCGTGCCATAACAGGCACGCCCGAACATCTTCCCATACCATACGACACAATCCAACGATGAAAACAATACTGACTCCGCCGCCGCTACCTACTCCGATACCGGCCGACATCCACACCCATCGTCATGACATCAATGACGGCTCGGCAGTAATGAACATCGCATTGGAAGCCGTACCACCTATACCGCCGACACTTTTTAGTGCCGGAATACACCCGTGGGAGGCAGACAAGGCCACCGACATCACATGGACATGGCTCGAAGATGTACTCTCCAACCCCAATGCATACGCCATAGGCGAAGCCGGCCTCGACCTGCGACACGGCCCGAACATAGACGTGCAACTACCGGTATTCAGGCGCCAAGCATTCATGGCCGACGATTTGGCCAAGCCGTTGATAGTACACATTGTAGGCGCATACGATAACCTTTACGACGTCCAAAGGGAAGTAATGCGGCGCAACGGCGGCCGTACTCCGCTATGGATAATCCACGGATTCAGAGGACGGCCCGAATTGGCGCGTCAACTACTTGACCACGGCATGTACATTTCCATGGGCATACGCCACAATCCGACCGCCATCGCCGTCATTCCACGCGACCGACTGCTTGCCGAAACAGACGATGACCCCACAGCCAACATCGCCGACATCCGCAACGCCCTCGGCCTTTAACCGACATTCAACCTAATACATTTCGAAGAACCCGCCCTCCCCGACGCCGGTATCACACACTATATTGCACAAGGCAGAGGCCGTGGGGTATTCCAACGGCCTCTGCCTTCTATATCAATATACTCAGAATTGTCAGTGCAATACCTTGGTGCAGCGGCGTGTGCCGTCGCTGTAGACGTCCGTGCGGATGGTGATGCCGCGCTCGGCCGGTGCTTCGAGGCGTCTGCCGTACAAGTCGTGATACTCGGTGGCGACGACTTGCGCATCGTCCGTAGTCACGTCACTCACGCCGTCCTTGATGGGCAAGATATTCTTGAAGTTTTTCCATTCGGGAGCGGTCTTGTATGCCTCGATTGCTTCTTCGGGCACGTACAGCGTAGCACGCTCGTACATGTCGTAGCCGTGATAGAGGCCGAAGGCACCGCCGCTTGTCTCCGGCGGCACGGTGTACTCGCAAGTAATCTTTTTTATAGATGGAGAATTCGGACAGATAAGCGAGCCAAGATACGGTGAGGCACCGTTGATTTTGGACTTTGTAATTTTGAGGCTCTCCAACTCGCGTGCATCTATTGCAAGCATACCGAGTTGCACCGAGCCGGGGATTGTCAGCTCTTTGTTATGGCATGTTATCAGTGTTTTGCCGAGGATTTGAGTTCCGAGAACCTGTGCGCCGTCCTCTATGACAAGTTTCTCGGCTTCGATGCCGGCAGCGGCTGAAACGACCTTAATCGTTCCGGGAAGGGTCACAGTAGCGCCGGGGACAACGTATTTCATCGCGCCGATGTATTCCACGGTCTTGGGAATATTGATGGCCTTGATGGTGTTGTGCGAGCCGCCGAAATTTCGGTTGAAACCGATTACTTTCAGACCTTCGGGCAAGGATATCTCCAAGTCCGAGCTTTCGTTCTCGGAATACTCGGAAAGCCACATAAATCCGAATACGGGATATTCGGTGCCGTTGATGGTAACTTTCTCGGGCACGGTAATTTTGCCGGAATACTTCACTTCCTTATCGTTGTTAGGAACTACGATAGCCCCGGCGTACTTGTATATTGAGGCATTGTAGCTGTCTCGGGCGGTCTCATTGAGGGCATATCTGAGATTGCCCACCGTGTATGTCGGCAAACAGAGGAACGAAGAAGCAGCATTTGGTATGCCGTCTTCGATAGCGCGGATTCTTTCGAATTGACCCCACACTGGGTCGGCCTTGTACGCCTCTATTGCCGCCCTCGGCACATAAAGTGTCGCGCGGTCGCACATCGTGGGATTGTAATCATCGCCGTGTGGGTCATCGGGATTGTCGTAGGGGTATAACGGGTCATCGTTAGCCTTTTCAATATCAAATGCACTTTT
>DAAP01000055.1 GCA_001701165.1 Bacteroidales bacterium H4 | reverse complement strand
AATTTATTTAGGACAATATTGATTAATACTACAAAAATCAGTCATACAAAGAATCATCGAAAATTTTAACAAAACTAATTGAATCCTCAAATTTATGTCTTAGCAAACGACCTTATAAACAAAATAATTGGAGACGGGCATATAAATAATTTAAGGTCGGATACCTTTTTAAATTTCAACCAATTTTGCTGCTGACCTCTATAATTGGCAGTGAATGGGAGCTGCTGGCAGAGCAGTTGCCAGTAATTTGCCAGTTGTTTAAAATTAAAGCGACTTAACTTGGTGATGTCAACCTTGCTAAGTCGCTTTTGGGGTGCCCAGAACAGGACTCGAACCTGCACGTCTCTCAACACTCGCACCTGAAACGAGCGCGTCTACCATTCCGCCACCTGGGCTTTTGTGGTGCAAAGGTAGAAAGTTTTTTTGATACGACAAGCGATTATCTCGAATATTTTTTATTATTTTGCACTTCAGTATGGACATAAGCGGGCCGAGCATTGCGCAAACGCACTTTCTCGCGACTTGTTGTGCCACGGTGTTCTACGATATAATTTAGTTAGAAACAGATAATTATGGGACAAGAATACAGTATCTTGAAAGATGGTAAGGTTGTGGCTATGGCCAGCGACCATGCCGGTTACGAACTGAAATGCATTATCGAGGGTTATCTCGAGTCAAAGGGTATAGCCTATAAGGATTTCGGCACTCATTCGGCAGAGTCTTGCGACTATGCCGATTTTGCGCATCCGTGCGCCGAGGCTGTCGAGTCGGGCGAGTGCTATCCGGGCATTGCGATGTGCGGCAGCGGCAATGGTATAAATATGACGCTGAACAAGCATCAGGGCATACGCGCGGCATTGTGCAGGACGGTGGAACTGGCACGCTTGGCGCGTGCGCATAATGATGCTAATGTTCTGGTGCTTCCGGCACGCTTCATCGAGCCTTCGGATGCCTTGGCTATCGTGGATATGTTTCTGTCTACGCCTTTTGAGGGAGGACGTCACGCACGACGTATCGCCAAGATTCCGCTAAAGCACTAATACTCAACACTCGGTGTCGGACTCAATATGGCGATGGTATTGCCGCGCCGTAGTCCGTTCCTGTTGTGTTTGATGAGAATGTCGTGAGATGTTTTGCGACTTGCCGTCGGAGTGTCGGCAGGTTGCTAATACGTGTATATCTGAATTCCGGCATAATATCGGCCTTGTAGACGCCACTGGTATTCGGTGGCAAATCGCGTAGGTGGTTGGTCGTACACGTATCTGCGCACCAGCCTCGGCGGCTCGGTCCAGTTGTAATGTATCCGAATGTTTTTTGTCGGCGCCGGCGCTTTGCCGCGTTGCGCTTCGCGTGCGTATTCGATGACATTGCCTATCTGTTCGTACCGGCGCACATGCTCAATGGTGACCCATGCTTGATGCGCCGTCACTACGGCCAGCAGGACTATGGCGGCGAGGCGCGTGCCTCGGGTGTCGTGCGTAGGTATTATCGGTTCGAGCAATCGCAGTCCGGCCATCACCGCAAATAGGGCTACCGGCGTGAGAGACCGCTGTCCCGTATGTACGGCTATCGACATTAGTATAGCCAAGGCCAGTGCTAAGGATACCACCGGCATTGTGCCGAGGGTATGCCATAATCCGCGTATGCCGTTGCGCACGGCAGTGAATACGGCCATGATTGCAAAGAACCATAGAGCCGGCAGACGCCCCAGCATTTCAAGCCCCGTAAGCAGTCCTCCGCCCGAGGCATCGTTGGCGGCCATGCGTTGCCAGTTGCCCGGAGCCCAGGCCAATACAAGGCAACCCATAGACAGGGCTATCATCGTGGCCAGCGGCGGGCGTCGGTCCTCGCCGCCCCATAGGGCTATGCACCACAAGGCGCCGCAAAGGGGAAACGCAAATCCCTCGTTGGATGCTCCCACCAGGAAGGCCAAGGTGCATTGCAGCCACGCGCTGCGATGTCCATATATAGACCAAAGCAGCGCCAAAGTGCCCAGCGATGGCCACAAGTAATTGGGTGCAAGGTTGATGGATAGCCACAGTCGCCCCGGTTCGGGGAAGGCGTGCAGCCATAGTGTCACCACTACGACCCACCACAGCGCGTTGCGCCTCAGCCGGCGGCCGCATAGGCGGCCGCAGCCGATGACCGCCAGCACCAACACCGCCATGTTCAGCGGATAGAACCATTCGGGCCCGGCCAAGGACGAGATGGCCATCTCGAGGCTGTGGATGAGTACGCGGCCGTTGACGCCCATATAATGGAAGCCCATCGAATGGATGATGTCGCCCCAATCTTCGACGGGACGCATGGTGGCAAAGGCAAAATAATCGCGCCCCTGCGCGTTGTCAAAACAATATAAATAGCGCAACTCGTCGCCGGCGGGGTAGTGCGCATACATGCGTATGCACACGGCCACGGCTATAGCCGCTATGAGCGCGGCCATGACGGCAGTGGCAATATGTGTGCCGGGGCGCTTCATATTGTGCTTAGGGACAAGCGGCGGTGACGCGCACGGTGATGACCGGCGTAACCGGGTCGTTGGTGATTACAAATACACGGGCATCCAGCGGCCTTCCGTCCGAGGGTAAGGCCTCGCGCACCATAGATATGTAGATGTCGGCAGTGCGGCCTTTCTTGACTTTTCCGCTCTTGGGCACGGACACTTCTAACGCCGGCGACAGTGTGTAAACGCGCCGTATAAGCAGCGGTTCGCCTTTGCCGCGGTTGGACAGCCGTAATACGGCATGTCCATCGCCGTCGCAGGTTATATTGATCAATTCCGAGTCCACGGCGGCCTGCGGCGCGCGTGCAAGAGCTCGTGGCTCCACCTTAGAGAAATCCTCGTGTACGTCCACCGAGATTTCGAGAGTATGTCGTATCTCGGGATGTCGGCTGTCGGGGACAATGACCACTGAATCGAGGTTGGCCCCGTACAGGGGTACTCGGTCGCCATTGACGTAGAAGCTGAGACTGAGACGCTCGCCCGGTGGTACGTCACGCGGTGTGGGCGTTACTTCCAACCATTTAGGCGCATAGGCCACGGTTGGGGAGATGGTATCGGTGCTGCCGTTGTATCCATTCGTAAAGACGCTCTTGACGTGTCGGCGCATAACCTGACCCAGTATCACCGAGGAATGAGCCATTTTCAACGGACCGAAGTCCACGGGAAAGCGGCGTGCAATGGTCTGCGGCGCACCTACTACAACACCTTTGATGATGAGCACCGAGCGCGGTGGCGTTGTGTTGGCGTTGATAAACACGCTCTTGGCAAATCGCCCCGGCCGTCCCTGCGAGTCATAGGCCACCGTAATCAATGCTGTATCGCCCGGTGCCAGCGGCCGTGTGTCGTAGCGCGGCGTGGTGCATCCGCACGAAGCCCGTGCCCCGGTGATGACCAAGTCCTCGTCGCCGGTATTGACATAACGGAAGACGCACTTGGTAGGCTCCGTGCTTTCGGCAAAAGCGCCGAAGTCATATTCGGTGCCGCCTATCCACGTGATTTCGGCGTCGGCAAGTGCCGCGAAGGTGCCGATGAATGCGGCCGAGACTGCAAGGAATGCGCGGAGAGGGTTCATGATGGTCTGCGTCAGGTGTTTATTTGTCTGCGAAAGGCTCAAACATAACGGTAGACAAGTATTTCTCGGCGCGGTCGGGGAAGATGACCACGATATTGCTGCCGTCAGGGGCGTCCAAGGCTGTACGGCGAGCGGCTATCATGGCCGCGCCGCTGGACATGCCGGCAAAGATGCCCTCGTGCGCAATGATTTGGCGAGCCATGTCTATGGCTTCCTCCGACTCGATCATTTCCTGTCGGTCGATACGCGCAGGGTCGTAGATGGCCGGGACTATGGCCTCTTCAAGGTTCTTGAGCCCTTGGATGTAGTGGTTGCGTACAGGTTGGGCGCACACGATTTGCACTTTGGGGTTGAGGGCCTTCAGGTAGCGGCCTATGCCCATGATGGTGCCCGAGGTGCCGATGGCGCTGACCAGGTAGTCGACATGCCCGCCTGTCTGAGCCCATATTTCGTTGGCTGTCACGCGGTAGTGTGCCTGATAGTTGGCTGCATTGCTGAATTGGTCGGGCATGAAATATTTTTCCGGTTGCTCGGCTACCATTTTGCGGGCCAGTCGTATGGCTCCGTCGGTACCGTCTTGGGCGGGGGTGAGTATGACCTCGGCGCCGTAAGAACGTATCATGCGTCGGCGCTCGATGCTGACGCCGGCGCTCATGACGATGACTACGTGATAGCCTTTGATGATGCCCACGACGGCGAGACCTATGCCGGTGTTGCCGCTGGTAGGTTCTATGATGGTTTGCCCGGGGTGTAGGCGGCCCTCGCTTTCGGCCTGCTCAATCATATTTAGGGCTATGCGGTCCTTGATGCTTCCGGTGGGATTGAAGCCCTCTACCTTGGCCAGGATGTTGACACGGGGATTGGGGTTAAGGGCGTTGATGCGTACCATTGGTGTAGAGCCGATGGTATCGAGAATGTTGTCACAAATTTTCATGACGAAGTACGAGTGTTGTTAATAAGTGCAATAAAAGTTTTGGCTGTTTTGGCCAAAATAAATATGGTGGCCATCAGTATGACTATGACTGCCGAACAAGGTATATCCATCATTGAGCTGATAAAGAGTCCGCCCAGGCATGTCAGCAGAGATACTATGGCGCTGGTCGCCATCAGCGGCCCCATGCGGTGGCAGAAAATTTCGGCCACCATCATCGGCAGTGAAAGCATGGACATCAGCAGCATTACGCCTACAAGACGTATTGTCAGTACAATACATACGGCCACCAGCACGGTCATAGCTGTAGTGACGAAGCGCACAGGCAGCCCGGCCACGCGTGCAAAGTCGGGGTCGAAGGCACAGACAATGATGCGCCGCCATTGCCACGACACAAATGCGATGAGCACGGCGGTGTATATGGCAAAGGACGTGATGTCCGTGGTGTTGATGGTGAGGATGTTGCCGAAAAGGAAGCTGTTGAGTTCGGGCACATATCCCGGCGATAGGAATACAAAGAGTACGCCTATGGCCATACCCAGAGCCCAGATGACGGCTATGGCGCTGTCTTGGCGCACGCGCAGCCGTGCCGATAGCCAGTCGACGCACAGCGACGACCCCACGGCAAAGACGCCGGCCATAAGCACGGGGCTGATGCCCAAATAGTACCCCAGACCAAGTCCGCCGAAACAGGCATGGGTGACGCCGCCGCAAATAGCCACCATGCGCCGGGTGATGATATACGACCCGATGATGGCGGCAGCCACGGAAATGATGGCCACGCCTATTAGTGCCAGTTTGAAAAACGGATATGTCAGCAGTTCGGAAAACATGTATTTTAAGTCTTTTGTCGCCGGACAGCGTTGTCGAGTGCCGCATCCTCGACGAGCATCATAGCCTCGTCGCGTAAGGCTTCCGGCAGGGCAATGTTGCGTCGGCGCAGGCTGCGCAACCATTCCGGGGCTTCGCCGTCCGCCAGGGTGGTGAGTACTTCGCGGAATTGCTCGACCTGTTGTGGCGTATATGCCGCAGCATCTGTGCCGGCCATGGCATCCAGCTCCTCGTCATCGAAATAGACGATGTCGCCGTCTGTGTCGGCGAGCTTTTCGCATACGGCATGCAGACCGCAGCATTTCGAGCCATCGGAGCTTTCCACGGCCTCTGATTTCTCTACGGTTTCCGAGTTTTTCGAGTCTCCGTGAAAGTGTCGCTGGAGGATGTAGGCGGCAAGGCCTAAGACGACTATGATGCCTGCCAGAATAAGGATGGCGGTCATGAGAGGACGTAATTATGTTGGGAAGATGTTGGAAGCCAGTCCGGGATCTTGTTTCTCGGACATTTGTTCTTCGACGGGGTTCTCATCCTCGGAGGGTACGGTGGCATTGACAGCAGCCTCATCTACCTCGGTGATGGTAAATCCGGCGTTGCGCAGGTCGTCCCAAAATCCCGAATAGGATTTGGTCACCACTTCCGGGGAGTCTATCACCAGCCCGGGAAGATACAGCGCTGCGGGAGCAAAGGCCATGGCCATGCGGTGGTCGCCGTAGGTCTCGATTACGGGTAGGGTGCGTATGGGCACGCGGCGTCCTTCCCAGCCTATCGAGTCGTCGCCGTCTATTTCGTAGAGGGCACCGAGTTTCACCGCCTCGGCACACAATGCGTCCAGTCGGTCAGTTTCCTTGTCGCGCAGAGTGTGCACTCCGTGAAATTGGAACGGGACTCCAAGCATAGTGGCAGCCACAGCCAAGGTCGGCACAAGGTCCGGAGTGGCCGACATGTCAAGGTCCAGTCGGCTGTATATCTCGGGTGAAGCCGACAAGCCCACGCCGTCAATATGCTCGCCCGTGTCTTCGTCTTCGGGATTTTGTTCCGAAATGACGCCCAAGCGCTCGAATATTTCAGCGGCCACGCTGTCGCCTTGCAAACGATATCCGAGGCGCAGTCCCGGGAGGGTGACCCACCCCGAAGAGAGGGCGGCGATAGCGTACCAATAGGATGCGGCGCTCCAGTCGCGTCCCACCGGCGTCTCGGCTGCCGTGATGTCGGCGGCGCTGCCTTGTATGCATACATCGTTGCCTTCGAGCGCTGCGTCTATGCCGCGCCGGCGCAGCATTTCCAGGGTCATGTGCAGATATGGTGCCGAGGTTACATCGCCCTCGAGGACAATGCGTAGCGGACGGCGCATCAGTGGAGCGGCCAGTGTCAGGGCGCTGATAAATTGTGAGCTGACGGTGGCGTCGATGTTCACCATGCCGCCTTCGAGCTTTCGTCCGCGGATGTGCAGCGGTGCGTATCCTTTTGTACCTTTGGCCGGGTCGCCGTCTGCATCGGTGTATTCGATGTCGGCACCGAGGCTGCGCAGGGCTTCCACCAGTGGCGCAATGGGGCGGTGGCGCATGCGCTCTATGCCGTCAAGAATGATGTCCGTGCCTTCGGTGGCGGCGAAGAAAGCTGCGGCAAAGCGCATGGCTGTACCGGCGGCGCCGATATCTACGCGACCATTGCGCATTGAGAGGGCGTGCATCAGCGCACGGGTGTCGTCGCAGTCGGCAACGTCTTCGGCAGCTGTGGCATATCCGCCGATGGCATCGATGACAAGTCGTCGTGCGCTTTCGCTTTTGCTCAGCGGCAGATTGACGGTGGTTTGCAGGATTTCTTCGGGAGGGAAGATTGCGTATTTCATTTGTCGTATAATTGGCCGCCGCCGGGGCGCAAGGCACGGGGCGGCGGCAGGTCGTTACTGGTTCATGATGCGCAGCAGCTCGTCGTTGTCGCGCGTGCGTTCCATACGTTCTTTGATGAACTCCATGGCTTCGATGCTGTTGCGATCGCTGAGGAAGTTGCGCAAAATCCACATTCGGTTGAGGTTTTCGGCGCGTATCAGCAGGTCGTCGCGGCGTGTGGACGAGGCTATGATGTCCACGGCCGGGAATATGCGCTTGTTGGAGAGCTTGCGGTCCAATTGCAGTTCCATGTTACCGGTACCTTTGAATTCTTCGAAGATGACTTCGTCCATCTTGGAAGATGTCTCGGTGAGGGCCGTGGCGATGATGGTGAGCGATCCGCCGTTCTCGATATTGCGTGCAGCGCCGAAGAAACGCTTGGGCTTTTGCAGGGCGTTGGCATCTACGCCGCCGCTGAGAATCTTGCCCGAGCCGGGGGCGCAGGTGTTGTATGCGCGGGCCAGACGGGTGATTGAATCCAGCAGGATGACCACATCGTGGCCGCATTCGACCATGCGTTTGGCTTTTTCGAGAACTATCCCGGCGATGCGTACGTGTCGGTCGGCCGGCTCGTCAAAGGTCGATGCTATGACTTCGGCACGAACGGTGCGGCGCATGTCTGTGACTTCTTCGGGGCGTTCGTCGATTAGGAGTATCATGATGTAGGTCTCCGGGTGGTTCTCGGCTATGGCGTTGGCGATGTCCTTGAGCAGTATGGTTTTACCGGTCTTGGGGGGCGCCACGATAAGTCCGCGTTGACCTTTGCCTATGGGAGCGAACATATCGACGACACGAGTCGAGAGGTTGCAGGTCTTGCCAGAGGTGAGGTCGAATTTCTCGTCCGGGAACAGTGGCGTGAGGTGCTCGAAGGCTATGCGGTCGCGAATAAAGCGTGGGGTGCGGCCGTTGACGCGCAGCACCTGGCTTAGGGGGAAGTATTTTTCGTTTTCGCGCGGCGGACGTATGGTGCATTCGACCACATCACCGGTCTTGAGCGCGTATTGCTTGATTTGTTGTTGTGTCAGGTATATGTCATCGGGCGAGGGCATGTAGTTGTAGTCCGCCGAGCGAAGGTATCCGTAGCCTTGGCTCTCTATTTCGAGTACGCCGCAGGTCTCGATGATGTCGGTGAAGTCAAAACGGCTGTCGACAAATCCCATATTGGCGTTGTTCTTGTTGCGGTTTTTCTTGTTTTTCTTGCCTTGTCCGGGAGGTGCCGGCTGCACCTGGGTGTTGGGCTGCGGGTCGCCGACGGTGATGGGGTTGGCTGCGCTTTGCTCGGGTGTCAATACGGGACGGCCGTAGAATTGTTGTGGTTGCGGCGCCTGCTGCGGCATCTGCTGGCGTCGTTGTTCATCGGCCTCGCGTTCGCGTTGCGAGCGCGGAGTGAATGTACGTCCTCCGCCGAATTGAGGGAAGAAGGTGGCAAATGAGCCGTCTGTTTTTTCTTGCTGTGCGTTGTCGGCGTTGTTTTGTTGCGCGGATTGTTGCGCGGGTTCTTCGGGCCGGGTTTCGGAGGTGTCAGCGGTGACGGGTTGTGCCGTTTCGGGCGTGGCATCGGATGCTTCGACGTTGGGCTGCTTCGGAGCTTGTGCTGTAGGTTGAGCCGTGGTCTCGGCGATACCGGTCGCTGCTTCGGCGGCTTGTGCAGCTGCAATCTCTGATTTTTTCTTGCGGCCGCGTTTCTTGGGTGCTGGCTTTTCGGCGGCTTGTGCGGCGGCTTCGGTCTTGACTTCGGCTGTGGGTGCCTCGGCCTCGGGTGTGGCTTCGGCGGCAGGCTGCTTCGGAGCTTGTGCTGTAGGTTGAGCCGTGGTCTCGGCGGCACCGGTCGCTGCTTCGGCGGCTTGTGCAGCCGCAATCTCTGATTTTTTCTTGCGGCCGCGTTTCTTGGGTGCGGGCTTTTCGTCAGTCCGAGTTGCGTCCTCGGCTGCTTTTTCGGCATTGGGACGGCGTCCTCGGCGAGGCTTCACGGGTTTCTGCGCATCTTCGGCGGCCTTGTTTATGGCCTGCTGGTCCAAGATGTTGTATACCAGTTCTTGGCGCTGATCGATGTTGATTTTTTTAATGCCAAGGTCTTCGGCTGCCTTACGCAGTTCGGCGTCCGGCATGTTCTCAAGATCTGTTATATTGTACATATATTATGTGTTGAGGATGGAAGTCGGTGGGCGTTTGGAGGCGTCTGTGCCGCCGTGTCAGTGTGTCGCCGGGCGAATGTGCCGCATGGCGCGAGTGTTGTGCGTCGTTGCCGACTTCCTCGTAAAAAGTTGTTCGTGTGGAAATTATAGTATCTTTTGTCTCTTCAAAGACTGCCATCTCTTGCTCCGTGTGCGTGTGCAGTGGCCGGGCCGATGCCCGAGGTCGTGGTATGCGCGTTTGTGCGTATGTGACGGATCGATGGCGTTTAGTCGCCAAGGCGGCGTGATATGCCGTTGTGTAGCGATTTTAGGATATAGATGGAGGGAGGTGCGAGGCGGGGCTTAGCCATTTGTGCCCCGTATTATGGTGCAAAGTTACAACTAATATTTTCTTTAACAAACAATTCTTGCCAAAAGTTTTTTTGATGCCGGCTTTACGGCGGCGTCAGCGTGCAAGCGAGAGATTGAGCGAGATGCCGTAGGAGGTATTGGTGGTGGGGTAGGATGATGTGGTCACCAGCGGGGTATTGACGCGGTGGTCAAAGTATGCCGATAGTGTCAGGCGTTTGGACATGACGTACGAGGCGGTGAAGTTGATACTGAAGGATTTGGCGCCGTTGGTGGGCTGGGCGGTACCGTTGTCTATGCGTCGTATCAGGGCCTGGTTGTTGTCGATGCTGAAGTCGGCATTGAGTGTCAGGTCATTGGAGATGCCGTGCTGGCTTCCTTTGATTTTTAGGAAGGAGTTGAAGTTGACAATCTTGTATCCTGCGCCGATTTTGAGGCCGCGTGTGGTTGCTTCGACAACCTGTCCGGCGGAGGTGTTGAGCGTCAGTGTGCGGCTGTCGCGGTATTCGGCGGAGAATTGTAAATCGTTTTTGAGTGTGGCGTTGAAGCCTATCAGCGGGGCAAACTTCTCGGTGATGGCTGCCGAGGATATGTTGTAGGGCGATGAAGGCACGGGCATTCCGGTGAGTTCGTCGAGTGTGAAGCCCATGTTTTCGCCGCCGGCGGCCACCCAGTTGAGGTACGATGAGTAGTTGCCGACGCTGTATGTACACTGGTAGACGTGGCTGATGGTGAAAGTTTTGAAGATGTTGCGCATATTGCCCAGATTTATGAGCCCGTCGTAGGTTACACGCCAGTTGGGCAGTACCGAGCTGAAGGAGGGGAACGGGTCGAGCCAGGTGTGTCGCGCGTCCGTGCCGGTGTAGGCGGCCACGAAGGCGGGCACGAGGACGTCAGACGAGGTGGCGCTGACGCCGCCGATGGTGGGATCGAAAGGCGCTCCGGCTTGCGGTGTGCCTTTGATAAATCCGGCGTTGGGGTAGATCACCCCGGCGTATTGTCCCTCGATGCGCTCGCGCACCACCGGGATGTTGGACAGGAATGATGAGAAGGCGTCACTGGCATATCCGTTGTCGGCACTTGCGCTGCGTAGGGCAGTGGAGATGGCGCAGTGTGTCTTGGTATATGACCCGGCGTAAGTTGTGGGCATATCGGCGTACATAAATTGTACTTGGGTGGTGCGGTTGTCCGTGCGGTTGGCGGTAAGCTGTATGCGCAGACCTTTGACCGGCTCGAGGTTTAATTCGAGGTTCAATTCGTTGGTGTGCGCCATCACAGCCGGCGAGGTTTGTCCATCATCGGTAACCAACCACCCTCGGTTGAGAGCCTTGTCAAGGTAGTCATCGCCGGCAAATCCGAAAGCAAAGTCCAGACCCGGAGCCATAGGGCCGTAAGAGTTGCTTTGCCCGAAGACATTTCCGATGTCGGGGTTGAACAGCGGAATGTTCATCGTATGTGTGTTGCGGTAGCGTATCGAGAAACTGCGCGGCGAAATGGCCAGACGCGTGGCATATTCGCCAATGTTGCGCCACAACGACTTCTCGTCTTTCATGATTTCCTCGATGGTGAACTTGACGTCCTGCGTGCCGCGCGTAAGCACCACCAGGGTGTTGTTGTCCTTGACTTGCGTCTTCACGGGGAAGGGCGTCCCATCGGGGAGCGTGGACACGACCTTGACCTTGGCGCAACGCAGATTGTGCTTGATGGTGAGTGATGTATCGGATTGCAGCTTATAGGTGCGCTCGAATTTGCGAGGCTTGCGGCGCGTGTCGGCGTTGTTGCGGCGGCTGTTGGCAAAGCGCTTGTTGACGTCCTTGACAAAGGGAATTTTGTTCCATAGACCTTCGAAATTGATGCGCCCGTCGGCAGACCAAGTCGCTTGGTTGGATATGCTGTTGCCCAGGCGTACATCGTCGACGGTGGCGCCGCGATCCCAGCGGTAGGTGGCGTTGTACGAGCCGGAGGCGGTAAGGAAGTCTATGGACGGGATGCGCGAGAAAGGCGCCTTGTAGGTGGCGTTGAAGGTCTGGTTGTAATTCCATGGGGTGCCCATTGACAGGATATTGGTCCATACTTCGTGCTTCCATTCGCGATAGGCATCGGGGAAGAGCTTGCGGTTGACGGCACCCACGGGTTCCTCGATGCGTGCGGCCGTGTTTGAGTTGAAGGACAGCGACAGCGACTTGACGATGTTCCAGGTGACATTGAGCTGGCGATCCCACATAAAGTTTTTGGACACGGATACCGGCATTTGGAACATCACGTCTGTCTCCGAACGTGTCTGCTGCTCGTAGTAGTAGCGGCTCATATTGGTCAGGAAGGTGATGTTGTTGGGCAGCCACTGTATTTCGTAGTCTTTGAGGAATTTGAGGTTCTTGTTTTTGGACTTGATCCACGAGAAGGGCTTGAGTGCCTTGACAAATGGCGAGTAGGAGTATTGGAACGAGCCGCGGTAGTCGTTGGTATACTCGTATTCGGTGGTTGGGTCTACCTTGGTCTGTTTATTGAAGCTGAAGTTGATGGTGAAGTTGGCGGGATCCCAAGGCATGGGATTCTTACTTTGTATGTCGAATTTCAGCCCGGATATTGAGAAGTTGCGCACGGTGGTTCGCTGTTCGGCATATCCGTTGATGCTGTCTCGCTCGGCCTTGGACCCGGCGGCGTCAAGTGCGTCTTTGAGCAGGACGTCTTGGTCCAGTGGGTTGTATTTGGGTGATGTCTTCTCGGTGGAGTATGAGTAGTATATGGGTGCGCGGAGTTTTACAGCCTCGGGGAGAAAGCGTCCCAGTTCGGCTTGCACGGCCACGTTGTACTGGTGGTAATCGTCCAAGCGGCGCTCGTTGAGGCTTTGGTCTACGGCGCCGAATCCGGCGGTCTCGATGTGCGTGCCCACATTGAGGGTGGCGATGTCGCTGATGTTGAGGGTGGCCTTGGCCTGGCCTGCCCATCCGCCTTCTTCGTTGAAGTCGGTGACTTTTAGTTCGTTGACCCAGATAATTCCGTCTTTGGTGGTGGAGCTGTTGTTGCGCACGCCTATGAGCATGACGCGCACGTCTGACAGCGAGGGGTTGCCGAGCACGGCCATACGATTGCGCTCGTTGTCGGGGTCTCGCCCGTAGTACAGCGTGTTGTATCCCACTCCTTCTTCTTCGGCGCGTTTGGCGGCGTTGCGTGCTTTCTTGAGGTCTACGAGGGCTTGGAGATTGAAGTCGAGGAAGTTGTCGCGCGGCCACACAATTTGGCGGTCGGATGGTGAGTCGTTGTTATAGTGGCCGTGGGCTGTCAGTTGCAGCGGTATCTCGTACTCGTAGTAGTTGTTCTTGACGTCAGTGCCCAGGCGCAGGAATACGGACAGTTGTCCGCTTTGCAGTTGTGTGGCGTTGTTGATGAGTGCTTCGGCGTGTGTCCACATTTGCAAGCGGCGATAGTTGCGCAGGTCGAGCATGGTGTTGCGGTATACTCCTCGGGCGTCTCCGGCATCGAGGTCGGTGACTGAGAGCATCATGGCTTGCTCGTTGAGTTGTGTGATTTGGCTTTGTCCGGGGTCAACGATACGAGTTACGCCGGGAGGCAGAACGTAGTTGACGGGTTCGCGCGAGGCGTTTTCCTCGATGTTGACTACCGAGATGTCCAGCTGTCCTTGGGCGGGTGCATCGCCGCGCTTGTTGAGATTGAAATTGTATCCGCGCCATTCGCCGCGCACCAGCTCGAGAGTGGCGAAACGCAGGTGGGTGGGGCGCTTGAATCCGGTCATGAATATGCGCGCAAAGCGTATGGTGGAGAAGTCGGTGATGCTGCCCACGACTTTCTCGTAGTCGGCCAAGGGTATTTTGAATTGATACCACTCGGTTTCGTAGTCTTTGCCGTCGCGGCCGCGAACCATTGATGTCTGCTTATCTGTGATGTAATTTTGGCCCACCACGAGGTCTTGCGGACGTATGGATACGCGGTACTGGAAGTAGCGCTCGTATTCGTTGAGGGTATTGTCCTGGTTGATATCTTCGACGTCCGGGACGCTTCTCGAGGCTTGGTATTGCGGGTCGTCGGCATCTTCGGGTGACAGTGAGTTGCCTTCGGTGCCATTGTAGCGTTTGTATCGTTCGAGTACGCTCATGCGCTGTTGGTCGTAGTAGTCGCTGAGGTAGAAGTGGTAATTGTCGCCTGCGGGGTCGTTCAGTGGCGAGAAGCGGTCGTTGGTCATCGCTTCGATGGTTGTGGGGCTGAGTTTGGCACGTAGGCGTTGGAGGAAGTCTTGGTAGGTTGCGAAGTTGAACTCGTCGGCGGTTGACAGCCCGTTGAGGCCGACGTCTTGGCGGCGGCGTGCGTCGTTGGAAGTGTCAAAGGCGTAGGTCAGCGAGTTTTGGCGCGACACACGACCCCATACGGTTTCGGCCATGTACTGGTTGTTGCCGTCGGCGGGGACACCGTTTTCGTAGCTCTTGAGGCCGTCCTTGAGAATGTCCTCGGAGATTTCGCCGAAGTTGAAGTAAAGGTCACCGCCATCGTAATTGGGGTTGTCCGGGTCGAGGAAGGGGTTGAGCATCCAGAATTGAATGTATGCGATGTTGGACTGCTCGAAGTTGGTATTGTCCATGCGACGCATGATGCCGCCCCAGCGTTTTTCGGGGTTGAGCAGGTTGCCGTCGGCATCGATATTGTCGGCATCGACGTTGTATGGGCCGCGTTCCGAGGGGTAGAATGAGAGGTTGAGCGTCTGTATGGAATTACTCTCGCCGTATTGCAGCTGTCGGCCGGGAAAGATTTCGCGCGTGGTGACTTCGCGCACATAGGGGTTGGAGAGTTGGGCTACATCACTCTTGAGATAGCCGGGAATGAGCGAGGAGTTGCGCTGAGTGAACAGTCGGTCAATGTAGTACCAGTTGAGCAATGCGCGGTTTTTGCCGTAGCTGACTTCGTTGCTTAGTGCCGCCTCGGGGAACAGGGCATCGGAGGACGGGTCGTAAGGTGTGGAGGCCAGAAACCATGAGTAGGGACTGCGCAGGTCTATGCCTGTCTGCGAGCTCTCGAAGTCATCAATGTACGAGGATCCTTTGTTCGAGCCTGATTTTTGGCTTTGGGGGATGATGCGTGCATATTCGGCGGAAAGGCTCAGCCGCGAAGGAGCGGTGGCGTTGACAGTGGGAATCTTATTGAGCAGATTGGTAAGCCACATAAATTCCTTGTTGTAGCTCAGGTTGAAGCCCAACATCGTATTGTTGACTACTTCGTCGCCAATGTTGACTTTTTCGGTGAGCGATTTCTCTCCGAAATGCATGACGGTGGCTCCTATATTGAAATCCTTGCTGAACTCGTATTGCAGGTCGAGGCCGAGTAATGTTTTGCGTTGGGTCGAGAATAGTGACTGGTTTTCGAGACTGACGCTGATGCTTTGTCCCGAGTCGATGATGGATTGGTTGGTGATAGTGACTATGCCCATGGCGTAGTCGACGGTATAGTCAGCGTTTTCGGTGAGGGTGACGCCGCCGGCGGTGACCACAACGCTGCCTCGTGGGACGTTCATGGCGTTGAGTCGTATCTGCGACCCGGAGGAGGCTTGGTATTCGCCGTCCATGACAAATTTGTTTTTATCGGCGAATTGGCGGGCTACAACCAGGGTGGAATCGTATAGTTGGGGGTAGCAGTAGTGCTCGCGCTGCACCGGGTCGGTGATGACCGATTCGAGGTGACTGCCGAAGGGCTCGACTACGGGGAAGATGACCTTGCCTGTGGCCGAGAGTATGGTGTAGCCCTCTACAAAGTCAAAGAAGCCGTCGGGGTTGCTGTCTTGTTGCGAGTCCAAACGGTCGAGATTCATGACCTGCAGTAGCGATTTGTCATTGAGCCCGGGTATGGGCAGGTAGTTGATTTTGGTGCCGGTGGTGTCGCTTAGGTACTTGATGTTGAATTTGAATTTTTCTTTTTGGATTTGGTATCCGCCGAGGTTGTAGACGTTTTTCATCATCAGGTCCCACATTGGCAGGCGCGGATTGACGGTTGTGCCTTTGAGCATCTTGACGTACAAGGCTTTGTCTGTCTCGGTGATGTCGCCGCTGAATTCGCCCACTTGGTATACCTGTCCGTGATAGGTGTATTCGTAGGCTACGGCGAGCACTTCATCGGCATTGAGGGCGCTTTTGATTGAGATGTAGCCCAAGTTGGAGTTGAGGGTGTACTCGTTGGATGAAAGCAGGCGTGCGCTCTCGATTTTTTCGTAGTCTTTGCCGCCTTCTATGTCATAGGCTTGCAGCGGCGCCAATATCTGTGTCACTTGCGAGATGTCTCGGGCATCGGGGTATTGGTCTTTGATGGTGCGCAGCAGGTCGTTGGAGTTGTTGCTGGGGTTGGGATATGCCGGGTTGGGCGTCCAATGGCCGGAGGCTATGCGCTTTTCTTCGCCCAAGTCCATGAACGATACGATGTTGCGCGACTGTTCGTAGCGGTTACCCTTATTGGTGACCCATACTTCGATGCGAGTGATGTTGACGCCCGAAGACACAAAAGGTAGCTTCGATGCCCAGGTGTCGTAGTTGTCGCGGAAGAAGTGCCCGAGAAAGTAGTGGCGGTTTTGGTCGTATTCGTCGGCGTTGATGGTGAAGGATGTGGCCTGGCTGCCGCCACGGGTGCTGACGCTCTTGCTCTCCGAGTTTTGCTGCGAGACAAGGGCTGTGGCTGTCAGCCGCCCGAATTGCAGCTTGGTCTTGATGCCAAACAGGGCTGTAGAGCCGCGTATCAGCGACGACCCGGTGGTCATAGACACGTTGCCGGCTTCGATGTTCTTGACAATGTCGTCTTCTTTGCCTTCGTAGGCCAGCTTGATGTTCTTGCTGTCGAAGTCGAAGGTGGCATCGGTGTTGTAGGTCATGTTGAATTTCAGACGGTCGCCGACGCCGGCGTTGATGGTGGCCTGAATTTTTTGGTCGAAGTCGAAGTATGTCTTGCGGCGGCTTTGCAGCGACAGCGACGGGTTGTCGGTCTTGTTGGACTTGATACCCATAGAAATCTGTACCGAGCCTTGAGTGCGCAGTTGCACGCCGCCGGGTCCGAAGATTTTTTCGAGGGGGCCGAGGGCAAAGTTCATGTCGAAGATGTTGAAGGGCTTCTTCTCTTTCTCGGTGACTTGCTCGAGGTTGCGTTGTTTGTAGTACTGCTGCATCGAACGGCGAAGTTGCCAGTCGTTGTACTGGGCTTCGCTGAGCATGAACGGTGTTGTTATTTCGGTGTCGCCCAGCTTGGTGCGCACTATGTAACACCGCGTTTCGGGGTCATACTCGGCCTCGGTCTTGATGTTGGAGGGGGTTGCAAGGTCATAGGCCTGCTCGTCGGCAATGAGGTCTTCGTAGCTGTGTGGAATCACGGAGCGCGTCGCAAAGGGCATGGATGTGGTGTCCTTGGCGGCTTTGGGCGCGATGGCGCGGAATGTCGGCGGCGGAGCCAGCTGCGTGGACGTGTTGCCCGGCGTCTGTGCCATGGCCGGCAGCAGCGCCAAGGCGCACACAACAATGGTGGCAACGGCTATGGCATACCATCTCCGCCGCCTTCCATACAATGCTCCGATGTGTCGTATCGGCGATATTATGCGGTCTATGTACTTCAATTACAACAATGTTTGCGCCGCGTCGCCGTGCGTTACAGCAACTTGAGCGCCTGTTTGATGGCTGCTTCGACTTTCAGTGTCGGGTCGGCATCGTACAGGCGGTCGAGAGCTTTCTGGCTTTGGGCACGGGCAAAGCCGAGCATCACCAGGGCTCCAAGTGCTTCGTCGTAATCGGCGGAGCGTGCGGCGGTCTGTTGTATTAACGTAAGTTCGCCCGGTTTTATTTTGTCACGCAGGTCTACAATGATGCGTTCGGCTGTTTTTGCGCCTATGCCTTTGACTGATTTCAGTTGCTTGGCATCGCCGCCGGCGATGATAGCCTCGAGTCGTGCTGTGTCGTAAGACGAAAGCACCACGCGTGCCGTGCCGGCGCCCACGCCGCTGACGCCTATGAGCAGGCGGAACAATGCGCGCTCGCGCTCGTCGGCAAAGCCGTAGAGAACCCAGGCGTCTTCGCGTATGCTTTCGTGTACCAATACGCGGGCTCGCTCGCGTCCCTGCAAGGCTTCGTAGGTGTTGAGCGAGATGTTGACCAGGTATCCGATGCCGCCGGTGTCTATCACTGCGGCTGCGGGTTGCAGGCTGTCTATGCGCCCTTCGAGATATTCAATCATTTTTTTTGAATTGTTGTTTGTCGTATGTGGCTTGTCGCGGATCTTTCGGCCACCGAAAGCGCATGTTTAGCGGCCTAAACGCTCTAATGCGGCTTTGGCATCTGTATCGCCCCGTTCGGCGGCCAGTCTATACCACTTGGCGGCTTCGTCAAGGTCTCGGGTGACGCCGTCGCCATTCTCGTACAGCTCGGCAAGGAGGTATTGCGAGTCGGGGTCGCCTTGCTCGGCAGCCATGCGGAACCATCGTGCGGCTTCGGCGTGATCTTCGGTGACGCCGTGGCCGTTCAGATAGTTTATGGCGGTGTTATACTGCGAGTTGACCAGCCCCTGCTCGGCCGCGAGGCGGTATAACCGCGCTGCTTCGGCATAATCGCGAGTAACGCCTTGTCCGCTGTGGTAGAAGAATGCCAAATTCTGTTGGGCGTAGGCGTTGCCTTGCTCGGCGGCCAAACGATACCACTTGGCGGCTTCGACATAGTCTTGGGTGCAGCCGGTGCCTTTGCCGAGAAATGCTCCGAGGTTGCATTGGGCTCGTGCATGGCCCTGCTGTGCAGCCTTGAGCATCCATGCGTAGGCTTCTTTATCGTCTTTGGCCACTCCGCGACCTTGATAGAAATACATTCCGAGGTTGTATTGACCGTTGGCGTTGCCTTTTTCGGCAGCCAGACGATACCATTTGGCTGACTCGACATAGTCTTGGGTGCAGCCGATGCCTTTTTCGAGAAATGCTCCGAGGTTGTACTCGGCGCGGGCGAAGCCTTGCTGCGCCGCTTTGAGCATCCATGCGTATGCTTCGGTGTAGTTTTTGTCTACCCCGGTGCCTTCGTAATAGCATATTGCGAGGTTGAATTGTGCCTCGGCATCACCTTTGACTGCCTTGTCGTAGTATAGCGCAGCATCGGTGCCGGGTGCCGGCGTCTGCTGAGCTCGGGTCGATATGGCGCCCACGAGGGACAGGCAAATAGAAATAAAGATGGTGAGAGTCGCTTTATTCATTGAGATTTGTTTTGGCGTTTGTTTTGACAAAGTTAGCATTTTTTTCGCAATTTGCGGTTTAGGTGCAGTATCTGTTTCGATATACGCAAAAAGGCGGAGGCCGGCTTGGTTGACCGACTTCCGCCTTATGCGTATTAGGTGTATGTCAAGCGTTAGTATACTACGACTTTTACGCCGTTGATGATATATACTCCCGGGTCGAGGGATACGAGTGTTTCGCCTTCGACATCAAGCCGGTTGACGATTACGCCGGCAATGTTGTATATGGTGAATGTGCGCGGAGTGCTGCTTGTGATGATGGCTCCGCCGCGTACGCCGCGTACGCTGAAGTCTGTGGGCGTGGCAATATCGTTGACGTCCACGGTATTGCTTGTGCCATCGTAGATGGCGAGGCGACGAAGGTTGACGGTGACACCGACTTTCTTGCCCAGGGTGAGGCGCAGACGGTCGCCGGCGTATCCCCATCCGTATTCTTTGCGTTTCTGTGAGATGTCAAGGATTACCGGTGTCCATTCCGAAGTGGCCGGCATTTTGTCGTTATAAGTCGTGGAGCGTGCATCGGTTTCGGGGTACATAAAGTAAGCGACAAGAGGCGTGATGTCTGCCGAGGCTTTGTATTCAAAGTACAACTTGGTGGCATCGGCATTGAGGTTTTTGTCCAAAGGATTGGATACAATGTACGGGTCGCTGCCGGTGGTGTTGATTGTCCAGCTTGAGTATGCCAGGTTTTGGCCGTATAGGATGTCACTTTCCGAAGGGTTGCATTCGGCATCGCGAGACAGTGAGTTGTCGTGTGAATTGTAGTTGTCCAGCTGGAGGTTGAGCGTGGAGGTGTATTCGCCGGTGTTGATGCAGATGTTGCGTATCTTGAATGTCAGTCCGGATTTCGTGCCGGGATCGAAGCGCATATAGTCGCCTTCGAAGCCCCAGCCGTGTATTCGGCATAGCTCGGCGATGTCCACGGTCTTCTGTGTCCATTTGGTGGAGGCATTCAGGTTGCCCAGGCTGATGGAGCGTGTCTCGCCGGCGTAGTCTACGAAGTATATCTTGGCGTCCTGCACGGAGGTTGATGCTTGATATTCGAACATAAGCTTCGTGGCCTTGGGCAACAGATTGGCCGCGAGCTTGGACGAGTAGAAGAACGGGTCGCCGCCGGCGGCGGTGACGATGGTCGCACTGCCGGTGTTGGCATCTTTTTTGACGGTGCATTGGTTGGCGCCGTCCGAAATTGTCGACAGATTGGCTATCAGCGACTTTTCGCCGCTGTTGACGCAAATGTGGCGTATCTTCATGGTGCGTCCCGAGACGCTGCCGGGGTCGAAGCGCAGCTTGCTGCCGGCGCCGCCCCAGCCGTATTGTTTGGCGAGGGGTGCGAGATTGATGTATACGCGTTTCCAGTCGGTGGAGGCGCTCAGGGGCACTATGACGGAGCGTTCTTCGTAAGCCAGCGGTGAGATAAATACTTGGAAGTCGGGGATGTCGTTGGCCGACTGGTATTCAAACACCAGGGTGTTGGAGTTGTCGGACTTGGCGGCGGTGGTGGCCTTGGTGTTGATGCGTGGGTCGCCGCCGGTGGATGTGAGCGTGTAGTACTGGTAGGTGCCGTCGTAGGTGACGGTCATGTCTATGTTGGAGGTCTGGTCGAGTTCGAGGCGTATGTTGTCGCTGCCGGAGGTGCTGACACCGTGGTGTATCTGGTCCCAGCTGCTGATGCCGATGACGGGGAGGTACTGGTCGAAGACGGCGGACTCGTTGGCTGTCCCGGCGGCCTGCCAGACGTACCAGGAAGGCTTGGCCACGTGGTCTTTGGTGCGCAGGCCCAGGCACAGGCCCTCGGCGGGGTTGTCCCACCAATTGTGCCACATGATGGCGTCCACGCCGGCGTTTTGCATCGTCTTTTTCCAGGCCCAGGCTGCGCCGGCAGCTTGTACTTTGAGGTTGTAGGTGCTGTTGTCCAGCGAATTGACGCCGTTTTCCGAGAAGAATAGTATGCGTTTTTCCTCGCCTTTGTAGTAGTGCTCGCGGCGCAGCATCCAGTTGGATATCACCTCGATGTTCTTGAATGTGGAGAAGCCGGAGTCTTCGGAGTAGGTGGCCTGGGTGTCGGCTTCCCAGAACTTGGGCTTGAAGAAGTCCTGCGGGTAGGGGTGCGCGGCCACGCCCCAGCGGTAGTCGCCTTCGGCGTTGCTGTATGCCACGATGTTGTCCAGCATACTCTTGGAGGAATAGCCGTCGGAGCTGTGCGACTTGTTCCAGCTCGAGGTGAACGAGGCCAGCACGTATGCGTTGGGGTCGTACTGGCGCACGATATTGGATACCAAGCGCATGGATTTCTCGTAGGTGTCCACGTAGCGGAGCAGGGGCTGGTCGGCGCCCATATCGGTCCACGACAGGTTTTGGTCGACCTCGTTGTGCAGTATCCAGTGGTGGATGCGGCCGTTGCCTGATTGTGAATAGCGGTTGGCCAAGTAGTCGATGGTGGCGGCGTATGCCTCGACGCCGTGGATGCTGCCCATGTCGGGCATGGCGTATGGCGCCTTGCCGCTGTATTCGGGGTGCGCCATCGAGGAGGCGTAGTCCTGTTCGCCGCCGTTGGGGTGCACAAGGATGATGGCGGCGACCACCACGCCTTTTTCTTCGCAGGTCTTGAGGGTGTTGTCAAATCCGGCCACGACGCCTGCATTGACGTAGTATGTCTTGCCGTTGTATATGTACGGCTCGGTGCACCCGCTGCCTTGCTGGCATCCCATCATGGTGTTGACCAGGATGTTGAATGTCGCGGAGCCGAGGCCCAGGGGTTCGATGTCGGCGCAGACGGCGTCGCCGATGCCGCCTATGCCTTTCTTGGTCTTCAGGATGCCTGGGGCGGCGTGGCGTATCTCGTAGACCTTGTCGGCATAGCGGGCGTGCGACAGCAGGTTGTGGTTGGCGTCGGTGATGGCCCACCGTGACAGCAGCTGGTCGTAGTTGTACCCATAGACTTGGGCATAGCGGGGCACGGTGACTTCAAAATCGCCCAGGGGCAGGTTTGAGGCCGCGTCGGCATACCCGGTCATGCGTGTCACGTCGCCGTCCATGCGCACGCCTATGAGTTTGCACCCGGAGGCGGTGGTGGTGCCGCGTATTATGACCTGGTCTTTGCCGACCTCGACGTATGTCACCTTGGCTGCGTAGTCGGCGGCGAGGTAGCGCTCAACGCCGCGTGCAAAGCTTGCGCGGTCGGCCGAGGACATCACGGTGTGCCCGTAGATGCCGAGGTTGCGTATTTTGATATTGACGCCGCTGCGGTTGCCGAAGTCCATGCGGAGCTTGCTGCCGGCCTTGCCCCAGTCAAAGGACTGGCGCTGGGGCGCGATGTTGAGCGAGAAGTGCCGCCATTCGGTTGTCTTGGGCATGGCGCCGCGCACGTGCAGCGAGCGGGCCTCGCTTTCGGGGTCGCGGAAGAATAGCTGGAGGTCGTCGATGTCCTCGGACGCCTGGTAGTCAAATTCCAGGCGGCAGTCCTTGAACACCATGTCTGCCGGGATGGCTGTCGAACAGATGTGGGGGTCTGTGCCGGTGGTCTTAATCACGTAATACGAGGAGCTTTGGGTGTACGTCATATCGACTTGCGTCGATGTGTCCATTGTCAATCTGGTGTTGGCCTTTGACACAAAAGGTAAGGACGTAAGCAGAGCCAAAAGGCTTATTTTCAGTTTTGTCATGTGCGATGTATGGTGTTAATGGTTCTTAGGGTTCTGTAGATATCAGGAGCGTGGTTCATGGAAGAGTAGCAATCGGGGTGTGACGGTTGTCAAGTCGTGCCACCGCTATCATGGTCTGTGCAAAGGTATAAAATATTTATAATATAAAAGTTGTTAAGCGTCATTAATTTTTGGAAAATTTTGGCGCATGGAATACAGTGTGCCCCTCTATACCGGAGTAGTTACTCCGGAAGGTATAATATAAATGCAAGAGGGCCGATAATCGGCAGCTCGGTCGGATGGCTTTGTGCGGGCTTGAGTTGCGAGACGATTGTCGGCGATAATGGCTTAATTGTCAGACGATAGCTGTGTTTGAGTTGCCGAATTGGCCTTTCGGGCGTTTGCCGTCTCAAAAAAAATGTCTAACTTTGCGACACCAACGCCACGCGGTAGTAGCTCAGTTGGTAGAGCATCAGCTTCCCAAGCTGAGGGTCGCGGGTTCGAACCCCGTCTACCGCTCCAAAACTCCACCCCCCCCGCACCACTCATAAACAGATGAGGATGATTCGATAACTACTGACAGATATCATCATCAATAATGTTATATCCATTTTAATATATAGTATAACACCATGGGAAACAATAGCTTGGCAGCAGGATATGTGTATATACTTACCAATCCGAGCTTTCGTGAGGATTGGGTGAAAATCGGCAAAAGTTCGCGCCCTGTTGATATTCGTTCCAAAGAATTGGACAATACCGCCGTACCTCTTCCTTCCGAAATTTATGCCACTATCAAGACTGTTAAGTTTAACGAAGTCGAGAAACTGGTGCATAAGACAATAGATAGGCTTACCAATCTACGTATTCGCTAAAACCGTGAGTTTTTCAATGTGCGACCCCAAATAGCACTTGACATCTTCAAGGATATAGCACAAACCATTGATGATGCAGAAGTGGTGGTGTATAAAGACAATAAACCGGTTGAAGTAGAGCAACCTATGCTATTGCCTGCGCCAAATCCTGAAAAAAAGAGGCGTCCTCGTTTTAAATTCGGTATGGTAGACATTAAAATTGGAGACTACGTCACTTTTGATCCTCTAAATTTAGAAGTAAGGGTGTCAGGTGATGATACAGTCGAATACAATGACCGTATTTACAAGCTTTCAACTTTTGTCGGGACATATTTACCTGATGATAAGAAAGTTCCGTCCAATGCATATCAAGGCGCCAAATTCTTTTCCTACAAAGGAATAGTCTTGGATGAGTTGCGCAAAAAGATGGAGTCGGAATCCGCCTGATTTTGGACGAGCCCTTTTGACTCTGCCACCGCATCGCCGTCCACTCATCACGCGAACGCACACTGTCCCGATTTATCCTTGTTGCGAATATCATCCATACCGAAGCCACCCTATGATCGCCCGAATCATCAAGCCGCCGATGCATAAATCTTTTTAATTCATCCCATTGTTATTTTGCTATGGAAAAATGACGAAAATCCGGCTTGTAGGCCAATTTGAAGGGGGTATATATAACATATAGATGCGTAATCCGATTCGACATTTCTCGATAATCCGCCCTGCAAATTGACCAATACGCCAATTATCGAATGTCTTGATGTGCAAGGAAGTTGAAGCAAGTTTTGTAGAGCATATCTTAGGATTCGACGGTATTCACACTTGCCTCACATCCTTGTTTGTAAATATAGCCCATTGAATAACAGCGATAAGCGTTGTTTCTCTTATTTGTTTGTAAGTTTTAGCCTTTAAGTTTTGCCCGGCCGAAATAAAGTATTACATTTGCAAAAAGACAATAGACATGACAGAATTATCCCAACTTGCAGCTCTTCGCGAGCGCGAGGATCATATAGAGTTTAAAGAGGCAAAACATAATTATCCCTTTTCAGGTGGTAGTCACAGCGATGTCAAGGTGCGTCGTAAATGTGTTCTTGGATATATTGTGGCTTTTGCAAATGAAAAAGGCGGCAGATTAGTTCTTGGCATGGCTGACAAACTGCCGCATGAAGTAGTGGGCACTGACTTCGCAAAGGATAAAGTTGGAGAATTGGAAGATGAGATTTATCGCCGTTTATATATTCGAGTGCATTGCAAGGAACTTTATGATGACAAAGGCAAACGAGTACTGGTGATTAATATACCTTCCAGACCAATAGGCAAGGCTTTGCGATTTGAAGGTGTTCCATTGATGCGCGTCGGTGAAAGCCTACGAGAAATGGATGATCAAGAGTATTTCTCGATTCTTCAAGAACAAGATCCCGATTTCTCGGCTCACATTTGCAAAGGACTTACTCTTGGTGATTTATCCGATGAGGCAATTGCAAATATGCGTCGCCTTATTCATGAAAAGAGACGTAAGCCGGAGGTGTTGACCATCCCGCTCAATCAGCTTCTTTCCGATTTGAATCTCTTTGGTGAGGAAGGCCTGACTTATGCCGCTTTGATTCTGTTGGGCAAACGTGAAGCTATTAAGGAGCATCTTCCTCAAAACAATATAATAGTCGAATATCGCGTATCTGAAAATCAGACACGTTACTCGGCGCGGCAGGAATTTAGCGAACCACTTTTTACATGTATAGACAAACTTTGGAATTACATCAATCAGGACGCTATTAATCCAATCATACACATTGATGCTTTCCCTCAAATTTTGGATATTCCTTCTTATACAGAGGAAACTATTCGAGAAGCAATACTCAACAGTATCCAACATAGAAGTTTTCAGATGGGAGGGGATATAATGATAAAAATTTCTCCGGAATCATTTGAGGTATCCAATTCCGGAGGTTTCCCATATGGAGTCAATCAGGGGAATATACTGACAGTCAATAGTTCTCCTCGAAGCAGAAGATTAGCCGAAGTCATTGAGAAAGCCGGTCTGATTGAACGTTCCGGTCAAGGCGTGGATATAATGTATGAGAATTGTATTGCAGAGGGTCGCCCTATGCCCGACTATAGTCAATCGGATGATTTTCAGGTAAAGCTGAGGATTGAATCCCGAATAGAGAATCCGCAGTTACGAAATTTTCTTCTTGGTCTAAGAAGTAACCGCAAACCGGATGAACAACTTAATGTATTCGACCTGATTACGATCTATTCGATTATTCATAAGGATGGAAGCGGTATCTATGATAGATCTGTAAACAGACTTCTTGCTGAGGGTCTAATAATTCGTCATCCCAAATACGAATATGAAATGGGCAACTCGTATTTCGAATATAACCCCTCGGTAGTCAAGGGTCTTGTGGATTCCGATACTTTTCGTCGGCTATATTATATTCTTGAAGATGGCCCGAAATCCATGTCATCTTTTATTAATGAATGGAAAGATGAGCTAACCATAAAGCAAGTTCGTACAAAAATCGAAAAGCTTGTCGGGACAGTGTTGTCAAAGAGCGGAACAGGAAGAGGAACTACCTATTCGCTTATTAAAAAAGGTTAATTGCAAAAATATAGCCCTCTGAATTTGTGTGAGATAGCCACTTTTGTGCTGATTTTTGTGAAATATAGCCCTTGAAAATCAACACTGGATTTAAGACATAATTCCATAAATTTAAACGATGAATTGACTGTGTGTTTATGGGAATGGGATCGGGAATATTGTGACAGGAAGTGGAATAAATGTGCCAAGTGTCCCATCTGCGAGTTTTCGGCCGTTGAGCTATAATGATATTTACCACCATGTTGACGGAGGCGATGGAGCGCGAGTGTAAGATGGTGATCAAATCCTATGGTCGTTTCTTCCCGAATCAGGATTTTATGTCTGAAGGCGGCCTCGGAAACCTTGTGGCACTGCTGCCTCAAGGTCGGGTACGACGGATTTGGCGGTCAGATGTCTGTGCCGGAATTTTCGTGCCGGTGGCGGCTGCGCAGGCGTTGGATGATGGTGGCCGAAAGCGTGACTACGCGGGTCGAGATGACGGAGACGCGGTCGGAGAGGGTGTCTATGCGGTCGTTGATGCGCAGCAGACGGAATATGCGGTCGCGTATGGCATCGATGGCTATGCAGGCGATGAATATGGCGACTGTGGAGGCCACGAAAAGCGGAACAAACCACCACGAATGTAGTGCGCCGTGCACGTCTATCCAGCCGTTCCATAGCGCATGGCGCACGTAGACATTGTCGTGTATCAGGTAGACGCCGAAAGTGAGGGGCGCGATGCGCACCATGGCGCGGACGAAGGTTGTATTCGGCGCTTTGAGCCGAGCCGTCCAAAGAAACAGCAGCAGTGCCACGCCGAAGAGTATGCCGTTATTGTCGTGATAATCAACCATCATGGGCGCCGTCCACGGCGAGTAATGTATGAAGATGCGCCCCAGGAATACGGCGGCCAATGCAACTGCGGCTGCAAAATAAGCTTTGCCGAAATGGTTGGGTCCGTCATGGTCGAAGTGCAATCGGATGTAGCCGCCTACAAAGAACAGGAATACAAACCATGGCAGTGAGTTGTTGCCGCTTAGTTCATCGCCCAGCAGGAAGTCGAAATTGATGACGGCCATCACCGCCAGCAGCACGATGTACAGTCGGCGCGTCAGCGTCTGTGCCAGTGTGGCCAGGAATGGCGCGAGAGCCACCAATGCCACGTAGCGTGTCGCAAACCAGTAGCGGTCAAAGTATAGCGGCATCAGTGACTTGCCGAAGTCGTTCCGGCTCAACGCCAAGTCCGAGAAGGCGAAGAATAGCGCAAAAATGACCACCGAGTAGAAGAATATCGGCGCCCAGGTTTTCGGTATTTTAGGCCACTTGGGTTTGGTGGAATTTATAAGGAAGTATCCGGTGATGAGGATGTAGCAGTTGGTGGAGACCTTGGAGAGACAACCGGCCAGTTCCATGGAGCAGAGGTTGAACAGCGAGGCGGCATCGGCGCTCACGCCCACGGGTTTTTGCCCGACGCCGTGCATCAGGAAATGCCAGACGACGATGAGGAACATCGCCACCACGCGCAGTATTTCGAAGCTTGGGTTACGTTGTTTGGCCATGACGGCGAGGTCTTGTTTTTTTTGGGTAGGCTCAGTGTCTTCGTCCGGGCTATGCCCTCGTTTGCGAGCACAAAGATAGCATAAGCCGCCGACATTTCGGCCAAAATTGCGCGGCAAAGTTGCGATGGTCGCCGTTTTTTCTTTGATTTTAGGCTATTCCAAAAAAGCGGCCAAATGACCGGTTTCGGGGAATAGAAACGGATGTCATCAAGGACATCATCAAGAATATCAGGTATGTGCGTCTGATTGGCTTGGTAATAGGAAACTCCAATCCGAAGTGAGACGGGAGGCATCGGAGCCATAATCGCCTAAATGGCGTCTGCTATAATGCTCGTTTGCAGGTCGTACTCGGAAAATGGTGCGCGGATTCGGCGGCGTTATATGCCTTCGGAGTAGGTGTGCGCTGCGGCTTGTCGGGCTGACTTTGCGCGTTCGACAAAGATTTTGTACCTTTGTCCGAAGTATATGCGTATGCGCGGGTGTGCCTGCGCACGCGTGAGTGTTTTCCCACGAGAGACCATAGTAAGAAATTACGATTACTAACACGATATAATACATAGATTTATGAAGCAAGAACCGTCGTTGCTGGTGCAATCTCTTGCCCAGTCTCAGACTTTGGCGATGTCCCAAAAGAGTGCCGAATTGCGTGCTCGAGGAGTGGATGTAATCAACTTGAGTGTCGGCGAACCGGACTTCTATACACCGCAACATATCAAGGAAGCAGCCAAGGCGGCCGTAGATGCCAATTTTAGCTTTTATTCGCCCGTGCCGGGCTATATGTCGCTACGACGTGCTGTCAGCGCCAAGCTCGAGCGCGAAAACGGCGTGACTTTTGCCCCCGAGCAGATAGTTGTGGGCAATGGCGCCAAGCAGGCGCTGTGCAACAGTATTTTGGCCATAGCCAATCCCGGAGATGAGGTGGTGATACCCACTCCGGCGTGGGTCAGCTACATAGAGATGGTGAAGATGTCCCGTGCTACCGTAGTGACGGTTCCGGCCGGCATAGACACCGACTTCAAGGTGACGCCGGCACAATTGGAGGCCGCCATCACCAATCGTACGCGTATCGTGCTGTTGTGTTCGCCGTCCAATCCCACGGGTAGTGTGTACACGCGAGACGAGTTGCAGGCATTGGTGGATGTCATCGCGCGCCATGAGCGCATCATCGTCATCTCGGACGAAATTTACGAGCATATCAATTTTGCGGGCGGCTTTACATCGCTGGCTTCTTTTGACGAGCTTTGCGACCGCGTAGTAGTCATCAACGGCGTGTCCAAGGCTTATGCTATGACCGGCTGGCGCATAGGATATTGCGCTGCTCCGCTGTGGGTGGCCAAGGCCGTGACCAAATTGCAGGGACAATATACGTCCGGAGCGTCATCCATAGCGCAGAAGGCTGCCGAGGCCGCCTATAATGGTCCGCAGGACTGTGTGGTCGAGATGTGTGCCGCCTTCCGCCGCCGTCGCGACTTGGTGGTGGAGATGGCGCGTGCTATCCCCGGATTGCGCATCAACGAGCCTCAGGGTGCGTTCTACCTGTTCCCCGAGGTGTCTGCATACATAGGTCGCAAGGCGCCTGACGGCACTGTCATCGCCGACAGCGGAGCTCTGGCAATGTATCTGCTGCACGAGGCGCACGTGGCCACTGTGGATGGCGCCGCTTTCAGTGCTCCGGGGTACATACGCCTGAGCTATGCCACCTCGGACGACAACCTGCGCGAGGCCATGCGCCGTATCGCCGCCGCACTCGGGCGTCTGGCGTGACACATCGCTTTTGTTGAATTACAATATCGAACAACAATATAATACAAAGATAGATACACTTCAATGGACTTTATCAAAGAATTGACGTGGCGAGGCATGATTCATACGATGATGCCCGGCGTCGAAGACCAACTGAACAAAGAAATGACCACGGCATATCTTGGTATAGACCCGACTGCCGATTCGCTGCACATAGGACACCTTGTAGGCGTGATGATGTTGCGCCACTTTCAGCGTTCGGGACACCGTCCGGTGGCACTGGTAGGTGGCGCAACCGGCATGATCGGCGACCCGAGTATGAAGAGTCAGGAGCGCAAACTTATCGACGAAGAGACCCTGCGACACAACCAGGAAGCCATCAAGACCCAGCTGTCACATTTCCTCGACTTTGACAGCGATGCACCCAATGCCGCAGTGATGGTCAACAATTACGACTGGATGAAGGACTTCGGATTCCTCGAGTTTATACGCGACATCGGCAAGCATATCACCGTCAATTACATGATGGCCAAGGATAGCGTCAAGAAGCGTCTGAGCGGCGAGTCGCGCGAGGGTATGTCCTTCACCGAATTCTCTTATCAGTTGCTGCAAGGCTACGATTTCCTGAATCTATACCGCACCATGGGGTGCAAGGTGCAGTTGGGCGGCTCGGACCAATGGGGCAATATGACCACCGGAACCGAGCTGATACGACGCATCGAAGGCGCCGAAGATGCGTGGGCTATTACTTGTCCACTGATTACAAAGGCTGACGGCGGAAAGTTTGGCAAAACCGAGAGCGGCAACGTATGGCTTGACCGTCGCTACACTTCGCCGTACAAGTTCTACCAGTTCTGGCTCAATGTCAGCGATGAAGATGCGGCCAAGTATATCAAGATTTTCACATCGCTGACGCAGGAAGAGGTCGAAGACCTGTGCCGTCAGCAGCAGGAAAATCCCGGTGCACGTCCGCTGCAAAAGCGCCTGGCTCAGGAAGTGACCACGATGGTACACTCGGCCGAAGATTACGAAGCCGCCGTCGAGGCCTCCAAGATTCTTTTTGGCAACAACACCGCCGACGCGCTGCACAACCTCGATGAGGCTACGTTGCTCGAAGTGATGGAAGGCGTGCCTTCTATGGAGGTTACGCGTGACCAGGCTATGGGCGCCAAACTGGCTGATATCCTGGTGGATGAAGCTCATTTCTTTGCCAGCAAGGGCGAGATGCGCAAGTTGGCGCAGGGTGGCGGCGTGTCCATAAACAAGGAGAAAGTGGCCGACGTGTACGCACCCATTGACGAAAATATGCTGCTGGCCGGCAAGTATATGCTGGTGCAGCGCGGCAAGAAGAATTATCACCTGCTGATTGTTCGCTGAACATAACTGCATACGGCCATCGCGGACTTCCGAGGCGGCGTACAAACGCCATGCGACGGAGTCCGCGATGCGCATTTAGGTAATATTGTAGAGGGAGCGCCCCCTAAAAAAATTCATTATAAAAACATTCTCAGGCTGATACGGCTGAAATACTTGAATTATGGCAGACAATTACCTTGAACGGAAAATGGAGGAGCACGGGCGTCCGGCGCCGCGGCGCTGTAATGCCGATGCGCGTCTTGCGATGGCTTTCGGCTGCGAAGCGCTGTGTCATTTGCGAGTGCTTGTCGTCTCGGCGGATTATGAAGCTGTCGCCGAGGCGGTGCGCGTGTTCCGCGCCGCCGGATGTCGTACGGCGTTCACGGCTGTGGGCGATTCGCGACGTCCGGGCACGGACTTTGCTCAGAGGTGCGGTGCGCGGTGCTATCCGTGTCTACAGGCTGATGCTCAGACGTATGGCCGAATTGCGGCCGACCTTCGCTATCATTGGGGTGCGGTGGACGTGGTGGCCGCCGATGCCGATGCGGCCTTGCCTGCGGACTTGAAGGACTGCCCGCGCATAGACTTGTCGGATGCGGCGGCGTACCTTGATAGTTTCAGTCGATAGTCTTGGCTTAGCGTTGCACGAATAGAAAGCGGCAGCGGCGCGATTCCCGAGAGGGAGTCGCGCCGCTGCGTTGTGTGTGCGCTTATGTCTTAGGCGTTGCGAACTTTGTCTACAACGGCCTTGAAGGCTGCGGGGTTGTTGAGTGCGAGGTCGGCGAGGACTTTGCGGTTGATTTCGATGCCGGCCTTGTGGATGAGGCCCATGAGCTGGGAGTAGCTGAGGCCTTCGACGCGTGCGGCGGCGTTGATACGCTGGATCCACAGTGCGCGGAAGTTGCGTTTCTTTTGTTTGCGGTCGCGATAAGCGTAGGTCAGACCTTTTTCCCAAGTGTTTTTGGCGACGGTCCAGACGTTGCGGCGGCAGCCAAAGTAGCCGCGTGTAAGTTTCAGGATTTTTTTACGGCGAGCACGAGATGCTACGTGGTTTACTGATCTTGGCATTTCTTTTTGGTGTTTTGAATGACAGCGGCTTGTATTGCTCTTAGTGTATTGTTACGCTGTACATTCGGTTAGTAAATGTGTAAAAGAGATGGTGTTGCGTCATTGCTTGTGAGCCTTTGCGCGGTGTTCCGGAGCAGGGCCATGCTTAGGTGCCGATGCTGCGTTGCGTGTAGGCTTATGCTGCGGCGCGGGTTTTGTTTATGCTCCTTATTTGAGGGCCAGCAGTGCTTTAACGTTGTTGGCGTCGCTCTTGGCTACCAAGCCGAAGTGGGTCAGGTTGCGTTTCTGCTTCTTGGTTTTTTTGGTCAAGATGTGGCTCTTGTAAGCATGTTTTCTTTTGATCTTTCCTGAGCCGGTAAGGGCGAACCTCTTTTTGGCACCGGCGTTAGTCTTAATCTTGGGCATGTTGTTTTGTTTAATTATTAATAGTGTTGTTTATTTCTTCTTGGGAGACAACATGATAATCATGCGTTTGCCTTCCAAAAGGGGCATTTGGTCTACTTTGCCGTATTCTTCGAGGTCGTTGGCAAAGCGAAGCAGCAGTACTTCGCCTTGTTCCTTGAAGAGTATCGAGCGTCCTTTGAAGAAGACGTAGGCTTTGACTTTGGCGCCTTCTTTAAGGAAGCCTATGGCGTGGCGCAGCTTGAAGTTGTAGTCGTGGTCGTCTGTCTGAGGTCCGAATCGTATTTCTTTGATAACGACTTTGGTTGCCTTGGCTTTAATCTCTTTCTGCTTTTTCTTCTGCTGGTACAGGTACTTTTGATAGTCAAGTATCTTGCATACCGGCGGCTCGGCAGTCGGGGATATTTCCACGAGATCCAGCTCGAGTTCTTCGGCCTGACGCAGGGCGTCGTGAATGGAGTATATGCCCGGTGTGACGTTATCACCTACGAGACGTACTTCGCGTGCACGAATTTGTTCGTTGATGAGGTTGGGATTTGCGGGCTTTTCGCCGCGACGCGTCATTGGGGGACGGGGGCCCGAGGGGCGCGGAGGCCGTGGGCCGGGATGATAGGGTTTTTTCTCCATTCAGTGGGTGTAGATGTTGTGTATTATGTTTATATTGTGCGCGTTAAAGGCTTCGCAGAGCTTTAATGTCCTACGGAGTCTTTGACGTCTTGTGCTATTTGCTCGGCAAAGGTACTAATTTTCATCGAACCTTGATCACCTTGACCTTGTTTTCTTACCGAAACTTCGCCGTTTTCTTGCTCTTTCTCGCCTACGATAAGCATATAAGGTATGCGCTTGAGCTCGTTTTCGCGAATTTTCTTGCCGATTTTTTCGTTGCGGTCATCGATGATGGTGCGGATGTCGGCTTGGTCGAGTTGGTCGACAATGCTGCGAGCGTAGTCATTGAATTTCTCGGAGATGGGCAGCACTACCACTTGGTCGGGCGCGAGCCACAGGGGCAGATGTCCGGCAGTGTGCTCAAGCAGTACGGCCACGAAGCGTTCGAGCGACCCGAAGGGTGCGCGGTGGATCATCACGGGACGATGCTTGAGGTTATCGGCGCCGGTGTACTCGAGGCCGAAGCGCTCGGGCAGGTTGTAGTCTACCTGTATTGTTCCGAGTTGCCAACGGCGACCTATGGCGTCTTTGACCATGAAGTCGAGTTTGGGGCCGTAGAATGCGGCTTCGCCGAGTTCCTTGCGTGCCTTGAGGCCTTTTTCTTCGCAGGCTTCGATGATGGCGGTTTCGGCCAAGTGCCAGTTTTCATCGCTGCCGATGTATTTTTCTTTGTGTTTGGGGTCGCGCAGCGAGATTTGTGCCTCGTAGTTGTTGAAGTTGAGTGCCTTGAAGATATAGAAGATGATATCCATCACTTTGAGGAACTCGTCTTTGATTTGCTCGGGGGCGCAGAAGATGTGTGCATCGTCCTGCGTAAATCCGCGTACGCGGGTCAATCCATGGAGTTCGCCCGACTGCTCGTAGCGGTATACGGTGCCGAATTCGGCGATACGCAGGGGCAGTTCGCGATAGCTGCGCGGGAAGGCGCGGAAGATTTCGCAGTGGTGGGGGCAGTTCATGGGCTTGAGTAGGTACTCTTCGCCTTCTTCGGGGGTGTGTATGGGCTGGAAGGAGTCCTTGCCGTACTTGGCGTAGTGTCCGGAGGTGACGTACAGCATCTTGCTGCCGATATGGGGAGTGATTACCTGCTGGTAACCGTATTTCTTTTGGATGCGGCGGAGGAATTGCTCGAGGCGGTCGCGCAGGGCGGCACCTTTGGGAAGCCACAGGGGCAGTCCGGCGCCGACGTTGGAGCTGAAGGTGAACAGTTCGAGTTCTTTGCCTATTTTGCGGTGGTCGCGCTTCTTGGCTTCTTCGAGCAGTACGAGATACTCGTCCAGCATTTTTTTCTTGGGGAAGGATATGCCGTATACACGAGTCAATTGGTCGCGCTTTTCGTCACCGCGCCAGTATGCGCCGGCTAAGGATGTGATTTTTACGGCCTTGATAGGTGCTACCGAGGGAATATGCGGACCGCGGCACAGGTCGGTGAAGTTGCCTTGGGTGTATGTGGTGATGTGTCCGTCTTCGAGTTCGCTGATAAGCTCGCATTTGTACTTCTCGCCGCGGTCGCCGAAAAGCTTGAGGGCGTCTGCTTTGGAGATGTCGCGACGTACCACGGGGTTGGCGGTACGTGCCAGTTCGAGCATCTTGGCCTCGATGCGCGGGAAGTCGGCGGCGGTGATGGAATTGCCTGCGGGGTCGATGTCATAATAGAACCCGTTTTCGATGGCGGGGCCGATGCCGAATTTGACTCCGGGGAAGAGTTCCTGCAGCGCTTCGGCCAGCAGGTGTGCGCTGGTGTGCCAAAATGCGTGCTTGGCCTCGGGGTCGTCCCATTTGTGGAGCGTGAGTGTGGCGTCGCACTCTATGGGGCGTGTCAAGTCCCATGCTTCGTCGTTGACGGTGGCGGCCAGTACATCGGCGGCGAGGCGCTCGCTGATGCTCTTGGCTATTTCTAACGGCGTCGTGCCTTTGGCATATTCTTTGACGCTGTTGTCGGGGAATGTGATTTTAATCATATCGTTGTATGTCGATGATTGCTTGCATAATTATGGCGGTGTGCGGCATGCGGCTGCCGACACTAAAAGCACCTTCGCCTCGGGCGCCGGTGCAAAATCGCCGCAAAGTTACTAAAAATCTTTGGATTTCAGTGGATAAAATTCCGGAAAAGTTTTGCTGCGTCTGCAATTAGTCGATGCAATTAGTCGAAAGCGGATGCTTAGACTTACCGTAGTGCGGCCGTGTCCGAAAACGGGGTGTCCGGTGTCGTAAGCAATGGCGCAGCGGCGCTTTGTGAAAACGAGCACAAAAAAGTTGCGGGTTAACAATAAAAAAAGTAAATTTGCAGTCAATGACACTCAAAACCCGATAACGAACATAAATTTTTTTTAGAATAGCTTAATGATGAAGACGTGCCTAAACTCCCGAATCGGACGAGATTTGCCGCAAGTTGGTACCTAAGAATTAATCAAATACTAAATCCATAAAGATATGAAACGCAAATATATATTACTTTTAGTGGCAGCACTGGCCGCATTCGGTGCTTACGCACACGAAACCGTTGCCTCGGGGCTGTCGGTTGACCCGGCATCTTGCAATCTCGGAGCGTCAGGCGTTGTCGGACAGTCCATAAGTCCGGAATGTACCGAGAATAGTGCGGAGGTCTCGCTCCCTGACCCGTCCTCATATGTGGACTTGGGGCTGTCTGTCAAATGGGCCGCCTGCAATATCGGCGCCGAAAATCCGTGGGAGTGCGGCGATTACTATGCCTGGGGCGAGACGGAAACGAAAATGAATGATTCCGGGCATTACTGTGCTTATTGCTGGGGTAACTACAAATTCGGAGACGAAAATTCCATTTCCAAGTACACGGCAAAGGACGGCAAAACGACCTTGGACAAAGAAGACGATGTGGCTTCTGTCAAATTAGGCGCACCGTGGCGTATGCCGACTGAGGCGGAATGCGATGAGCTTATAGAGAAATGCACGTGGCAATGGACTGAGTTGTACGAAATGCAAGGCTATAAAGTCATTGGCCCAAATGGCAATTACATATTTCTTCCTGCCGCCGGATGGAATTATTATGAGAAAGAAGGTGATACCGGTAAAACAAGTTTTGAAGGTATAGGCGATGGCAAATACTGGGTATGCAATTTGTCTGATGACAATAAATACGGGAAACGGTTGTCTATCGACAAAAGAAACACTCCGGAGGTTTGGGCGACTGCGCGTTGCATCGGCCTCCCTGTCCGTCCGGTGTTCAAGTAGCCGGAAGGCCGGCGGCAGGTGTCTATGGCGGACTATCTCTATGTAGGCGAGAAGATTAAGTGCGATTACGCCAAGGCGTTGGAGTGGTATAAAAAAGCGGCGAAGCAGGGCAATGACTATTCTATGTATCAGATCGGATTGTTCTACGAAAGGGGATTGGGGGTGAGCAAGGACTTACAACAGGCTCGTTATTGGTACAAGCAGGCCGAAGAAAACGGCAATGTCATAGCTGCGGAAGCCATCGTACGTATAGATGGTCAATAGTTAGCGGTTCGCCGAGTTCGCACCATCGGATGCCGCATCGGATGCCGCGACGGATGCCGCGACGGATGCTGCGACTGATGTCCGGAGGGGATGTCGTGTGCGGACTCGCATAATAAGGAAGGGGGTGTGTCGTAATTGGC
>DAAP01000004.1 GCA_001701165.1 Bacteroidales bacterium H4 | reverse complement strand
TACATAGATAGCCGTCTTTCATCAGACGGTCAATATTATGTTATGCTGGATGAAGTACAGATGGTCAGCGAGTTTGAGGATGTATTGAACTCATTCCTAAGCATAAGCAATGTGGATGTGTTTGTTACTGGCTCTAATGCAAAATTCCTGTCTAAGGATGTAATCACTGAGTTTCGTGGACGAGGAGATGAAATACACGTGCGTCCATTGACCTTCAGAGAAGTAGCAGATTTCCGTGATGACTATTCGCAAGATATGATTCGTGAATATATGCTCTATGGAGGATTGCCACAGGTCGTTTTAGAAAACGATGTCAACAAGAAGGTGAGTTATCTGGAACAGCAGATGGAGCATACTTATTTGCGTGACATAAAAGAGCGATATGAAGTTCGTCAAGATAGCGATTTGTCAGAACTAGTGGACATCATGGCATCATGTGTGGGTGGTCTGACCAATCCTCCAAAGATTGCAGACACTTTTAAAAGTGTAAAGCATAGTAGCATTTCGGTGGATACCATACGTCTCTACTTGGAATATATGGAGGATGCGTTCGTGTTGGAACGTGTTACTCGTTATGACATTAAAGGAAGAAAATACATAGATTCGCCGTTTAAGTATTACTTTGAGGATTTGGGACTGAGAAATGCCCGATTAGGATTTCGGCAAGTAGAACCAACGCATATGATGGAGAATATGCTCTACAACGAGCTTCGTGCTATTGGAATGAAGGTGGATGTAGGACAAGTGTTTACCGAAGTGAAAATCGAGGATGGATCCCGTCAGCGCAAGACGCTGGAAATCGATTTCGTCTGCAACCGTGGCTATGAGCGAGTATACATCCAATCGGCCTATGCGATGGAAACAGAAGAAAAACGAGATCAAGAACTGACCTCACTACGTAAACTTCGCGACGGATTTCGCAGGATCGTAATTGTAAACGGGCTACAACCTACCTACATGAATGAAGAAGGCGTGTATATTATAAATCTTATGGATTTTTTGCGCGACCCGGAGAAATACATGGCGGTGAGAGTATAAAATCACAATATTCTTAAACTAGTAATATTTTGTTATGTCTGAGTTTATCAAAGCCATCGGCATATTTTATAAGAATGAATTAAATGCCATCAATACGTATTTAGTCAACCAGCCCACCAAGACCATGCCAAATCTAAACTCACTGATTGCGGCATTACCTTTGCTATCTTTAGTGGCGTAATATAGGATTGAAGCAAACGATAAGAAACAGTATCCAAAGAACAGTTTAATAAGTTACGGCAAGGTGTACGAGAATCAGCAGAAGAGCCAAGAAAAAACAGGGGATTTAGGATGTAATTCGATGATATTTGATTGGATTTCAATAAAATTCTGTATTTTTGCAGATGGATAGAGGCAACTCTTTCCAAGACATAAGAGAAAACGATTGGTAGAAAAGCAGACCATGCATGTTAATTAATGGGATAATTATGAGACAGTTCATCGGCTACATTCTTGGATTTACTGTTTTTATTATAGGTCTACCTACGCTCATGTGGCTTTGCAGTGACTTAATCGTCCCGACCTTCTGGCAATGGGTAGTGGGTGGGATGTTGGCTGTTGCAGGGTTAGCTTTGGCCATATGGAGTGTTGTGTATATGAAAATTCATGGTAAAGGCAATCCGTTTGATGCGATGGGGCGCGAGATTGCCCCACGAACTCAATACCTAATGACCAATGGCCCATATCGTTATAGTCGCAATCCGATGCTCAGTGGGACATTGGTTTATTATCTCGGCATTATCACGATATTGTTTTCTTGGCAGGCGGTCCTCATCTTCGTAGTTGTAGTATTCATTATGATGGTTCAAGTCCACAACGAGGAACAGCGTCTTGAGCGTGATTTCGGTGATGAGTATCGAAACTACAAACATAAAGTGGGAAAATTTTTCCCAAAGCTCTGATCTTTTGATTATATTGTTGTTATCCAAGCACGCTTCATTGTGCCGGAAAAGCATCTTCCTTGAAAAGGGGCGCCATTATTGTATAGTGTCCTGTTAATAAGAGACCTTTGGCTTTAATGTTAATTCGTATTGTCCCAACTTTGCATTTTGGATACAATAGAAGGTGCAGATCTTGCAATTGCTTGATTTACATTCTTTATTGCGGAGAGGAGGCAGTTCCCTATTTGCATCTGAATTATCCAGCCGATGAATCCGGAAATTTTGTGCAAGATACTCCGATGGAAGCTTTCGACTTCGCTCTGTCGTTCAATAATTCTCAAATTTGCAACAGCACCCGTTCCTGAACACATTCTGAATTGATAATAACAGATTAAGCAGATAAACCTGCATATCATATTTTTATCTGCTACCACAAAGATGATTCATTAAATAATATAAAAGCACCCAATTTTACATTATAGGGTGTAAAATCGGGTGCTTATGTTTGTAAAACATTGATTCTCAATGTTTATTGCGGAGAGAGAGGGATTCGAACCCCCGGAGGTGTGACCCTCAACGGTTTTCAAGACCGCCGCAATCGACCACTCTGCCATCTCTCCATGTGGTCTTCCGCCGCCATGGCGAAATTGCGAATGCAAAGTTAGCGTTTTTTTTGCAATTTCAGGCTATATGCGCACAATTTTTCGCTGTGCCGTCACTGATACGACGTGCAAACGACCCTTCTTCATTGCTTATTCGGGCACGAACTAACTTTGCAAGCCGACATAAACGCCAAAATCTCGAGGCATGAGGACTACGCGTCGTATATGGTGGGATCGGGTATGCCGGCAATCTGAAAGGCTTCGCGACGTTCGCGACAGGTGCCGCAGGTGCCGCAATGGTGTTCGCCGCCGCGATAGCAGCTGTATGTATGGCTGTAGTCTACGCCTATGGCGGCGCCGCGTTCTGCTATCTGACCCTTGGTGAGGTGTGTATAAGGCGTCAGCAGGGTAATGCCGTCGTAGGTGCCGGCGGCGATGGCTCGCGACATATTCTCGACAAATGCCGGGCGACAGTCGGGATAAATAGCGTGGTCGCCGCTGTGGTTGGCCAGCATCACGTGCGCCAGATGGTGTGTCTCGGCAAGGCCGGCGGCTACGGAAAGCATGATGCCGTTGCGGAAGGGCACGACGGTGCTGCGCATGTTTTCGTCATCGTAATTGCCTTCGGGAATGGCATCGGCGCCGGAGAGCAACGAGCTGGCAAAATGCTCGCCGATAAACTTCAGGGGAATAACCATCAACGGAATACCAAGCTTGGCGCATTGGAAGCGAGCACATTCAATTTCGCGCGCGTTGTGATTGCTGCCGTAGTCATAGGTTACGGCCATGGCGATGCGCGAGGCGTATTCGCAAAGCATGGTGACGGAGTCCATACCTCCGCTCACCACCATCAGGGTGTCTTTTTTCATAGTCTGCAATAGTGGTAGCCCGGGAATTACATATCGTTGCGGAAGGAGGCCATCAGTCGCTCACGAGCCATTTCCTTGTGGTCTTCGTCGCCGTAATTGGCAAAAGGAATAATGGAGATGCCGCCGCGCGGTGCAAAAAGCCCGGTGACTTCGATGTACTTGGGATCCATCAGGCGGCACAGGTCCTTCATGATGATATTGACGCAGTCTTCGTGGAAATCGCCGTGGTTGCGGAACGAGAACAGATACAGTTTCAGGCTCTTGCTCTCGACCATCTTGGTGCGCGGGATATACGAGATGATGATTTTGCCGAAATCGGGCTGTCCGGTCTTGGGACACAGCGCCGTAAATTCGGGACAGGTGAAGGTCACGAGATATTCGTTGTCGGGATGCTTATTGTCAAAGGTCTCAAGCATCTCGGGACAGTAGTCGGTGGGATATTTGACGCCGGTATTGCCCAGCAGGGTCACTCCCGGCATTTCTTGTGGTGTACGACTCATAGTGTATTTTCTGTGAATTCAGCTTTTTTGTTAGCGTCTTTAGGGACCTTAGGGTCACTAAAGTCATGCAAAATTACGCATTTTCCGCGATATGGCGGACGGCATGGCGGCGCGGCAGTCAGAATGACTGCATATCTACCAGACGCTTGTAGTATCCGTCAAGGGCCAGCAATTGGTCGTGAGTACCGCGTTCGACAATACGGCCTTCGTGCATGACGCAAATCATGTCGGCATTGCGTATGGTCGAGAGCCTGTGTGCAATCACCAGTGTAGTACGGTCTTGCATCAGGCGTTCGAGTGCCTGCTGGACCAGTTGCTCGCTCTCGCTATCGAGGGCGCTGGTGGCTTCGTCCAGTATCAGTACGGGTGGATTCTTGAGTATGGCTCGCGCTATGGATACGCGCTGGCGCTGGCCTCCGCTGAGGCGGCAGCCGCGGTCGCCGATATTGGTCTGATAACCCTCGGGACTTTCGATGATAAAGTCGTGAGCATTAGCGATACGGGCGGCCTGCTCTACTTGCTCTTGGGTGGCTCCGGCAGGCGCGCCGAAGGTGATATTATTGAAGAACGTGTCGTTGAACAATATAGCTTCCTGATTGACATTACCCATAAGCGCACGCAGGTCGTGTACGCGCACATCGCGGATATCGATGCCGTCGATGGTGATGCTGCCGCTGTCCACGTCATAGAAGCGCGGCAGCAAATCGGCCAGCGTGGACTTGCCGCTGCCGCTCTGTCCCACCAGGGCCACGGTGGCGCCTGCCGGGATGTCTAAGCTGACATCATCTATGACTTCATGGTCGCCGTAGCTGAAAGATATATGCTTGTAGCTGATAGCCCCGGCATGTGGCGGCAACGTCTTGGGATGCTCCGGATCGGCGATGGGATTGACCGCCCCGAGAATCTTGTCGACGCGCTGCATCGACGCCAGACCCTTCTGAACCGAGTAGGCTGCCTTGCTCAAGTCTTTGGCCGGATTGATGATGCTGTAAAATATCACCATGTAATATATAAACTGAGGGGCATCAATGCCGGCGCTGCCGCCCAAAATGAGCGTACCGCCAAACCACAGCACTATCGCGATGGCCGCCGTACCCAAAAACTCGCTCATCGGATGAGCCAACGACTGGCGACGCGCTATACGATTGGACAGACGATAGAACTCCTGATTCTCGCGATGGAAACGTGCACGCACCTTATCTTCGGCGTTGAAAGCCTTGATGATGCGCAGTCCGCCAAGGGTCTCCTCGATATTGGACATCAATACACCCCATTGGTTCTGCCCTTCAAGCGACTGACGCTTAAGGCGTTTGCCTACACGACCCATAACCATTCCGGCCAAAGGCAGCAGCACAAACACAAACACAGTCAGCTGCCACGACACGGCCACCATCATAGCCAGGCACACGACAATCATCACCGGATTTTTGAACATCATATCCAGCGATGCCATCACCGAATTCTCGATTTCGGCCACATCGCCGCTCATACGCGCCATCACATCGCCCTTGCGCTCGCCCGTAAAGAACCCTATGGGCAGCCGCGTAATCTTGTCATAAACCTCATTGCGGATATCGCGCACAATTCCGCTGCGCAGCGGAATGATGTAATACAAGCTGAGGTACGTAGCTCCTGTTTTCAGAGCCGTCATCACCACCAGCGCCACAGCCAGCAGCGCCAGCGTCGCCGACGGCCCGTACAGCGCCACAGCCTCCTGTGTGTAATAATAGAAATTGTTGACTACCACCTCCTTGAACGAGCCGTCCGCCATCGTCATATACACATAATGCGTGGCATTGATTTTGAACAGCATCTCCAATATCGGGATAATCAGCGCAAACGAGAACAGCGTCAGCAGCGCCGCCAGCACATTGAACAAGATGTTCAGAGCCAGATACTTCTTATACGGAGGAACAAAGCGGCGCAACAGCGCAAAAAAATCTTTCATATCAATATCGTAGTCTCGCACAGCCGGGCATCGCTCGGCTGCGAGACATCATCATGCGTTAGTATTCGCCCACAAAGTTACGCATTATTCGCGACATACCGCCCACATCCCGACGCTGCCGCCCACCCGAACAAAGGCCTTCGAATCATCCGGCAACTCGAATCAACCGGCCGATACATAAACGATAAATCGCAATTTACCGCTCGCCGCATAACGGACACTTGTCCATTCATCAGCAGCGGCAGCAGCTCGTCACGCTGTTTAGTTAGTTGAGAAATTTCTTGACTGTTACGAATTATGGTTTTACGAATTGTGTCTGCGCTCTTGGCATATTCAATCAATATCGCCTTAGGAGGCATCACACAGTTGGCTTTACATAGTTCAATCGGGCTTAGATTTGCTTGTGCTGCACCATTTGCCAAATTGTCTATCTCCATTTTCATACAATTACTATTCAGCAAATTGTAACAGTATTCTAAATGAAGATCTTCACAATACAGTAGCCCTACACGCTGATTTAACAGTAGATTATCTTCGCAAACAACGCATAATCTTCCGCAGTTTCCAGTTAAAGAAATCAATCTATCTCCAATTTTGAGGTAGACATAATCTTTAACCCGGCTTGGGACATTATCAACAAATTCGCAATCAGACGTGATAAGTTCTCCGTCTTGAACATTCTTAATGGTAATGATCTTATAACGACCAAAAGTTGTATATGATTCTGATTTGAATGGAAAACCCGATTTGATTTCAAGCCAATTATTTAATTGTGCGGCTTCCCAACCATCGGGTATTTCACGCTTCAGTATATCGTTCCAAACCATCTTGCCGCCGCTCGACTTGTAGGGCTTACCCTCGCTGTCGGGGAAGTCGAACTGGACGAACCAGTAGTCGTAGAGCTGACGCGCCATCGCCTCTAAATTGCGATTTATCTCACGATTGAGCGCAATTTTTCGGTCGATGAGTGACAGTAGGTGTCCGATTCGTTTTTGCTCCTCCAATTCGGGGAGATATAAAAGAATGTTTTTGATGGCATCCACAGGGAGAGAATAGCGCATACCACTACCCGATGCGTTGTTCGCAAAGTATTCCTTTGCCATCTTTGAGTTAAGAAACGCATTAAGGAATCGTACGTCAACTTTGGATTGGTCGGGAGTGATTAAGGCGCAATGATAGCCAAGAACCGTATTATCGAAATCATCGGCTATATAGGTGGGTATGCCTATGTCGTGTCGTGTTTCACTATCTTTTGTGATTGCGACCTGACCCTTTCGGATTGCCAGTTTCTTAATTTGGGATTCCGAAGCGGTAGCAAGCATAAAAGATTGTTCCATATTGCGCGTTACAGCCCAATTGTAATAAACATCCGTGAAGTTGCACAGACGGACGCTTCGCTCTCCCTCCTTTGACTTTTTGTCAACATTGCTAAGTTCAAAAGTGGCGACTTCGTGTAGCTTATATTTTTTCAGCATCATTGCGGCTTTATGGGTTAGATGGGCAACTATTTCCATTTTGGAAATAGTTGAAAATTTGGGTGCTTTCGAACTATTCCATTTTTTCGAATAGTTCAACTGTTAAGATTTTCTTAATAGTTGGTTAGTGTTCATTGAAGTGGAGTGTGTCGAGTTGGTCGAGGATTTCGGTTGCGAGGCGGTGGCTCTCGGCAAACATTTCGGTGAGCTTGGAGCGGTAATCAGCCATACGGCGATTGAATTCGTCTTCGGTAATATCAACATATTCAATCTTGATGTCGAAATACTGACCGGCCGACAACGAGTAGTTTTTCTCTTTAATTTCATCATAACCGACCACCACCGAGAAGTTATCAACGGCTTCAGCGTTGCGGAAAGTGGAAATGATTTTCTCCACGTCATCATCGTGGAGTACGGTTTTTTGGTTGCCATCAACCTTGACTTTTTCGCCAAGTTTCGACGCGTCTACAAGTACCACCTTATCGCGCGTCTTCGACTTATCAAAAAACAGCACTGATACATTTGTACCGGTGTTAGCAAACACATTCGACGGCATCGACACCACGCCGTACACTATACGATTATTCACAATGTGTTTCAGTATTTTATTTTCAACACCCGACTTGGCGGTAATGAATCCCGTGGGAATTACAATAGCTCCCTTGCCCGTGTCCTTGAGCGAATTGATCACGTGCTGAATGAAGCAGGTGTAAATGGCCATACTCTCCTTTTTCTTCGTCGGAACTTTCGGCACTCCGGCCCAGAAGCGTGCTGGCTGAGCGGCAATCTTCTCACGAGTGTCGGAAAAATCCATCCTGAACGGTGGGTTGGAAACCACGTAGTCGAACTGTCGCAGTGCCGTGCCCCTGTCGTTTTTGTGGTAGGGCGCAACAAGCGTGTCACCCTGAATTGCATGGTCAAGCGAAGTCACAAGGCCGTTAAGCAATAGATTAAGTTTAAGCATCTTATTGCTTCGTTGCGATATGTCTTGTGCAAAGATAGTGCATTTGCTATTGCCTATCTGATGGGCTAATGCCATCAAGAGCGTACCGGTGCCTGCCGAGGGGTCATACACCTCAATATTATGCAAGTCTTCGTCATCACCGACAAGCAGTCGCGCCATAATGGTGGCAATAGCGTGAGGAGTATAATATTCGGCATATTTGCCACCACCAGCCGTGTTGTAATCCTTGATAAGATACTCAAATATGGTGGCGAAAAAGTCATAACCTCCGGCAAACGCCAGGGCAACCGCATCAAATT